>CAWGAV010000017.1:0-98863 GCA_963820625.1 uncultured delta proteobacterium
GGGAGGAGATAAATGACTCCCCCTTTCGTAAAGGGGGATAGAGAGGGATTTCTATTGAGCTAATTATCCAAGGGAGAAAAGCCATGAAGAAGATAAAGAAAAAGGGCTCTCTGTAAATTCTCCGAAAGGGGTAGCTGATCGTCCAGAGGATAATTTATTCCTGATTATAATTTTTACCTTAGCCCGTTGCCTCATTGAAAGATGTTACCGGAAGGGATCGTTGACGTGAGAATGTAATGGGTGGCAGGAATCGAAGATTTTCTTAAGTTTTTGTTCCATGGTTTTTCTTAGCGTGAAAGGGTTAAGTTTTTCAAGTTGTTTGGAGAGGTGGAGTTTTACTGAGAAAGGGGGGTGAGGGGACTCCATCGTTCTCTGGTAAGGGGTTTGGGGGGGATCGTAGCGTTTGAGGGTTTTTGAGCCGAGCCTTTCTTTGGAGATGAGTTTCACGGAAGGGCAGAAGGAGTTATGGAAGAGTCTCCATTCTTGACGGTAGAGGTGATTGAGGAGAGGGACCACATCGGGATGATCGAATCGTTGATAGCCTGGCCATTGGCGCACATGGGTCCAGTTCTTCTGTTCGACGTGGGCGTTGTCATCTTTGTGATAAGCCCGGCTGCGGGTAAGCTGAACGGGGTGTTTTCTTTGGGTAAGATGTCTGAGGAGGTGATGATTGAGGGATTTGGATCCGTTATCACAATCGAAGCCCAGCAAGGGGAAGGGAAGAGATTTTTCGATCTCTTGGATTTGTTCGAGAACTTCCGTTTCTCCCTTTCCCCAGACAGCTCTTGGTTCACTCCAGCCGGTGGCGATATCGACGCAGCCGATCGTATAAGTGAAGATGCCTGATAAGGATTCGCCACAGTGAGCGATGGTGTCGGCTTCGAGGAAACCGGGGCGCGATTCGTCCCACCGGTTGGTTTTAATAGGGATTTGTTTTCTTAAGAGGGTTCCTGGTTTGGTGGTGGCCCGACCTCGCTTTTGATATTGGATTCGGACGGGGCTGAGGAGTCGATCATGGGTGGCAGGAGAGATTCGTTGCAGTGCCCTGAGCACTTCAGGGGAAGGAGGGCTTTCAGGCGTTTTGAGCAGGGGAGATTGGCTGCCAGCCAGATTCGTTTCAATGGTTTTAGGAGGGTTTCGGGGGGATAGAGAGCGAATCGGCCTCGTTTCTTCGTTTTGGGCTTCTGAAACCGTTTAAAGCTCCGGAGTATTCGGATGGCATGTTTGCGGTGATAGCCAGAGGTGGCGCAGAACTCATTGAGGATGATCGTTTTTCCCTTACTTGGAGCTTTCTTATAACGTAAAAAGATGGCCTCAATGTATTCCTTTTTTGATCGTGGACTCATAACTCGCCCTCCTTTTGGGGCCTGTTGCATGGTAACATGAATTATGAGTCAATGATCCCTTTTTAATCACGATCTCGGTAACATTTTTTATGAGGTAATTCGTTCTCTGAAAAAACACTTGACTTTTAAAAAAGAATTTTCCATAATTTAGCCATTGTAAGTTGTAAGGAGTAGTTGTTTGGATCATAAAAAAAGCCACAAAAGTTTGAATTCCATACTTTTGTGGCTTTTTTAGTAAGGACCAAAGGCTATTACAACTTACGTCAGTTCAGAAAAGAAAGGAGGTGAGTTGTAGTGGCCAAAGGTCGTGTCAAATGGTTTAACGAGAAGAAAGGCTTCGGATTCATTTCCAGAGATGATGGAAGTGATGTATTCGTTCATTTTTCAGCTATCAAGAAGGATGGGTTCAAAACCCTTTACGAAGGCGATGAGGTAGAGTTCGAGATCTCAGAAGGTCCGAAGGGTCCACAGGCGACGGACGTGACGGTTCTGGTCTAAGTGGAAACTCGTTAGGCTAAAAGAGAAAGAGACCCCAGGTTTTATCCTGGGGTCTCTTTTTTAAATCCCCCCTTCTCCCCCTTTACCAAAGGGGGAGAAGGGGGGATTGTGCGAGAGGTCGAAACCCATGGGAGAGATTAAATCCACCTTAGAATTGGCGATGGAAAGAACCAAAAAATTTGCCATCTCTGAAAAGGAAAAAGAAGAGATTAAACAAAAGGAAGTCTTGCAGAAGACCACCAGTCTCTTTCACCGATATCGGGAAGGACACCTCTCCTTGAATGAAATCTTGAAAGAGATTGAGAAAATGGAGAAGAAGACAGCGGCGACGGTGAAAGAACTCCTTCTCTCCCAATGGATCGATGCCCTCTCTCTGGGCGATGGCGACGAAAGGATCCTCAAAGGGATTGAATCATTGAAGCAACGCAATATCAACGAGGTAAAAAAGCAATTTCACCATCTGCTATCCCAGTATCAAAGAGAAAAGGAAAAGGTCAAAGAGGAGGTGAGGGTTCAATTCACAAAGGACTTGAGAAGAGATGGCATCTACGGGAGCGCAGTGGAACCTAAACTCGAAGGGGGCGAACTCTGGAAAAAAGAAAATGAGAAATTAGATCTGTCCTACAAGGCCAAATTGGGAGAGATCAAAGAACAACTGAGGGTTTTATAAATAGGCATAAAAATTTTGGCGTATGAATTCGAAGTTCTGAAGCACCATCTCTCTCCCCATCACTAGCTCTCCATGGCCTGGCAACAAGATCTCCGTATCCAAATGGGACATCCTCTCAATGCTTTCCTTTATTAATTTGGAATCCCCTTCCAGAAAGTCTGTCCTTCCAATGCCCCCATGAAAAACGAGATCGCCGGTGAAGAGAACCTTCCTCTCCGGCCAATGGATCGTAAGAGAGCCGGGAGAATGACCCGGGGTCTGGTAGATATGAAAGGTTTCCTTACCCAAATGGAGTTCTCCCTCTTTCAAGTAAAAATCGATTCGAAATTCAGGCATGGGTTGTCTCATCATCTCAAAGAGGAGTTTCCCACTTTCAAGAAGGTAGCGCTCCTCCTCCCGGTTCATCGCTATCTTGACCGGTTTATCTTTAAAGACTTCGAGGCCTTCAAAATGGTCTGGATGAGAATGGGTCAGGATGACCAGATCAATCTCTTCCGGAGAAATCCCGTCACTTTCCATCTGATGAAAGAGATTGGGAACATGGCGGGAATGACCCGGATCGATGAGGACTGTTAACTCTCCATGGATCAAATAAGTGTTACAATTGTTTTCGTAAGGATCGGTCCAGAGATAGGCATAGAGGTCTTTTCCGAGCTTCATCTTATTTCAACCGCCTTTGCAGACCCGCATTTTTCAACAGCTTTTTTTATGTATCTATCCCCTTCCTGAAAAACCTTTCCTGATCTTTTCAGGCGGTCTAAATGTTTTTTTATTAATGCCCGCTCACCGAATTCGAAAAAGGCTTTTGGTTCTCGTTGGCGACCGTAAACCATCCATGCCCCCACGATCTCCTCCATTGTCTTGGGTTTAATTAAGAATTCTAGTTTGATAAACCTTCGTTCCCGTTCATGGATGACTTCCAGGTAATCATCCCAGAGTTTCCCTGGATCTCCCATGAATACACCCATCTCATGACTTGCAAGAAAAACCCTTGCTGGTATTTTTCGAAGAAGGTTTACGGAATCGATCGTCTCTTCGATGCTACCGTACACATCACCATACCAAGGGCCGAATTTAGTCAGATCGTAGTCCCCTATAAAAAGCACCTTCGGCTCTCGAAAAAAGAAAGCGAGATGTCCAGGAGTATGTCCGGGTGTGGAGATGACTTCGACCGTGAGCATCCCTAAATTAATGATCTGCCCGCCCTGGAGAAATTTTGTTGGCTTTCTGGATTCGAAGTGAAACTCTTCCTTAAGCCTTTGCCTCCAATACTGTCGGTAATCATTATTATCTATTCCATACCAATCCAGAAAAATTTCTAAGCTTGAAAGGGGAGGTGAGTCTTTATCTGAAATCCATAGGGGAAGGTCATCAAACAGGTCAAGGTGCATGAAATGATCCTCATGGGCATGATTGAGCCAGATCATTTTAACTCCACGGTTCTTGCGGAGCTGGATTAGCAAATCCCGATCTGAAGCCGGATCAATTAGGACACCTGCTCCATTGATGTAAACGGAATGGCAAAAAGGATACTTACCTCGATTCTCCCCCGGAATAAACCAGATTGGACCAAAATGATATTCTTCCAAGAATTCAACCTAAGGTTTGATATTAAAGAATTGCATACCTTTTATGTTACTTCTAAATTGGTTGGGTCACTCTTTCTTGTTTGCTTACCCTTTCTTTTCTAACAAAACGAACTTGCTCACGTTTATATCATTCCCTTTTCTAACTATTTGGACCCGTAATGGTAAAAACCCTTACCTGTTTTTTGGCCCAGATTGCCGGTATCGACCAACTCTGCCATCTTCTGGCTTGGCCTGAACCGATTTCCATAGACCTCGGTCAAACCCTCCAGGGCGTGATAAACGACATCCAAACCAGACATGTCAATGAGTTGAAAAGGACCGATCGGATGGTTAAAGCCAAGCCTCATCGCCTTATCAATATCTTCAATCGAAGCAATCCCCTCTTCGTAAATCCTTAGGCATTCAGCAATCAGGGCAGAGATGGCTCGGCTGGTAATAAATCCCTGGGCATCTTTACAGACAACAGTTTCCTTCCCAATTTTTTTGCTGAAGGCCACAATCGTCTCTAATGTCTCCTGAGAAGTTTCCGGAGTGACGATCACTTCAATCAATTTCATGACCTGGGGGGGAAAAAACCAATGGGTGCCAATCACCTGCCTGGGACGACGGGTGCTACTCGCCAGAGAACCGATACTCAACTCTGAGGTATTGGAGGCAAATAGGGCTGAAGGCTTGGTCGTCTTATCCAGTTCCGAAAAAACCTTTCTCTTTAATTCCAGATTTTCTGGAACGGCCTCAATGATGAAATCAGCATCCGCCACAGCGGCTTTGAGGTCTTCCGTAAAAGTCATTCTGCTCCATATACCTTTTGCATCTTCTTCTGAGAGTTTTCCTTTATCGACTAATTCTTTCAATTTTTTGTCTATCCTGGTTTTCGATTTGTTCAAAAAGTCTGCGGCGATATCCCTGATCGAGACAGTATATCCTCCCATGGCTACCACCTGAGCGATACCGGTTCCCATCAATCCAGCCCCCATCACCGCTATTCTATTCAATTCCATCTCAGATATCTCCTTTCAGACGATTCCCTTTTTTAAATGTTTCCTGGCAGAGAATCCCATATCAGGACGCCCTGCCAGGATGCCCTCAATTTATTTCATCGCCTTTGGTTTTCGCCAATCCGTGAGTGCAACCAATCGTTTATTAGGAACATCGGTCTTAAATAATTTCACCATTTCGCCCGGTGCATGACTTTTGGGAGTGTAGGTAACGGGTGGGAAGACCCCTCCTGTACTATATTCTTTTAATGTTTCAAGAGCCGCTTTCAGGCTATCCGGGGTTAGATCTTTGCCTGCCCGTTTGAATGCCTCTCCAAAGAGCATGGATACGCCGATGCCATTAATGTAGAGCGAGGTCATACCGATCTCAGTTCGATTATATTTCTTGGCAATTTGACGGACCAATTTAATACCAGGAGACTCATCCGACCACGCCCCGACGAAATTCGCCCCTATAAAGTTTTTCGCTGCCTCCCCACAAGCCCTGACGAGCGCATCATCCGTCGCCCAATTGAACCCAAAAACGTGTTTAGGCCAGTAATTGTATTTTTCCGCAGTCTTTAAAAAGGTGATCACGGGTGGCATCACATCGCATGTGATCACGTAATCCACCTTGTTCTCCTGTAAGGTTAAAACCTGGGAACTTGAATCGACGGCTCCGGTCGGCAGAACCAGTTCGGAAACGAGATCCACTCCATAGGCTTTGGCCCTCTTTCGGATAGCTTCCAGACTCCCTACCCCATATTCTTTTTTGGCATAAACGACTCCTATGCGAGGATTCTTCTCTTTGAGATCATTGAAAATATAATCCACCATACATTCGTATTGAGCTTCATAAGTAGCCCCCATGGCAAAGATATAAGGTTGGAAAGGATCGTAAAACTCCTTCATCAAGGCATTGGGTATATTGGGAGCCTTGTATTCGTTGATCGTCTGCATATTGGCGATGGTCTGATTCGATCCCCCTGTCGTGATGACGGTTAATACGTTATCGCGGGTAATCAATTTTTTGAGGGCGGCTACAGATTTGGGAGCCTCAAATTGATCGTCTTCCCAAATGACGTCAATCTTCCGCCCAGCCACTCCTCCCTGGTCATTGAGGTACTGTAAGTAATCGACCATCCCCTGCCCGTTTGGAAGGCCCAGGGCCGCCACAGGGCCTGTCTTGACAAGAATCAGTCCAAGTTTGATCGTGTCCTTTGTCACTCCTCGTTGAGCAAGACACGGTGCGGCCATAAGACAAACCAGAGAAAAAACCAACCACCCCATCCACATTCCTCTTAACTTCATAACGCACCTCCTTTAATGGAATATTTTTAAACCATCTACCCTTTACACCTCACTAAGCACAACCGGGTCCAAAAATATTTTGGTTATTGAAAAATCCAAAATCCCTGCCTGCGGCAGGCAGGGATTTTGTGCTTCGAATTTAGAATTTCCTACTATGCCCTTCTAACATTATATATTAATAGGTATATGGCCAATTTTTAAAAGAGGTTTTAATTCGCCCCCAAATCCCGTTGAGGCCTGCTGGCTCAAAGATCAGAAAGATCATGATCAGGAAGCCAAAAGCAGCAATGTTCCACTCTTCATCGTATTTTCCCCCTAAAGCAGGAATCAGAAGGGTTAATAACTGAGAAAGGGACTTAATCAACTCCGGGACCAGGATAATGAAGACAGCTCCGAAGATGGAACCCAGAATGGTTCCTAATCCGCCCACAATAATCATGGCCAGATACTGAATGGAGAGAAGCAACGTAAAGTGTTCCGGATGGATGTAGCCCATGGTATAGCTGTACATCGCTCCTGCAACCCCTGCGAAGAAGGAACTGATGGTAAAGGCCATCACTTTGTAGGCCGTAATATTGACTCCCATGATTTCCGCTGCAATATCTCGATCACGGATAGCGATAAAGGCTCTGCCGACCCGTGTCCGTATGAGGTTCTTCATAGCAAGGATTGCCAAAGCAGTGAGTATCAATAAAAAATAATAGATTTTGTGATCCGAGTCGAGGGAATAGCCAAAAATTTCAACACGGGCCACATTGATCCCACGGACGCCTCTCGTCACCTTTGTCCATGTAATGACCACAAAATCGACTACCACGCCGAAGGCCATGGTGGCCATGGCCAGATAAAGGCCTTTGAGTCTCAAACAGGGAATACCCACGCCAAATCCCACCAAAGCCGCCATCACTCCACTGGCAGGGAGACAGATCCAGAAAGGGAGACCTAATTTTGTGGAAAGAATGGCCGTGCCGTAAGCCCCAATGGCCACGAAAGCGGCATGGCCCAATGAAATCTGCCCGGTAAATCCAGTGAGAAGATTGAGCCCTAAAGCCGCCACCACTGCAACGCAAGAAAGATTGATCAGATAAATCATATAGGGATTGCCCCAGAGAGGCAGGGTGGCTACCATCACCAGGAAAAAAGATATCCAGACACGAATCCATATCGTCTGAAAAAGTTTGATATCCTCATAATAACTTTCTCGGAATGTCTTACTTCGAATGACCACTTTAAACCCTTTCAATCTCCTCTTTTCCGAAGAGGCCATAAGGCTTGATCATCAGGATCAAGAATAGAACCACAAAGGGTGTAACGTCTTTCACCCCACCTCCAATGATCTGATCTAAGTATCCTCCAGCTAAATTCTCAATGACACCAATGGCAAGCCCCCCGATAATCGCTCCGGGGATACTTTCAAGGCCTCCCAATATAATGGCTGGAAAGGCACTGATGGCCGTAAAAGTCAATCCAATGTTGACCACCATCACGTTTGCAAGAAAGATACCAGCAATGGCAGCGGTCACAAAAGAAATCCCCCAGACCATCGCAAAGACGCGTTTCGTGCTAATCCCCATCAACAAGGCGGTTTCTTGATCATCGGCGGTACCCCTCATGGCCAGACCCGTTCGAGAATATTTGAAGAATATGAAAAAGAAGATGACCAGTATGGCCGTGGAGATCATGACCCATATCTGAGTCATCGAAAGAGTGACTCCAGCGAGGTTCATAGGCGCCTTTGGAAAAGGGGAAGGAAAGACATAATTATCATGGCCGAAAATAATGCCAGCCAGGCTTCGCAAAAAGATGCTTAACCCGATGGTGATCATGACCACGGCAAAGATAGGTTCGCCGAGCATCGGCCTTAGAACGAACCGCTCGGTTAAAACACCCATCAGGGCAGCGATCACAACCGTTATCAAAACTGCGGGCAGGAAGGAAAAGTGATACTTCGCCATCAGGAAGTAGCAGATCAAGGAGGATATCATGATGATTTCACCGTGGGCAAAATTGAGGATATCCGTCGCCTTGATGATCAGCACAAATCCCAGGGCGATCAGGGCGTAGAGACAACCCACGGCAATGCCGCTGGCGAATAATTGCATAAAGAATAATAATCCTGATTTCACCGTGATGCTCCTTGTCTGAAGGCTAATACATGGCCTCAATGATCTCCTTGAACTTTTTCTCAATCACCGCTCTTTTGACCTTCATCGTGGCTGTCAGCTCTTCGTCGTCCGGATCCAGCTCTTTCTCCAATATCTTGAATTTCTTAATCGTCTCAACACGGGAGAAATGTTTATTGACCCCCTCCACCTCTTTTCCAATCAATTTGTAAACCTCAGGGTGTGTCGCCAAGCTTTTGTAAGTCGTATAGGCAATTCGGTTGTTCTGTGCCCAGTTCGAAACATTTTCGAGATCAATCTGGATCAGACAGGAAAGGTATTTTCGCCGATCCCCGATCACAATGGCCTCCTTAATAAAAGGACTAAATTTGAGTTTGTTTTCAATCTCCGATGGCGCGATGTTTTTTCCACCGGCGGTGATGATGATGTCTTTTTTACGGTCCGTGAGGTAAAGAATCCCTTCTTTATCCACCTGACCGACGTCCCCCGTGCGAAGCCAGCCGTCGACGATTGCTTCTTGGGTGGCTTTGGGGTTTCCATAATAGCCGACAAAAACAGGGTCGCCTTTCTGAAAGATTTCCCCATCCTCACCTAATTTAAATTCCACACCCGGAATCGGTTTGCCTACACCACCGATTCTGATCTCATGGTCTTTTGGCATGAAGGAGATTCCGCTCATCTCCGTCATTCCGTAACTTTCCCGAACCGGCACGCCGACGGAATGGTAGAACTTGATCAGATCAGGTGAAAGAGGAGCGGCCCCACTGGCGAAGATACGGGTCTGCAAAAGGCCCATTTGATTCTTAAGAGCACGGAAGAGGCAGAGATAGGCAATCCAATGGAGGAACCTCCAAAGCAGTGGCACGGGTTTGTTCTCCAATTTGTATTGCGAAACCCGCTCACCGATGGGCACCATGGCCTTAAAGACCCATCTCTTAAAGAAGACTGCATCCTGCATTCGAATCATGATATTCGAATGCATCTTCTCCCAGATGCGAGGAACATTCAGGAAGGCAGTGGGAGAAATTTCTTTCATATCCTCTTGGAGGGTGTTGACGCTTTCAGCAAAATTCACCGTGTATCCAATATACATGGGGAAGATCAGGGAAAACATCCGCTCCGCGATGTGACAGAGGGGGAGAACAGAGACAACAGAATCATTCGGCCTAAAGTCCAACACCTGCGAAAGCCCTTCCACCATGCTGATCATCCCTTTGTGGCTGATCATGGCGCCTTTGGGATCCCCCGTGGTCCCAGAAGTATAGACAATGATGGCCACATCCCCGGCTCGCGTCGAGCGGATGCTCTCCTCAAAAAAATGAGGCATCTGCTCGTGCAGGGCCCGGCCCATTTTTTCTGTTTCTTTAAAACTCATGACCAAAGGGTCCTTGTATCTTCGGAGACCTTTCATATCAATGACGATCACTTTTTTCAGAAGGGGAAGCTCCTTCTTGACTTGGAGGACTTTATCCACCTGCTCCTGATCCTTCACGACAACAAATTTGGAGTCTGAATTTTTGAGAATATATTTCACCTGTGCGGCCACGTCCGTTGGATAAATCCCAACAGCGATGCCGGAGAGAGACTGCGCAGCCATGTCCGCATAGAGCCACTCACAACAATTATCTCCCAGGATGGCCACCTTGTCTCCCGGCTCAAATCCCAGGGCTTTGAGCCCCATGGCGAAATTCCGGACATGTTCGTAATAATCATTCCAGGACACCCGTTTCCAGATACCGAGATCCTTCTCCCGGAGCGCAACCCGATTACGAAATTGGTTGACGTTTCTTAGAAAAAGTTTAGGGAGGGTATCCTCTTTCATCAACTCACCCTTCTGGATCAATCTCCCCCGCCGAGATAGGCCTCGATGACCTTTGGGTCGGCTTGAATTTCTGCGGTCGTTCCTTCAGCAATCTTCGACCCAAAGTTGAGGACGGTAATGGAATCAGCAATGTCCATCACGACTCCCATGTCGTGCTCGACCAGGATGATGGTGATCTCCAACTCTTCCTTAATATCCAGCACGAACCTGGCGATGTCCTCTGTCTCCTCGACATTCATGCCGGCAGTCGGTTCGTCCAGCAACAGCATCTTTGGCTCCATGGCGAGCGCCCGACCCAGTTCCACTCGTTTCTGGATGCCGTAGGGAAGAGTGCCCACAATCTTCTTCCGGACCTTCTCAATCTCCAAGAAATCGATCACCTCCTCCACCTTCTGGCGGTGGCTGATCTCTTCCCTCAGGGCCATCCCATAGAAGAAAATGCCAGAGATGGGTCCTGAATGGAACCGGTGATGTCGCCCCAGGAGCAGATTGTCAATAACACTCATATGTCGAAACAGTTCAATATTTTGAAAGGTCCTGGCAATGCCCAGGCTGGCAATTTGATGTGGTTTCTTATGGGAAACGGGTTTTCCTTCAAAAAAAATTCCCCCTTCAGTCGGTTTATAGACTCCACTGATGCAATTAAAAAGGGAGGTCTTGCCTGCACCGTTGGGACCGATGACCGCATGAATTTGTCCTGGTCTCACCTTCATGTCTACCCTGTTCAAGGCAACGATGCCACCAAATTCGAGGGACAAATTCTTAATTTCCAGTTGATCCATATTTAAATTATCAATGTAAAATGATCATTGCAAAATATTCTTTTGGGGAAAATTTCATTGAGTATTGATAAATGACCATTGATCATTGCTCATTGATTTTTTGTTACGACAACCAACGCTTACGCCGTTTGTAGTGTTTCACTTCGGCATAGCTCTTCTTGGTTTCCTCATCCGTGATCCCCAGATAAAACTCCTTCACATCCTCATTCTCCATGAGGTCTTTGCAGGGTCCATCGAGGACGACCTTCCCATTTTCCATGATGTATCCATATCGGGAAAAGTTCAGGGCAACCCGGGCATTTTGTTCGATCAGGAGGATGGCTGTTCTTTGTTCCTGGTTAATCATCTTAAGGATATCAAAGATCTCTTTGACCAAAAGGGGAGCAAGTCCAAGGGAGGGTTCATCCAGCATCACCAATCGAGGTTTCGACATCAGGGCACGGCCGATGACCAGCATCTGTTGTTCTCCCCCGGAAAGAAAGATAGACAATTGATTCCTCCTCTTTGCCAGAATAGGAAAATAGCCAAAGATCATTTCCAAATCTTTTTTCATCAACGATCGATCTGACCTCGTATGGGCTCCGATCATCAGATTTTCAATGACCGTCAGATCTTCAAAAATCTTTCTTCCTTCAGGAACCATGGTGATTCCTAACTTCACAATCTGATCGGCGTCTAACTTGTGGATGGGTTTCCCCATAAAATCAATGGTTCCCTCTTTGAGTTCTCCATTCTGGGTTTCAAGAATTCCTGAAATGGCTTTGAGGGTCGTCGATTTGCCCGCCCCGTTTGCTCCCAACAGGGCCACGACACCGAATTCAGGGACTTCTAGGGAAATCCCTTTCAAAACGAGAATGACATCATTATAAACAACTTCAATGTTGTTAACTTTTAGCATGGCGTATTCGGTTTCACCCCTCAGCGTTCTACCAGAATGGCGGTGCCCACCCCCCCACCGGCACAGAGGGAAGAGATCCCTAAATTCAAACCTTGTCTTTCCATTTCGTAAAGAAGTGTCACCAGGATGCGACAGCCGGTAGAGCCTACCGGATGTCCCAAAGAGATTCCACTCCCGTTCACATTCGTGATTTCTCGATTGAGGCCCAGTTCCTTTTCGCAACCAAGATAGTAGGCGGCAAAGGCCTCGTTGATCTCGAAAAGTTGAATATCTTTTAAGGCCAACCCTGTTTCCTTCAATACATTCTTGATGGCCGGAACAGGAGCCAGACCTACAAGGTAAGGATCTGAAGCCACCGTGCAATAAGACCGAATCGTCGCTAATGGTTTTAATCCCTGCTCCTTCGCCTTCTCTTCGCTCATAAGAATTACCGCCGAAGCCCCGTCATTCAGTCCAGAGGCATTACCTGCCGTCACAGAACCTCCTTCTTTAAAGGCTGGCTTCAGACGACTCAAGTTCTCCATGCTGGTATCTTCACGGGGATGTTCATCTGCGGTCACTTCAACCTTCTTTCCTTTCCCAGAAGTGACTTCTGCGGGAATGATCTCTCTTTTGAATCTTCCTTCTTTCATGGCACGAACAGCGCGCTGATGACTGCTCAGAGCCAATGCGTCCTGTTCTTCACGGCTGATATGATACTTTTCTGCAAGCCGCTCCGCAGCCATCCCCATCCCTCCTCCGACGGGATATTCCTGCATCCCTTTCCAGAAAAGGTCAATAAGTTGGGCATGCCGCAGGCGTTGTCCCCAGCGGGCTGTCTCCATGATATACGGCGCATTGCTCATCGATTCCACACCGCCTGCCAAGATGACATCTGCCTGCCCCAAGGCAATGGCATTGGCCCCCGAGATAATGGCTTGAGAAGCTGAGGCGCAGGCACAGTTGATCGTATGACCTGGAACGCGATCCGGAACGCCCATGAGAAGAGAGGTAACACGGGCAATATTCTGGTCAACCGGAGCAAAACAATTTCCAACGATGACCTGATCCAGGTCTTCCTTTTCGAGTTGAGCACGAAGTAAACTTTCCTTCATCCCTGTCATCAGTAAATCGATGGGCTTCACCGTCTGAAGGGATCCACCAAAATCACCGATCGGTGTTCTGACACCACTAACAATCACGACTTTTCTCATCGATCTCCTCCCCGTCTACCTGCCAGTTGCTAAAAACACGTGAATAACCGGGCAGGGGTGCTGGAAAAGCCTTACAGCGGTACCTTTGATGATCGAATAACCGTCTTTGGAAAACCGAAACAGAGCCCACCCAAAGTTAAATCGTCAGTTACCCATAAATCCCTATAAATGACCGCAATTGTAAGGCTTTGAAAGTGCCCCTGACCGGTGACAGTATGAAATATCTAGGTCTGTCCAATCTTCCATCATCTCCCGAGTAATTCACGGGCGATGATCAACTTTTCAATCTCCTTCGTTCCTTCGACGATCTCCGCGAGTTTGACGTCTCTGTAAAGTCGCTCAATCCCGTATTCACCTAAATATCCGTACCCGCCATGGATCTGCACCACTTCATCGATCACCTTAACCCCCACCTCTCCTGCAAACCACTTGGCCATGGAGATGAGTTTGGGATCGATCTTTCCGTGGTCCGCCATCCAGGCCGCCTTATAGCAAAGGGCTCTTGCGGCTTCGATCCAGCTTGCCATCTCTGCTAATTTAAACTGAATCCCTTGAAAATTGCCAATGGGAATCCCAAACTGCCTTCTCTGCTTTGCATAGCTAATGGCCTTCTCCAAACCACCCTGGGCCAGCCCAACATTGATGATGGCCACAGTCACTCGAGTTCGATTAAAAACGGCCATGAGTTGATAAAATCCTTCTCCCTCCACATCTCCCACTAAATTCTCTAAAGGGACCTCCACCTCTGAAAAATGGATTTCTGCCGTATCCGAAGCCCTCATCCCTAATTTTCGCTTCAGTTGATTGGCTTCAAATCCTTTTCGATTGCTCTCGATGAGTATGGCACTATGGCGCTTGGACTTCACCTTCTCATCTTCATTGGTGAGGCAGAGGACGACTATGAAATCGGCAATGCTGCCATTCGTAATAAACATCTTATTCCCATTGATCACATAATGATCATTCATCCTCCGAGCCCTTGTGTTGACCGAGGCCACATCGCTCCCGGCGTCCGGTTCGGTAATTGCCATTCCCATGATGGCTTCTCCCTTTGTTAAGCCAGGGAGATATTTTTTCTTCTGTTCTTCTCTTCCATATAGAAGGATGAATTCTGCCCCCAAAGTCGTAAGGATAACACCTGCGCATCCCGCATCCACCCTGCAGAACTCCTCCATGATGAGGACATTCTCCAGAAGGCCCAGGCCTGGCCCTCCATAGGCCTCATCAATAAAGACTCCAACAAATCCCAGGTCGCAAGCCTTTTTCCATAGTGCTCTTGGAAACGTCTCATGGATATCGCACTCCTCAGCCACCTCTGGAAACATTCCCTCTGCGAATTCGCGGGCAGCTTTCTTTATATCTTTCTGTTCATCCGTAAGCTCAAAATCCATATCTATCTCTCTCTTCTCATTTGGCTTTTGACCTATCTGTTAAAAATCTTTCATTCTTTACATCTTCAAACTACTGAAGAACTTCTATAATTTCCCCAAGAGCTCTCGGGCGATGGTATTCTTTTCGATCTCTTTGGTCCCTTCATAGATTTCGACGATCTTGGCATCTCTATAGAAACGCTCAATATCATAATCTGCGATATACCCATATCCACCGTGGAGCTGAAGGGCATCATTGGCCACTTTGACTCCAACCTCTCCAGCCACCCACTTGGCCATGGAAATCAGTTTGGGGTCCACCTTCCCGTTATCAATCATCCATCCTGCCTTATAATAGAGAGCCCGTGCGGCTTCGACCCAGGTAGCCATCTCTGCGATCTTAAATTGGACGGCCTGAAAGGCACCGATCGGCTGCCCGAATTGTTTTCTCTGCTTCACGTGTTTGATGGCCATGTCCAGAGCCCCTTGGGCCACACCCACGCCCTGCGAGGCAGCAATGACACGGTTGATGTTGAAGAGCTGCATCGTCTGATAAAAACCCTGTCCCTCTTCGGTTCCGATGAGGTTCTCTTTCGGGACACGAACATCGCTGAAATTTAACTCCGCCGTATCCGAAGCCCGGATGCCCAACTTTCCTGTAATCTTGGTAGCCTCCACCCCAGGACGATTCGTTTCGATGATCAGGGCACTAAATCGTTTCAGCCGCGATTCCGCTTCCGGGTTGGTGACACAGATGACCACCAAATAGTCAGCGATCGATCCATTGGTGATAAACTGTTTCGTCCCGTTGACGAGGTAGCCGTCCTTATCTCTTTTTGCCCTCGTCGCAATTGAAGTGATATCACTCCCCGCATCGGGCTCTGTGATCGCGGTTCCCATAATCGCCTCCCCTTTGGGAAGGGGAGGAAGATACTTCTTTTTCTGCTCTTCCCTTCCAAAGAGCTGAACGATCTCTGAACCAAATATGGAGAGAAGGATATTCCCACATCCGGGATCGACTCTCCAAAATTCCTCCATCACCATGGAGTGTTCAAGAATCCCCAAACCTTGCCCCCCGTATTCTTCTTTGATGAAGAGGCCGATAAAACCCAATTGACAGGCTTTTTTCCAAAGCTCTCTGGGGAATTCTTCCTTACGATCATACTCCCGGGCGATTTCGGAAAACTCTCCTTCTGCAAATTCCCGGGCCGCTCGCTGGATATCCCTCTGCTCATCAGAAAGTTCAAAATCCATTGTCTCCTCCAGTTTACACCATCAAACCCTCGAGCATAATTTTCTTGAAAGTATTCACATAGGCTTCCCCATCAATCTCACTCCGGTTCATAAACCATCTGATCAAAATCCCATCATGAAAGGCTATAATGATGAGGGCAGCGAGGTCTGGATCGATCTCTTTTTTAAAAATCTTCTCTTTTTTCCCCTGAAGAATGAGGTTGGAAAGAAATTTTTGATATTTCTTATAAATCCTTTTAAATTCAGGCTCTGTCCCATGATGGGCTCCCACGAGTTCTGCTGCCAGAGTGGTAAATGAAACACAAAGTTCTCGATTATAATAGGAAAAGGCGGCATTATAACGAAAAAACTTTTCCATTTTATCAAGGATATCTCCTTGGGCATCCTTGACGGCTTGAATCAAACCATTTAAGAAACGCCTTTCGAATTCTTCGACAATTCTTTTCAGCAAATCTTCTTTGCTGCTGAAATGCCAATAAAGGGCTCCTTTCGTCAGTCCTGCCGCCCGGGTGATGTCATCAATCGACGTCCCATGGTAACCCTTTTCCAGAAAGATCCGCATGGCCTGAATCAGGATTCGGTTGGCCGTATCCTTCGGCTGGATCTCCTTAGCGGCTTCGAGATGCTTCATCCCTTTCTTCCATACTAAACATTTAGTATATAAGAAATGGTTAGCATATTAGGGGGTTTAAAATAATTTGTCAAGAAAAAAGTTGAAGATCAGAAGGCCATGAATTATAGTAGTAAAAGATTCATGGATGCGGAGGATGAAGATGGTTGTCAAACAATATGAGGTGGGAAATTTTGCAGTGTTCTGTTATCTGGTCGGAGATGAGGAGACCCAGGAGGGGTTGTTCATCGATCCCGCGGATGATGCCAAGCGGCTTCTCGCAGAAGCGAAATCTCATGGATTAAATAAAATCAAATATATCGTCAATACCCATTCTCATGTGGACCATATCATGGGGAACGCAGAGATGGTGAAAAAGACCGGAGCCAAGGTCATCATTCATGAAGAGGATGCATCAGCTCTGGTTCGAACTCCTCCCTATCTTCTGGAAATGTTCAGTGCCATGGCTTCTCCTCCTGCCGACATCACAGCCAAAGAAGGAGATGTCATTCAGGTGGGCAATGTCAAACTGAAAGTGATCCACACACCGGGTCATTCCCCGGGAGGGATGTCCCTCTATCTGGATGGGATGGTTTTCACGGGCGACACCCTCTTTGTGGGCTCGGTGGGAAGGACAGACTTTCCAGGGAGTTCATGGGATGTGCTGGAAGCCTCCATTCGGGGGAAACTCTATATCTTACCTGGAGAGACCGTGGTCTTCCCCGGTCATAATTATGGCCCCACACCCACCTCGACCATTCAATACGAGAGGCGACACAATCCCTTTGTCCGAGGGTAAGGGTTCGATCCTGCCTCATTTGTCAAAGATGTTTATTCCCTCAACAGCAAAATCATGTATTTGAACCTTGGAGAAACCTCAAATAACAAATAAGCTCCAATGAGTAAATTCCAAATCCGAAACAAAATTATTTAGGTTATTTGACCTGTCTGCCGCAGGCAGGAATTGGAATTTGTGATTTGTGATTTAGCGATGCCCAAACGTCATACCAACTGGTTAATTCTTCTATTATTTTTTCTCATCCTTTTCCCTACCGTCTATCTTCTCTCGATGCCTGATCTTTCAAAACTCAAAAAAGAAAACCCAAAAAAGACAGCACTCATGGAATATCGAATGAAGGCATCAAAGGAGAAAGGAAAAATATACAGAATTTATCAGGTATGGGTGCCTTTTTCGAAAATATCCCCTTATCTCATTAAGGCTGTCATAATCGCAGAAGATGATAAATTCTGGAAACACGAAGGCTTTGATTACGAAGCCATTCAGAAAGCCATTGAAAAAGACCTCAAAACCAAAAAATTTAAGTCTGGCGGGAGCACCATCACCCAGCAGCTCGCAAGAAATCTTTATCTCTCTCCTGAAAAGTCCCTGATCAGAAAAATCTCAGAAGCCCTCATTACCTGGAAAATGGAGAAGGTTCTCTCAAAAAAGCGAATCCTAGAACTCTATCTCAATGTGGTGGAGTGGGGAGAAGGGATATTCGGGGTCGAAGCAGCCTCGAGACATTATTATAGAAAATTTTCGTCCGAATTGACCCCTGAGGAGGCAGCCAGGCTGGCCTCGGTCCTCCCGAATCCAAGAAAATTCAACCCGGTTGGAGATCAGCGATATGTGATCAACCGTTCTAATCTCATTTACAGCATCATGATCCAAAGGGGAATCGTCATTCCCGAGTATTAGATTTTCTGAAAAAGTCCAGAAATCTCTTTAATCATTTTTTGAAATCTGTGTAATCAGAGGTCTCTGATTGAGGTTTCAAGGGTTTTTCAGAGACCTCAATATAAAGAGGTGACAGAAAGTTTAGAATCCTCCTCTCCAGAGAAAACCATTTCTCACCCTCCTGTCTCCAAAGAAGGGGAGAGATGATTCGATGATTGGGTTAAAAAGGAAAGGATGACCTCATTGGGTTTGGTAAAAAAGAATCTCCTCATCACAGGGCTTCCCGGCGTAGGGAAGACGACCCTGATTAAAAAACTTTCTGAAGCGTTGAAGAGTTTTCATCCGATTGGTTTTTATACGGAAGAGATAAGAGAGGGATTTGAAAGAAAGGGGTTTGAGCTGATTAGCCTCGAAGGAAAGAAAGGACTCCTTTCTCATAAAGACATAAGAAGCCCTTACAAAGTCGGTCAATACAAGGTAGACATCAAGAGCTTTGAAGATTTTCTTGACTCGATTTCATTTTTCAATCCGTTCACCCGTCTCATTATTATTGATGAGATTGGAAAGATGGAATGTCTCTCTGATCAATTCAAAAACCTCTTGAAAGAAATTCTGGATTCTGAAAAATGGGTGATGGCATCCATTGCCTTGAAGGGGAGCGGGCTGATTGCAGAGATAAAGGAAAGAAAGGATGTCCAGTGCTTTGAAATAACCAAAAGGAACAGGGACTCTCTATTTTCAGAAATTTTGAAAGAGGTAGGAATCAATAGTTGACGGAAAGGTCTGAACAAAGAATAGAGGTGATTGCTTATTCGGGTTATCGAGGGGAGGAAACTCCGAGGACCATCTTCTTCCGTGGCGAAAGAATTGAGGTGATCGAAATCTTGAGTCAATGGATTGAAGAAAGGTCTGACGACAGGGCAAGAAAAAGGTTCTATCAAGTCAAAGGGAGTGATGGAACTCTCCACAGGATATATTATGATGAGAAGGCCATGGAATGGTTTCACATCAATAAAGAGATTTCTGAAAAAGTCAGAAATCTCAAGAGGGAATAAAATAGTTTATCAGTCCTCTCTTAAAGATTAAGAAGGCCTCATCCGAGATGATGTTACCAGTTTTCGTCCTTTCGCTCAGTCTCCTTTTCAACACGGAGCTTTTTGCAAAAGAAAGGAATCAAGAAATGGGGATTGTCCTGGTGGCTGTCGGCGAGATAGACAGAAATGTCATGGATTGGCTAAAGAATGATTTAAACAAAGTATTTAACAAGCAAGTATCCACAGGGAGAGAAATGCCCGAACCGGACTATGCCTATCATAAGAAAAGAAATCAGTATTTATCTACTGTAATATTAAATGCCATTATGGAGCAAAAAGAATACGTCCCTTATGAAAAAATCTTAGGGATTGTGGACCACGATTTGTACGTCCCTGAGTTAAATTTTGTCTTCGGGGAAGCGGGCAGAAAAGCTGCTGTCATCTCCCTCACCCGTCTGAGGCAATCGCTTTATCTTCTGACTGAAGACCAAAACCTTTTTCATCAGAGAGTTTTAACTGAAGCCGTTCATGAATTAGGTCACACCTTTGGATTAGGTCACTGTGGAAACCCAAAATGTGTGATGTTCTTTTCAAATAGTCTAATGGATACAGATAGAAAGGGCTCAGAATTTTGTCCCGATTGTAGGGACAAACTTCATAGATCCTCTTCCCCTCATCCTTAAGCCTGCATAAAATAAAAAATTTACATTATTGACCCTTTCAAGGGCGCCCAAGGCTTCAATGTGAGACTTTGGTGTGAACTCCGCCGAATGTCCCACTCTTTAGGCCTGGGAGTCGAAGGGTTGACTTTGCCCAATCCTAATTATTAAATTTAGGTTAGATGAGCTTTTGAGACTACTTGGTTAGAAAATAAAATGTTCAATCCAAAAAAATGTAGGGGAGCCTCTCTAGGGGCTCCTCAAAAAGGCGGCCACGGAGGGCCGCCCCTACAAATTTATAAATCAATTTTCATAATTGTTGGCGACCCCTTAGGGTCATGAATGTTTTCTAAGAAGAAAGGAGAAAAAGAAGATGAAAAGAAGTCGGTATTTAATTTATTTAATGGCAGTGATTTTTTTTGGGGGGTTAGTTATCGGATGCAAACCTCGAATCGATACGATGTCAAAGGCTGAAAAGCTATTCATCAAGATGGTGGACAAGACTGCAGGGAAGCTCGATCTCAACGAGGATCAAAAGATGAAGCTGGAGGGGTTAAAGACCGATATCCGGAAGAATTTCCAGGAGGGCGGAAAAGAAAAGAAGGAAACCTTGATGAAGATCAAGGAGGAAGGGATGAAAGAAAATCCGGATATCCAAAAGATGACCTCCCTCCTTCAGGGAATGCTTCGGGATGAGACTCAGCGAATTAATAAGGCCTTCGATCTCATGGTTGGCTTCCAGAGCAATCTGAATGAAGCCCAGAAGAAGAAACTCACCCAAATGATTTCAGAATGGGTGAAGAAATGGGATTGAGCTGAGCTATTTCTCAGCCTTTAAGGGCCGTATTGCCAATAGCCTGGAATCCAGACCCTTTCCCAACCATAGGGTGTCCATCTCTGTTCCCAGTAGCCAGGGACCCAAACTCGATCAGGATAATTGTAATAGTAACCTGGTCCATAGTAACTGGGTGGTGGGTAATACCCTCGGTAATAAACAGCAGGGGGCGCCACCCAGACAGGTGGTGGAGTAATAAAAATTCCGAAATGGCCAGGGGAGTATCTATACCAGGCAAAGGCCGATCCACTGGATAGCAAAATAGCCAATAAAATCAATGTGATTATTATAATTTTTTTCATTTTTGTCCACCTCCTTTAATCTAAATTCATTTTACCACATTTTGGCTTTTTCCTCTATAACCCAATTTTTTTCGTTATCTATTTAGACGTAACTGGGGAAGAATTTATTCATCCTTCCTTTTCTCATTCTGTCAGGCTTGCTACTTTGTCTGCATCAAGCTTTTTGATCACAGCGGTGACAAGCTGAACCGCATGGTCAAAGTCCTCCCGGTAAATAATGCCCGCGTGACTATGAATGTGCCGGGTGGGTACGGCAATAACAAGATTGGGCACTCCGCAACGGTGAAGATGAATCGCACCAGAGTCAGTTCCACCGCGTTCCAGGATATCGAACTGATAGGGAATCCCGAGTTTCTCTGCTGTACTGACGAAGAGATCACGAAGCCTGAGGTTTGGGACCATACTTCCATCCCGGATCACAATGACCGGACCTTTACCAAGCCTTCCCTGAGCATCGTCTTTTTTAACATCGGGAACATCACCCGCGACGCCGACCTCCATCGTGAGCCCCACATCCGGTTCAACCACCCACGAGCTTGTTCTTGCCCCACGAAGACCCACCTCCTCCTGGACAGTGCCCACACCGTACACTGTGTTCGGATGTTTCTCTCGGCTGAGGTTTTTAATCACTTCAATGAATAGTGCGCACCCGACTCGATCGTCGAATGCCTTGGCCAGGTAAGTCTTGCCTGTACCTAACACCGTGAAAGGACAGATTGGCACGATTGGATCACCTGGACTGATGCCGAGTTCTTTGACTTCAGTAGAAGAGGTGGCCCCCACATCAATATACATATCCTTCGGCTCTTGAAGCTTCTTTCGTTCCTCTTCTGACAAAATATGGGGAGGTTTCGAACCGATAAGGCCGATCACATCTCCCTTCCGGGTCTTGATCACCACGCGTTGAGCCAACATGACATGACCCCACCATCCTCCAAGGGGACTGAATTTGATAAAACCTTCATCTGTGATCAGCTTGACGATGAATCCAATTTCATCCATGTGTCCAGCGAGCATAATTCGTGGTTTTTCTGCCTCACCATTTTTTCGACACACAATACTGCCCAGCCGGTCTTGCTCGACCGTTGTAATGTCTTGAAGATGTCTCCGAATGATCTCTCGAACCTCTTGCTCATATCCCGAGATACCAGGTGCTTCGGTCAGTTCACGGAGCAATTCCAAAGTCAAATCTGCCATAAAAAAACCTCCTTCCTCATCATTTCCCTTTTCTCTTTTCGATCTCTCGATTCTTTAATTCCGACCTTCTGATCTTCCCTGTAGTAGTCTTTGGTAATTCTCTGATGAACTCCAACTCCTGAGGGCGTTTTTGGGATTCTAAATGCCTACCTAAATAATCCAAGATTTCCCTGGAAAGTTTTTCTGAAGGGGAATAAGTAGATCTCAATTGAACAAATGCTTTGATGATCTCAGTCTGTTTTTCAACTGGAATACCGATGACCGCTGCATCCACCACAGCCGGATGTTCGAGGAGAACTCTCTCTATCTCCAATGGCGCCACGCTTTGGCCAGCGGTTTTGATGATCTCTTTATCCCTTCCAATAAACCAGAAATAACCTTCTTCATCCCTGTAAGCCTTATCGCCGGTAAAATACCAATTCCCACGAAAGGCTTTGGCCATGGCTTGGGGATTTTTCCAGTATTCCAGCATCAGTCCATGCGGTCTCTCAGGCTTTACCTTTAAGGCCACATACCCTTCTTCACAAGGAGGGAATTCTTCTCCATTCTCATCCACCACTGCCATGGTATGGCCAGGGGTGGGAAGACCTATGGAGCCATATTTGATGGGTTTGCAGCGAAAGTTTGCAATCAGTGCAACCGTTTCAGATTGTCCGTAAAATTCATAGAGATCCAATCTTGTCCCTTCTTTCCAGGCTTTGATGATCTCAGGGGTTAAAGGTTCTCCTGCACTCAGACTTAAACGGAGGCTTCCAAGTTCGAAACTTCCGAGGTCTTCTTGAATGAGCATTCGATAAACACCGGGTGAGGCGCAAAAGGTAGTGACTCCGAATCGTTCGATCACACTCAAAGTGATCCTGGGATTGAAACCACCTATTGGGTTGCGCTGCAGGACTGCTGCACCGCAGATCCATTGGCCAAAAAGTTTCCCCCAGGCCGTTTTCGCCCATCCGGTATCTGACACAGCTAAATGAAGATCCGTCGAGTGAAGATCGTCCACAAATTTAGCAGTCACAATATGAGCTAAAGGATAACCATGGGAGTGGAGAACCATTTTGGGATAGGATTCTGTGCCCGAGGTGAAAAAGATGAGGAGGGGATCTGTGCTTTTCGTCTTGCCCACAGATTTCTGATCTAACTTGGGTGAGGCACTATTCATCGCGCCTTCATACTCTATCCAGCCATCACATCGACCTCCAACGACGATGAAATGTTTCAGCGATGGACATTCATGCTGCACTTCAGCCACCTTGGTCACATGATCCAGAGTGGTGATGGCTAAAACGCCCTCTGATTGATTGACCCGAAATTTTATATCCTCGGGTGTGACCAGGACAGAAGTGGGCATGGGAATGACTCCTAACTTGATCATTCCGATCATGGCCACATACCATTCCGGGATCCGGGGAAGCATCAGCAGAACTCGATCCCCTTTTTTGATTCCCATTTTTAGAAGGACATTGGCAAACTGGTTGGAAAGCCTCATCAAATCGTAGAAGGTATGTCTGACTGCATAAATCCCTGTATCGTCCACTGAGACGAGGGCTAATTTTGTCCGGTCATCAGCCCATCGATCAATCCCATCAAAACCAAAATTATAATACTCCGGAATCTCCCATTTAAATTCGCGATAGGTCTTTTCATAATCTGTCAAATTGGGGGGCATATCTCTCATCGGATCACCTTCTCCACTGAAATGGAAAGACGTATAATAGAATTGTTATTATATGATGATTTTCCTCCCCCGTTCAACTATTCTGTAACCACTTTTAAAAGGTGATGACGATGAGAAAATTTGTTGAATTGAATCATGTTCTTAAAAATACCAGAAAGCTTTGATCTAATTGTATAAATTTCAGGTATTAATCCTTTATAAAATTTGGTATTGTAGTTTCTTAAAAAATTATGGACTCCATTATTAAAAATGAAATATTTGTTTTTGCTTTTCAATAGGAATAGGTATCTTAGAAAGGAGACATGGGATGACAAAGCTCAATCCCGCCTATGTGGAAGCAATCAAGCGAGTGGTCAATACCAGTCCTTATTTTAGTCTAATCTCCATGGAGATTAAAGATTTAGAGATTGGTCAAACCCGCTTAGAAGTGATCCTTGAGGAAAAGCATCTCCACCCATTTGATATGGTACACGGTGGAGTCTTTGCGTCTCTTGTGGATGCGGCGGCCTATTGGGCTCTCTATGCTGAGGTGGATGAAGGGAAATGGTTGACCACTGTGGAAATGAAGTTGAACTTCTTAGCTCCTGCTCGGGCAGGAAAATTGGTGGCAGAAGGTCGCAGGATCAAGCTTGGCCGAACTCTGGGTTTGGGAGAAGCGAGAGTGGAAGATGAAGAAGGCAAACTTTTGGCTTACGGAATAGGGACCTTTATGATCCTCCCCGGGCAGGGGCTGTCCCAATCTTTTCCTCCTAAATTTCTCGACACCGGCCTTTAGAAAAGGAGGATAGGGGTCACTCATATTTCTTCATTAGTAAATTTATTAACCCATTCGGCGGCGCTAAGCTCCGCCCTTCAGGGCGGTGGGGAGAGCGCCGCTCAGGGTTAACCCTGAGCAAGCCCCGGCATTTATGCCGGGGAGTCGAAGGGTTAACTTCAGGAGGGCAGCCATATGACTAAGCCATTAGAAATTGAATCAGATCGTGAAATAGCCTGTGTATTATTAAACAGGCCGGAAGGATTTAATGCTTTAAATCTGGATATGGCCGAGTGCTTAACGGCCAATCTCATCACTCTCGCGACAAATGAAGAAGTACGTGGAATAGTTATCTCCGGTCGGGGAAAAGCCTTCTGCGCCGGCGGTGACCTGAAATGGGCGCTTGCATTTCCACACGGACCTTCCGCTGCCTTTCATGAATTGGCTGGCCGTTTTCATCAAGCTATCCTCGAAATTCGGCGGATGCCCAAACCAGTCATAGCCGCGATCAACGGGGTAGCCGCGGGCGGAGGATTTTCTTTAGCATTGGCTTGCGATTTCAGGGTCATGTCCGAGTCTGCTCTCCTACGCCAAGCTTACACATCGAGTGGATTATCTATCAACGGAGGGGGAACCTTTACACTTCCGAGAATGGTTGGGTTGGCTCGAGCATTAGAAATTGCCGCATTTGACAAACCCATTTCTTCTGAGCAGGCCCTATCGTGGGGGTTGACGACAAAGGTGGTAAAGGATGGGGCGATAATGGAAGAAGCTCTGAAGATGGCTCATGAACTTTCAAAAAGCTCCGTTCACTCTTTTGGATGGTCAAAACAGCTTATCACCGATTCCTTTAGCACTTCTTTTGAAGCCCATATAGAAAGAGAGAGGACAGGTCTTTCTCACTGTGCAGCTCATCCTGATGGAAAGGAAGGGCTGAGAGCGTTTACAGAAAAACGTAAACCAGTATTCACCGCCAAGTAGATTTCCATTTTTTGAATTGCAACTATTTTGTAGGCAGAATGATCTATAGGTGTTGTGAGACAAAACTCTGCCAGGTCAAATCTCGTTGAGGGTCTGACACCTTCTACAATTTCTTGGCCGTCAGAATCTTTTCTGTAGCCATCACGATACTTCTATATTTTTCGTGGATCAAGCCCTTATCGAACTCCCACTCTTCTTTCAACATCGCCTCTTTTTCTGCCTCCGTGAAATAATCCATACAGGGAATGAAGAAATGTTTATCTTCTTTTTCGATATGTCTTGGATAGAATTCAACCAAAGACTTTATGCAATCCATAATGGCGGATAGGGCTTCTTTATTGCCCTGAATATACCTCGTGTTTGCCTCAACCAATCTTCCAGTCGTCTTCCTCCCCCAGCGGTGTTCCTCAACCAGTTCCTCCATGGTGCGTTTGTGCTCATCCGTGAGTTTCTTTCCCCCAAGGTCTCGAAAGAGAATATCCTCTTCTTTCCCATGGTGACATCTATCAGCATAGGTGCGAATAAAATCAACAGCCATCTCAATGAATTCGGGATCGACTTTCTTTTCCTTCTCAATGAGAACAAGTTCTTCCTTCATCACATCGATCATTCGTTCGATGAGTCTGTGTTCAATCATCAAAGGGGCAATCGGCATCATTTTATAAGTCCCTCCTGTTCTAACTCAAAGGTTACCTTCCACCTACCAATGTGAAGCCTTTCTTCATTCAGGTGAAAGGGGTGTTGGCAATGGCTGGAGGTTTAGAGACTCCACAGGAAAAGCCTTTTGAACCCAGGCCTCAAGACCTCCGGCAAGAGGCCGGACGCGGTTAATCCCCCGCTGTTTTAGCAATAGCGCCGCCCGGGCGCTTGAAGCTTCATTGGGTCAGGTGCAAAACAGGACGATTTCACGGTCACGGGGAATCTTATGATGTTGCTCCTCCAACTCTTCTATGGAAAGCTGAAAAGCGCCGGGAATGGTATGAGGCTCAACCTCAAATTCAAGGGCGTCACGCAGATCTAAAATCAGGAGGTCTTCACCCGCATCAAGTCTCTGTTTCACTTCTTCGGGAGTGATTCGTGCAATCGATAACTGATGGAGAAACCGCTGGCGCTGGATATATTTCCAGACCATATAGGCTGCCAAACCGACCGGAACAACCAAACCAACCCATGGACCCATTCCACTGCTGTTGAAGGCAAGATCTTCAATCTCGTGGCCAAATTGATAACCTAATAAAGTAAAAACACCCACCCAGATAAAAGCTCCAAGGCCATCAAAGAGGAGGAAGCGAAGAAGATGCATATGAAATATTCCTGCCAGAGGGGGTGCAACCGTAGCCATTCCCGGAATGAACTTGGCGACCAGGAGTGAACGGGCACCATGGCGGGCAAAAATGCCTTTTGTACGTCGAACACAGGAATCAGGATCGAGAGAGATGCGGCAGAGAAAGGATAAGACTTTACTGCCACGACGGAGGCCAACCTGGTACCAGAATTGATCGCTTAACAATGTGGCCAGGAAGGCTAAACCAAAGACAAGGACAAAATTTAATTTTCCGAAACCGGCCAATGCTCCAGCAGCAAGCAATATTGGAACAACTGGAACTGGGAAACCGAGCTGCTCAAAAAGTACCCACAAGAAGAGGACGATATATCCCTGCTCAATTAAAAACCCGACCACCTCATTCATAGTCTATTTCCAAAGGGAACCTGTTTTCAGTTCAACTGCTCAGAAAATAAAGGCCTTGGTCAAAGGGTTATGATAAGGATACCCGTTTCGTTGTTAGATTATGACGTTCCTGCTGCGGTAGGCAGGGGCCTTTAAAATCTTTACCCTTAACCCTTTCACCTTAAACCATACGGACGTCCTAACCATAAACCATTTTTATTGTTCGTGCCTGCACACCGGAGTGCCTACCTGCCCAAGCGTTTCGCCTGCCTGCGCAAAGCCATTACGACGGAGGCAGGGCACGCAGGCGTTTGTGACGACTCCATCATGAAGGGTTATTAACAATTATAATAGACCGATTTCATTGTGGGCAAGGCAAATAATTAAAAAGTTGCTAAAAAAACATTATTGCCTGTCACTCCCACCCCTGCCTACGCAGGGGTAAACTTGTCCCCGCGAAAGCGGGGAGTGGGAGTCCAGACAATGTCCCTACGAAAGTAGGACAAAAACTGGACTTAGATGGAGACGGGCGCGACTCGAGCTCTGCCGTTCAATTCGATTAGGCAAGGGAAGAGTAGTCCATCAGTGGAGGTTTCTCTTAGATTGAAGATTTAAGATTATAGAATGAAAGGGCGGGAGGTTCCCCTGCCCTTTTTGTTTTTCTGTGATCGATCACTTTCCTTTGAGGTACTTGCCAGGATTCTCCATAAAGTTCTTATAAATCTGGTAGTGCTCCGTATCGTCATAATGGATGGTTTTCACTGGGCTGTGGTCAAAACTGTAAATCATAGATCCAGGGCAAGATAGGAGAATCGGGGAATGGGTCGCAATGATGAATTGTGCATGTCCCAGGGCGCTCATCTCCTGAAGAAGTCTCAGAAGCTCCAGCTGGCTCCTGGGTGAAAGGGCTGTCTCAGGCTCATCTAAAAGATAGAGCCCTTTGATCTTATAACGGGATTTAAAAAAAGACATGAGAGACTGTCCATGGGATTGGGTGAGCAATGATTTGCCGCCAAAATAATCGATCTGTCCGGGATTGTCTGCTTCCCATTCATCTACCAATTGAGCAAAATTACGAAAAATCTGAGATGAAAAAAAGGAGCCCGGAACAACGCCATCTGTCCATTCAACTTCAATGAATAAGAAAAATCTTTCTTCGTAAGGATTGAACACAGAACGGGTTCTTTCAATTCCGCTCCAGATGTGTATATTGCACCTTCGGGCCAAAGCCTCTAACAGGGTCGTTTTCCCTGATCCATTTTCCCCGATAAAAAAGGTGACAGGCGAAGAAAATTTGATGCTTCGAGTTTGCTGAAGAACATCAATGTTGAAGGGGTAATGATTCCTGGTCGGATATTGCTCGGATAACAGCCTGACTTCTTTGAGATGCAACACGAGAGCGCCTCCTTATTTTCCCAAAGAACTATCACATCCAAAACCGCTTTTCAAGATAACCTGTAAATTAAACTGAAGGAGGAAAATTGGAGTGGAGAATAGATCTTTACCTGTGATTCATGAAATGAACCTGGCTAATAAAGACTTGAAAAATGTCACGGCCTCGGGGTCGGCGCGTTTCATACTCCAAACATAATCACCATAACCAACCTGGGCCAACACATATTTTCCGTAAGCAACCTGTTCAATGGCAATCTTGCCTGTTGCGATCTGACCTAAGCCAAACATCAAACCGATTGCAGCCTGACCAATTGCATAAAGTCCTGTGGCTCCTTGGCCTAAACCCAGAAGCAGACCAAGGCCAAGTTGACCAATCGCAATGACACCGAATGAGGCATGACCGATTGCCAGAATTCCCATGGCAAGCCTTCCCACAGCCACTACCCCTTTAGCAATAACCCGCCTACCCGTCTCAGGGCATTTGCCACGGGTATAATGCAAGAGAGAAAGTCTGAAGAAAGTGGCGTGGGATTTGAATTCTGCGAAATAAGTGCCGTTGGGATAGAGAAAATAACGCCAAACTCCAAAATTCGTCGTCTCAACCTTATAGTCGACTTTTTCCAGCAAAAGATTTTTCATCACCGATGGTCTCTCCTCGGCATCCCTCTTTTACCCAACTTCATTCATTGAACTTCCGACGCCTCTATTTCGTTGTAATAATTACGATGGGCCATTTTCTTGACCTTTCGATAGAGGCCCGTTACTCTGACCTTTTGCCCTGATTTGAGTTTCAAGCGTCCCAACATAAAAACATTGATGCGGCCTCCAGATTCACCAACGAGCAAAAATGTCATATAGTCGTTTCCACCCATTGTTGTTTTAAATTTTAGATTTGAAATGGTACCTGTAACTGAAACTTCCTGACCATCATAGGAATCTTTATCGGTAACAATCTTTTCGGTGGTGGTTTCTATGGCGGGACAAATGGAAAAACCACCTAGAGCAATGGTTAAAACCAAAACCATACCGAACGAAAACTTTAGGATATGCGAGCTCATAGAATTTCCCTCCAGACTCCCTGAGTCCAATAACTCAATTGGTTAAATGCCCTCCGGCTGACATGTCAATTATATATCAATAATAAAGATTTGACACTAAATTTATCCATCGGTCCTTGAGAGAAGAAAAGATATTAATGAGTCAGAGGTGGTAAAAACCTTTGACTGAAAAATGGAAGCACTGCACAGAGGAGGTGCTTCCCGGAGATGTAATATCGTTTCATATTGTGCCCCTCTTTCCAATAGGAATTGTGCGGCACTTTCCGGCCAGTCAGGGGAGGAGAAGCTGATCAGTCATGCAGTCATTGATCCGTTTCTTTTTATTATCTAATAAAAAGACGCTATACTCTTTGCCGGCCCGACGTATATATAAATGCTTTGGGTGGCAGACTCTACGCATTGTGGACAGAGCCAACGTTTTCTTAGATGCCACACCAATGAGAATTTAAGGATAAAGATTCAACCCCAACGCATTCCCTTTATTGTATCCATACCACTTCAGCAAACAGTGTATCTCTATTTTCATTGTGTTAAGATTTTTCTAAATTTCTTTTAGAAGTGAATTGTCACGATAGAAATCAAGTTCAGTGACAATTACAATGGCTTATTTCAACACTCCGGAGTAAATGCGGGTTTTTAGTTCGAGTTTTATGGAGCCAGGGCGACCGCCCAAGGAGGTTGTTTTATGAAGAGGAGAATGTTCATTATATTATTTGTTGGAACGATGCTTCTGACACTGTTGGGCCTCTCAAATAGAGGTTTCGCTGAAGTGAATATAAATGTCGGGATCAATGTCCCTCCGCCGCCACCCCTTGTGATTCATGCGCCGCCACCCATGTTCGTAATACCCAGGACCTATGTCTACTTTGCCCCCGAGGTTGAAGCGGACATCTTTTACTACCATGGTTACTGGTACCGCCCCCATAAAGGACACTGGTATCGATCCGGAAGCTATAATGGGCGTTGGGTTTATATTGCTCCCAAGAAGGTGCCCGCTGCCTTATTAAATCTGCCACCAGATTTTCGCCGTGTACCATCCGGACATCAACACATCCCATATGGACATCTCAAAAAGAACTGGAGGACATGGGAGAAGGAAAAATACTGGGAAAAACACGGGGGAAAGGAATGGCATGAGGAAAAGTGGGAACATAACCGAGGCAAAGGGAAACACGACGATTAGATTATAATTATATTTAACAGAACCAACTTGGAAGGTACCCGTTTTCCACTGTTTTTAATATCAAGATCCAAAACCTGGTGTCTCTTTATTTTGCTGAATTAATTTTTTTCGTAACGAAACAGCCAAATCTGGCCTATCTGTGATGATGCCATGGACTCTTTTGTCACGAAGCAATTTCAAGATCTTCTCTTTATCGTTCACCGTCCAGACAAAAACAGCCTTTCCAACTCTTTGGGCCCTTTCTAAAAATTCGAACCTTAACAACTTCCAGTGGGCTACCAGAAAATCTGCCTTTGTTTTATTATATCTTTTCATGGGAAAAAACTCCGGAATTCTCATCCATAGGGAATTTTTGAATTTTCCTAACAGTAAACCAACTTTGATATCGGGATAAATGTCTTTGATGGTCTTTAAAGGGGAGTCATTAAATGAAGTGATAACAAATTGATCTTCTTTAAAATACCTGGATAATAATTCCACCACCTCTTTTTCGTAGCCTTCCTCTTTCAGTTCGACATCAAGTTTTATCTTTCCCCTTGTACATTTCAAAACCTCTTCGACCGTTGGAATGTCAAATCCCTGGTTCCTGGCAATTTGGATAATCTCTTCATAGGTTAAATCTTTAATGGGCTTGCCCTGAATGAATTCATCGTGATATGCAATAAAAACCTTGTCCTTCGTTCTCCTGACATCGAACTCTATCATATCGGCCCCAAGGTCAATGGCCTTTTTAAATGACCCTATTGTATTTTCTCTTGCTAAGAATGGAGCCCCACGATGAGCGATGATCAATTTTTTTGTTATATCGGTCCCTCCTTCTTATTAGAAATCGCACCTGAAAACCCCGTCCTGTGGACGGGGATGAAAGGTGTGTCTGCTAAAGGCAGAGAAAACCTGATCAGATGCTGAAACGAGTTCAGCATGACAACAGGGGATTGGCCTTCTTCTTTTGTCATCCCGAGCTTGTTTCGGGATCTCGGTTTTGGGTTTAGAGAATTTAGGTTTTAAAGCCCCGCCTTGTGGGCGGGGTAATTTACTTAATTCTAATCTCCTTTGCCTCTTTCCCTTTGCTGATAAAAATAGACAGGATCACTAATCGGGGCTAGATTTAATTATTATAGCCATTTCTTCTTCCGAAAATAGATCAGCATGAGAATTCCAATAGCCATCATGATTATCCATACAAGGGGATAACTCCAGCGCCACTCCAGTTCCGGCATATATTTGAAATTCATTCCGTAGATTCCCGCAATAAAGGTCAGGGGCATAAATATCGTTGCGATGATCGTCAGGACCTTCATCACCGCATTCAATCGGTTGCTCACGCTCGAAAGATAAATGTCCAGCATGCCCGAAACCATGTCCCGGAAGGTCTCGATGGTATCGATCACCTGAATGGTATGGTCATAAACATCCCTGAAGTAAATCTGAGTATTCTGTTGAATCAGGGATGACTCCCCCCTCTCCAGGCCACTGATGACTTCCCTCAATGGCCAGACCGCCTTTCTTAAGAAGATCATCTCCCTTTTTAAATTGTAGATCTCCTGCAAGGTCTTTGTGGTGGGCTCGGTCACCAACTCTTCTTCCAGAAACTCCATCCTCTCTCCCAGGCGTTCAAGGATGATGAAATAGTGATCCACAACAGAATCGATCAAAGAGTAGGCCAGATAGTCTGCCCCCGTCTTTCTTATCCGGCCTTTACCCCCTCGAATTCGTTCTCGGAGAGAATTAAAAACATCTCCCTCCTTTCCCTCTTGAAAAGAAAGAACAAAGTTTTGACCGAGGATCAGGCTGATCTGTTCTGCTTCGATCTGGCTAATTTTATCGTCATAATTAAGCATTTTCAGGACAATATAGATGTATTCACCATAATCCTCCATCTTCGGACGCTGATCCGTGTTCAGGATGTCTTCTAATACCAAGGGGTGTAATCCATAGCAGCTGCCAAGCCTTTCCAGAACTTCAACCTGGTGAAGGCCCTCTACATTGATCCATGTCACGGTCGGCTTTTCTTTGAGGGGAAAACATTCCTCAACCGATTTTGCCTCTCTCTCTTGGAATTGGGTCTCATCGTAATCCAGGATGGTAATCTTTGGCACCTCCCTCTTTTTCTCTCCAATATGGATGAGGGTCCCGGGTGGAAGACCAGCCTTCTGCGATCTCTTCTTAGTCAGTTTCAGCATCCTTTACTCCTATCTCCCTTTTTCCTCTGACGCAGCAACGAACCATCGGAATTTTTTTAATCGGTGCCTTAATAATCGCATTTCAAACCTTCTCTACGAAAGTTAACCCAACTCCGGTGCCATTTACTCATGCATCAGAGGCAGCAAAAACTTTGACTGAAAAATTCAGTCAGGAGGAGAAGCAATCAGCTAGAGAGTCATAAATAATTCCAAAATAGGGAGCTGTCCCTAATTTTGTGCACTTCCTACTTCTTTCGGCTTCTTGCCCATTGGACTGCCTCAGCCACTTCCTTTTTAGTAATTCCAAACTTTTTCATTTTTCCCCTTACGCTTTCAAGGTTTGATCCAACAGGCGGTATTTTAACCGGCATTAAGAGGATTTTGTTATCTTCAATCTGGACATCAAAGGATTGGGCATCAGGAAACGCATTGGCGATGTCTTTGGGTAAGGTCATCTGATTCTTCGATGTTTTCTTGATAAGCATCCTTACATCCTTGTTAAACGGATACCTTACTTTAGGGGATATTTCAATAATAATTTTTGGATGTGAAATTCAGGGAGAATAGGTAAGCTTCAGGTGGAATTAATAGATGGCTAATAATCCAAAAATGGGATGTGTCCCGCTTTCTAAGAACAACCTTCCCATATATATCTTTTAGGATTACCTCATTAACTTGTTTTTTCCATATCCCCTCTCTTTCTGAATCAGTTTCGGAATCTCGAATTCGCATGGGACTTTGGTCTGACAGAGCCCGCATCCGGTGATCTTGACACCATATTCATCCTTCTTGGCCTGGCTGACGACAGAATAACAGTACTCGAAACATTTATCTTTGTCATGACCCTTTTCCGTAATCGCCCCGGCCGGGCAGCGGGCTGCACAGGTCTTACAAGTCTTATTGAAGTAGTAAAGGCAGTTGGCCTGGTGATGGGGATAAATTTTTTCCGAAGGTTTGAGGAGCAGATCGGTGACCACGCTGCCCACGCGCATGGCCTTACCTTTTGCGGTAATTAGTCCGTCGCTCAACCCGAAAGCCCCGAGACCGCAGGCATAAGCGATATGCCGTTCTGACCAATTGGAGGCGATGCCCACTTCGGGGGATCGAAGCCGTTTCCATAGGGGAGAGTTCATCGGAGCAACGGCCTTATACCTTTTCTTTTTTAACATGGAGACAAGGTGATTTCTAAGTTTGACGTTGAATTGTTCACCGAAGTCCCGGGCATGAGCCCAGAGTAGAGAAGGATATTTGGCCTCTTTGCGATTGCTTTTCCGGATATCTTCAGATGTCGGGAGAACCCAGGAGATAACTGAAAGCTCTTTGGAAGGCTTCCTTCCGCCAAAAGTCAATTCAAAAAACTCCTGAGGTGTATAGTGGAATTCGCCTATAATCTTTTTATATTGCCGAAAAAGAGGATTGTCCCCTGAGGCGAACCCAACTAGAGGTGTTTCCCAGTATTTCCCTCCGTCTACCTTCCGGCGGTTAGCAGGACTCTCCCTAACAAATTTGGCAATGACCCTTTCAATGAACTTCTCAGGCTCTTTCTTAAAGACGATTCGCTCCATTGATTTCATTCTTCCTCCTCAAAATCAACTTTACATTTAAAGGATATGACGGTACGGTTTTACACGTTACTTCTCCCCAACAGTTCCAGATTAACACAAGCAGCCTTGATGCTCAAACCAATAATCCCTATTGTCAATGCGAACGAAAACCCAGGTGGGAAATAGGTCAACCCTTCGACCCCCCGGTCTAAAGATTGGGGCTTGCTCAGGGTTGACCCTGAGCGGCGATCTTTCCCAACCTAAATTGCGGGGCTTGGGCGCCGTCGAACGGGTCAATCTTTAGGTGAAATTAACAGATGGCCAATAATCCAAAAATGGGATGTGTCCCTATTTTTTCAATACTTTATATTTTTCGATTCTTCTTATTAATCATTTGGATTAGGCGGCTTTTTTTATTCCTTGTTTTTTATAAAAGTTGTTTCTTTTAGTTTGGGTTTTGGGGCAACCAGAACACGGACCTCACCCCCTGCTGCCCTGATGAGACGCACCATTGAATCAACGGTGAAATTGATCCTTCGGCGGCACCAAGAATTCGGCCTTTAGGCGGTGTTTAACCTGCCGCTCAGGATCAACCCTGAGCAAGCCCCAGCATTTATGCTGAGGAGCTGAAGGGTTGACATTGCCATGAAGGACTTTGGTTACTATTTTTGCCGTTCGTGTAAAATAGTCAACGGAATTCTTTAGAAGCTACCTTCCTGAATCTTCTTCACCCACCACCCCTGAACCATGTCAGGCTCGGGACTTTGCCCTCCGCGCTCTTTGTACTGAGGGGGCATCCCCCGTCCAAAGTAAAAGAATAAACCTATTTCTTATCTTCCGTCTCCTCTACACTAAACCCGATCGGACGGCGCTTTGGTTCTGGAGGGGTCATCAGTTGTCGGATCGCATTCATCAATGATTGGATTGCTTCATCATGGTTGACAAGTTTCCGTTCTAATTCAGATAGCTTATGTGCTAACTCTTTATGGGTTGTCAGCATTGCACGAAGTCGGACGAATGCTCGCACTACCAAAACACTTGTTTGGATGGCACGTGGCGTGTTTAGAACGCTGGCAACCATGATTGCCCCATGTTCGGTGAAAGCATTCGGCAAAACAGGCGAAAACTTGAGCTTAGAAAGGTGGTCGCAATTTGCGACCACCTTTGTCTTTTCTTTGGCCGTAAGCTGGACCATAAAGTCTGCAGGGAAACGACCACGATTACGCTTAACCTGCTCATTTAGGCGTTTTGTAGTCACACCGTAAAGTTCAGCTAAGTCAGCATCCAACATCACCTTTTGGCCCCTAATTAGAAAAATTGACCGCTCGATTCGTTCAAGAGGGATCAAGGATGTTTTTTCCGACATTTTAATGCTCCACAACGATTAATTCTCCAGGGTCAGGTGTGCTTCTTAACATTCTCCAATTCTTCTTATTAATCACTGATTGTTGAAGGGCACGACCCACCCACCACGGTGCCCAGGCTTGAATTGATGTGATTTTATTAAAATACCCAGTTAGGGTCAATGAATTCTTTGCCTCCCCCTCACCTCAATCCCTGCCTGCGCCTGCCTGCGGTAGGCAGGGCCGGCAGGCTCTCCCCAAGGGGAGAGGAAGTATAGGGTTACCTTCCCATTGGTGATGGGGCTAACAAGCCTGCCAATGCCCCCACCCTCCCCCTCCCCCATCGAGTTTGCCTGTAGCAGGCAGGGGAGGGAATTGAAAATCATTTCGTCGGCAGTAAATGCCGACGCTACGTTATTGACGATTCGGCATAAATTTAATGGCGATTTCTGGACGGAAGGCTTCGGTGCCGGAATCAACCTTGCGAACAGGCTTCTTGTTGGCATCCAGAATCGACACATACCAGCGACCTTCTTTGAAGTTGCGCTTTGTGCTGTAAGTGCGCCATGTGAAAAACCCCTTCTGCTTCACCTCGCCTCTTATTGCCTCTCTGAGTTCTAACCACCTCTCCTTTTTAATTCCGATATCAATCACATCGGTAACCCCTTTCTCCGAAGCCCAGGCATGGTAGATGGACATCTAACCCTTTGCCTCAAGCATGGTCAGGGCCCGTTCACCTGCCCTGATCTCCATCCAGAGAAATACACCTTCGTCCTTCTTAATCTCAGCTACACCTGAAAAGGAATTCATTGGCTCGTGCCCTTGAATACCTTTACAAAAAGCTTCTCTTTCCACCTCAAATAATGGCTGGGCATTGCCATGAGGGATGAAAATGAAAAATGCCATCAGAAGTAGAGCAAACTTAAAGAAAGTTTTCATCTCCCTGGCTAATCACCCCCACCCTCGCCCTCTCCCGTCAAGGGGGAGGGAACTTAAAGGGGCCCTCCCGCACCATAGGGGAAAGGATCTAAAGACTTCTCCTACTCAAAGGGGAGAAAAAATTTTTCATTCGTGACAAGGGGGCCTTTGCCCTTCACGATAATAGGGGAAATCTACAAAGGTGATGGTGCTGCCAAGATCCTTGTAAAGGGCCATTTTAGATGCTTTATCACAAAGAATTAAGACATAGCTCTCACCTTGACGGGAAACCCGGACTGGATATTTCTTCACTTTTTTGATGATTTCTTTGTCAGGATAGTACTTTTCCAAAATCGAAAAGAATTTCTCAGCATCCAGATCAAGCGGGAGAGATCCGGTTTGAAGCTTGTGGCCTTCGATCTTCTTTGAAAAATCGATGAGGTATTCCTCCAACTCGGAAACCTCTTTGGGATCTATCTCTTGAGAGGATTGAAACTTTGAGCAGAAAACCAAAGAGAGAATAACGAAGGACCACAGGAGGAGAATCCTAAGTTTGGCTCTCACTTTTTAGTCACCCCCACCCCTGCCTACCGCAGGCAGGCTAACCCTCCCCCGTCAAAGGGGGGGGATATTACTTTCACTGTTTAACATTGTTGATTGTTCATCATGTCCAATAGACTAAATTTCCGGTCTGCAAATCTCTTCCCGTATCCAGATCACAATTGGTGACCCCGGATAGAAATTGATCGATATTTCCTATGAAAATGCCTTTGGATAGATAGACCCATTGGTCTGTCACATGCTCCACGACTTTCGGAAAGACGTCACTTTCATAGGTTCCGAATTCCCCATCAGGGAGGGGGAGCCTATCCAGAAAAGTTTCTCTTTCCTTGGGTGTGATCTCAGTACTTTTCTTGTAGGTTAATTTGTGTTTGGGGTCAAATATTGGGCCTACGAATACGGGTCTGCCTGCTATTCCAATCCAGTCCTCAAACTGATCGTGCCACTCATCAATCTCAGGGCGATTATCCTGGTAGTCCACTGGAAAGTGGGTTTTAAGAATATCTCTCCAGAAAGCAAGCAAGATAGGATGAATTTTATCCTTGTCACCAGGATTCGAACAGATCTGGATGATCCTCATCAGTTCGCTATGCTCAATCTCTGCTCCCCGACGAATCTGGTGATAGATGAAGGCATCCTGAATCATTTCACAGTAACGGTGTTTTTCTTCATTCCCCTTATAGGGACCAACGATGTTCAATACAATCGGATGGACAACACAATCAGCTTTGACATGGGAGAGATAACCCAGGGTCCAACAAAAGGGGATGACAAATTCTTCTTTCTGGAAACCCTGCGTCGATAAATCCAGAAGCTTTCGGGCCATGGTTTTAATCGCATCTCCTGTATGTCGGTAATGCATGTGGTCGGCCCAATCCTTCTGTTTGGGTTGGGTGAAATCGAGATAAGGATAGTCTGGACCTACCGAGCCAAGGTGAAGGAAATGGGAATGGGTGAGCGTTGAACCTCGGAGTTTTTCTTGGATATCCTGATTGCCCTGAAATCGTTCGAGCGCTTTTTCTGTAATCATCAAATGGGCATAAGTGGCTGGCATCAACGACCCGCAATGTTGGGTTTTAAATCCATTGAAATCACTATATATAAAATGGGGTGCATTCGTCAAGGAGAGGGGGGGCGCATTCAGAGCACTTTTTCATTTATTGAGTAGGGTCATATTTTAGCAGGCTGTTGAGAAAGCCCCTATTTGTCACCCTTCTGAACTTGATTCAGGGTCTCTAACGCACTGATTCTATGAGATGCTGAAATGAGTTCAGCATAATATATTGAGTCTTTTTAAGTTTTTCAACAGCCTATTAGCTTGTTGACCCATTCGGCGGCGCCAAGCCGCGCCTTTGAAGGCGGGGTAGAGAAGCGCCGCTCAGGGTTAACCCTGAGCAAGCCCTGGCCTTCAGGCCGGGGAGTCGAAGGGTTGACTTTTATTGGTAGCGGTGTTAGGGGGAATGAAACCCCACTCCTCTCTTTACGAGCTTAGAGGGGTAAAAGGAGGAAAGGATGTTTTTCTCTATTCAGAAGGAGTTATTCGATATCCTGCCTGATCTCACCATTGGGATGGTGGTGGCAAAAGGTATGGACAATGCCCATCCCTCTAAAGAGATTGATGACCTTCTCGCCCAGGCCGTGGAAGAAGTAAAGAAAAATTTCATCGGTGACAAAGCTCAGGAACACCCGAGGATCAAACCCTGGAGAACTGCCTTCTCCAAACTGGGTATTTCGGGAAGTAAGTTCCCAAGCTCCGTCGAATCCATGGCGAGGAGGGTTCTGAAAGGAGATCCATTCCCAAAGATCAATCCTCTTGTGGATCTCTACAATAGTGTCTCTCTGAGATTTTTAGTCCCGATGGGAGGCCATGATCTGGACACCATCGTGGGAAATATTCATCTCCGGTTTACGGAGGGATGGGAGCCCTTTACTCCGATGGGCGGCGGGGAAACCGTGACAGTGCCTAAAGGAGAGCTGGTTTATCGTGACGATCGAGAGGTGCTGACCCGAAACTGGGTATGGCGTCAGTGTGAGAAAGACAAAGCCACCGAGAAAACAAAAAATATCTTCATCCCCATTGATGTATTGGGTGAAGTGGGAAGAGAGCGGGCCGATGAAATCATTCTGGAGCTCTCAAATCTGATCCCAAAATATTTTGGAGGGACCCTCTTCTCGGCCATCCTGAACAGAGAAAATCCTTCTGTTGAGTTCTAATATCCCCATCCCATCCGCTCCGTCGCTGAAGCTTTAGAGCGTAAGCGACCTTTCCCCCAAGAGACTGTGTCGTAATGTCATTCTGAGGCGTCAGCCCCTGCTCGCCGGCAGGCAGGGAAGAATCTCAAATTTATAAAGAATTGAATTTCTTAGATCCTTCACTTCGTTCAGAATGACAATAATGGTTTTCTTTAATATTACGACCCAGTCTCCAAGGGGAGAGGGTAAGGGGTGGTAAAAACTCTGTATAAAAATAAAAGGGGAAGAGTAAACCTCTTCCCCTTTTAAATCTTTCTCTTTCCTCCAGAGGATAGTTAATCTTCTTTATCGGGGTGGGATTAGTAGCCTTTTTTCTGAATCTCGGCTAAGCCTTCATCCACTGTGAAGACGGCACCGCACTTTGGACATTTAATCTTTGCGTCTTTCTGAATCCCTGCACACCCAAAAGAAAAAACTGCTAAAATCGCCAATGCCAAAAAGATGCTCACCCATTTCCTCATTAACCCTCACCTCCTTTCATGATATGTCAGGAATATCGCAAGTAAAATTATAGTATAGAGAAAACGGATAACAAAAATCCGTTTCTATGTCAAGTAAAAAATAAAGATTCCTTTTCTTCCCCCTTTGACATCCCTCCTCTTACTTCTTTTTCTTCGGTTTGGCCTTCTTCGTTGCCTTCTTCACCTTAGGGTGTTTCATCCCGCATGACATATTTTCGCCACCTCCCTTACTCTTTTATTATATTGATTTATTTATCTCTTTTAAATTAAAATTTGTCAAGGGTTTTCTTAAGAGAGTTCCGAAAAAGTCCAGAAATCTCTAATCAAGAGAACGTATAGTAGTTTTTTAGGGCTCTCTCTTAATCTTTACCCATTGTACCCAATGCTTTAGGAAGACTCTGCATCAATTGAATTTAATTTAAAGCCCAAAGGAATGAAAAATGGTTTCAAGATGGAACAAGACCCCCTTTCCAAAGGGAACGCATTATCTCTCAGGAAATGAAGCGGCTGCCGAAGGGGCGATTGCAGCAGGATGCCGGTTTTATGCAGGCTACCCGATCACCCCTTCCAGTGAGATCATGGAACGAATGGCCATTCGATTAAGAGAGGTGGGAGGGGTTTTTATTCAGATGGAGGATGAGATCGCCTCCATTTCAGCAGTGATTGGAGCTTCCTGGGCAGGCGCCAAAGCCATGACTGCCACCTCAGGACCTGGATTTAGTTTGATGCAGGAGTCCATTGGATATGCCGCTTTTACCGAGACCCCCTGTGTGATCATTGATGTGCAGCGGGCAGGTCCCTGTACTGGACAGGCGACCCGGGTCGGAAGCGGTGACATCATGCAGGCCAAATGGGGTTCCCATGGTGACTACCAGGTGATCGCCCTCTCTCCCTGGTCTGTTCAGGAGATGTATGACCTCACCCTTCGCGCCTTCAATTTAAGCGAGCGTTATCGAGTTCCCACCTTGGTGATGGCAGATGAGGCAATTGGCCATTTGAGAGAGAATCTCTCCATCCGCGCAAAGGTGGAGGTTTGGGATAGAAAGAAGAGGAAAGGAGGCTCCCCTTTTGGAACAGAAGAGGAAGACGGTGTTCCACCAATGCCTGTCTTTGGAGAGGGTGAACGGCTTCTGATCACGGGTTCCACTCACGATGCATTAGGATTTCGGAAGACCGATGATCCTGAGGTCCACGCCAAATTGGTGGGTCGGATCAATGAAAAGATTCTGAAAAACAGAAGTAGGATTGTCGAGATAGAGGATTATTTTTTAGAGGACTCTGAAATAGCTACCATCGCTTATGGATTTACAGCTCGAACCAGCCTCTACGTGGTAAATCGCCTGAGAAAAGAAGGGATGAAGGTGGGGATGTTGAGGCTCAAGACCCTTTGGCCATTTCCGGATGAAGCTGTCACAGAGTTGGGGAAGAAAGTTAAAAAAGTGATCGTTCTTGAAATGAATCTTGGACAGGTGGCGGGTGAAGTGAAAAAGTTCTGCCGCTGTGATGTCATCCCTCTCAATCAGACCGATGGAGAGGTGATACGGCCTGAAACGATTCTGGAGATATTAAGGAGGGTCGCGTGATGGGCAGAGCGATGGAGAAATATATTCGGCCTGGTGTCAAAGCGACACCCTTCTGTCCGGGTTGCGGCCACGGGATATTGATGGGCCTGATTTTGAGAGCGATTGATGAATTAAAGATGGATATGAAGAAAATGGTCTTTGTCTCAGGAATCGGTTGTGCTGCATGGATCCCAAGCCCCCATTATGATGGGGATACCCTCCATACCCTTCACGGAAGGGCACTGGCATTTGCGACAGGAGTCAAGCTTTATAAACCCGAACTCTGTGTCATGGTTGTAAGCGGTGACGGGGACCTTTCTTCGATCGGTGGAAATCATCTCATCCATGCGGCGAGACGAAACATCGACCTCAAAGTCATCTGTGCTAACAATATGATTTATGGCATGACCGGAGGCCAGGTCGCTTCCACCACACCGAAAGGATCAAAAACTTCTACAACAGGAGAGGGGAATCCCTATCGACCTTTTGACCTGTGCAAGTTGGTGGAGGCAGCAGGAGCGACTTATGTGGCCCGATACTCTGTGACCCAGCCTGTCTCTCTCATCAACTCCATTAAGAAGGTCCTCCTCCACGTGGGATTCTCTTTTATCGATGTCCTCTCCCCTTGTCCGACACAATACGGAAGGAGGAATCGTCTTGACCGGCCGGAAGAGATGATTCAGGACCTCATTCGACGATGCATTTTAGAAGAAGAGGCAAAGGGACTGACTGAGGAGGACCTGGCAGAGAGAATCATCACCGGAGAATTTTCATCATGATGGAAATCAAGCAGGTTCGTATAAGCGGTTTGGGAGGTCAGGGAGTGGTTTTAGCAGGTCTCCTCCTTGGCCAGGCAGGAGTAATGGAAGGGAAATATATCGCTGGGTCGAATTCCTATGGTGCCCAAGCCAGAGGCTCTGGATGCAAATCGGAGATTATATTTTCGGATTGTCCGATCAACTTTCCTCATCTCACCACTGCAGACATTCTGGTCGCCATGTCACAAGGAGCCTACAATACCTATTGTGAAGATGTTAAGGAGTCTGGACTCATTTTATATGACCAGGGGCTGGTGACTCCAAAAAAGGAATTAAAAGTTAAACAGTTGGGTGTTCCTGCTACAGAAATCTCAGTGAAGAAATTGAAAAACAAGCAAGTGGTCAATATCGTTTTCCTGGGTGTTCTCGTCGAAACAACGAAAATTGTTTCATCCAAAGCCCTTCAAAAAGCCCTTGCCCGGCATATTGACAAACGGTTCCGAAGGATCAACCTGAAAGCTCTTCGGATGGGAATGGAATTAGGGAAGTTGAACAATGCTTGAAGGAAGAACACACAGACCAGTCCTCCAACCGGATTGCTGTCACTCTTGCGATGTCTGTATCAGGGGATGCCCTGCTGAACTCATTCCAGAATACCGAGAGGAAGAGAAAAGCCTCCGTGGGACCCTCTACCGAGGAAAGGTTCAAGAAAAACCTCCAAAGGATAAAGTTCCTTTTCCTCCTTGCCAGGAGGCTTGTCCCATTCGTCAGGATACAAGGGGTTATGTTTCTCTGATTGCCAAGGGAAAATTTAAAGAGGCTTTAGAACTGATCCGGAAGGTTAATCCCCTGCCTGCCATCTGCGGATTTATCTGTCACCATCCCTGCGAAGAAGCGTGTTTGAGAGAAGGGGTGGATCATCCGATTCCCATTCGACTTTTGAAAAGGTTCGTTGCAGAATACGAGCGAAATGGAGGAAAGATTAGTAGGAGATCACTGAAAAAGAGACACGGGAAGGTTCTGGTGATCGGCTCCGGACCGGCAGGGCTGACCGCTGCCAATGATTTAATCCTCCTTGGTTTTGAGGTGACGATTTTTGAATCACTTCCTGTGCTCGGGGGGATGTTGGCAGTTGGGATACCAGAATTCCGATTGCCCAGAGATATTCTCAAAATGGAAATCGATGGGATCAGAGAGCTGGGTGTTGCGATGAAGACCCATCATCCCTTTCACTTCAATGGGAAGAGGAGAGCTTTTCAGAAACTTGGTTTTCAGGCAGCCTTTCTTTCGACCGGTGCTCATCGGAGTTTAAGATTAAATATTCCTGGTGAACGACTCCAAGGAGTTGTCCATGGGATGGAGTTCTTGAGGGATATCAATTTAGGAAAGAGCCTGAAGATCGGGAAAAAGGTGGCTATCATCGGCGGCGGAAATGTAGCCATCGATGCCGCCCGATCGGCAATCCGGCTGAGTGCGGAAACAGTGAATGTCTATTATCGAAGATCGAAAAAGGAGATGCCCGCGATCCAAGAAGAGGTGGAGGAAGCGATACGTGAGGGGGTGAAAATCCATTTTCTTTCCTCCCCCATTAAAATTATCGGAAGAGGAGAGAAAGCGGTTGCTCTGGACTGTATCAGGATGAGGTTAATTGAACCGGATGAAATGGGAAGAAGGAAGCCCATTCCAATCGAGGGTTCAACGTATAGGGTTGCTGCGGATACCATTATTGCAGCCATCGGCCAAAGAGTGGATCGAAAATTGTTAAATGGGTTGGAGATCAATCGAGATGGAACCGTTCGAGTCGATCCGAAAACGGGTGAGACCAGTATGAAAGGAGTGTTTGCTGGCGGAGATGTAGTGACAGGTCCAGGATGGGCCATTGATGCCATCGCTGCTGGAAAAAAAGGAGCAGAATCCATCGCTCGTTATCTTTCGTAAGAAATGCACAGCGCATAGAGCAAAGTGCATAGCGTATATCTTAAAGAGAATGGAAATGATCAAAGAATGTAAGGAAAAAGCTTTAAAAAAGCCAAAACGAAAGACCCTTTCACTAAAAAGTCGAAGGAAAGGATTTTCTCCGGTTGAATCTCGTCTTGTCGAGAAAGAAGTGGTTAAGGAAGCTCAACGCTGCCTCAGCTTAAGGGAATGCGAATCGTGCGAGGTCTGCAATCTTCTCTGTCCAGATCTTTGTATCACTCGCGAAGAGAAAACTGGAGAGGTTCTAATAGATTTAGATTATTGTAAGGGGTGTGGCATCTGTGCTTCCGTCTGTCCAAAAGGGGCTATTCAAATGGTATTGGAGGAGGGAATATGACAAAAAAAATCCAGATAGACATGAACTCTGATGTCGGGGAAAGTTTTGGCGTTTACAAGCTGGGACTTGACGAAGAGGTGATCCCTTACATCACCTCAGCCAACATTGCCTGTGGTTTCCATGCCGGGGATCCTGGTGTGATGAGAAAGACGGTCGCCTTGGCAAAGCAGTATGGCGTAGAGGTGGGAGCCCATCCTGGATTTCCTGATCTCATAGGATTTGGACGAAGAAATGTCGATGCCACCCTTGAGGAGATTCAGGATTATGTGGTTTATCAAACAGGAGCTTTGCAGGCATTTGCCCAATCGCAAGGACTGAGACTTCAGCATGCGAAGGCTCATGGAAGCCTCTACAATATGGCCGTGGTGAATCCCAAGATATGGGAAGCTATCGCAGAGGCGTTGGCGAAGGTGGATCGGGATATCATTCTGGTTGTCCTGGCTTCTTCGAAAAGGGAGCCTCTTCTGGAGATTGGAAAGCGCCACGGCATCCGCATTGCCTTTGAAGCCTTTCCGGATCGAGCCTACAATAAAGATGGTTCTTTGGTTTCTCGAAGAGAGAAAGGGGCCGTGATCCACGATCATGAGATCGTCGCTAAAAGAGCGCTGAAGATGGCCCTGGAGGGAAAGGTGATTGCCGTGGATGGGACAGAGATCGAGCTCAAAGCGGATACGCTCTGTGTCCATGGCGATAATCCTGCTGCTGTCGAGATGGTAAAAAAGATTCGACAGGAATTGAAGGACGCCGGCGTGACCGTCATTCCGATGAAATGGTTTGTCTAATTACCTCCTTGATATGATATCAACTTGGTAACGACACAAACTTTCGACTCTTCTGCAAGGAGGTAATCAAATCCAAATGCCAAAATCCAAATGTCAAATGAATGTCAAATGGGTGAATGCCAAGAACTTTTTGCTCTGATTAAATTTTGTCATTTGAGCTTTGGATTTCATTTGAACTTTGAAATTTGAAATTTGACATTTAATTCCATGGGCCTTTATTCTAAAACACTTCAATATCTGATGGGTGATCGTGGACTTCTCCTTGAATTCGGAGACGAGATCAGTCGCGAGATCAACGAGAAGGTGAGAAGGATGGCTCTGGCCATCCAGGCCGAGGCAATGGAAGGCATCGTTGAAACGGTTCCGACCTACCGGTCTTTACTCATCATTTACAATCCCATCATTCTCCCCATCGAGGACTTAAAAAAAAGATTAGAACGGATAGAGCAAGGGCTTCAACAAACTCCTCTCCCAGAGCCCAAATTGACACGCATCCCGGTCGTCTACGGTGGGATCTATGGCTCTGACCTAGAAGAGGTGGCGAAGTATCATCAGATCTCTCCTGAGGAAGTGATCCGACTCCATTGCAGCAAACCTTATCTCATCTATATGATCGGCTTTATGCCTGGATATCCATACATGGGAGAACTACCTCAGGCATTGGTGACCCCCCGGCTCAAAACACCGAGGCTATCAGTTCCTAAAGGCTCTGTGGCCATTGCACAGAGGCAGACAGGGATCTATTCCATGGAGAGCCCGGGAGGTTGGCAGATCCTCGGTCGGACCCCGGTAGAACTGTTCGACCCTGAGAAAGATCCTCCGGCTCTTCTTCAAATGGGAGACTTTGTCCAGTTCTATCTCATCAGCGAGAAAGAATTTAAAGAATGGCAGGAGTGAACATACGCATAGCGCATGGCGTATAGGGCATAGCGTGTAACCCGACGAATGAAAAAGTATGGGCAACTCTCTGCGGTTGCCCAAAGGGAGTTACGATTGGGACGCATAGAGGCTTTTGAAGTTCTAGACCCTGGTATTCTGACTACGATTCAGGATCTGGGTCGCTATGGTTTCAGTCAGTTTGGGGTTCCTCCCTCTGGAGCCTTAGACACTTTCTCCCTTAGGGTCGGCAACCTATTAGTTGGAAACAGAGAAGAAGAGGCCTGCCTTGAGATCACACTCATGGGCTTGAAAATAAAGGCCATGGAAGAGGTCGTCATTGCCATTACGGGTGGAGATCTTTCCCCTACATTAAACGGGGAACCGTTGGAGATGTGGAGAACCCATCTTCTTCTGGAAGGCGATGCCATCACTTTCAAAAAAGTCAAGGCAGGTTGCCGTGCTTATCTGGCTGTGAGTGGGGGACTTGTTGTTCCAAAAATCATGGGGAGCTGTTCAACCTATCTTTCAGGTAATTTTGGTGGTTTGGAAGGAAGGAAGTTGAGACGAGGAGACATCCTTTATACGCCTGATATCCCATCTTGTCTGGATAAATTGGGGCTTCGATTTCCAAGCGATTGGATTCCTTCTCTGGATAAGGAGGACCCTCTCAAGGTCATCCCAGGACCTCAGGATCACCACTTTACAGAAAAAGGGGTTCAAACATTTTGTTCCTCATCCTATCAGGTCACTCCCCAATGCGATCGAATGGGAGTTCGATTAAAAGGGCCCAAGATCGAAAGACGATCCGATGTGGAGGAGTCAATCATTTCAGAGGGTTTGATTTCAGGTTCAATTCAGGTTCCCGGCAATGGGAAACCCATCATCATATTAACGGAGCTGGTCACCGGAGGTTATACAAAAATTGCCACGATTATCTCAACGGATTTACCCAAGGTGGCACAACTCAAGCCAGGAGATCAAGTGCGATTCAAACCCATCTCCATGGAAGAGGCTCACTCTCAACTCAGGGAGCAGGAAGACCGGTTAAAGGATTTTAAAGATTTTCTCCAGCAGCGTTGAAGAGGAACAGACTTTCCGAAAATGCTGCAGAATGCCCCGCCCTCTGGGCAGGGATGAATTCAGCGATATAAAAACCGATAGACAGGACATTCTTGTCCTGTACTGCATTTTCGCCGAGGCTGGAAAGCCTCGGCTATCCGTGAAGCCCCTCCCTGTAGGCGGGTAGCTTCACTCAACTGGCTTACCGGGCTCGATGGGAATTTCAAATTCCCAGAGACTTGCCCCTGAACCAAAATAGATTTTTCGACCAGACATTGCCATCCCTGAATGAATTGGGACAGGGGGTTTCACAACAAGGGATACCTCGTCGTTTCTTGGATCGATGAAAAAGATTGCCTCTTTAGCCAATCCATAAAGTCTTAAGTCCGGTCCAAGCTGTAGAGAGATTTCTCTCGGTTCCTTAAATCCAAGATCAAAAATCTTTTTGACCTCTCTCTTCTCTAAATCAAAGACAAAGACCTTCTCATTGTCTGTAATCCCATAAAACAATCCATCCACGGTCGCCGCGAGGGAAAGGATGGTCTTGGCTTCTGGAACAGGAATGATCTCAAAAATCTTTTTTTCCTCTTTCGGATCCCAAAGGATAAGCCTCGCCTCTTTCTCGATAGCTCGTGTTCCAGTCCCACCTCGCACAGAACTTCCTCCTGCAATGAGATCGAATTTTTCAATATAGGCGAGGGAGGCAATGCTCTGATTCTGGACGATGTGGCGATAGACCCTCTTCTCATTCTTCTCTGGATCATAGACACTGATCGCACCCCCCAGAAGTCCATAGTCGGGATAACTTCCGATGTAGACCTTCCCATGAGGACCAGCCACCATCGCCCTCGGTCGATACTGCCCGCCGCCTATGGGTCCCAGGTCTCTCGGATTGGCATCATCATTGTTGCCAACTCTTAAAGGTCTTTTTGGATCATAGATGGATAACCTCGCTTCAGGGTAGGAGCAAAGGTAAAGTTTCTCATCGAGGGGCCCCATTGAGTAAATCTCCCCATTGACATTCGGGACCTTGCCAAGATTAGTGAGAGATTGAGTTTGCGGATTATAGACGAAGAGGCGGAGGGGAAGCATACTGCTCCCATAGATCTTGCTATCCGGGCCCATGCCGACAAGAAAGATATAGGAGCCCGCGGCTTCATAGTGGAGAGGAATCTCTTTCTCTTCTTTGGTCACAGGATTCCAGATTCTGAGGATATTGTTGTCGATGAATTGGAAATTTCGGCCATCTGGAAGGGTTTTGGGAATAAAAGGAATATCGGACTTAGAGACCTCGACCAGCCTTTCTCCTCCTTCGATGAGAAACCATTTGCTCGAATTGGAGAGTGTGGCATAGATCTTTCCGTCTTTTCCCTTGAATAAACTCACCCGCCCAGGTTTTCGTTCCTCTACCGGGAGGAGGGAGGTTTTGGTCTTTTTCTCTGGATCAAAGACGACAACGTTTATCTTCTCGAACTGGATCGCACAGTAAATTAAGCCGTCCTCTCCTGCTGTCGGATAGCAGTAGAACTGTTTTGGATCCATCTGACCAAAGTCTTCACTCACCCCGGTCTTTGGATCATAAGAGAAAAGCTTTGCAGAGGGATAAGTTCCTCCCCAGATCTTTCCATCTCTTCCCGTTGCGATTTTACAGATGAAAGACTCAGAGTCTCCCGCAGGTTGCCCAAGGTCATCCCACTTTTCAGTCTTCGGATCAAAACGCAGGAGGTGAGCGTTATAATAACTACCAAGGTAGATCCGGTTCTCGTGATCCATTGTATATCCCCACGAACCCATCTCAGAGGACAGAGGACCGTTGAATTGTCGGATTTGACCTGTATCGGGATGAACAGCGAGGAGGAAAAGAGGGGCATCGTATTGTCCAAAGGAGAGGTAAATCGTATCGATCTCTCCTGTTTTTCCCGGGCCGACATAAGCTCCCCAAATGATGGCCTCTCTGACCGGTATGCCGAGGTCTCGTTGAGCGAATGAGATCTTTGGAAGGGGGTTCAGGATGAGAAAGGCGAGGATGGGAATGAGAAATCGAAATCCCCCCAGCCCCCCTTTTCCCTCCGGGCCAGAGGCCCTATTGGGCCGGCGGCTAAAGGGGGGAGAGGGGGGATTATACGATCGGTTCTGTCTCCGGAGCATTAGGAACCTCGGGAGCCTCAGATGGAGGTAAAGGCGTCTTCGGTTTTGGTTTTCTTTGGCGTGAGCGCCAGCGAGGCTTCTGGGTTTTCCGTTCCTTCAGCTCTTTTGATTCTTTCAATTCCTTAGCCTCAATCTTTCTCTGTTCTTTGCCAAAACCGACGATGACGTAGGTCCCACTTCGGGCATCGGTTCTCAGTTGGATGATCCCTTCCTTCTCGGCATCTTCAAGGAGGTCACTGAAGGTGCGGTAGCCATGGTAGGATTCATTGAAGGAAGGTTTCTTTCGCTTCATCGTTTCTTTCACCATAGAGGACCAGAGCACTTCCTTATTCTCACGGACGAGGGCCACCACCGAGTCCACCAGGAGTTGAAAAGCCTCTTTCTTCTTCTCAGGAAGATCCTGTTCGATCTTGGGAGGAATGCCCAGGGGTCGTTCTAAGTCTTCATAGTAAATGAACTCGTCGCAGTTATCGACTAAAAGGTTGGAACTTGATTCTTTCATCCCAAGGCCGATCACCCGCTTTCCATTCTCTTTCAACTTGGAGACGAGGGGGGAGAAGTCGCTGTCGCCGGAAACGATGACAAAGGTATCGATATGCTCTTTGGAATAACAGAGGTCGAGAGCATCCACGCAGAGCCGGATGTCTGCAGAGTTCTTTCCGGTCATCGCACGCTTCGGGATTTCGATCAGTTCAATGGCCGCCTCATGAAGGGGCTTCTTATATTCTGAGTAATCGGCCCAGTCTGCATAGGCCTTCTTCACAATGAGCTTCCCTTTCTCGACCAGGCGCTCTAAGACCTTCCGAATCTCGAATCGTTTATCCCTCTTGCCCTTAAAACCCAGGGCAAGGTTCTCAAAATCGATGAAGACCGCTAAGGTATGCTCCCCTTCAGCCATGCTGTTTTCCTCTTCTTGTTCTTTAGAAAATTAAATCATCCATCAAGAAATGTAGGGGAGTCCCTCTATGGGCTCCCGAATTAGCCGGCCACGCTTGGGCGCCGAAGCACTGCAGCGCGCAGGGACAGAGGACCGCCCCAACAAACTAAAACCATCGTACAATTAAAAGATAAATTTGTAAACAGATTTGGAATTCTTAAAAAATTTCAATGAATTCTGTCTCCCCCTTCCGTTCCCTCCCCCTCAAGGGGGATTGGTGAGGATGAGGGAATCAACTCAGCATCTGGAGAGAATACCCCCTCTCTTCAAACCCTTTTTTAATCTCTCGGATATGGTCTGCACCACGAGTTTCTAAGACCAATATCACTTTTGAGAACCCAATGGGAATATCTTTTGCTGCTCGCTCGTGGATGATATGAAGGATGTTGGCGCGGTATTGAGAGACCAGACTCGTCAGTTTTGCCAGAGCTCCTGGAACATCTCTTAAGAGGATACTCATACGGACGAGCCTTCCTGTTTGGGCAAGGCCTTTCTCAATGATCCGGTCGAGGAGGTGAACATCGATGTTTCCTCCGCTGATGACCAGGACGACCTTCTTCAATCTGGTCTTTAATCTTCTTGACAGGAGCGCAGCCAAGGGAGTGGCCCCTGCGCCCTCTGCCACGATACGTTTTCTCTCCATCAGCGTGAGGATGGCTGAGGCGATTTCATCCTCTTCAACGGTGACGATCTCATCCACTCCCTTTTGGATCAAAGGGAAGGTGATCTCTCCCACCCTTTGGATAGCAATCCCATCAGCCAATGTAGGTTTTACCTTCACCTCAATAATCTTTTTTCTCTTCAAAGAGTAAAAGGCGGAAGGGGCATGAATAGACTGGACGCCTATGATCTTCACCTCGGGCCTTCTTCTTTTAACGATTGTAGCAATTCCTGAGATTAAGCCTCCGCCACCCATCGGAACGATGATAGCCTCTACTTCGGGAACTTCCTCCAAAATTTCGAGTCCGATCGTTCCCTGACCAGCGATGACCTGTTCATCGTCAAAAGGATGAATAAAGAATTTACCACCTTCTGTTAGCTTTTTCGCATAATGGAGGGCCTCATCTGTTTTTTGACCAAAGAGGACCACCTCCCCACCATAGGCTTGAGTAGCCATCTGTTTGGCAAGGGAGACTCCCTCAGGCATGACAATGGTTGAATGGATTCCCAGGATGGAGGAAGCCAGTGCAACCCCCTGGGCATGGTTTCCTGCGGAGGCGGCCACCACCCCCCTTTTCTTCATCGAAGGAGTGAACTGGGACAATTTATAGTAGGCCCCTCTGATTTTGAAAGAGCCGGTCTTCTGGAGGTTTTCCAGCTTGAGAAAGACCTCTTTGCCGGTCAATTTTGAGAGGGTATCGGAATAGACGGTTGGAGTCCGGAGGATTGCTTTTTGAATCTTCCTTTGTGCAACTTCAATTTCTTTCCAAAGCTTCATCTTTTAATAAACTCCCTTTTTCATGAGATTAATTCGGGGCATTCCCGAAATAGGATTTTGGTCTACCCATACTTCGCAACCATACACGCTTTCGATATTTTCTTTGGTGATAACCTCCTCAGGAGTTCCAATTTTATAAATCCTTCCTCCCTGAAGAAGAATGAGCCGATCACAAAATTCAGAGGCGATGTTCATATCATGAGAGGCCATGATAATGGTCAGACCTCTCTCTCGATTGAGAGTAAGGATGAGATCGAGAAAGTCCATCTGGTGATGAATGTCTAAGTTGACCGTGGGTTCATCCAGAAGGACGACCTCCGGTTCCTGAGCCAGAGCCCTGGCGATGAAGACCCTCTTCCTTTCTCCGCCGGAGAGTTCGTCCATGGGTCTTTCAGAAAACGGAAGGATGTTCGTCCACTCCATCGCCTTTTTTGCAATCTCCAGATCCTTTTCGCTTTCAAACATCAACTGTCCGAGATAAGGAGACCTTCCCATCAGGACCGTTTCGAGGACACTGAAGGGAAAGAGAAGATGAGCTTCTTGAGCCACCACAGCAATCCTCCTGGCGATATCGGTTCGATCCATCTTCTTCATGGGAACGAGTTCGAAGAGAATCTCTCCCTTCTGGGGTGAGAGAAGACGATAAAGGATCTTCAGGAGTGTGGTCTTCCCGGATCCATTGGGTCCGATCACTCCGACGAACTCTCCCTTCTCCACGCGAAAAGAGACATCCTGAAGCACCCAATCTTCATGATAACGGAAGGAGATGGAATTGACTTCAATCATAATGTTTTGATCACCTTTCTCGTCCTTAACAGGTAAATGAAGAAAGGACCTCCAAAGGCAGCGGTGATCACGCCCACAGGTAATTCAACAGGAGCAAGCAGAGTCCTTGCAACGGTATCGGAGGCAATGAGAAACGAAGCGCCGAGCAGTGCGGCTGAGGGAATGAGGAGACGGTGGTCGGGGCCGAAGATCAGCCGGACAGAATGGGGGATGATCAGACCCACAAAACCGATCAGGCCGCATGCAGAGACCGATGCCGCAGTGATTAAAGAGGCTGAGAGGTAGGAAATCAGTTTCAACTTCTCCACATCCACCCCTAGCTGGACAGCATTTTCTTCCCCGGAAAGGATGAGGTTTAAATGGCGGGAGCGGAGGTAGAGAAGAGAGACCCCCAATAAAATATAAGGAAAGATGATTAGAATCGCCCGAGCGTTAGAGAAACTAAAGTCTCCCATCAACCAGAAGATGATCGTATGAAGTTCTTCTCTCTGGGAAACAGAGATGAAAAACATGATGAGGGCTGAGAGAAAGGAACCAACGATGACCCCTGCTAACAAAAGCGTATTGGGATGAATCTTCCCCTCCTGTCTTCCAAAATAGAAGACGATCATGATGGTCAAGAGAGCTCCTAAGAAGGAAGCCAGAGGAAGGCCAAGTGAAAAGGTGCCAAGCCCCAATAGAATGGCAATAATGGCGCCCACGGCTGCACCGCTGGAGACTCCGAGAATATAAGGATCGGCCAGAGGATTTCTCAGGAGAGCCTGGAACGTAGCCCCTGAAACAGAAAGGCCTGCTCCCACGAACCCTGCGAGAATGGCTCGGGGAAGTCTGAGGGAAAGAATGATCGTCCGCTCCGTCTCACTCCCTGCTCCCTTCAGACCCAGAATGGACTGGAAGAGAATACGGATCGAACGAAGCGGTGGAACCTTTACACTTCCCATCGTAATGGATACGAGGATGACAAGGATCAAGAGGAGGCTGAGGAGAATGGAGATGGTGAGAACTTTTTTGAGTGTGATGAGCTTCATTTTCAAATCATTCGTTAATATCGTTAGGATCGTTAAGTTCGTTAGTTTGGTTGAGATCGTTAAACCGTAACAAACTCAACGATCGAAACGGTCTAAACGATCTAAACCTATTTTTTAAATTTCTCAGGATGGAGAGCTCTTGCAAGCTCCTCCAATCCATCAATGATTCTGGGCGATGGCCGATCGAGCAGGTCAGAGTCAATGAGGTGGATGCGGCCATTTTTAACGGCAGGGATGGTCTTCCAACGAGTCCATTCCTGGAGTATCTTTTGATAATCCCCTTTAGGATTCATCGAGCTGATCACGATCACCTCTGGAGATCTTTTCAGAATCTCCTCCATTCCAAACCGAGGATACACCTCTTTCTCTTTTCCTGCAATATTTTCACCGCCTGCAAGCCGGATGAGGTCATCTGCAAAACTGCCCCTTCCCACCGTCACAATGGGGATATCTCCGATCTGGATAAAAACTTTGGGGCGTGGAAGACCCTTCGTGAGCTCAATCACTCTCTGACTTCTCTTCCTCATCTCTTCGATGATCCGCCTCGCCTCTTTTTCCCGATTCACGACCTGACCGATATGACCAATGCTTTGGAGGATATCATCGAAATTTTTTGGATAGATGACATAAGTCTGAAAACCCAATTTTTCCAAACGATCTACCATATCCCGGGTATTTCCTACTCCCGTAGCAATGATCAGGTCAGGCTTGAGGAAGGTGATTTTTTCAAAATCAAGGCTGATATAACTTCCCACTCTGTCTTTGCTCTTAGCCTTTTCGGGAAAGTTGCAATGAATGGAGACGCCCACGATCTCTTCATCAAGGCCCAGGCTGAATAGAATTTCGGTAATGTTCGGGGCCAGGGAAACAATTCTTTTTGGAGGAAAGGGAAAGGTCACTTCTCTTCCCGCTTCATCTTTAAACGTCAGGGTTTTCGAATAGGATACCGATGTCCCAAGGAAGATAACGAGGGACAACAACAAGAGTGATTTAATGAAATGATTTTTCATTGGAGTTGAAACTTGACGGGAATATTTACCCAAAGTGGAATAGTCTTTTCCCCTTTCTGGGCAGGAACAAATTTCCACTGTTTCACTGTGGCGAGGGCTGAGCGGTCGAGCAACTCATAACCAGACGAACTTTTTACCTCGATCTGTCCCACCCGACCATTCGGAAGGACTTCCACTTTTAAAATAACCTCTCCTTCGTATCCCTTCCGCCTTGCCTCTTGAGGGTAGATGGGCTTGGGATTCTCGGCATATTTGGGCTGAACAAAGAGGATTTCTCCATCGGAAAGAGACGGATTTTTCATGGCAATTTTTGGTTGTCCGGAGGAGCCTTTTGAAGGAAAAGGATTTCCATAAGATTCTATAATTACTTTTTCTTCTTTCTTATCTCCCATTTCCCATTTCTCATTTTCGAGAGTGAGCGCTGAAGGATTACTGGCTGGAATTACTTTCGCCTCAGTCTGGACAGGAAGAGATTCAGGTTTCTGTTCCTTCTTAATAAGGAGTTCTTCTTTTTTCTCCTTTCGAATCAATACCCTCTCTTCGTTTCTCGTGTTTCTTGCCTCCTGATTTACATTTTGGGGGTGAGCTTTCGTTTCAGAGATCAAGGGGAGCAATGAGACTTCAATGTTCAGTTTTGGGAGTCCATTGATTCTAAAATCTGGAAATAAGAGGGACGAAATAGAAAAAAAGAGGAGATGAAGTCCCAACGAAATAGATAAAAAGATTTTCAGGGTCAGCGTTCCATTCATATCCTAACTACCTATTCCTGGAGATCCTGCCTGCCCTGCCTGCCAGCAGCCTGCTAAATAAAAAACCCAGCCTTCAAATGAAAGACTGGGTTTTTTTCTACCTCACCCTTCACAGTCTTCCACCGAAGACCTATTGTGAAGCGCGTTCAGGCAGGTTTTCTGGCTTACGGATCATCCTACCGCGGCCTGAAATCTTCCCAGTACTTCAAGCCTCCTTGCCCCTTCCCATCCTTTGACCCTTCGACAAGCTCAGGACTTCGGATAGTGGATCTGGCAAGTTTCGTACCCGATTACAGCGGCGTGGCCGTCCCCGACTCTCACGGGGTTCCCTTTTCGGCTTCAAGCCACCTGAACACGGATCAATTTTTAATTATCTATTATCACAATTTCTAAGGGGATGTCAAATGATAAACAGATCGCAGAATTAATCTCCAGAAAAGAGTGCTTGAAAGACGTACCACGCAATCTGAGGATTTTCTTTAAATCGTCGAATCGAATAAGCATACCATTGCTGCCCAAAAGGAACATAAACACGCAGCCTATGCCCATCCGCGACGATTTTATCGCGAAGCTTAATCCTCACACCGTAAAGCATCTGAAATTCATAGTCGGATTTTTGGAGGTTCATCTCTTGAATATATTGATAGGCACCGTCGATCAGAAAATCGTCATGGGTGGCAATGCCGACATAGCACTTTCCGTCGAGAAGCATTTTTAAAAGTTTCAGGAAATTTAGGCGGATTTCTTCTTTGCCTTGAAAGGCGATGTCCTCTGGTTCGATATAAGCTCCCTTACAAAGCCTGACATTTGCCTTCATGGAGATCAGTTTCTGAATGTCTTCTTCACTTCGCCGCATATTGGCCTGGATGACTACCCCCACGTTCTCACACCCCCCGGAGCGAAGCCTTTCATATAGTTTCAATGTATCGCTCGTCGTTGATGAATCTTCCATATCGATCCGCACAAAATTGTTGTAACCGGAGGCGACCTCAAGCAAATGCATAACATTTGAATGGCAGAATTCATCATCTATCTTCAGTCCAAATTGAGTGAGTTTAATTGAGAGATTTGCAACCAGGTGATTTTCATGGATCGAATGAAGAACTTCTTCGCACTCCCTGACAGCCTCCAGAGATTCCTCACGTGTCGAAACATTCTCGCCGAGGACATCCATCGTTCCCATCATATGCTTCGAATTGATCACCTTTTCAACACGGACGGCATCAGCGAGTTCTTCGCCAGCGATGTAGCGCATGGCAAACGGCTTCACCACAGGTCTTGGGAGAAGCTGAATGGCAGATAAGATAAGTTGATTCGCCAGGTTCATTTGGAAACAAGTCTCACTTTGGAATATTTCTTTTTAAAATCTTCAGAGCCTCTCTTTTCACTTTCATATCAGAGTCATTGATCGAAGCTTCGATTTCCTCTCTCAATTCGGACAGACTCCCCCCGCCCTCCTCAGCCAGGCTTTTCAAAGCTAATTCTCGAATGCGGTGATCTTTATCTTTGAGACACTTTCTGTAAACCTCAAGATGCTCTCGAACTTCGGTAACTGGTCTTAAACAAACCAAGGCATCAAAACGGAGGTCCGGATCTTCATGTTCCAGATACTTGAGATAGATACTTGTAACCTCTTCTTGTTTTGAGTAAAAACGCCATAGGTTAAAAAGGATGCATCTCTTCTGTTCTAAAGGACCTTTTTCCAAACGTTCCAATAGCAAGTTTAAGATCCTATCGTCTCGAAGATTGCATAGTGCATTGACAGCTGTCTGCTGGACTCGAATATCGCTATCATAAAGCCGCTCAATCAGGGGAATAGCTGCTTGGAAATTTCCTTCCCAGCCCACTGCAAAGGTTGCGTGCAGTCTCAGTTCAGCATCTGGGCTTTCCATGTCTTTTAACAAACGGTCAACAAAGGGTTGGGAATTTTTCAAAAAAGGACCAATCACACTTAGTTGAATCGCTGCATGATTCCTGATTTCTTCATTTCCCGATTTATCTGAAAGAATTTCGTAGAGAGGCCAAGCGACTTCTTCTTTGGCAAAGGTTCCAAGTAATATTATGATCTCAGATTTCAAATCCTTATCAGCATACTTGATGGCCTTAAGAAGTAAGGGGATGGCCCGATCACTTTCCTGGGAAAATAATTCCAAGGAATCCACATGCTTTCTCGCCTTTTCAAGAATCCGCTCTCTGGGTTCAAATTCGATAATGTGATTCTTTTTCATATCTAATTTCTTTTCGTTTCACATTAAGTGAACCTTACTTGAAGACGTTTCCCCAATGCCAAAGCTGCCCGTTTTAATGTGGAGAGTTTAATGTCCTCTGCGTGATTCTCAATCCTTGAAATGGCAGTCTTTTTGGTTTTAAGCCGACGGGCCAGTTCTTCCTGAGTCAATCCTGCTGACTCGCGTGCCTGACGAAGCATGACCCCTATCTTGAACTGTTCATATCCTTCTTCAAATCCCTTGGCAAATTCTTTGTCTCTCTTTTTCCTTTCCTTTATATATTTTTTTAGATCACTCATTTTATGTTCTCACTTTTAATGAACAATGATAGCCACTTACACGATTTACACAAGAAATAATCAGCGATCACCTTCTAGAAGAAATCTACGTCCAGCTTCGGTGATTTCCCAATTTTTTTTGGGGGAATCTGGCTTTAAAAGAGGTGGTTTCATCATAGTCATATCCTTACGTGCCCATTTTGCTGTGTTTACCCAGCGGAGATCTTTCGGATTGGAGGGCAACGGTTCATAGTCTGCCTCCCTCAAGACACCTTTCATTGCCTTTTCAACTCTATTAAGTACATCAATAACATTGGCTTTACCATTCAAGTCAACGAGAGCTTTAAGGATTGGTTGGTAATAAGCCTTAGAGGGTGTCTTTATCCCACGTGGCAACTGCTTTGAAGGTAATTTTATCCCTCCTGCTTTTTTATTCCTTAACCTCCTACCGGATATGAACCCGTCCCACCTTCTTAATAAGGAGCTAACCTTCTTTCGAAAAGAAGATAATTGCTCCGCATATTTGAGTTCTTCTTTTACACCGCTGAATTCGCCAATTTTAAAAGATTCCTGGACCTTTTTCTGGATGATGCTAATCTCATCATTAAACTCATTCAGTAACATTTCAAAGGCTGCAGAAATATTGTCCGATTTTATCTTCGGCATAATCAGATCTCCTTATTTCTTAATTTATTATATTTTGCCAACTCCATCTTTACAAAAATTCTTACCCAAATAACTCTTCTAAGAATTGTTTAGTATGGTCAAGGGCATTAAACGTTTCTTGGAATCTCACATTTTCCCCTTTATGTAAAATCTTATTTGCTTTTGTTATTACCTTTTTCGCATTCCAATAGACCGAGTCGTTAATTATTTTTTTCTTTAAAGCCTCCTTTAACACCTCACCAGCAGTCCCAAACTTAGACTCCATTTGTGAGCCTATTTTCTTTTTCAGCGCAAGCTCTATAATGCTACGTGATAGAACAACTGCTGCATTAAATTGCTCAAAAATAAAACAATATCTTGATTCCTTGTAAAGATTTTTTAAATTTTCAGGAATTTTCACCCCTTGTTTTACAAATGGGGGAACCAACTTAAACATATTACGCGCCCATACTCCAGGCCAATGTAGACTGCTTTCATAAAACAAACCGATTTGTTCAGAAGAACCTAATCCTTGGAAAAAATCATTGTTAAACTTTATTAAAAGCTCCATTTTATCTGCCAACTTATTATCAACAAATTCTCTTATATCGACTCTGTCTATTTGGGTTAATAGTTCCGTTAACTCATCGAACTTTTCGTTAAATTCTTTTTCATACAATTTTTTATCATGAGTACTAAACCAATCAAGCAGCTCGGAAAGTTTTAAGTCTTCATTGTAAGAGTTCATTTAAACTCCTTAAGAAAAATAATTTCATATTCTTTCTTGGGTAAAGGCTCAAAATCAATCTGTTGCATTTTTCATATTTCTATCAAAAATGGAGGGGCGGGTCAAACGAAAATCAGGATCCGTTATTTCAATAATTTTGAACTGTTGAGAAAGGAAAGAATATGGTATCATTATTGTGAATGAAATGGTTTATAGATATCCATGGCCGCCAAATTCGATTAACAGATGAACGAGAGGAGCATATCGAGAATGACCATCCAGAAATGTCTGGTCAAATTGACAAGTTACGGGAAACTTTATTGAATCCTGATAAGGTCATCCGGTCTCGAACAGATCCAGAGGTTGAGCTATTTTATAGGTATTACGATGTTACACCTGTTACAGAAAAGTTTTTATGTGTTGTAGTCAAAGTATCGGCTAATGATTTGTTTATTATAACAACCTATTTCACTGACACGATGAAAAGAGGTGAGGTGCTATGGCAAAGGAAATAAAAGTTTGGTATGACAAAGAAGGAGATTATCTTGAGGTAATTTTTGAACGAAAAGCCGGTCACTTCAGGGAAACAGAAAATGATGCAGTGATGGAAAAAGTTGATGAGGAAGGGAACATCATCGGATTTTCTATCTTAAAAGTGAGTGCTCTTAAAGAAAAACCTCTCTCAGTCAGCCTAAGAAACAACGTCATCTAAATGTGGGTAATACCTCATCTTCTTATCACTTTAATTTGGAAGCTATTAATTAACCCCATTTTGTCCCCCACTTTAATCCCCATTCATCCCCCTTTAGGAAAGGGGATTTACTTTCTTCCAAAATTGACAATGGGCTAAAATTATAGTATTTTTAACCACATAAACGGGTTAGGTGATAAGGGGGATTTTCCCTTTTAGTATCTTAAATCCTCCCAAAAATCGACATGCGGATGGTGACGGATTGAAAGAATTTCTTTCCATCGTTTCAAGACCTGTCAGGTACCTTGGCCAGGAGATCCATTCGATTAAAAAAGACCCTGCCGAGGTCAAATTAAAATTCTGTCTTGCCTTTCCAGATGTCTATGAAGTCGGGATGTCTCATCTAGGGATCCAGATCCTTTATCACATTTTAAATGCAAAGAAAGGGATCGCCTGCGAAAGGGCTTTTGCTCCCTGGGGGGATATGGAGAAGGTCTTAAGGGAAAAAAAGATTCCTTTTTCCTCCCTCGAATCCTCCACTCCCCTCAATCAATTCGATATCTTGGGTTTCTCCCTCCAGTATGAACTCTGCTTCACCAATGTCCTCAATATGCTCGACCTCTCCAATATTCCTTTCCTCTCAAAAGACCGAGATGACAGGTTCCCACTCATCATCGCTGGAGGTCCTTTAACCTTCAATCCAGCACCCGTCGCTGATTTTTTTGATGCCATGGTCATCGGAGATGGTGAAGAAGTGATTCTTGAGTTCTGCGATCTCGCGCTCCAATGGAAAGAAGCCAGGGCAAAGAAGGAGGATCTTTTAAAATCCCTCTCTCAACTGGAGGGAGTCTATGTCCCCAGTTTACATACAGAGGGTAAAAAGATTCGTAAAAGAGTGGTTTCTGACCTCAACCAAACCTTCTTTCCCTCCTGTCCGATCGTCCCTTACATGAAAGTGGTTCATGACCGCCTCAATATTGAGATCGCAAGGGGTTGCAAAAGGGGATGCCGTTTCTGTGAAGCAGGGTTTATCCATCGGCCTTACCGTGAGAGAAGTCCAGAGGTGATTCATGAGATTCTCAATACCTCCCTTAAGGGAACGGGTTATGAAGAGCTCTCTTTACTCTCACTTAGTGCTGGAGACTACTCTTCCATCGGACCTCTTCTCTCTGATCTGATGGACCGATTTGAATCGAAGAAAGTGGCTGTCTCTTTTCCCTCATTAAGGATTGAGAGTGTGGTAGGACATCTGGCAGAGGAAGTAAAACGGGTCAGAAAAACCGGATTTACGATCGCACCCGAGGCTGGAACAGAACGTCTTCGAAGGGTGATCAATAAAGAGTTGGATGAAAGGGTCTTTTTCCAAGGTCTATCGGACCTCTTTTCAAAAGGGTGGAAGAACATCAAACTCTATTTCATGATGGGACTTCCAACAGAAAAGGAGGAGGACTTAAGAGGAATCATTGAGCTGACCAAAAAGATTGCTTCCTTAGGAGAGAAGCAGAAAATCCATCCTAATATCAATATCAGTGTTTCTACTTTCGTGCCCAAACCCCACACTCCTTTCCAATGGGAGTCCCAAATCCCTTTAGAGGAGATGAAGGAGAAACTCCATTTGATGAGGGATGGGGTAAAGAGAAACCATCTCCGTTTTAAGTGGCAAGATCCCCATCTCAGTTTTTTAGAGGGAATTTTTTCGATGGGGGATCGAAATCTTTCCCGGGTTTTAGTGGAATCCTTTCGGCTGGGATGCCGCTTCGATGGCTGGAGCGATCAATTCCGTTACCCCCTCTGGAAAGAAGCCTTTGAGAAGACAGGACTGGAGATGGATTCCCACACCCGGAAGAGAAAATTTGAGGATATCCTTCCATGGTCTTTAGTCGAAACAGGGATGGATGAACAATTTCTTTGGGAGGAATATCAGAGAGGCCTCGAAGAAAAAATCAGCCCCCCCTGTGTGAAAGAGAACTGTCATCGGTGCGGGATTTGCGACGGGAAGACCATCACTGTGAGAGAAAGTGATCCGGCAGAAATAAAAGCTCTGGAAAGAAGGGCAAAAAAAGACATCCGAAGGAAAGGGATCAAGAAAAAGATTCGACTGAAATTCAGAAAGGTGGGAGAGATACGATTTCTGAGCCATTTAGAACTTGCCCACCTCTTCTATCGGGCTTCAAAGAGGGCCGACCTTCCCCTCTGCTTTTCTGAGGGATTTCACCCGATGCCCAGAATCATCTTTGCCACAGCCCTTCCAGTAGGAATGGAAAGTTTGACGGAGATCGTGGATATGGAGTGTGAAGGGAAAATCACTCCCCTTGAAGTCATGGAGAGACTCAATCAAACCCTGCCATCAGGAATTGAGATCATGGATGCCGAGGAAGTCCCGATCTTTTTTCATCTATCCTCGTTACCCCATCCGTCGGTTTACTGGATTCCATTGGATCATCTTCTTTCAAAAGAAGAAGCCGTCCCAAAAGTCAAAAAGGCTTTGGATAAAAAAGAGTTCTTCATTCATCAGGAGAGAGATGGAAAGAAAAGGAGTGTGGATATTCGACCCCTGATTGAAAAGATGGAGATCAAGGAGCAAAAGGAAAGATCAGAAGAAGCCTCCCGATGGGGAGTGGAACTGGTACTCCGGAGGGCAATGGGAAGAACGGCAAAACCGGTCGAGATTGTTGGAGCCATATTGGGTTTGGAAGGGGAACCTCTTGCCCAATGCAAAGTCATCAAGTTGGAATGATGGAATTTTGGGAAACTGGAATATTGGCATCTATGAGTTGTGAATGTTTGGGGAATGCTCTTCTCTTGAAAACCATCATTCCACCCTTCCACTATTCCAGTATTACAATTCCATGTTTTTACTTCTTAGGAGTAGGTTATGGCGAATGAACTCATCATTAACGTGACGCAACAAGAGACAAGGGTCGCCCTTTTGGAGGATCGGGCTCTTGCCGAACTTTATATCGAGCGCACCAAAGACCGGGGAATCATGGGGAATATCTATAAGGGGAAAGTGGTGAAGGTCTTGCCTGGGATGCAAGCTGCTTTTGTCGATATCGGATTGGAAAAGGCCGCTTTCCTTTATGTCTCGGACGTCCATGGTGGGATCGAAGATTATGAGGAGATGGGTTTCCATGGGGAAGAGATGCCTATCTATTTCAGCAGCCCTTCCTCACAGATCGAAGACCTCCTCTCCGAAGGTCAGGAGATATTGGTTCAGGTTTCCAAAGAGCCTCTCGGCACGAAAGGAACCCGAATCACCTCTCACACTACATTGCCCGGCAGGTATCTTGTCTACATGCCCCTGGTGGATCATATCGGTGTTTCAAGAAGGATCAAGGATGAAAAGGAACGAAGGAGGTTGAGAGAGATCGTCCAATCGATGAAACCCCCTGCCGGTGGTTTCATCGTGCGGACAGCCAGTGAAGGGGCAGAGGTGGACGAAATTCGAACCGACATGGAATTCCTCCTCCATCTCTGGAATAACATTCAGAAGAAGAGAGAAAATTCAACGGCCCCGTCACTGATCCACAGTGACCTGACCATGGTTCTTCGGGTCATCCGGGATATCCTCTCCCCACAGGTCAATCGAATCATCATCGACTCTAAAGAAGAATATGATAACATTCTCTCCTTCATCAATACCTATATGCCAAAACAAAAATATGAGATGATCCTCTATGAGAAGAAAGAGCCGATCTTTGATGCTTATGGGATTGAGATGGAGATTGACAAAATCCTGGGCAGTAAGATTTGGCTCAAATCCGGAGGGTACATCGTCATTGATATGAGCGAAGCCCTGGTGGCCATTGATGTGAATACAGGAAGGTATGTGGGCAAGAGAAATTTAGCGGATACGATCCTTAAAACCAACCTGGAAGCATCGAAGGAGATCGCCTACCAATTGAGATTACGGAATATCGGAGGGATCATCATCATTGACTTTATCGATATGGAAAGAGAGGGTGATCGGGAAAAGGTTTATCAGGCTTTGGAAGAAGCCTTGAAGAAAGATCGACAGAAGACCAATATCTTTAAGATCTCAGAATTGGGCCTGGTGGAGATGACCCGGAAGCGAACCCGGGAGAACATCTCTCGGATCCTGGGTGAGCCCTGTCCCTATTGTGAGGGAGCTGGACTGATTAAATCGAAGACGACGGTCTGTTATGACATCTTCCGGGAGATCGAAAGAACTTCTACTGAACTGGGGGGGCATAACATCGTAGTGGAAGCCAATCCGGAGATTACCGACCTTCTTTATGAAGAGGAGAGGGCTGGCGTGGAGGAATTGGAGAAAAAACTGAGGAAAAAGATCGTCATTAAGGGCAAGGCCGGATTCCACCAGGAGCAATTCAGCATCATTGAAATATGAGAAAAGAGACTTCTGAAAAATTCCAGAAATCTCTGATTCCACCGATTAGGAACCGATTACACAGATATGAAATTCAGTGAAACATCATGAAAATCCGTATAATCCTCTTTTAAAATCTGTGTTATCAAGAGAGCGTGAAGGTTTTTCTTAGAGCTCTCAAAAATTTGACAATAAGCTAAAAATCAATTAATATTCATCAATTATTTTAATTCGGAGGAGTCTGATGTATGCAGTGGTGAAAACCGGTGGAAAGGAATATCGGGTCTCCAAGGGAGACCTCATGCGGGTAGAGAAATTGGAGGGAAAAGTTGGAGATCAAGTGGAATTGAAAGATGTCTTGATGGTCTCCAAAGAAGGTGAGACACAGCTTGGAACCCCCCATCTGACTAACGTCGTCATCAAAGGGGAAATCATCCAGGAGATAAAAGGGAAAAAGGTCCTGACTTACAAGATGAAAAGGAGAAAGAATTATCGGCGATTCAAAGGACATCGCCAAACTTATACGTATCTGAAGGTCAACGATATTTCGTTGTCATAATGAAAATTTGACCCTATGACGTAGCGTCGGCATTTACTGCCGACGCCGAATGGGTGTTTTGATCCGCCCCCGATAAACGGGGGCGATACAGCATCACAAGGGGTTGGAGGTAGGGTATGGCACACAAGAAAGCAGGAGGAAGTTCTCGGAACGGCAGGGATAGTGCAGGACAGCGATTGGGCGTCAAACGATTCGGTGGGCAATGGGTCCAGGCAGGAAACATCTTGGTCCGTCAGAAAGGGACTCGGATTCATCCTGGAGAAAATGTAGGGGTGGGAAAGGATTACACCCTTTTTGCCAGAGTTGATGGGATCGTCAAATATGAGAAGAGAGGAAGAGATAAAAAACAGGTGAGTGTCTACGCCCAGAATCTTTAACCCTGCTCCACAAAGGGTGCAGGGCTGAAGCCCTGAACCCTGCGCGGTGTAGGGGGTTCCCTCCATTTGGCCTGTAATCAGTGAATATGAAATTTGTGGATGAGGCAAAAATCCATGTGAAAGCGGGCGATGGTGGAAATGGTTGTATCAGTTTTCGGAGAGAACGTTTTATCCCCAGAGGAGGTCCGAACGGCGGTGATGGAGGAAAAGGCGGGGACGTGATCCTTCAGGCCGATGCTCAACTTACTACCCTTCTCGATCTAACCTACCCAAAACAACTTCGCGCCCAAAAGGGAAGTCACGGTAAAGGAAAAGATCAAACCGGAAAGAATGGAGAGGATCTCATCATCCGAGTTCCGGTCGGCACGCTTGTTCGAGATGATCAGACGGGGGAAGTGCTGCAAGACCTTCTCTTTGATGGCCAGCGATTCGTGGCGGCAGAAGGAGGTCGGGGCGGTCGAGGAAATGCCCGGTTTGCCACGGCCACGCTGCGTGCTCCCCGCCGAGCCGAAAAGGGTGAAAAAGGACAGGAGCGTTATCTTCGGCTTGATTTGAAGCTTCTCGCCGATGTAGGACTGATCGGTTATCCCAATGTCGGAAAATCAACTCTTCTCTCCAGAATCTCATCTGCCAGACCGAAAATTGCAGACTATCCCTTCACCACCCTCGTTCCCAATCTGGGTGTGGTGAATCGAGAAGATCACCGATCCTTTGTCGTGGCGGACATTCCAGGATTGATCGAAGGTGCCTCGAAAGGAGCCGGGCTCGGATTGACCTTTCTTCGACATGTGGAGCGGACACGCCTTCTCATTCACCTTTTGAATATCTCGGAGGGGCCTTCTCGCGATCCGGTGAAGGACTTTCATACCCTCCATGACGAATTGAAGGCCTACGACCCTTCGCTTCAGAAAAAAACTGAGCTGGTTGCTCTTAACAAAATAGATCTCCCACCGGTGCGGGAGAGGGCAATGGATATTGAAAATCAATTTGAGAAGATGGGACATCGACTTTATTTAATCTCCAGCCAAACAGGAGAAGGCGTAGAAGAACTGATGGAGGCGATGTCTCGAGCACTCGAATCCATTTCGGATAAGAGTCATGAGCAATAAGGATATTCGTAGAAAGATACTGGGAAAGGTAAAACGAATTGTTGTGAAGGTGGGCTCCAGTATTTTGGCCTCTGTCGAGGAAGGGCTCCATTATGAGGCCTTCTCCCATTTGGCCAAAGAGATTTCGGACCTCAAGCGCCAAGGCTATGAGATCGTTTTAGTCTCCTCGGGCGCCATTGCAGCAGGCATGGAGAAATTGGGCTACAAGACCCGTCCCCAAGCCATCACACAGAAACAGGCCACAGCAGCCGTGGGTCAGACCCGGTTGATGAACATCTATGAAAACTACTTCTCGCGTTTTCAGCAGATGGTCGCACAGGTTCTTCTGACTCACGACGATTTGAGCCACCGACGGAGGTTCCTCAATGCCCGCAATACCCTGTTGACCCTTCTCGAACTCGGGATCATCCCCATCATTAATGAAAACGATACGGTGGTGGTGGATGAGATCAAATTTGGAGATAATGACAACCTTTCTGCTCTGATCACCAACCTGATCGGCGCGGATCTTCTCATTATCCTGACAGACATTGAGGGTCTTTGCGATTCGGACCCCAGGGTGAACCCCCATGCCCGATGTATTCCTCTGGTGGAGGACATTGATGTGGATATGGAGGGGATCATCAGGGAGACGAAAAGCGAGATGAGCGTAGGAGGAATGATCAGTAAGATCCAGGCTGCCCGAAAAGCATCCCGCTTCGGAATTCCCACGGTGGTGGCACGCGGATCCAGGGAAGGAGTCCTCCATCAGATCTTAAAGGGAAAGGAAATCGGGACGCTGATTCTCCCGAAAGGGGAAGCCTTGAGTAGTCGGAAACATTGGATTGCTTTTAACCCGAAACCAAAAGGTGATGTCATCGTGGACGACGGGGCGAAGAAGGCCATCGTCCAGAAAGGAAAGAGCCTGCTCCCGTCCGGTGTCGTGAAAATCAGGGGGAGCTTCGATCGAGGGGACCTGGTCACCTGTCTGGGACCTCGTGGAAAAGAATTCGCTAGGGGATTGGTTAACTACAGCGCACCAGAACTTGAAAAAATCAGAGGTCTTCGAAGCAATCAGATCGAATCGACCTTGGGCTATAAATATTCTGATGAAGTCATTCATCGGGATGACTTGGTCGTTTTATGAAAAAGAATGTGGATTTCAAAGCAGAGGTAAGAGAGATGGCCAGAAAGGCTAAGGAGGCCTCTTATCGACTGGCTCAACTCTCGACGGTCACCAAAAATAAGGCTTTGCTCGAGATGGCAGAGGATCTGGAGCGGAATCAGGAACGGTTGATTAAAGAAAATCGAAAAGATCTCGCCGCTGGGGAGGAGGCCTCTCTCTCTTCTTCATTGATCGACCGTTTAAGATTGACTCCTGCAGTCATCCGTGGGATGGCAGAGGGGCTTCGGGAAGTGGCTCGCCTTCCCGATCCGGTGGGCGAAGTGATCAAGATGTGGAAAAGGCCCAATGGCTTGATGGTTGGAAGGATGAGGATCCCCATTGGTGTCATTGGAATCATTTATGAATCGAGGCCCAATGTGACCGCCGACGCTTCAGGGCTCTGCCTAAAATCGGGGAACCCTGTCATCCTGAGGGGTGGTTCAGAAGCCTTTCACTCCAATCAGGCCATCGGACAAATTCTTCGAAAAGTCCTCGTCAAGATGGGACTCCCTCAGGAGGCTATCCAGATCTTTCCTCATACCGAGAGAGAGGCGATCCGAGAGATGCTCCAGTTGGAGGACGAGATCGATCTCATCATCCCCAGGGGAGGAGAAGAGCTCATTCGATTCGTGGCAAATCATTCAAGGATTCCTGTCATCAAACATTATAAAGGAGTCTGCCATATCTTCATGGATGAGACCGCTGATCTGGAGATGGCCACCCGGATCTGCCTCAATGCGAAAGTCCAGAGACCCGGGGTGTGCAATGCCATGGAGACCCTGTTAGTTCATGAAAAGGTGGCAGGTCAATTTCTTCCAAAGATCGCAAGAGTCCTCCAGAAAGAAGGGGTAGAACTGAGGGGATGCCCTCGGACAAAAAAAGTTCTTTCTCGCATTAAAGAGGCTCGGGAAGAAGATTGGTTTCAAGAATATTTAGACCTCATTCTCTCGATCAAGGTGGTGAAGGGAATCGAAGAAGCCATCGAGCACATTGCGAGGTATGGCTCGCTCCACACAGAAGCCATCATCACTTCTGATTATCAGAATGCACAGAGGTTTTTAAGAGAAGTCAACTCCTCCTGTGTCCTGATCAACGCCTCGACAAGATTCAATGATGGGTTCGAGTTGGGATTGGGCGCAGAGATCGGAATCAGCACCTCCAAACTCCATGCCTTTGGCCCCATGGGGTTGGAGGAATTGACCACGACCAAATTTATTGTTTATGGAGAGGGACAAATCCGAGTGATAAGAGTAAATCCAATGCGAATAGTTGGAATAATGGATTATTGGAATACCTTCAGGGAAACTAAAGGGAAAAGACCGTATGGTCGCCTTTACTTTTTCTAACTCATCATTCCATTTTTCCATTATTCCAGAGGGGTGAAGTCACACAATTGGCTATGGGAGGGGAACAGAGATAGAAAAGAAATCTGGAGCAGGCAGAGAGAAGAATTGGGCTATTTGGAGGGACCTTCAACCCCGTCCATCTGGGTCACCTCCGGGGGGGGGAAGAAATTCGAGAGGCTTTCAACCTCGAGGAGGTCCTCTTCATCCCTTCCTCCATTCCACCCCATAAGATGACAGAGAAGGTCATCGAGGCAAAGCATCGGCTCGAAATGGTGAGGGTGGCCACCTCAAACAACCCCCATTTTTCTACCAGCGACATTGAACTCTCAAGACCTGGAAAATCTTACTCCATCGACACCATCCGATATTTTCGGGAGAGCCACCAGGATGCCCTTTTCTTCATCCTGGGTGGGGATGCTTTTGTGGAGATCGAGACATGGAGGGAATTTCAAAATCTCTTTTCTCATTGCCACTTTATTGTGATGACCCGACCGGGATCTCAAAAAAATACATTATCCTCCCAACTCCCAAAGACCTTGATCCCAAGTTTTCGATATGACCCTGAAGAGAAGGTCTGGATCCACCTCTCAGGCCACCGGCTCTATTTCAAAGAAATTTCGTTCCTCGATATCTCTTCTACAAAGGTCCGGGAGCTAATCGAAAAGGGGGAGTCGGCGAGGTATCTGATCCCGACCGAAGTGGAGGTTTATATTCAACAAAACGGGCTCTATAGGAAGAGTTGATGATTCGAGGAATCGGCTTTTGTGGGCTAAGGATTCCCTTGAAAATAATATCTATTTTCGTTATTTTTTTATTGTCATCATCATTTTTTCTGGTATAATGTTTAACTCAAAATTATCCCCCAGGAGGGTATGGTCACCGATTCGAAAACAAAATCTTTGCTCTGCTTGAAGGCAGCTCTTGAAAAGAAGGCCTTAAACCCGGTTCTTATTGAGTTGAAAGGGACGACCTCCTTCACCGATTATTTTCTCCTCTGCAGCGGCAAGTCCGATCGCCAAGTCCAGGCCATTGCCCAAGGGATTGAGGAGGCTCTCAAAAAGAATGGGATTCGACCTCTGGGTCAGGAGGGGATGACCGGAGGGAGATGGGTTTTGATCGATTATGAGGATGTGGTCGTCCATATCTTTCTGGAACCTGTGAGAAAATTCTACGATTTGGAAGGGCTTTGGATCGACGCCCCGCGAATGGATCTCCAAAAAGGAGGAAATATTGGCTAAGGGAAAAGTTAAAGTTAAGGCACAAGTGAAAAGACAAGAGGATCAGAAAAAAGAACTGGATAAAAAGACGATCACCAAGTTTAAAAAAATTCTTCTCAAGGAACGGGAGCAGATCGTCGGTGAGGTCAAACAGATTGTTGAATCTTCAAAGGAAATGGGGCAAGATGGCATTCAGGACATCGGGGATGAGGCCGCCAATATTTATAACAAACAAGTCTTGCTCAGCTTAAATGAGAATGAGCGAATGAGGCTCCAAGAGGTGGATGAAGCTTTAGATCGTATTGAGAATGGGACCTATGGGATTTGCGAGGAATGTGGAGGTCCTATAAGTTTAAAACGACTCGAGGTTCGACCGGTGGCGAAATATTGTGTTCCTTGCTTAACCAAACTGGAGAAGGGAAAGTTATAGAAAAATGTTGGTTAAACTTTTGTTAAGCTTCCTTTTTATTGTGATAGGTTTCTTCCTCTGGCTTTCATACCTTAACCCTTTGGTTGTGGAATTTCATTTTTTTGGTAAGACTTTTGAAACGGAACTTTCCATCCTCATGATCTCCTCTTTTGTGTTGGGTGCGATGTTGGTCTTCATCGGCACACTGACCCGAGATGCCAAACGGGCCGTCGAAGGCTATCTGAAATCTCGCCAAAAAAGGCAAGAGGAATCCCTCAAGGAGGAATTGAATAAGGGGATGGATGTTTTCCTTCGGGGGGATCTGGCAAAGGCCAAAACCCACTTCATGGAGGTATTAAAGAGGGACCCCACCCAGATCGATCTCTATCTCCGGCTTTCGGAGATCGCCCTCCAAGAGGGCAAGGATCAGGATGCCCTTCATTGGTTGGGAAGAGCAGAGTTGATCGATATGAAGAATATAAACATCCTTCTCCGTCAGGCAGGGGTGTACCAGCGCATGAAGCGATTCGATGAAGCCATCCGGGTCCTGAACCGCGCCATCGGTTTGGATGAGACGAATCTCAAAGCACTGAAAAGTTTGAGGCAGATCTATCTGGATAGCAGAAGGTGGGAGGAGGCAATCCGAATCCAAAGGTCACTTCTCAAATCCACCAAGGGGAAACAGGCAGAGGAGGAGGAGACCCTTTTCTATTTGGGATTGAAATTTGAGCGTGCCAGAGATCTTTTAAGCCGTGGGGGGGAACAAAATCTGGAGAATGCCCTGAAAGAGGCCAAAGAGATTATTCGAGAACGGAAGACCTTTCAGCCTGGATTTGTATTGCTGGGTGATATCTACCTCCAAATGGGAAAATGGGGCACAGCCGGGAATGTTTGGGGGAAGAGTTTCACCCGATTCAAATCCATTGTCTTCATCCTTCGCTTGGAAGAGCTTTATCTCAGCCGAGAAGATCCGAGCACTCTCCTCCGCATCTATCAAAGGGTACTCAAGCACAATCCTGAAAATTGGGTGCTCGCCTTCTTCTACGCCAAGCTTTGTTTGAGATTGGAAATGTTGGATGAAGCTCTTGAGGAGATCAACGAAATCAGTTTAAGGGTAAAGGATCTTCCAGCCCTTCACAGGCTTCTCGCAGAAATCTACCTCCACAAAAAAGACTTTGGTCGTGCAGCCCAGGAATTTGAAAAGACTTTCGAATTGAGCGGGACTTCCTACCTTTCCTTCTTTTGCACCACCTGCGAAAGGGAATCGAAGGAATGGATTGCCTACTGCCCTCAATGTCATCAGTGGAGCACCTATACGATCAAGGAAGCCGAAAAAGCGATCCCCTTACCTTCTCCTTCTTTTCCTGAAAGGGTTCACCTCCCATTGTAATTTTCTACATTCCATTCAACCATGATGTCTGTTCTGCCTATCGCAGACAGGCATCAACTGGAATGAATCATGGAATTTCAATCAACCCTCTTCCAGTTTTTTCTTCCCCCGCAATGTCCCTGTTGCGAAAAATTCTTGGAAGAGGATCAACAAGGATTCTGTTCGAATTGTCTTTCGGAGATCCGCTGGATCGAACCTCCCTTTTGCTCCATTTGTGGAATCCCCTTTATCTCTAAAGAGGTCGAAAGCCATCCTTGTGGTGCTTGTGTGACCCACAGAAAATATTTTACAATGGCAAGGGCTTTGGGAGCCTACGAAGGGTCTCTCCAGGAGGCAATCCATCGTTGGAAATATGAGGGGAAGACTCACCTCGCCTTTTTTTTTGCGGAATGGATGGCAGAGGGGTTGAATCGTTATTGGGAACCTGACTCTCTCGATCTTTTGATTCCCGTCCCGCTCCATACCCATCGATTAAGGGAAAGAGGGTTCAATCAAGCCCTCCTCCTCGTAAAGGAGTTAAGCCGTCGGACAGGAATTTCTTACCGGAAAACGATCCTTCAAAAGAAGAAACCCACCATTCCTCAAGTGAATCTCAGCGGTACAGAAAGGGAAAAGGGGTTAAGGGAGGCTTTCCATGTGGTCGGGAAAGAGGAGCTGGAGGGGAAATCAGTTCTTTTAGTCGATGATGTTTACACCACTGGAGCGACGGTCAACGAATGCTCAAAGGTGTTACTGAGAGGGGGAGCCAAAAGGGTAGATGTCCTCTCTTTGGCCCACGCTATCAAAACATCATAAATTTTTTAGGTGCGGTGGGGAATTTTAAATTCGAAGCACGAAATCCGGATTTCGGATTTTTACCATTGAAATGGCATGAAAGGGAGTTAAGAAAAGTAAATGCGACGTTGCAAAAAATGGTCTCTTCTCTGGATATTGATTCCGATCCTTGTCGTCGGAGCCTTCATTTTTTTATCGATCAATTATCTCCTCGACCCTAATATTTATCGGAATATCCTTCAGAAGTCCTTGACGACCGCCCTGGACAGGGAGGTCTCCATTGGGAAGGCAAAAATATATTTGTGGGGCGGAGTGGGGATTGCCTTTGAAGATTTCCGAATAAAGGATCGCTCTCTGGCCTTTGATCTCCTTCAGTCCAAAAGACTGATCTTAAGGGTCAAGCTTTTTCCTCTCCTCAAAAGGGAAATCAAATGGAAACGGATTGTTGTCGATCGGCCTATTTTGCATCTCATCAGGGATAAAAACGGTCAATTCAATATTTTCTTCGACGGTTCTTTGACCGGTGAAAAGCTGAAGGAAACCCAGAAGAAGATTTTGGAGGCGCTCACCTCCCTTTTCGGAGGCTCTTTAGCCCTCCGAGAGGGGGAGATTTTCTTTTCAGACGAGAGTCTGGGCGATTCCCCCTTGAAAACAGAGATACGATCCTTCAATCTCGAACTCTCAAAGGTCTCCTATCGTAAAGCCTTCCCGTTTCGAATCAATGGGAGGATCATTCATTCCAAAAAAGACGGTCCGTTTTCCATCAATGGAACCATTCAGAATATTCCTGAGGACCTGGATTTTTCAAAGGGAAGAGTGGAAGCGGAGATGAAGATCAAAGGGATGGAAACGTTCCATTTCTGGCCTTATCTTAAAACGATGCTTCCCATGAAAACGATTTCAGGGATCCTCGACCTGAATGCCAATTATCAAGGAGACTTCCAGGGGACCTTTAAGACCTCTGCAAAAATCAAATTTAAAGAACTCCTTTTTGACTATCCTCAAGTTTTTTCATACGTTCTAAAACCGAAATGGGTGAACATCGATTTCGATGTGGACTATGATTTAAAAGATCTCAGGATCCCCCGGTTTTCTATCGAATTGCCTGAGTTATGGGTTAAGGCGAAGGGGAGAATATATGACATCGGATCGAAAGAAATGGGCATGGAGGCCGAAGCACAAAGCAGCCCCTTCGATGTTGCAGAAGGAAAGAAATTCATCCCCTTCCGGATCATCACTCCAGACGTTTCGGAACACCTTTTCCGGGCAGAAGGAAAGGGTTCCTTCCAGATCGTTTCCATCAGGCTTGCAGGAAAGATGCCAGAGATTGATCACTGCGATCAACCGGCGAATGCCCATGTCCTATCCATCGAGGGAAAACTCGATGGAGCTTGGTTGAAACTTCCCTGGAACTTCCCATCTTTTGAAGACCTCAAAGGCCGGCTTCTCTTTCAAAAAGGTCATCTTTATCTCAAAGAGGTCGAAGGGAAAATCTATCATTCGACCCTGGAGAAAATCAACGGGACATTCTATGAGCTTCTGCATGATTCGACGCTCCAAATCGAGTGTCAAGGCAAATTCGATTTGATGGATCTCCCCTCTCTCGCAAAGACCGAAGGGATCCCGGAAGAATTCAGCCGTGCCCTTTCGTCCATCAACATTCTTTCAGGAAAGGCACAATATTCCCTCTCTGCCAAAGGACTCCTGAAGCCTCCCATCCGTTTCCAGCACCATGAGATCTTTCATTTTTCAAAAACCCGGTTCACTCATCAACAAATCCCATTCCCGATCCAAATGGGAGAGGGACGAGTAGAACTTTCCAACAAAGATCTCCAATGGTCAGAGACAAAGGTGGAGTTTGGTAATTCCTCTCTGATGACGAATGGTTTCTGGAAACACGGAGAGAAAGATCATCCTCTCGAGATCAAGGCCAAGGGAAGAATGGATCTCAAAAATCTTTTTGCTCTCTTTCAAACTCCTCTCTTCTCTGAAGAAGTACGATCAAAAACAAATACCTTCGAAGCCCTTTCAGGAACAAGCCAAATCTCATTCAAGGGGAAGACCCTTCCAGGAACTTCCCCTTTCTCCTATGAAGGGGAGTTTATCCCCAGAGAAGCTTCATTCCTGCAAAAGGGAAATCCTATTCCCCTTGTATTAAAGGAAGGGGGGATCTCGTTTTCCAACCTGGGGATAGTTTTTTTGAAGACAAGGGTCCAAACGGGTAGTTCCTCTCTGACGTTGGACGGATTTGTCAGAGAGGGAAATGTGAATCTCTCTACACGGGGTTCGATTGATCTAAAGCAACTATTCTCGTTGATGAAGTCACCCCTCTTTCCAGACTCAATCCGATCGCAGGTAGAAGGGATTCATGAAATCGCTGGAGGGGCAGAGGTCCGTCTGAAATGGCTGGGGAAGATGGAAACATGGATCAGCGCCTTAAAGGAAGGGGAGATCCGATTGAAAGGGATCGCCATTCAACATCGAGAGATTCCTGTTCCTCTCTCCCATATCGAGGGTTCCTTTTGGGTCACCCCGGAGCAAATTCGATTCGATGAGTTGAAGGGAAAGGTGGGAGATTCTCCTCTCACCGTTTCCGGCACTCTCTCCCGGGGCTCGCCTTCTTCTCCTATCTCTTCCCAAAAGGTTGGAAAAGGCTCCGGCTTGACGGAATCTGGCAGAAGACTCTCCTTCCAGATCTCTTCTCCCCAACTGGATCTCGATCAGCTCTTTCCGACGAGAGAAGGCCCCTCACATGTCTCTTTTGAAAAGATAGGAGATTGGCTTTCAAATTGGTCGATTGATGGCAAAGTGCAGATCGACAAGGGGAAATATCGAAGCCTTCATGTTCAAGATCTAAAGGGAGAGATGAAGACGGTTGATGGAACATTGCTCATCCATCCCTTTCAATTCAAATCAGATGGAGGGGATTTCTGGGGCGAGGGATGGATAAAACCTACGGAAAAGGGGATAAGATTTGAGATCAAACCCCGTCTCTCGAATATGGAAGCCAAGGCCTTTATCCGAACCCTCTTCCAAAAAGGGGAGGAGGAAAGGGTCATGATCACCGGAAGGGTTCACGTTGATAAAGTGGAGTTAAGAGGTGAAGGAGAGGATTTCCAAAAAATAAAGGAGTCTCTCAATGGGAATTCGAGGTTTGAAATCGAGAATGGAGTGATCGAAAGATTTAATATCCTTTCTAAAATCTTCTCCATCCTCAATGTCTCCCAGTTGTTCAAGGGAAGGCTTCCGGATTTGAAGACGAAGGGACTTCCTTACCACAGTATGATGGCGACGATTCATGTCAAGGAGGGCATTGCTGCCACGAATGATTTCTTGGTGGACAGCGATGCCATGAGGATTACTCTTTTAGGAAAGATCGATCTGGGTAAGAACTTGATTGATGCGAGGATAGGGGTTCATCCCTTAGTCACGATCGATACGATATTAAGTAGTGTTCCCATTGTGGGTTATATTCTCACGGGCAAGGACAAGGGTTTCATCTCTTATTTCTATGAGGTAAAAGGAAATCTGGATGATCCAAAGATTGAGGCCATTCCATTAAAAAGCATCACAGAACCCTCTTGGGGAGTCATCAAACGCTTACTCGAAACACCTCTGAGGCCCTTCCAAAAGACCCCTTCATCAAATCATAAAGAAAACAATAGTTAAGAGTTCAGGGTTAAAAGTTTGAAAAACTCTATACAAATATTTTTTTTCACAAATTAAATTTTTTCTTGACAAATAACAATATGTTGTTGTAAACATCTCTAGTCATACTAAATATAGCCCATCCAGAAATCTTTTTAACCCATCTTTAACAAAATAAGGTGAGATAAAATGGCAACTGTAATCGAGATGAAAGGGGAACATCAGGAATTTAAAGGAGAGGTGGAAACCACAGATATGGCCCTCTTCGTCCGCACCTCGGACGAAGCGATGTTAGGCTGGGATCGGCAGAGAATTGTCGACGCCCTCATCCGTGAGACCTATGTAGATTTCGATACAGCGAAGGAAATTGCTCGGGAGGTGGAGGATTTAATTGCCACCTCTAAGATCAAAATGATCACCGCCCCGCTCATCCGTGAACTCGTGGACACCAAACTGGTCGAAAGGGGGCTCGAGCAGGCCCGCAAGATGCACACCCGTTTGGGAATGCCTCTCTATGATGTCGATCAGCTCATCCTCCATCCCAATAAAGAGAATGCCAATGTCCCTCATGGGCCTGAAGCCACCAATCTTACCTTAGCCGAAAGGATTAAAAAGGAATATGCCCTGCTTTCTGTCTTCTCTCAGGAAATTGCCGATGCCCATATGCGTGGGGATATCCATCTCCACGATCTGGGTTTTATTGATCGGCCTTACTGCAGCGGTCAATCCCTCGAATACATCAAACGCTTTGGCCTGAGCCTTCCCAACTCGATCGCCATGGCCAAGCCTGCCAAACATCCTGAGGTGTTGCTCGCCCATATGGTGAAATTTGCTGCCGCCCTCCAGAGTCATTTTGCCGGAGCGATCGGTTGGGATTCCATCAATCTCTTTTTCGCACCTTATCTGGAAGGCATGTCAGACCAAGAACTGGAACAACTGGCTCAGATGATGATCTTCGAATTCTCCCAGCAAGCTGTGGCCAGAGGCGGACAGGCCATCTTCACCGACCTCAATCTCTATTGGGAAATCCCAAAACATTTTGAAAATGTTCCTGCCATCGGGCCGGGCGGGGAGTTTACAGGAAAGACCTATGGTGATTATCTGAAAGAATCCCAACACTTTGCCAAGGCGCTCTTCAACGTCTATCAAGAAGGAGATGGATCCGGAAGGCCCTTCTTCTTCCCGAAACCATTGGTTCATATTACAGAAAAATTCTTTAAAACCCCTGGTCATATGGATTTTCTTGACCACATCTGTGATGTCGCTTCTGAGAAGGGAAATACTTACTTCGTCTTCGATCGTGGGGAGACAGCCAAAATCTCTGAATGCTGCCGCCTCAGTTTTAAATTGGATCAAACAGACCTCGAAGATGCCAAACAACCCTGGAAGATGCGATACTGTGCTCTCCAGAACGTGACGCTCAATCTTCCAAGAATCGCTTACCTGGCGAAAGGGGAAGACTCTAAACTCTTTTCTAAAATTGCCGAGTTTGTCGAAATGGCGGTCAAGGCCCATCTGGAAAAGAAACTCTTTATTGAAAGACTTCTCTCTTTAGGGGAAAAGGGGCCTCTGGCGTTGCTGGCTATGGACCGGGATGGATCTCCTTATTTAAGGATGCACCGTGCCAGTTTTTTAGTCGGGATGGTGGGGCTCAATGAACTGGTTCAAATTCATACCGGGCAGGAGATGCATCAATCCAAACAGGCTTTTAAATTCGGCCTCAAGGTGATTGCCCATATGAAACTACTGGTGGACAAGTTCAGCCAGCGCTATGGGATGCGTTTTGTTCTGGAACAGACACCCGCAGAATCCACAGCCTACCGATTTGCTAAATTAGACCTTAAATTTCATTCCCCAAAATCGGGACATATTGTAAAGGGCGATATCTCAAAAGGAGAAGTCTATTATACGAACTCCACCTACTTGAACAATTCTGCTGTCCTCAATCCCATCGAGCGAGTAAGGCAAGAAGGCCTTTTCCACCCTCTGATCGAGGCGGGTGCATTGACTCATATCTGGTTGGGTGAGGCAAGGCCTTCGAAGTCATCGTTGGCCAATTTTGTGATTAAAACTTTTCAATTGACCCAAAATGACCAGATCGCCTTCTCTCCGGAGTTCACCACCTGTAATGGCTGCAATCGAACGAGCCGGGGCCTTCGGTCATCTTGTGCTTACTGTGGATCGGTGGATGTGGATGGCATTACACGGATCACTGGCTATTTCACGAAAATCTCCAGTTGGAATAAAGGGAAGCTTGGAGAACTCCGGAACCGGTATCGAAACCAAGCCTTTTTAGAGGAGAGAGAAGAGGGAATGGCACTGGAAGCTTAATCAATTAGCAATGATCAATTCTCAATGATCATTTTTCATTGATTCATTAAGGAGGAGGGAATGGGGTTAATAAAAATTTTTACGAAAGCGAAATGCCCGAAATGTCCTGCTGTCAAAGAGATTGGAACGGAGTTAAAGAAGGAAGGAGTGCCCGTTTTTAATTACGATCTGGACACGATGGATGGTCTGGCCGAGGCCTCCTTTTATAGCATTCTCTCCACCCCTTCCATTGTCATCGAGGATGAGGAGGAGAGGGAGGTGATCAGTTGGAGAGGGGTGGTCCCGACTCTCCAGGAGGTGAAGCAGCACCTGTTCAGGGGTATTCTCTGAACCGAATGTTGAGATCTTTCAAAAATTGGAAAAGAAGCTCTGAGTGCGAATGAAGATTTTTTCGGTAACAATTCTTAGCGAAGCGAAATGACAGCAAATTAAATGTTTGAGCCCGAAGGGCGAGTTTTTAATTTGCATTGTCGAAAAAATGTTTTGAGCAACGAAGAGCGACTTTTTCTGACATTTTATTATCTTTCATAATAATATGGAATTTAACCATGATCGAGATCAAAGGATTTTTGGAAACTTCCTTTTTGGATTGGCCGGGAAAACTCTGCTCGGTGCTTTTCCTTCCCTACTGTAATTTCCGCTGTCCTTACTGCCACAACCATCCCCTCGTCTTCCATCCTGAGCAGTATGCTACCATTTCATTGGAAGATATTCTCGCTCGCCTTCATTCTTTAAAAAATTGGATCGATGGGGTTTGCCTCACAGGCGGAGAGCCTACTCTCCACGTGGACCTTCCATCACTAATCCAAGAAATAAAACGACATGGATTTCTGATCAAACTGGATACCAATGGTTCAAACCCTCAGATGTTAGAAATTTTGATTGAGGGAGGAGAGATTGATTTTATCTCGATGGATGTGAAGGCGCCCTTGGACCCGTTTCGTTATTCGCGCTCCACCGGCCTTCCCATCAACCTAAAACCCATTTTAGAGTCGATCGAAATCCTGAAGAAAAGAAAAGCGGAGTATGAATTTCGAATAACCGTTGTTCCAGGACTCCATAGTCTGGAAGACATCCAAACCCTTGGGGATCAGTTGAAGGTGGGCCGAAGATTCATCCTCCAGAGCTTCAATTCAGAAAATCCATTAGACCCTTCATTGAAAAACATCGCTCCTTATGATCCAAAGGTATTGAAGAAAATTGAGAAAGAAATTCAGGAAATGATGTGAATGCCTTTGTATCTTCAAAGTTAATTTGATATACTTGCCCAAATTCCATATAAGTACCAAATAGGAAGCACTAAACTGTATAGCGGTTAGCGAAAAGGATTTCAACGCCATGCTCTATGCGCTATGCACCATGCGGTTTCAGGAATAGGAGATGAATTCCCTCTCTCTTAAAGAAATTCGGACGAAAGTGGAGGCTCTGGAGAATGAAATCCGTCTCCAGAGATCCATCCTCGAAGTCATTCAAGAACCATTCTTCATCCTTGACCAAAAAGGAGATTTTCTAAAGATCAACCCAAAAGGGATGGAAATACTGGGATATCCCCCGGAAGAACTTCAGCAGAGGGTCTTCATAGATGTTGTTCCTCTCGAAGACCTGGCCAGGGTCCGAGAAAAGTTCGAGGAGATGGGCCAAGAGAAAGAGGTTCGATTCAGGACACAGATAATCAGTCGGTTAGGAGAACGAATTCCTGTTGAATTCTTCGGGACCTTCAGGGAGGATGTCTTTTTCATTACCCTGAAAGATTTGAGAGAAAGGATCGAGATCGAAGAGGAGTTTGAAAGGACAAAGAAGGAGTTCGCGGAAAAGATTCGAGAAAGAGATCTATACGCCCGGGAACTTCAGGTGATCAGGGACCTCTATAAGGAGAAATTGAAGGAGATCGGGGAGATGAGAGAGGAAGCTGTGCGTCTCTCTTATACCGACGACCTGACCGATATTTATAACCATCGTTTTTTTATTGAACAACTAACCCTAGAGGTGGAACGCCAAAAACGTTACGCCACCCCTCTTTCCCTTCTCATGATCGATATCGACTATTTTAAACATTACAACGACACCAATGGCCATTTGGCTGGAGATCAGGTGTTGAAGGCCATTGCCATCCTCATCCAGCGGGGTGTCCGGCAGAGCGATATTATCGCTCGTTATGGAGGAGAGGAGTTTTCTGCGATCTTAATCAACACAGGAAGGGAAAAGGCTTTAGAAATTGCAGAGAGGGTGAGAAGAAATGTGTCCGATACTCGTTTCCCCAACGAGAGTGCCCAGCCCAATAAAGATTTAACCGTGAGTGTCGGAGTTGCCACATTTTCCTCTTCCATCTCTACCCTCACCGATTTGATCCGTGAGGCAGATAATGCTCTCTATCGGGCGAAGAAAGGAGGCCGTAATCGCATCGAGGGATGAGATGAAAACCGTGATCGTCACTGCGGCGTTGATCATCGAACAAGGGAAAATTCTCGTCACCCAGAGAAAGGAGGATTCCTCCCATGGACTCCTCTGGGAATTTCCAGGAGGAAAGGTGAAAGAGGGGGAGGAACCGAGGGAGGCCTTGCGAAGAGAGTTAAAGGAGGAGTTGGATGTTGAGGTGGAGGTGGGAAGGATGTTCGATGCGGTCTTCCATTCCTATCCAGAATATCCTATCCTGCTTTTGGTCTATCGCTGTTGGATTGAGAAAGGCTCTCTCAAACCCATGGGGTGTCATGACCTCCAATGGGTGAACCTCAGGGAGTTGGAAAAATTGGTCATGCCACCAGCCGATGACCCTATTCGAAAACATCTCTTCTCCTCCAATGATACAAAATAAATAGTTCGGAGTGATTAGTTCGCCTGCCTGCCGCAGGCAGGGAGTTCTTAGTTTTAATCCTCTAAATTTCGAATACTGACTCAAAACTTCGAACTCCGCCATTTGAATACTCCAAAATCGGCATTCAATTTTTAGTGCTACCTTCGGGGCAGTCAACGATTACTTCTTCAGTCAATTTCATATTGGAGAAAGAGGCCAATTGGGGTAGAATGAGTTTGGGATGAACCATGGAGAAAGACCGAGTTCAAAGGTATGTTGAAAGTTTAGTAAGGACCATTCAAAATAACTATCGCTACTTGAAGGAAGCGATAGATGAATTTCAGGATATGTGTCGAATGGTCACCCCCGAAAGGCATATTCCAACGGGGATCCTCATCGATATCCGTGAGATGTATAAGGAGATTCGCAACCGACTGACAGAGATTAAGGCCATCGAGCAACTCCTTCATGGGAAATATCGGCAGTACTATCGCCGAGACTCCCTGCGCGATAAAGAGATTATGGAATTCGGATTCATCGCTAAAAATTGTTACTCCAAATTCGAATATACGATAATGCAGATAGAAGCGATGAAAAGGTTGAAAGAAATCTCCCCCAAGGTGGAGCCTCCGAGCGAAGCCTTCAAATGGTTTCGCTCTAAAGAGCACCAGATCGCCTTGATAAAAAATTTGAGGATGTTAATGGAATTGGATTACGAGCCCATCCCTGAAGAAGTCGGGGAGGAGAGGCGTGATTTGGCTGGAAGTCGAACCCTCACCCTCTTCCTGCTCAGTGGGGATTCGCTCTCCCTCGACCACCTTCAATCGCAGATCCAATTTCGAGAACACGATATCATAGAGCGATATAGCCAAGAGGAGGTTCGTGGAGTTTTGGCTCATTTGAGAAAGGTTGATCCTATTGAAGTGGAGAAGAAGTTTCACCAATTCATGGAGAGCAAAGGTTTGACCAAGCTCAAATGTCTCCTCCTGCCGATCCATTCCCCAAAAGATCTTGAGGGCGATCTATTCAATTTAATCAAAACAACTTTGCAAGAGATGGTCGAAGGGGGATTGAAGACACTTTCGATTTGACACCCTCCTTTAAATACCAAACTCCATGGAGCATAGAGCAAAGGGTTCACCCTCCGCCGTAGCGCTCCAATACCAGAGCTATGGTACGTCTTGCCGTTGTAATCAAGTCTGCTTTGGCGGAGTCTGCTCGGCGATCGGCTACGGAGGACGGGCATAGCAATAAAATCTTTTTTGGTTTGACACCTTCTTTTGAAGTCGTTATAAAGGGGTAATCCCCCTTGGTCCCCCTTTAGCAAAGGGGGGATTCAGGGGGATTTTTGGAAATCAGTCGGATTAGCAGGATGGATCAGAACCTTAAAGAATTTTATTTCTTCAGCGATTTTTTAAATCGAAGGGTTTATGACACTTCCAGACAGAGGGTCGGCAAAATATCGGATTTAGTGGCCGAGAGGGCAGACCCTTATCCAATGATCATTGGTATGATGATTCGAACAGGGGGAAGGGAGATGTACCTTCCCTGGGAGAAGATCATTCAAATCGAACCCCAGCTCACCCTTTCTGAGAAAGAACTCTTGGATCTTAAAACATCCCTTCCGGAGAAAGATATCATCCTCCTCCGGGAAGCGGTGATGGACAAACAAATTGTCGATACCTTCGGGGCAAAGGTGGTAAGGGTCAATGACCTTCACTTTCTTCGGGTGGATTCTCGTCTAAGACTGATCCATGTCGATGTGGGATTTCGTGGACTGATGAGGAGGGTGGGATGGGAGAAGGTAGTAGATCAGGCCCTCCGCTGGTTCTTCTCCTATATCCTTCCCAATCAATTCATCTCCTGGAAATATGTCCAACTCCTTTCAGGTTCGGATCTCCTCCAACTCAGCGTATCTCAGAAGAAACTTTCCCATCTTCACCCTGCGGATTTGGCCGATATTATCGAGGACCTCAGTGGTCGTGAACGATCCGCCATCTTTCATGCCTTGGATGCCGAGACAGCTGCAGAAGCCTTGGAGGAGATCGATCCGAAGATTCAGAAGGCCTTGATCGAGACCATCCCTGTGGAGAAGGCATCTGATATTGTCGAGGAGATGTCTCCCAGTGATGCCGCCGACCTTCTCGCCGATCTTCCTGAAGAGAGGGCTGAGGAAATCCTTGACGGAATGGAACAGGAGAAGGCCGAAGATCTGAGAGAACTCCTCGTCCATTCCGATGAGACAGCAGGTGGTTTGATGACCACCGCCTACCTCAGCCTGACCCCTGGAGTGACCGTAGAGACAGCCATTGCAAGATTGAAGGCGGAAGCTCCGAATCTGGACATCATGGACTACATTTTTATAGTGGACGAAGAGGAAATCCTCCAAGGGGTGGTAAGCATTCGTGACCTTCTCACCGCCCATTCCCATCAAACCCTCTCCGAAATTCAACCCGCAAGAGTGGTGAGTGTGAAACTGGATGAGGATCAGAATGAGGTGGTGGAGGCCTTTGCGAAATACGGATTCAGGGCCCTACCCGTCGTGGATGAAAAAGGCCATCTGAAAGGAGTGATCGGTTTCCGCAGTGTCCTGGACGTATTAGCTCCAGAGGCAGGGTAATTCCCTAACCATCGCTATTATAGGAAGCGAGGGGGGATTCTAAATAAATTTTCAATAACCAAATTCCAAGTTTCAAATAAATTCCAATTATTCAATCATCAAACAATATTTCACTATTTGGTAAAGAAACTATTATGACAAATTACTTCAAATGGGCTTCGAGTTCGAGGCATTCCCTGTGGAGAACAGTAGGGCTTTTCTTCATTCTAATGGGGCCAGGCATCATCACTTCCAATGTGGATAACGATGCCGGTGGTATCACCACCTATTCTTTAGCTGGAGCAGAATACGGACTCAAACTTATCTGGTCCCTGATCCCGATTATGATCGCCCTGATCGTGGTCCAGGAGATGTGCGCTCGCATGGGCGTGGTGACGGGTAAGGGACTCTCCGATCTAATTCGTGAAAAATTCGGCGCCAAGATTACCTTCTATCTGATGATCGGCGTGTTTTTAACCAATATGGGCAATGTCCTTTCCGAATTCGCAGGGGTGGCAGCAGGAATGGAAGTCTTCGGAGTCAATAAATTCATCTCCGTTCCTGTGAGCGCCTTTCTAGTCTGGTGGATGGTGGTCAAGGGAAATTATAAGTCCGTAGAGAAGGCGTTTCTGGTCGCCTGTGTATTTTATATCTCTTATGTGATCACCGGTATTATTGTGAAGCCGGATTGGGGGAATGTCTTTGAACAATTTCTGCATCCCCAGTTGAGTCTTCAGCCCTCAGAAATGACCATGCTCATTGGTGTGGTGGGGACAACGATCGCACCCTGGATGCAATTTTATCTGCAAGCTTCGATCGTGGAGAAAGGGATCAAGATAGAGGATTATAAATTCGCTCGATTTGATGTGGTCATGGGAGCGGTCATGGTCCACGTGGTTGCCTTCTTCATCATCCTCGTGTGTGCAGAAACTCTCTTCAAACACGGAATCCGGATTGAGACAGCCAAGGATGCGGCTCTTTCCCTCGCTCCCTTAGCGGGTAAATACTGTACCTATCTCTTCGCCTTCGGATTGGTCAATGCCTCTCTCTTTGCTGCTTCGATCCTTCCCCTCTCTACCACCTATCTCATCTGCGAAGGACTGGGTTGGGAGACCGGTCTTGACAAAAAGTTTGTGGAGGCCCCTCAGTTCTATGGATTCTATTCCTTAATCATCTTTTTAGGAGCAGGCATCATCCTTTATCCTAATTTCCCTCTGATCCCGATCATGTACTTCTCACAGGTCCTCAATGGGATGGTTCTCCCCTTTGTTCTCATCTTTATGATTCTTCTCATCAATGATAAAAAGTTGATGATGGACCATACGAATGGCCCTATTTTCAATGCCATTGCTTGGGTGACCTCGATCGTCATGATCGGTTTCACCCTCCTACTGATCATTCGAATGGTTTAACCTTGTCAGGAGCTTTCCTGCTTACTCCTGCATGGGAGAGGTAGGGTTTTATGAACTTGAAATCTTGATTTTTCAATCAACCTCGGTTAACGTTCATCTACTACGAATTGAGGGAAGACCATGAAAACGGTGATCATGGGTGCTGGAGCAATGGGAAGCCTCTTCGGTGGGCTCTTAGCCCTCAAAGGAGAGGATATCCGGCTGGTGGGTACCAGAAATGAACAGATCGATACGATTTGTTCAACCGGTCTCACCTTTGAAGAGAAAGGAAAGTTGAAGATCATCCCAATGGAGGCTACTTCAGATGTGATATCCGTTGTAACAGCGGACCTGGTGATCTTTTTTGTCAAAACCTATGATACCGAAAAGGCGGTTTCAGATGCCCTGGTCCTTGAAAAAGAAGACACGATATTTCTTACCCTCCAGAATGGCCTTGGGAATGAAGAGGTCATTTGTAAGAAGGTGGATCGAAAAAAGGTGATGTTGGGAATCACAGGTCATGGGGCGATACTACTAGGACCGGGCCATATTCGCCATGCTGGATGGGGGAAAACTTTTATCGGGGAACTGGATCATCGAATCACCGATCGGGCCAATCGAATTGCTCGGATGTTTTGTGATGCTGAAATCGAAACAGAGGTCTCCTCGAATATCCACAACCGCGTGTGGGAGAAACTCTTGGTCAATGTAGGGATCAATGCCTTGACCGCTTTGACCGGATTTAAAAACGGTCAACTCCTGGATTATCCCGAAACCGCAAGATTGATGGAGAAACTGGTGTTTGAGGGGGCAGAGGTTGCCAGGAGAAAGGGGATTCATCTCGAGGAGAATCCGATTGAAAAAGTTCGAAATGCAATAAAAGCAACGAGAGAAAACCGCTCTTCGATGGGTCAGGATTTTGATCACAGACGGAAAACTGAAATCGACGCCATCAATGGAGCTGTGGTGAAAGAAGCTCAACCATTGGGGATCCCTGTTCCTTTTAATCAAGCTGTGACCGATCTGGTCAAGGCCATCGAAAAAAGCTTCTAAACCAATGCCCCCCCTCTCCCTCTCCCGTAAGGAGAGAGGAGTTCCTCTTTTCTCCCCTCTCTTGACGGGAGGGGATTTAGGGGAGGGTGAAGGGGAATCATAAAGAGGATGAAGGAGGTTAAGATGGAACGTAAAAAAATCACACCTGTTGATATCCAGGCGATGAAAAAAGAAGGGAAAAAGATTACGATGCTCACGGCTTATGACTATCCAATGGCCCTGCTCGAAGACCTGGCCGGGATCGAGATCATTCTGGTGGGAGATTCCCTGGGGATGACGGTATTGGGTTATGAGAACACCCTCCCGGTCACCATGGATGAAATGATTCACCACACCAAAGCGGTGACCCAGGGGGCAAAATATGCTCTGATCATCGGTGATATGCCCTTTATGTCCTATAACACATCTGAAAGGGATGCCATTCTCAATGCTGGCCGATTCATGAAAGAGGGAAGAGCCGATGCGGTGAAGTTGGAAGGAGGCGTCAGTGTCAAGGATATTGCGAGGGCGATCGTCAAGGCTGGGATTCCGGTGATGGGCCATATCGGGCTAACGCCTCAAACCATTTCAATGCTTGGAGGATTTAAGGTTCAGGGCAAGGATGCCCAGGCTGCCCAGAAGATCATTGACGATGCCTTGTTGCTCGAAGACGCAGGGGCCTTCTCTGTTCTCCTCGAAGCCATTCCAGCTCCCATTGCAAAGAGGATTACAGAGCGTCTGAACGTTCCAACCATTGGAATTGGTGCAGGCGTTCATTGTGATGGTCAGGTATTGGTTGTCCATGATATGCTGGGACTGTTCGATCGCTTCACACCTAAATTTGCCAAACGATATGTCAATCTGAGTGAACTGATGCTCAAGGCCTTTGAGTCATACAGAGAGGAGGTATCCAAAGGAGCCTTTCCGACCGACCAGCATAGTTTCCACATCGATGAGAAAGAGTTGAGTAGAGTGAAATAGAGAGTATGTCAAGGGATGGGTGCTGACTGTAACTTAAAAAATGGAAGGACTGTGAAGCTCCGCCGATAGGGCGGGGCTTCACGGATAGCCGAAGCCTTCCAGCCTATCAGCCTCTTCTTACCACCCATTGGGCTTGGAGTCTTTACGGGTTGTAGCATTGGAAAGGTTAACGTTACTCAAGTCGCCAAACCCCTTCTTCCGTACCTTGGATTGAATTTTACCACTGTCCTACTGATCACCTACTGGCCCTGGCTGACAATGGCCATTCCAAAGTTCCTTTTCAAATAATTATTTCTTCTTCACAATATTTTTCACAACATTTTAAACTTGAAATCGGATGGGGTTTGATATATCTTCTTCGTGAAGGAGGTGATGGTATGCCGATTTCAGCTTACGTCTTTATTGAGTGCACGGCAGGGGCCGCCAGGGATGTCGCAAAGGAAGCCTCCAAGATACAGGGAGTGAAGCGAGCCAATGCTACGACCGGTCCTTATGATGTGATCGTTCTGGTGGAGGCTCCGGACATCAATATCCTTGGCGATTTCATCGTCACCAAACTCCAGGGACTTTCTGGTGTACTGAGAACCCAGACCAATGTGATTGTGGATTAATTAAATACGGGTAAAATCATTTCCAAGATCATAAAGCAATAGAAAGGAGGGGAGATCATGGGAAGCGTGGTTAAGAAACGCCGAAAGAAGATGCGCAAACACAAACATAAAAAGCAACTCGACCGGGATCGTCATAAGAAAAAGAAATAATTGTTTTCATGCGAAGATATACCATCCATATTGTTCTTTTCATTTTGACAGTGGCCTCCACGTTGATCGTTGGAGGCCCTGCTTATTCTTTTGCCATAATCCTTATCCTTCTAGGACACGAAATGGGCCATTATTTGACGTCGCGAAGGTATGGGATAAGGGCGACTCTGCCTTTCTTTTTGCCCTTCCCCCTCCCACCTTTCGGGACACTGGGTGCAGTCATTCGCATGGAGAGCACCGTTTCTACTCGAAAAGCCCTTTTCGACACCGGCGTGGCAGGACCTCTCACCAGTCTTCTTCTCAGCATCCCTGCCATTGTGATCGGTTTAAGACTTTCCGAACTGATTCCTGCATCCCAAGTTAAAGAAGGAGCTCTTCGTTTGGCAGATCCACCCCTCTTCGCCTTGATTCAACGTTTGGTCTTGGGAGAGATTCCAGAAAATTATGAGATTTTACTCCACCCCATTGGATTTGCTGGATGGGTAGGCCTGTTTGTCACGGCCCTCAACCTCCTTCCAATTGGACAGTTAGATGGGGGTCACATTGCCTATGCTCTCTTCGGAAGGAAGAGCCGACTCATTTCCCTCATCGCCATCGCAGTCATGGCCTTTATTACTATATTCTACAATCCCGGGTGGTTTCTCCTGCTCATCCTCATGATCCTATTTGGATTCCGACACCCTGCCCCAATGGACGATCAAACACCACTCGATGGAAAAAGAAAATTGATCGGTGCCTTCGCTTTTCTGGCCTTTTTCCTCTCCTTCACCCCTGCTCCGTTTCCTCAATTCGTTGAAGAAATTAAACAGGCTTTGCACTGGTTCTAAATTGAGAAATTAGGGATTGGAGATCAGGGGTTGACCAAAACCTAACCCTTGAAACCTAAACCCGAGAGTGGCACCATTTCAGAATTTCTTTGAGGGAAAGAGTATTGAGAACATCTTTAGTTTCGAGCCATCCACGTCTTGCCACAGCAACTCCCAGACTGACCATCCACAACTGGTCTAAATGATGAGAATCGGTCCCGATTGCTACTCGAATTCCCATCTCTTTTGCTTTCCGGCAATGGATATCATCTAAATCGAGGCGTTCGGAATAGGCATTGATTTCCAATGCCTTCCCATATTTCTTTGCAGCCTCCATCACCTCTTCGATCTCAACTTCATAGGGGTCCCTTGCTCCCAATAGCCTGCCGGAGGGGTGGGCGAGGATATGGATATAAGGATTTTCTAAAGCTCGAATGATCCTTTTCGTCATCTTTCCCTTATCCTGTTTGAATCCACTGTGGATGGCCGCCACCGCGATGTCGAGTTTCTCCAGAATTTTTTCAGGAAGGTCTATCTTTCCATCAGCGAGGATATCAACTTCCGTCCCTTTCAGGATTTGAAAGCCTTCCAGTTTTTCATTAACGCGATCAATCTCCTCAATCTGTTTCATCAGTCTTGATTCATCAAGACCATGGGCAATCTTAAGGGACTTTGAGTGATCACAAATCGCCACATATCGATAACCCCTCTTCTGGGCAGCTCTGGCGATCTCTTCGATCGATGAGGTGCCATCGCTCCATTTTGAATGGACATGAAGGTCTCCCTTGATTTCGGATTCCTGAACCAGTTTAGGAAGGCGCCCGTTTTGTGCAGCCTCAATCTCTCCACGGTCTTCACGAAGTTCGGGTTCAATCCAATCCATTTCCAGGGAGCGATAGACATCCTCTTCCGCTTTTCCTCCGACCTTTTTCGCTCTTTTGAAGACACCATATTCATTGATTTTGATCCCTTTGGCCTTAGCGATTCCCCTGAGATGAATGTTGTGCCCCTTAGATCCAGTGAAATATTGAAGAGCTGCGCCATAGGAATCTTCCTCCACAACACGAAGGTCAATCTGTGTCCCCCCTTCCACAATGACAGAAGCTTTGGTTTCTCCGGAAGCTAAGACCTCTCTGACTTCTGGAAGATGGGTGAATGCCTGAACGATCTTCTCCTTATCCGGGCCAGTGGCCAAGATGTCGATGTCTCCGATATTCTCCTTCATCCTCCGAAGGGAACCTGCCCATTCAATCTTTTTTGATCCTGTCTTCTGCCTCAGGATTTCAACGATACGCTTGGCTATGGGAAAAGCCGCGCCTAAATTCATTCTGCCCTTGCTCTGTTTAAGGAGTTGAATTCCCCGTTTGATGTTCTCAATCTTTTTCTCACCGATTCCAAAAAGACCCATCAGGGATCCATTTTCCAATGCCTTTTCCAACTGGGTGAGGTTACTGATCCCCTTCTCCTTGTGGAGCATCGAAAGGGTCTTGGGCCCCATTCCAGGAATATCCATGATGGCGATCAATTCATCCGATACTCCTTTTCTGACCTCCTCAAATTTGGAGATCTTTCCTGTCTTAAGATATTCCACAATCTTCTGAGCCATGCCTTCACCGATCCCCGGGATGTTTTTGAGTTCTCCTTGCTCAGAGATCTCTTCGATGTCTTGCGTGAGATCCCCAATGATCCTCGAAGCCTTTCGGTAGGCGCTGATCTTAAAAGGATTCTCACCTTTAAATTCCAGGATGTCCGCCATCTTTTCAAAGAGATCGGCGAGTTCCTTATTTTTCATCGTCCTTTCCCCCTATATTGAAGATAGCGTTTGAGGCAGATCTGAAAATTTTCCGCCACATCCTTTTTGCTATTGACGATAAAGATATGATTCTGAACATGGAAGAGTTCCTCGATCAGCCTCTCCACTGGGTAGAGGGTCTTCGATTCCTTTCCATACCTCCTCTCCAATTCCTCCTCAAACATCACGACTAGTTTGTCCTTCATCCTTAACTGTGTATCATTAAAGAGGAAGGATACCTCTGGGAGGATATCATCCATTCTGGAGAAGAAGGTGGATATCTCGCTCTGTTCAACTCCTTTTGGAGGGGAGGATTTCACCTCCACATAGACCAGTCTTTGGTTCCAAGAGGCAATCACATCATAGTCGCCGCCAGAAGGAGTGTTCTTCACACTGACCCCATAGATTGCAGGAGAGGCAAATTCCCTTTTAAACATCTCGGCAATGAACCACTCCAGGGTGGGCCCGAAACTGTAAAGAGGGGAGACCCAAGTCCGATATTTTCCCCTTCCATTTTTTACGATCGCCCCCATTTCACAAAGCAGGTCGCAGTATCCTTGGACCACTTTGGAAGAGCAGTAGTGGGTCAGATCCTGGATGCGAAACCGATCCTGGTATTTGATCATATCTCTCAGGACGAGACGAAAAGAATATTTCCTCATCATCTCATAAAATCGAGCTTTATAAAAAGAAGTAAGATCCGGAGGAAAGAAGAGATGTTCTGTGGGATTTTTTCGAAAGACCTTCATTCCCCTCATCCTGAGCATCTTCTCCACAGGAGAAGGGTCTTCTATAGAAGCGGCCTTAAGGAATTCAATCTCTTTGGTGAGGTCTCTGACTTTTTTTTTGAGGGATCGGATCTCTCGTAGAATCTTCTGCGAATCCATTGTAAGTGTTTCGTTCGTGAGGGCGAAACCATCGGTTTACCCTCACGATTTAAAACCCTCGATAGAGGCGGTAGCGTTTCGCTAACTGAATCGCCTCCAGATATTCTTTATGGGTGATCCGCCGGTTAATCTCAGGGTATTCATGAGCTCGGTATTCAGGCCGATATTGATCCATGATGTTGACATAGGAGTGAACAGAGATCTCCTCAGCGATGAACCTGAGAACCGGCTCCGAAGAGGCCACCCCATTAGGCATCACCAAATGTCTGATCAAGAGTCCTCTCTCGGCAATCCCTTTAGAATTGGTGTTTAGGTCTCCAACCTGGCGATACATCTCTTTAAGAACCTTCTTAATCACCTCTGGATAGTCCGGAGCATTGGAGAATCGCTTTGAATGTTTTTCGTCCATGTATTTTGCATCGGGCATGTAGATATCAACTATCCCTTCCATGAGTCGAATCACCTCAATCGACTCATATCCGGAGCAGTTATAGACAATGGGAAGCCGAAGGCCCTTCTCAATCGCTTCAGGAAGAGAGGCTGCAATCTGAGGGACGTAGTGGGTGGGGGTGACAAAATTGATGTTATGGCAACCTATCTCCTGGAGCCTCACCATGATCCGCGCCATGTCAGAGGAGGTAATTCGTTCACCACTTCCAAGATGGCTGATGTCGTAATTTTGGCAGAAAATGCACCTAAGATTGCAATTGGCGAGGAAAATGGTCCCTGAACCGTGATATCCGACCAGAGGGGGTTCCTCACCAAAATGGGGGAAGGCACTCGAGACCATGAGTTCTGAACCAGCCTGGCAGACCCCAACCTCTCCATCCAGGCGATTGACCCCACACTCCCTTGGGCAAAGCCGACACTCCTTGATGAATTCCTTCAGGAGTTGGATCCTCTGGCTGAGCTCTCCTTTTTCATGTAGACTGATATAGGAAGGGACAAAAGCCATTTCAGTACCGATCCATGAGAAAGTTCCCGTTTCTCAATTATAAATTATCACAAAGTTTAATGGAATTCTATTAAAGAAGGGAATGAATCAAAGAAAAGGGGGATTTCTTAGTGCCTGCGGTAGGCAGGCACTAAGAAATCCCCATCATGCCAAACTAAATGTTTTGATAGGTGGCAATGAATTTACGGTAGTAGCCGGGGGGAATCTTTTCGTTTCTCTCAATGAGCCCTTTGACATAGGTGGGGCCATAGTTATAAGCCGTCAAGGCAACCCCGATATCTTTGAAGTCAAAGATCAACTGAGAAAGGTAATGAATTCCAATTTTTATATTGAGATAGGGATTAAACAGGGTCCGGTCTCCGCTCCATTCAATCCCCATTTCCTGGGCGAGAGATTCTGCCACATAAGGCATGATCTGCATTAGCCCTTTTGCGCCCTGTTCGGAAACAGACCAATTCTGGAATGAACTCTCAATGGCAATGAGAGCTAGTATAAATTTGGGGTCCTGGTTGTGGCGTGAAGCCTCTTCGTAGATGACCTCGGCAAGTTCCTCCTTCGTCACATTAGCCAAACCCGTTGGTTGCCTCTCCAATACCTCCAGGATCTCCTTAATAGTCTGCTCCCTTTGGTTGAGACCAGGAATGAAATTGGAGAGATGGAAGGAGAGGACGAAGATGACGACAAAAAGGGTGACCTTGCGGAGAATACGGAAGAAGAGAAGGCCATTCTTTATGTTAGTTTTGGTATGTGGGGGATGACTCGTCCGTATCAATGGTTCATTCAGTGCCATAAACCAACCTCCTTGTGATTACTTTTCACAATGTTAGCATACTGAATCCCGTTTTGTCAAGTTTTAAATAGCCCTGCGTCCATCCGCGCCACAAACTGTAGTAGGTGACGAAAAAGGTGACGGTACCTATAGTAGGTTGGGATAGGTGGGGACTGGACCTGCAGGCTGACTGGCTACTGCCTGCCTGCTGCAAGCATAGGGCAGCAGCTTCAGCAAGGCATGATTACGCTACCGCGGGTTAGATTAGGATTCCAAATCTAAGTTCTACCGACCTCAAAGAGTTTTCTTTCGACAGGGGAGAGGATTTCACATCTCCTTTAAAGGCAATGTTCTCTTCAATCCTGATCGCGCCAAATTTGGGGTCAATCGTATTGATTTTAATGGAGAAATTGGCCTCCTATTTATCTCCTAATAACCTTACCAGCTGAGAAGAGAGGGCCGTCAAAACCCCTAATCCCAATATTCCCACTTTGAAATTCAAATGGTCAGCCACCAACCCTAAGGTAAAAGGACCGCCTCCTGTTCCAAAGATCATTCCGATGGCAATGATGAATCCAATGGCCATTGACCTTTCGGAAATGGAGGTCAACTTTGAGATAGCTATAAAGGCGACCGGAAAGAAGGCAAGGGAAAAAAGGGCTTGTAGGATGAGGGTGATCAAAATCAATGGAAGGGTAGAAGAAAGGGCAAGGCCAATGGTACTCAGCCCTGTTACAAAGATGCTCCATTTGAGTATGACCTGAAATCCAAAACGATCGGTCATAAAACCGATGGTTACAGGAACGATCACCCCAGCGGCACGGGAGATTCCAAGTAGAGTGTTGGCAAAACCGAAGTCCATCCCTCTCTCTTTGATCAGGTAGAGGGGAAGAATTGAATAGATTCCCAAACCTGAAGCCGCGGAAAAGATCCACAGAAGCCCCATGATCCAAACTGTCTTCTTTCTAAAAAGATCGACATAAAGACTCTTTTGGTGAACCCTCTCTTGTTTCGGCTCGACAGAAACCTTCCAGAAGGGGATAAGAAACAAAAGAGGAACTATTCCAAGGATGAAGAGGAGGTTCTTCCAAGGAAAATAAAGGAGACCCAATGGGACAAGAATTGGGATGGAAAAGATAGAAAAGCTGGCTGCAGAGTCATGAAGTCCGATGGCCTTACCCCAGTGTCGATGCTCATAAGTTTGAGTGATGATGGGGAGGATGGATGGAAGATAAGTTCCTGAACTAACGCCCAAAAGAAAGAAGAGGAGGTGAAAAGCTATATAACTTTCTGCCCACTGGAGGCCAAAAAGGACAAGACCAATACATATAAATCCGATAACCACCATTCTTTTATATCTCCAGGCAGAAGCAAATCGACCCGTTAGGATTAAGGTAAGGGCGTAACCGATCGAGAGAGAGACATAGAGTCCACCCGCCTCTCCATGGGAAATGGAAAGGCTGTCTTCAATCAAGGGGAGTAAGGGAGAGAATATAGTGCGGGTGGAAAAGTTAAGAAACCAGAGACACCAGAAGATGAAAAGGGGAAGAAGTTTCATTTACTTCACCCGTTTCAGACCGGGATGGCCCTTCGATGGCTTTCCCTCCTTCTCTTTCCTCCTCTTCAGCACATTTTCATTGAAGAAGGTATTCTTCAAGCTGACGGCATTGATGATGCAGTAGATGATCACTGCCTTTTCCCAATCCTTTGTTCCATCAAAATGCTCAATCTTCAAACGATATTTTTCCCTCAGGTTTGCCAGGGAGGCTTCATCAAAGGAAAGGATTTGCTCAGCTAATTTCTCAAGAGCCTTTTCCATAAAAACCCCAATGAAAAATCCAAATGTCAAAATCCCAATGCCAAATGAATGTCAAATGACTCAATGTCAAATGTTTTTATATTTGAAATTTCGAATTTGAACTTCATTTGAACTTGATTCACCTTCGGTTCATCACTTCGTGCGAGCTTTGGCATTTGACATTGCTTTATCTATTTTGACACTCTTCACAAATGTGATTCTTAAGTGCGAAGCGTCCTTCTCTCGCCCTGTATCGACCACAATTTCTGCAAAGAAATAGCTCATCCAGACAAGTGGGGCAATAATAATATCCAATATGACCGGGGTGGGATTTCGCACAGGCCTGTTCTTTACCGGTGAGATCGAAACAGAGATATTTTCTGCATTGCTGGCAGAATTCAAAAAAGTGTCGATCCAGGACCTCACCACAGACCTCACAGTAACGAATGCCATCCGCCAACCTTATACCCTGAGTTTCCGCTGTAGCGCCCTCATTCACTGGGGGCGGATTTTGAAATTTCGTTCCGGTAGATATCGGAACGCTACGCATTGTGTTACGGACACGTGACACGAACAACGGTCACGTTACTTTTTGCCTAGGGTGCAAACTTTGTGATCTGATGGGGAGCCTCGAAGGTTTCGTGAAGAGCCCTCATGGCATCCTCTGTCTGATCTGCTTGAATCACGCAGGAACAACTGGAGATGGAAGTGCTAATCGCCAAGACATTGATCCCTGTTGTTCCCAGGGCATTGAACATTAAACCGGAGATCATTGGCCGCTCTCTGAAGTGAGGGCCAAAAACGCTGATCATCGCCACATTGGGATGATAAGAAATCCCCTTCGCCTCGATCAGGGGTTTGACTCCTTCCAAAACCTCTAAGGCGACCTCCAGATTCTTTTGATCGATGCAAAAAGTCATGTTACCATTACCCTCGAGGTCAAAATTAAGGACAATGAATTCGATATTGATATTCCGCTTTCCCATTTCGTCGAGGACTGTCCCGGCTACATCAGGCCGATCCGGTAATGAAAGGATGCTCACCGTCGCCAGACCCGTGCTCGCCATAATCCCACCTACCTTGATCTTTCCCTCGCTTCCCATCCCTTCTACTCCCAGATCCTCCGATCATCGATTTTTTTAGCTCGATCCGGAATGCCACCTCTTACAGTAAACACCACTTCGCCCTTCACCTTGAGAACTTCCTCCATCTCCTTCTCCACTCTTCTTTTCAGGCCAGACTGATCAACGACCTCCTCTTTTAATTCGATATAAACCGTCATTTGATCACGATACTCCTTTCGAGTGACGACGATCTGATAATTCGCCACCATTGGGAATTTCGCCATCAACTCATCCACCTGCCAGGGATGGATGAAGATTCCCCAAACCTTGGTCACTTGATCCGTCCGGCCTAGAATCTTTCCTAAGCGAGAAGAAGTTCGGCCGCAGGGACACGGATCTTCGATCAGATAAGAAAGATCTCCGGTAGCGAAACGAACCATCGGAAAGACCTTGCTGAAGGTGGTGGCCACGATCTCTCCCGTGGCGCCGATCTCTAATTGCCTTCCTGTCTCCGTGTCAACGATCTCAACCATCACATCTTCAGGGATGTGCATCCCATTCTTCTCCGGACATTCGTATCCAAGGCAACCCACATCCACAGTGCCATAAGCCTGTCGAATGAAGATATCGAGTTTCCCTTCCAACTTTTGGCGAAGTGATTCTGGAAACATCTCTGCACCGACAAAGGCCGCCTTGAGATGGAGATCCCTTTTTGGATCAAGGCGCATGCCCTCTGCAGCTTCTATAACGGACATGAGGAAACTGGGTGTTCCCAAGTATCCTGTCACCCGGAGTTGTCGCATCAGATTGATCAGCATGGAAATATTTCCTGGGCCTACCGGGACGACGGTTGCGTACAGCATCCGGATGGACTCATCGAGCATAATGGCCAAGGGCGTGAGATGGTAGTTGAAAGTATTGAGAACAATATCTCCCTTTCTTATTCCACAGGCGTAGAGGGCTTGAGCCCAACGGACATCTTCATACTCCCATTCTCCAGGTTCAAAGACAGGTCCGGGTGAGATATAGACCCTTCTCACCCCTGCTTCGGAGGGGACCTCAAATCCTCCAAACGGAGGATTCTCTTTTTGTGCGTTAACCAAATCCGCCTTTTTCGTAATGGGAAGTTTCTCCAGATCCTTTGAACTTTTGATCTCGTCAGGCATCCATCCAACTTTCTCGAACATTGAATGAATTGCCTTTGAATGACGATATCCGTAATGAAGGATCTCAGAAACCTTCTCTCTTAAGTAGGCTTCCCGCTTCTCCTTCGGCCACGTCTCTTTCTCTTTGTCGAAATAACCATGCGCCCGATCGATCATAATGATCTCCTAAATTAACTGGAATGATGGAATGTTGGAACGATGGAATAATGGGTCGCAAGAAGAACCCCATAATTCCAATATTCCACTCTTCCAATATTCCAATGGGGGCAAAGCCCTGGAATTTGGCCCATTATAGGATGAATACGGGGTCTACATCAATATCCAGATTGACTCCCTTTCCCTTAATCTGTACCTCCATTCTGGACGCTAGCGCCTGGGCAAATTGATGAAGTAACTGAGGACTCTTTCCTTTTGCCAGCATCTGCCACCGAAATTTTCCTCTCATCTTGGCGAAAGGCGCAGGGCTTGGGCCTAAGATCTCGATCCCTTTTCTATATCCCTTTTTCAACAAGGATTGTCCAATCCCCCCCATCTCTTCTGCCATCCCTTTCGTCCTTTTTTCACTGTTTCCAACCAACCTGAAATTAATGAGCCGTGAGAAGGGAGGATATTCCAAGGCTTTCCTGAATTCAATCTCTTCTTGATAGAAGCCGATATAGTCATGATCTTTTGCCCTGAGAATACTATAATGGTCTGGGTTAAAAGTCTGAATTACCACTTCTCCAAGAACTTCCCCCCTTCCTGCCCTTCCCGCCACCTGGGTGAGAAGTTGAAAGGTTCTCTCACTGGATCGAAAGTCAGGAAAGTGAAGGGACGTGTCAGCAGAGACCACACCTACAAAGGTCACATTGGGAAAGTCATGGCCTTTAACGATCATCTGTGTTCCCACTAAGATGTCAATACTTCCGGATTCGAGTCCTTTTAGAATCTGCAGATGAGATCTTCGTCGAGAAGTGGTATCGCGATCCATCCTTCCCACTTGTGCCTCCGGGAATAATGTTCTAATCTCCTGTTCCAGACGTTCGGTCCCAATCCCCATTCCCTGAAGTCGGTGGCCTTCACACTTCGGACAGTCTCCGGGTGCCTGGATTCGATAATCACAATAATGGCACTGGAGAGAACGATCCCGGAGGTGATAGGTGAGCGTCACGCTGCAGTTCGGACATTTGAAGGTGTGACCGCATTCCGGACAGAGGATAAAATTGGCAAACCCTCTTCGATTGAGGAAGAGGAGGCTCTGTTTTTTATCCTCGATATTTTTTTGAAGTGCTGCC
>CAWGAV010000018.1:0-29936 GCA_963820625.1 uncultured delta proteobacterium
TACTTGTCTTTTGTCCAAGAAGCGTTGTGGGGGCCATCTGCCCTCCGGTCATCCCGTAGATGCCATTGTTGGCAAAGATGATGGTGATGTTTTCACCACGATTGGCCGTATGAATGCCTTCTGCTATTCCAATGGCTGCCAGGTCTCCATCTCCCTGATAGGTGAAGACGATTCGATCTTTCGTGGCACGTTTCACTCCAGAGGCAACAGCCGAAGCTCTTCCATGAGGTGCCTCTAAGACATCGACGTTGAAATAGTCGTACATAAAAACAGAGCAACCCACAGAGGCAACTCCGATTGTCTTCTCTCTGATCTTAAAATAGTCAATCGCCTCTGCCACCAATCGATGGGCGATACCGTGGTGACATCCTGGGCAGAAATGAAATGGGATATCAATGAGACATTCTGGACGTTTGAAGACAAGTTCCATATTTTCACCCCACAAAAGCCGTAAGGCGTAAAGAGTGAAGTGTAAACCATAACACCTAACGCCTGACGCTTTACGAAAGGATTTCGTGCTTCGAATTTAAAGTCTTATACATAGTATTTCTTGATTTCCTCCAATACCTCTTCTGGAGAAGGGAGGGAGCCTGGAGGTCTTCCATAAAAATAGACTTGGGCATCCCGCTCAACCGAAAGCTTCACATCCTCCACCATCTGCCCTGTATTTAATTCGACAGTCAAAAATAGTTTGACTCGTTGGGAGAGGTCATAAAGACCCTTTTCTGGAAAGGGGAAAAGTGTGATAGGCCTGAGGAGTCCCACTTTCATCCCTTCCTCCCTCGCCAACTCGACTGAAGTTTTTGATACCCTGGCCATACTTCCAAAAGCGGCTACAATCAATTTGGCGTCATCGGTAAAAAAACTTTCAAAGCGGACCTCCTCTTTTTTCATCTGCTCATATTTCTGATGAAGTTTCCAATTATGTTCTGAAAGTTCACCGTCCTGGAGATAAAGGGATTTAAGCCGATTGGGTTTTCTCCCTTTTGCTCCGGTCAGGGCCCAGTCCTTTGGTGGAAGGTCCATCTTTGCGCACTTTCTCCGGATGAGGGGTTCCTTCATCTGTCCGATCAGGGCGTCTCCTAGAATCATGGCGGGATTTCGGTATTTATCGGATAGGTTAAAGGCAAGGCAGGTCAAGTCATACATTTCTTGAACCGAGGAAGGAGCAAGGACAATCATTCGATAATCTCCGTGCCCTCCACCCCGTGTGGCTTGAAAATAGTCTCCTTGAGAAGGAGAGATTCCACCCAGTCCTGGTCCGCTCCTCGAGATATTGACAATTAGGCCTGGAAGTTCACTTCCTGCCATATAGGAGATGCCCTCTTGCATGAGTGAGATTCCAGGGCTCGAGGAAGAGGTCATGGCCCTTGCTCCAGTGGCTGAAGCCCCTAAGAGTAAATTGATCGAAGCAATCTCACTTTCTGCCTGGATGAACCCCCCGCCCAAAGCAGGGAGATGTTTGGAAAGATATTCCGGGATGTCATTCTGGGGAGTGATGGGGTATCCGAAATAGAGGAGACATCCCGAATCAATGGCCGCCATGGCAATGGCTTCATTTCCTTTCGCCAGCATTTTTTCAGGTTCTTGATTCTCCACTATCCCTCCACACTCGAATGGCGACATCCGGGCAGATCTCACCGCAGATTGCACATCCCGTGCATTGTCCATTCGCCTCCCAAACCACATAAAAATATCCCTGACGATTGATTTCTTCTCCAATCCGAATCAGGGCTTTCGGACAGGCAATCGTGCAAAGCCCACATCCCTTACATCGCTCTTGATCAATTTCGATTTTGGCCATGGTTCTAAGCGCTCAAAAAGCGTCTTTGGGTCTTAGCGTCTTTGCGTCGTCGTGTCTTAATGACCCGATGACTCAATGACCCAATAACTAAAATTAGATTGCTTTAACCTCTTTAAAATGTTTGATCTCTTCTTCCGAATAGCCGATCGCTTTCAGAACCTCCATTGTGTGTTCTCCCCACGCAGGGGAAGGGGTACGAATCTCAAAAGGGAATTGGGATGATTTGATGGGATTTCCCACCTGGCGAATCTTCCCTTCGACAGGATGTTCGTATTCCATCACCATCTGCCGATGGAGAACTTGTGGATGCTGAAAGACCTCTTCAAAGGTTAAGATGGGTTCACCGCATGCATCCACATTCTTGAAAAAGTCAACCCACTCCTTTTGTGTCTTGGTTTTAAAAAGTTTTTGAATCTCTTCGATCACTCGAAGCTGTTCCTCTCCTTCAATGTATTGTTTATAAACGAGATCTCTCCGTCCGATCGCTTCACAGAAATTCTTCCAGAATTTCTGCTCCATTGCACCCAGAGATATATATCTCTCATCTTTTGTGGCATAGATATGATAACAGGCATATCTTCCCGTCAAATGCATGTCACCCCGCTTTGGAAGGTCTCCATCCATGAAATATTTTCCTGCATGCATGGAGAGCCAGGAGACAACGCCATCCATCATGGAGATATCAAGGAATTGACCCTCACCTGTTTTTTCCCGATGGACGGTGGCAGCGAGAATGGCGATGGCTGCCATCATTCCCCCTCCGCCGATATCTGCAATTTGAACTCCCGGGAGGATAGGATCCCCGTTTTTTTGTCCAGTTATCTCAAGAACGCCTCCCAGGCCGATGTAATTGATATCATGGCCGGACCTCTCTCGATAAGGTCCATCTTGCCCATATCCCGAAAGGGAACAGAGGATCACGCGGGAATTTCTTTTTTTCAGTTCCTGATAACCGATGCCAAGGCGGTCCAACACCCCCGGCCTGAAACTTTCCAAGACGATGTCATAGGATTGAATCAATTTATAGAAAATCTTCTTCCCTTCTTTTACCTTGAGGTTCAATTTCATGCTTTTTTTATTTCGATTCAAAGCGAGAAAATTAGCGCTATCCTTTTTCCGAATGGGGCCTAACATCCGTGTATAATCCCCCTGTTCAAGGTCTTCGACTTTCAATACTTCCATCCCTAAATCGGCCAAGAGAAGAGAACAATAGGGACCTGGCAAAAGCCTCGAAAGGTCAAGCATTTTTAATTCTTTTAAAAGTCCCACCTATCTCTCCGTGATATAATTAATGAAAATTTAATAACATATTAAGTTAGAAAATAAAAGTCTTTGACTCAAAGGTGAGGAAGTAGATCATCTTAAGGCTATGCGCTATGCGATCAGTGCTTAGTGTATTTTCTGTTGGCAAATACTACTTGACGGAAAATTTCAAGAGTGATATTCAATGAAAGTCAATCTGAAAAGTTTAGATTTAAAGGAGGGGGGATGTTATGAAAAAGCCTTTGAAAAAGACGACGAAGAAACCTTTAAAGAAGACTCCAAAGAAAACCAAAAAAAACATCAAAAAAACCTTCGAAGAAGTTATTGAAAAAGCCGCCCAAGAAGCTTTTGAAAAAACCTTCGAAAAAACCTTCCGTAAAGCCATCTAAGAAGCCGGCTAAGAAACCTTCTGTAAAACCAGCCGTTAAAATAGTCATGAAGACTACAAAAAGGCCTCTGTGGGTGCCCTCTCAGGATAAGATCAAGAACGCTAACATGACCCGCTTTATTGAATTCGTGAACGGAAAGTATGCGAAAAAATTTAAAACGTATGATGACTTATATCAGTGGTCTGTTAATTCCATTCCAGATTTCTGGGCAGCCGTGTGGGACTTTTGTGAGATCAAAGCCTCAAAAAAGTTCGATAAGGTGGTAGATGACTTGAAAAAGTTCCCAGGGACGAGGTGGTTTCCAGGGGCGAAGCTCAATTTTGCAGAGAATCTCCTGCGGTATCGAGACGACCGATTGGCTTTTGTTTTCAGGGGAGAAACCGTGAAATCTGCTAAGATGACCTATGCAGAGCTTTATACAACGGTAGCCCGTTTGGCCAAATCCTTGCGCGAAATAGGGATTCAGCCAGGAGATCGGGTAGCAGGCTATATGCCAAACCTAATGGAGACCGCCATTGCTATGCTGGCTGCGACCAGTGTGGGGGCTGTTTGGTCGTCTTGCGCCACAGATATCGGGTCTCAGGCTGCCCTTGATCGACTCGGTCAAATAGAGCCCAAGGTCCTGTTCACAGTGGACGGCTATTTTTATAAGGCGAAATCCTTCAGCACCTTAGGGAATGCAGCAGAAGTTGCCAAAGCTATACCTTCGCTGAAGAAAGTAGTTGTTGTTTCCTATGCAGGATATAAACCGGATCTCAGCGATATCCCTAACGCTGTCCATTATGAGGACTTTTTGGCCGCGGAAAGGGAGCCTGTCCTTGAGTTTGAACAATTACCCGCTGACCATCCCGTATTTATCATGTTCTCCTCCGGAACAACTGGCAAACCCAAGTGCATGGTGCAGAGCGCGGGTGGCATTCTGCTCAACCAATTGAAAGAGCTTATTCTCCACACAGATGTTAAGCGCGAGGACAAAATCTTTTACATCACCACCTGTAGCTGGATGATGTGGAACTGGTTGCTCAGTTCGTTGGGAGTCGGGGCGACTGTCGTCTTATACGACGGCAACCCAATGTATCCTGATACTGGGGCGATGTGGAAAATGACGCAGGACGAAAAGATAACTATCTTTGGCCTCAGTGCAAGCTATATCAACTATCTCCGAAGCCAGGGAGTTAAGCCTGGGAAGGATTACGATCTTTTCTCCCTCAGAGAGATTTCCCAAACAGGTTCCGTTCTTTCAGCAGAAGGTTTCGAGTGGGTCTACCGGGAGATCAAGAAGGATCTGCATTTCAATTCCATCTCCGGTGGCACGGATATCAACGGCTGTTTTGCTATTGGGAGCCCCATTCAACCCGTCTATGCCGGGGAACTACAGGGCCCGGGCCTCGGCATGAAGGTGAAGGCCTACGATGAGAATGGGAAACCCGTATGGGGTAAGGAAGGAGAGTTGGTATGTGAAGCTCCAGCTCCTCCCATGCCTCTCTATTTCTGGAACGATCCCAATGGGGAAAAATATAGAAGTGCCTACTTTGAACATTATCCCAATATTTGGCGACACGGCGACTATATCGTTATGGACAAGGACACCGGGGGCATCACATTCTTTGGCCGTTCCGATGCTGTTCTGAAACCCTCCGGAGTCCGGATTGGCACAGCTGAAATTTATAATGTGGTGGAGAAGCTGGGAGAAATTGCGGACAGTCTCGCCATCGGGCAAAATTGGGAGGGTGAGCAGCGCATTATCCTCTTCGTGAAAGTTGCTCAAGGGGTGAGCTTGACAAAGGAGTTGAAGGATAAGATTACAAAGACCCTGCGGGAAAAGGCCTCTCCCCGCCATGTTCCAGCGATTATTATGGAAATGCCTGATGCTCCCTATACCATGAATATGAAAAAGGTGGAGAGCGCTGTCACCAATATCATTCACGGAAGACCAGTTCTCAACAGGGATGCGTTGATGAACCCAGAGGTTCTGGATTACTTTGAGAAGATCGTCCCGGAACTCCAGAAATGATCAGTTCGGAGTTTAAAAATCTAACAGGGTGCTTAAAAATACCATTTCACTGTCACTCCCGCGAAAGTGGGAGTCTAGACGCCGTTCCTGCGAAAGCAGGAAACTATAAAAGGAATTGGATTCCTGCTTCCGAAGGAATGACATTCTAATGATAGGAAGGATTTTTTCAGCAGTCTGCTAATGCTCCGAACTCCGAACTAAATACAATGAAGCTGACCCGAAAAGAGTTTGAAGAGTTAGTGGTTTTAGCGCTGAAGAGGCTTCCTAAATTTTTTAAAAAGAAAATGAAGAATGTAGATATGGTTGTGGAGGACCGAGCCTCACGAGACCTTCTTTCAGAGATGGGGCTACAATCCCCCTCCGAATTATTAGGACTTTATCAAGGCGTCCCTTTAGATCGGAGGGGGTTTTACTACGGAAATGTCCTTCCGGATAAGATCACGCTCTTTCAGATCCCCATCGAATCGATATGCCAAACAAAGGAGGAAGTTGAAGAGAGAGTCAGAGAGGTAGTGATCCATGAGGTCGGGCACTACTTCGGGCTGGATGATGAGAGGTTAAGAGAACTCGAAAACGAATAAGGATAACAAGACCTTTTTAGGTTCAGGTTTAGGTTCAGGTTAAGGTTAAGGTTAAGGTTTAGACTTGGATTTAGAATGGATGTTAAATCGGAAGTGATTGAGCTTAGTGACTAAACATTTGGTGTTTGCCGATAGGTAAATTTCCTCAACCTCAGCCTCAATACTTTGATATATGGCTTTTATCAAATTTTTAGGCACGGCAGGTGCCCGATTTGTGGTGATGAAGCAACTCCGAGCCTCCGGCGGCGTTTGGCTTTCCGTTGGTAAGACGAATCTCTATATCGATCCAGGGCCCGGCGCCTTAGTTCGGTGCCTGAATAGCAAACCAAGATTGGAACCGTCCACATTGGATGGCATTCTCCTCACCCATAAACACTTGGACCATTCCGGCGATCTCAACGTCATGATTGAGGCCATGACAGAAGGAGGGTTTAAGAAAAGAGGCGTCCTGTTTGCGCCCAGAGATGCCCTGGAGGAAGATCCAGTTGTTTTAAAATATGTGATGGGTTATGTTGATAAAGTGGAGGTGTTAAAGGAGGATTTCGAATATCGAATCGGAGACATCCGGTTCTCGACCGCCCGAAAACACCAGCATCAAGTAGAGACTTATGGCCTCAATTTCAAGATATCGCCCCGTACGATTTCTTTTATCACGGACACAAAATTTTTCCCGGAACTCCCGAATCTTTATCGAGGAGAGATTTTGGTCATTCATGTCGTTCGGCTTAAACCCATTGGGGATGACCCAATCGACCACCTCTCGGTAGAAGACGTAAAGAGCATCGTCAAAAAAGCAAAGCCGAGATTAACTATTCTGACACATTTTGGGATGACGATGATCAAAGCAAAACCCTGGGTCGTGGCTGCTGAATTAGAGAAAGAATTGGGATTGAAAGTAATCGCTGCCAGCGATGGAATGAAAATAGATTTGGAGGAGGTTTAATGATGGAAAAATGGATGGGTGGAGATATGCATCCGAGCTATCGGATTCTTATGGGCCCCGGGCCGAGCAATGTCCATTACCGGGTTTATCAAGCCATGTCTAACCCGGTCATCGGTTATCTCGATCCCCAGATTTTGGCCTGTATGGACGAGATCAGTGAGATGTTAAGAGGCATTTTCCAGACAAAAAACCAGGTAACCCTGGCTATCTCTGCTACAGGAAGTTCAGGGATGGAGGCTTCCTATGTCAATTTCGTCGAGCCAGGAGATGTTGTTGTCATTGGAGTAAATGGCTTCTTTGCAGATAGGATGACTCAGGTAGCCTCCCGGTGCGGTGCTAAAGTCATTCGGGTCGAGGAGGAATGGGGGAAAATGATTGACCCAGAAAAAATGATCAAGGCCTTAAAGGAACATCCCGAGGCCAAGATATGTGGCGTCGTTCATGGAGAAACTTCCACCGGGGTGAGGCAACCCCTTGAAGAAATAGGAGCCTATTGCAAAAAGGTGAATACACTCCTTGTGGTGGATGCTGTAACTACTTTGGGAGGATATGATGTGAAGGTTGACGAATGGGGAATCGACGTCTGCTACGGTAGTTCCCAAAAGTGTCTCAGTGTTCCACCGGGGCTTTCTCCGATTACCGTGAGCCCCAAAGCGATGGATGTCCTTCGGTCCCGCAAGACAAAGGTTCAAAGTTTTTATCTCGACTTATTATTACTTGAAAAATATTGGGGAGAAGAGAGGGTTTATCACCATACTGCACCTGTTTCCATGTTCTATGCCCTAAGAGAAGGGTTGAAGATCGTTTTTGAGGAGGGCCTTCAGAATAGATTTCGGCGTCATGAGGCGTTGGGCGATCGTTTAAAGATGGAACTGGAGGGTTTCGGATTCAAACTTTTTGCGCAGGAAGGATATCGTCTGCCAATGTTAACTTCGGTGACTCTCCCTGATTGGGTTGACGATGCCAAGATACGGTCGAAGCTCTTGAATGAATATAATATCGAAGTGGGAGGAGGCTTGGGCTGGCTGAAAGGAAAAATATGGAGAGTTGGCCTGATGGGAGAGACATGCAAGCTCCGATATATCCATTGCCTGATGGGAGCATTAAAGGAAATCCTAGTGTAATTTGAGATTGCGGATTTCGGAATGCGGATTGCGGAATAGGAATGGGTAGGGGCGACTTCAGTCGCCAGTAAACCGCAGTAGTGAACATCAGTTGTATGTCACTGTTAGCGGTACGACTCAGTCTGAGGTTGAGTTCTTTCGCGGCGTTTGGCCTCCTCACGTGCAACTTCTCCGGCCTTTTTAAAGAACTCGATAATCTCAACGTGGGATTTGCCTTTCAAAATATCCGCTAATTCATCACGAATACGCCGAACCATTTCCACCGATTGGATCTCAAGTTTCTCGCTCATAAGTCGTCACCTCTCGGGACGAGTAAATCGCCAAAGGCTTGTAGCCAAACTCAAGATTGATTCCGTTGAATTGTTGGATCTTGTCCAGCCTTACAATGTGTTGAAAGTTCCAACTGACCAGAACGTCAACCTCGGCAACAGTAGCCAATGTAATATGAAGCATATCGTTTCGAAACCGAGAATCGAGCACACCATGCGTTTCATACTTTTCAAGCAGATTAAGCTCCTCCTCGGTGACCGGAAGGATCTCCGCCAAGGGGATAAGCTCAGTATAGAGCCCCCGTACTTGGGCTGGTGCCAGTTCCAAAATTGTCGCCCCCTTTTATCTTCGTATGGGGTTTGTCGGCTTCTGCGATTTGTTAGCCTCTATCATGCTGCTTTGTGTTTTGCAATTAGCTCGCGTATTGCCGGTACTATCTCTGTTGGGACTTCCATGACCGTTTGACCCAATGCTTCAAATGCCACCTTGTCCTCAGCGACAGCTTCTTCTTCCGACTGTGATTGATAATGGGCTAACACCCTTTTCACACGTTCAGCGTCCCATCCTGGTGGAAATTCACTTTGTTTCATTTTTTCTTTCTCCTCCTACGGCGACGATATGCGATTAATGGTTTGCCTTGTAACTCATAAGCTGTGATTACAAAAACACTATTTGGGGCCGGATCGGGAACATAGATTACCCTAAGATAACGTCCATCTGACGTTCGTCCTATTGCAACTCTTGATCCTTCTCGGCCCGGTCGATCTTCTCCAGGGTTCTATAGAACATCTTCAACTTCTATTTCCACAACATCATGTCTTTAGATGTGAGGTAATTCTGTTTCCGGATCGATATAATAACGGATATTCAATATACCGCCTTTCCTGTTATCATTTTATCGGCTAACATTATTTCTTATATTCCTGTTATTTTTTCGTAAAAATAAAGCCAATTGTGTCTTTAACTATGCTCTTGTGCTCATAGCTTGCAGGCAAACACTTCCTTCAAGGAAAGATTATTCTTACAATATTATATTGCATCCGTATAAGTAATATCAATTTATTAAGAACGTATCTGAAAACCCCGTCCTGTGGACGGGGATGAAAGATGTGTCTACCAAAGGCAGAAAAACCTTAATCAGATGCTGAAACAAGTTCAGCATGACAACAGGGTTTTCCTCTTGTGTTTTGTCATCCCGAACTTGATTCGGGATCTGGTTTTTTGGTTTAGAGAATTTGGGTTTTAAAGCCCCGCCCTGTGGGTGGGGTTCTTTACTCTATAGAACCTGAAGTTTATTCCAATTGGCAATTTACGGTTTTAATATACACCTTTTTTTGAATTTTTGGAAGTGAGGATTGCGGGAAAACGTCAGTTTGGAGTATTTAGTTCGGAGTTCTAAGTTTTAAACTCTACCCTCCGTGACTACGGCAGGGAGATGCGGATTTCCAAATTAAATCTGTAGGGTGCGTTCCCCGAACGCACCATCATGGTGACCCTGGGGAACCATAAAAAGCGTGATCGGGGATCACGCCCTACAAAATCTCATCTGGTTTTAGGTTTTAATCGGATTCAAAATCGTCTGGGCAAAGTCTTTGGATTCCACCCCAGGGGATTCAATCCCTTCTTTTTCGTAATAAGTTTCTACTCTCTCGATGATCTGCTCTTCTTCCAAAGAAACCCTTTCCAAAGATCCTTCTAATCCATCGAGGCCTTCTTTTGGATAAAATGTAAAATCTCCAGAGATATTGATGTCTTCAATTCTCTCTCCCGAAACCTTCTCAGCCGTTCTAATCAATCCTCCCTTTGCTTTGTGGAGGCCATAAAGAACCTCAACTCCTTCTCTAATTTTTACACCGGTTGGGGTTCTGGGGGTCTTCTTCAGGAGAAATTCTTCAGAAGTCATCCAGGATTCCAACTGCCTCATCTTTTCAATAATTTCTGGAGTTAAAGAGGCCTCGTCTAATTTTCCAACCTTTCTCTCGAATCTTTCCTTGAGCACGGAGACGACTTCTTCCCGTGATGGAATCATTCCCAATTCTTTCTTCATCGTGGTCAGGTTTTCTTCCATGGTTTTGTAGACCTTGTCCCTGAATTTCTCGTCGGGCATTTTCAAGATCCTGCTCATTGCCTGATAGTCAAAATCGAGAAGGATACCGCCCACAAAAACCATGCAGTCACCGATATTTCCTCCACCTTCGCCAGCGATCTTTCTCCCTGCTTTGGTGATGATATCATTGACGACTCGAAATTCTGTCTCGATTCCAAAGTCACTGTAAGTTTCTACTGGTGCTTCTGAGAACCATGGGTAAATTTCATGGACAGCTTTAGGAAATTTTGGATTATCTTTCTTCCAGATGAGTTGATAGAAAATCTGATTCTCATCTAAATAAGTGGCTCCTCCACCGACCTCTCTTCGCATGAAGGGGATTTTTGATTCCTTACAATATTGAAGATCCACTTCCTGCCCAGCATCCTGAAAATATCCAATGCTGACGAGAGGAATTTTGGGTGAAACAATGACGAGCGCTTCAATCCCCATTCGAGCAAGGGCATGGAAGATGAGCATGGACTGCTGACCTGGAAGTTTTCCAAGATCGAAAAAAAACATATCTTCCTCACTCCCCCCACCTTTCCCTCCCCCCTGCCTACCGCAGGCAGACACATGCGGGGGGAGGAGAGAAGGGGGCCAGTATTTGTTAACATGATGAAAAGAATTTTTCAAACTGAAAAGGAACAAAAAAGTGGACAAGGGGTAGCGATTTTTAAGTTCGATATTTTTCTTGACTATTGTAACTTATAAGTTACAATAGACTACAATGAAGATTCTCATGGATGCAGATTGCTTAATCAAACTTACCAAAGCTGGGTTTAAGGAACAGATTTGTCAGCAATACGAGATAACTATTCCTAACGTTGTTAAAAAAGAGGTTGTAGATGCTGGTAAAATTAAAGGCGTCCCAGATGCTGAGCTGGTAGAGAAGAATATCCAAAAGGACATCATACAAGTAACCGGGAAAGAAGCTTTACCCCGTATAAAAGGAGACCAGGCCCTCATAGAAATTTTTAAACGAGGACGATATGATGCATTAGCAACAGATGATGTTAAACTGATTAGACTCCTTAGATCAATTGGAATCCCTTATATTTTACCTGGTCTTTTCATTTATGCCCTCTATCAAAAGAATATTATCGATAAAAAAACAGCGTTGAATTGCCTCGAAAAACTTTCCCTTTTTATCAGCGAGGATGAATATAGCGTTATAAAATTTTTATTGGAGGAAAAATGATGAAGGTTAAATCTATTAGAATTCCAGATGATATTGATAAGTCAATAGAGTATGTGGCCCGATTAGAGAAACTTGAGAAAACACAATCTCTCCGAAAACTCACGAGATTGGGTTTTGAATATTATGCAGCAAAATCTTACGAGAGGGGTAAGCTGACCCTTAGAGAAACAGCTCAACTTTTGAATTTAACCCTATCGGAGACCATTGACTTGCTTGCAGAAATGGGAGTCAAGGGAAATATCAGAACGAAAGATGTCATGGAAAGTTTTAAAACAATCTCATCTTAAAGCCTTTTTACCGTCCTTTTGGGATAAGAAACAAGGTTAGCCCATTCTATAGTTACTTTACCAATTCTTTTTGGCGGTCGGAGATGACGGTCATGGAAGAGGTGAAGATGTGAAGCAGTTTGCTATGAGGAATATAGACAAACCAGATGAGGCTGGGCACAACGTGGAAGTACCAGAGGAAGTTGGCGTTGATTTTAATATCTCTAAGGAATTGAGATAAGAAGTAACCTCCAAAGGAAATCCAATTGTTGGCGCTGGCAGGGGTGAAGTTAGCCAAGTAATTATGTGCCTGAACAACTTCATAGTGAGCAATTCGGTACCCTTCGATAAAGAAGCCGGAAAGTTCCAGGAAAAGGATGAAGAGTAGGGTGGTCATATCCTCTTCCTCTGTCAGGAGTTGGTCGGGGCGAATCACAAGGCGGCGAACAAGCGCCATGACGCAACCCACCAGGATGAGGAAGCTGAAGAACTCAAGGAAGAAATCGAGGAAGGGTCGGATCGCACCGGTCTCAAACTCGCGAGAAAAAGAGAAGAACGGGATGCTATGGCTCAATTCAACAAGATAACCGGTAGTAAAACCCTTGATCATGTCAACAACAAAGGTGGCTACAAAGCCAAACACCAATAGAGTATGAGCAAGCCAGCGGAAGAAAGACTGGCCAAAGAGCTTTCGATGGAAGATCACTTCAGTGATGAGGGTTTTGATGTACCATCCGGGCCTGGCCCAGAATCCTCTCCAACCTCGCCTGATGTAGATCTTGAATTTTTCCCATTTGTTAGCATTCTCTGTCCCTTCAAGGGTTCCCTCCAGCCACATGCCGATATGGAGGCCCATTCCCCAAAAGAAGAAGATTACCGTAGGGAAAAACATGATATAAAAGATCAGATGTTTGTCCATTTGCACAGCAAATAGTTCGGAGTAATTAGTTCGGAGTTTTTAGTTTTGATACTCCGAACTCTGAACTCCTAACTCCGAACTCATTTCTTCATGTTCTTCAGCACAAACTCCGTGATATCCATTGCGCTAATGGGGATTTCTTTTCTTCGAGCTGTGGTCAAGATAGTACGGACACACTGCTGACAAGCAGTAATTACTGTATCAGCTCCAGTCGCCTGGATCTGGTTTATCTTCTCTTGGGCCAAAGCTGCTGAGAGCTCTGGATCGACCATCTCCAGATTACCACCTCCACCACAGCATTTGCACTGCTCACGATTCTCTGCCATCTCTACCAGCTCCACACCAGGAATGGCACGGAGGATTTCCCTTGGGGCTTCATAAACTCCGCTTGCCCTCCCTAAATCGCAGGGGTCATGGTAGGTGACTTTTATCTTCTTCTCCTTGAAGGCGATCTTTCCCCCATCAATTAGTTTCTTGATAAATTGAGTGGAGTGAAAGATCTCGATATCTGTTTTATACTCTTCCATCCAGGTATGGTAGCAGGAGGGACAAGCGAAGACCACCCTTTTCACTCCCTTCTCTTTTACCATTTCCAGATTATGCTGGATCAGAACTTCAGCTTCCTTTTTCATTCCTGCACCGATGAGAGGGAAACCACAGCACCACTCCTCTCCACCCAGGAGTGTAAAATCGACTTCTGCTTTGTTCAGGATTTCAACGAAGGCTAATGGAATCTTCTGGACCAGAGGAAAAAAGGAAGCCACACATCCCACAAAAAAGGCAACCTCGGCTTTCTCTTTCTGATATTGATGATCAGGGAGTTCATTTAAGAACTCCAGCCACTCGACCCTCTCTTCGTTTTCGTCACCGGATACATTATGGGTCTGAAGAATATTGGTCTTCATTCGCTTTGCTGCTTCCGGAAAATGACCCATCTCAACCAAGGTTTCCCGCAATGCCGTCCAGAGATGTTTAGCATCAATGGAAACAGGGCAGCTTACGCTGCACTCCCCGCAGAGGGTGCAGCGATAAACCATCTCCGAAAATTTTTTAAGCTTCTCTTCATCCAATTTCTTGGGGCCAAAAATCTTGGCCCATAGGCCATACTGGCTGCGTATAAAGGACTTGAAGGCCTGAATTTTCCCTCGGGGATCAATCTCCTCTTCGCCCCTCTGGGCATAGACAGGACAATATTTCAGACATTCGCCGCAGCGGGTGCAGGCTTCAATCTCGACCAGTTGTTTAGGGGAAAAGGCTGAAAGTTTCATTTGCAAATAATTCAAAAAATTTCCCCTCCCCTGGTGGGAGGGGATGGAGGAAAGGGGGATTATCCCTCGCTATTCACCCCCACCCTTACCCTCCCCCGTCGAAGGGGAGGGGACACGTGTTTACTTTTTACCATGTTCGGCAATCTCCGTTTTGAGCCACTCCTGGATGACAGCAGGATCGGTCATGAGATTCTTGAGCTCATCCATGTTGTCGGGTTTAATCTTAAACATCCATCCTTTGCCATAGCAGTCCTCGTTGATCAATTTGGCTTTCTTTTCTAAATCTTCATTCACGGCCACCAACTCACCGCTCACTACTGAAAAGACTTTTCCGAGCCATTTCCCTGACTCAATCTTAGTAAAGTTTTTCCCCTGGACGAGTTTTTTCCCTTCAGGGGGAAGGCCCACATAAACAATGCTCCCCGCCATCTTCTGGGCGTAATCATTCATCCCCATGATCACCATATCCCCTTCCACTCGAGCCCAAAAATGGTTCTTATCGTAATAGAGTCCTTCTGGAAATTCATATCCCTCAATATTCATTTTCGCGCCCCCTCAAATAGAAAATAACGTGACCGTGTCCGTGTCTCGTGATCCGCAAGAACCCCAAATCCCCCCAATCCTTTGTAGCGTCGGCATTTATTGCCGACGTCTTCTCTTCGCCCCCAATAAATGGGGGCGCTACATGTTCTCTTAACCTTATGCGCAGAGCGCGAAGCGCTTAGCGTCTTTTTGTTGTTAGGCTGCTTCCTTCTCTTGTCGTTCCTGTAAAAGTTGGGCGATGAACTCCGTAATGTTGTAAATCTCAATCTTCTGTTTTCGAAGCTTGGCATTTCTGAAATTGTGTAGACAGGAAGGACATTCCGTGAGCAGAACTTCAGCTCCTGTTTCCTCGATGATTTGGCTTAGGCGATTTCTCGCAATTTCGATGGAGTTCTCGGGAAACGACCCCCTGAGTCCACCCCCTGAGCCACAACACATGGCATTCTCCCTTGTTCGCCTCGGCTCCACAAAATTGGATGCAATCTTTTGGATGATCTCCCTCGGTTCATCGTAGATGCCCGCGTGGCGGCCCAGATCGCAGGGATCATGATAAGTCACTTTTTTATCCGTTTTCACTCCAAAATCAAAGTCCTTGAGAAATTGAGTGATATGTTTAGCCTCCAGCCCTAAGTTTTTGTAGGAGGGATGCTCTTTGAACACACGATAACAGTATGGACAAGTCGTGATCAGTGTTTTGGCTCCAGTTTTTTGTAGCTCTCGAACATTACGCTGGGCCAACTCCTCCTTGATCTTGTAACCTACATCTTCCATCACACCACTGCAGCAGACCTCATCGATCATGGTGAAATCAACTTTTAGAAGATTCAAGAGACGGATAGTTTCTTCTACACTTTCTTCTTCCCTGTAAGTCCCTACACAGCCCACAAATAGGACATAAGGAGCGCTTCCTTTTTTGTGTCCCCAATCGTACCGCTCTTCCTCTCCATAAATATTTCCATATTTCTCAACCACCTCGCCCATTTTCTTGAAAAGGTTATCAAAACCCATCCCCACCACATCCTTACGTGCAGCCTTGATCACTTCCTGAGGGTCTACACCTGAAGGGCAGTTGACCGTGCAATTCATGCAGGTGGTGCAGCGAAGGAGAGCCTGGGCTACTCCCTCGGTCACAGGGAGCTTTCCCTCTATCACCTCTTTCATGAGGATCATCTTCCCCCGGGCGTTGGTAATGGGTCTTTTGGTCAAATCAAAGATAGGGCAGACCGCCCGGCAAAAGCCACAGCGGGAACACTGAGTAATTGCCTTGCGTCGTTTTTCATCAAGCTGCAATGGGTCAGCCATTGTCTCTCCTGATTGATTAGTTATCCAACGCTCTTTTGCCAGGATTCATAATGTTGTTGGGGTCCAGGGTTCTCTTGATCTGCTTCATCAGTGTCATCTCTACTGGGTCGTGTTCCAGTGTCATATAGTTTGCTTTGGAGAGGCCAATGCCGTGTTCACCCGAAAGGGTTCCTTTGAGGGAAATGGCGAGGCGAAAAATCTCCTCTTCTACCTTTTCCATTCTTTCCACTTGTTCTGGATTGTATTCATCGTAGAGGATTTGCGGGTGAAGGTTTCCATCGCCGGCATGACCAAAGGTGGCAACGACAATGCCATGTCTTTGAGAGATTTCCTGAATTCCCAGCAATAATTCCGGAATTCTGGAAATCGGAACGGTGACATCATCCAAGACAAAACTGGTGCTCGCCCGGGCAAGGGTGGCGTAAGCGGATTTGCGGGCTTTCCAGAGATTGAACCGATCTTTTTCATCTTTTGCTGTCTTGATCTCGGTGGGGTTATTCTGTTTGAGAATGCCAAGGACCACTTCCATCTGGGCCTCCACCTCTTCCCAGGTGTATCCGTCTGTCTCAGTCAAGATCATTGCCTCTGCTTCAGGAAGATCGATGTCCGTGTTCTCTTTGATGGATTTCAGCGTGACTTTGTCCAGGATCTCCATGACACTGGGAATCACTCCACTGGTCATGGTCTGGAAGATGGCTTTCCCTGCATCCTCCAATTTGGCATAAGTGGCCACGGCAGTCATGGCATGACGGGGAAGGGGATTGATTTTTAATGTGATCTCGGTGATCACTCCCAAGGTTCCTTCTGCCCCAATGAAAAGCTTTGCCAGATCATAACCAGAGACGCATTTCATCGTATAGGAGCCTGTATGCATGACCTCTCCAGTGGGTAGAACCACCTGAAGGCCGAGGACATAGTCCCGGGTGGTGCCATATTTAGCCCCTTTGATTCCACCTGCGTTGGTGGCAACATTTCCTCCAATGGTTGCAACGGTACTGCTTGCAGGGTCTGGAGGAAAAGTAAAACCATGTTTTTCTAATTCTCTATTGAGATCATCGCAGACCACACCAGCCTGAACATGGGCATAACGATTCTCGATGCTGATTTCAAGAATTCGATTCATCCTGGAGAGGTCAATGATGATTCCACCTTTGATGGGAATTACTCCTCCGCTCAAACTTGTGCCTGCCCCTCGTGGGACGATGGGAATCTTATATTCGTTGGCAAACTTGACAATTTCAGATACCTGCTCGGTTGATTCAGGCCAGACTGCCGCATCAGGCCGATGAACATTCATCGAAGCGTCATAACTATAAGGAACCAACTCTTCCAACTGATCGGTGAAATTCTCCTGTCCAACAATCTCAATCAGTTTTTGTTTCGCTAACATCTTTCATGGACTCCTTATTTCAAACTCAAACCACAATCTAATTATAACTTCCCGATAAACGCCCTCTCAACCATTTCCGCCTTTTTATTAGAAATCGCACCTGAAAACCCCGTCCTGTGGACGGGGATGAAAGGTGTGTCTGCTAAAGGCAGAGAAAACCTGATCAGATGCTGAAACGAGTTCAGCATGACAACAGGGGATTGGCCTTCTTCTTTTGTCATCCCGAACCAGGTCCTGAACTTAATTCAGGATCTAACGATTTCGGGATCTCGGTTTTGGGTTTAGAGAATTTAGGTTTTAAAGCCCCGCCCTGTGGGCGGGGTAATTTACTCCTTCCGGCCCGTAGAGGCCTTCACCTCTGACTCGACGTAATTCAGGTGCTCGAGGGTTCTCTCTCTGGCTTTATCAGGAGAGTGGTTCTTGATCGCGCTGAATATTCGGTGATGCTGATCGAGCAATTTCTTCACTTTTGTTCGATCTTTAAAAACCCTTGCCATAGATTCCCTGAGAAGATCATAGATCGTGGACATCATGTGGGTTTGGATGGTGTTATGGGTTGCCTGAGCAATGCCCAGATGAAAGTCAGCATCCTGCTTTTCCCAGGATCGTCCTTGCTCAAAAGCTTTCCTCATCTCCTCGAGGATATTCTCTAATTGTTTAATATCCTTTTCTGTAGCCCTCTGGGCAGCAAGAAAAGCACCCCAGACCTCTATGGCTTTTCTTACCTCGATCAGGTCGAAGATCTTCTGGGTATCTGCCTTGATGAGCAGAGAGAGAGGATTTTGCACACTCTCTGATGCCACCGACTTGATGTAGGTCCTTTTTCCCTTTAATTCCAAAAATCCCATAGCCACCAATGAGTTCAGGGCTTCTCTGAGGGACGGACGGCTCACGCCAAATTGATTGACGAGTTCTCTTTCAGGAGGAAGGCGATCTCCAGGTTTTAATGTCCCATCACTGATAAGGCTTTTTATTTGATTCACAATTTCGTCAGATACTTTAGTGTGCTTGATGGATTTAAACATGAAAGACCCCTGTCTTGAGGCTGGGTTTAAAAGTTTTACTGAACCCTAATACTTTAATGGTCAAACCATTTTAAAAAAAATTCAATATTTTGTCAATCTTTAAATTTAATATAAGCTAACTTCTTTAAATTAAAAGAAAAAAATTTAATTTGGTTTTTTGGTCTGACCATTTTCATATTCAATCTTTTTTGTTGACAAGGTCTGCCTCATTTGTTATAAAATGTTGGAATATAACCTTAGGTTAGTTTTTCAATTTAATAGCTTTTAGGAGGAGGTTATGGCTCGATTATATGAATACCAGGGAAAACAGTTGCTGAAAGCATCAAAAGTGCCAATCCCTCAAGGTGAGGTGGCATCAACTCCCCAAGAAGTCCGGAAAATAGCGGAGAAGGTCGGCAAGCCTGTAGCCATCAAATCGCAGGTTTGGGCCGGAGGTCGTGGAAAGGCAGGAGGCATTAAGTTCGCGGAACATCCTCTTGATGCAGAAATCGCTGCTAACCAGCTCTTGGGATCGGAAATCAAAAATTTGAAGGTTGAAAAGGTACTGGTGGAGGAGAAATTAGATATCGAAAAAGAATATTATGTGGGTGTGATCATCGATGCCTCGAGGGAAGTGAGAGCCCCGGTTGTGATGTTCAGCACCGAAGGGGGAATGGATATTGAATCAGTGCCTTCGGAAAAGATCGCACAAATGACCGTGGATGTCCTTCGTGGCTTCCGCCTCTATGATGCTCTCAATCTTTGCGTGAAGCTGAAGGTTCCCACCCAGGTTCTTCCCTCCATCGCGCAAGCGATCATGGGCCTGTACCAGACATTCAAGGGATACAATTGCCGGACAGCAGAGATTAACCCCCTCGTATTGACGAAGGATGGGAAAATACTCGCTGCGGATTGCCGGATCGCCATTGACGATTCTTCTGTATTTCGCCATCCCGAATTGGGCATCGACGTGGCCCGTGAGGCCCCAACGCCTCCCACCGAATTTGACAAGATTGCATGGTGGATTGAGGAGGGAGATCTCCGGGGGACCTGTTATGTTGCGCAGATGGCTCCGGATAAGAAAGGATTGGGTTACGTAGGCTACCACGGGATAGGTGGGGGAGGCGCCATTCTGGGAGTGGATGCCCTGAACCGTCAGGGGCTCAAGATCGCCAACTACGCCGATACGAGCGGTAACCCAACAGCTGCAAAAGTATACCGAGCTGCTAAGGTCATTCTTTCTCAGCCGGATATTGAAGGGTACATGCTCGGCGGTTTCATCGTGGCGAACCAAGAACAGTGGCACCATGCCCATGGTGTGGTGAAGGCTCTCAGGGAGGAACTCCCAAAAAGACCGGGATTCCCCTGTGTTCTCTTGCTTTGCGGGAATAAGGAAAAGGAATCGATGGAGATTCTGAAGGAGGGAACAGCGGACTTACTGAAACAGAACCCGATCGAGATCTATGGAAGCGATAAGGTGTACGAAACGGAGTTTTTAGCAAAACGGATGAGGGCCCTCATTGATGAATATCGAAAGAAAAGAGGCATCAAGGCATAAACCCCGTACAATAATCTCTGGGTGCGGGGTTTAGCCAAAGAATGTGATTAAGGTACAAATGTTTATCTTAAGCTAAAGCTTGGAGCTTTATATATTGTACGGGGTAAAGGAGGAGTGATTATGCATTTTGAAGAGAGGACGATCAAGGTAATCATCGATGACAGCAAATGCGTCGATTGCAAGACCCACGCGTGTGCTGCAGGGTGTAAACTCTTTGATCGAGGAATCTTGGTGATCAAGGATGGAAAACCCGCCCTCGCCGGGGATACGGAATTTGCCAAACGGGTGGGGACCGAATGTCTTGCATGCGAGTACGAATGCTGGTTCAGGGGAAACAAGGCGATCACCATTGAAGCCCCGATCCCTGGATTAGACGAATATAGAAAAAAGCACGGAGTAATATAAAGGGGAGTGGAGAAAATGGCTATTTTACTTGAAAAAAATACGACGATATTGGTTCAAGGGATTACTGGAAGGGAAGGCTCGGCAAGGGCCGCATTTATGAAGGGTTACGGCACCAAGGTAGTGGCCGGGGTGACACCCGGGAGGGGCGGAGAAGAAGTATCGGGGATCCCTGTCTTCAACACGGTCGAAGAAGCCGTGAAGGCGAAGGGTCCAGTTGATGCAAGCGTAACATTTGTCCCCGGCCCAGGACTGAAGGATGCCGTTCTGGAGGCCCTGGATGCTGGAATTAAGTTCATCGTCATGCCCGTGGAACGAGTTCCCTTGTACGACATCCTTGAAATGATGGCCTATGGGAAACAGAAAGGCGCCCGTCTGTTGGGCCCGGGATCAATCGGTATTATCAGCCCTGGCATCGCAGCCGCTGGCTGGCTCGGAGGTACCCCGGAGTTTGCAAAAAGAGTTTTCGTCCCGGGACCCGTGGGTGTCATCTCAAGAAGTGGTGGGCAGTCTGGTACGGTGCCATGGGCCATTCAACAAGCAGGCCTTGGTGTGACCACGGTCTTGCATATTGGGACAGAGCCGGTTGTGGGTCAGTCCTTCGGCGACATCCTGCCCCTTTTTGAGGCAGACCCGGATACAAAGGCCGTTGCGATCTTTGGTGAAATTGGCGGTCCTTATGAAGAGGAAGCAGCCGATGCAGTGAGAACGAAGAAATTTACGAAGCCCCTTGTGGTTTACGTCGCCGGCGCGTGGGCTCCCGAGGGAATGCGATTCTCCCATGCCAGCAGTATTATCGAGAGAGGGAAGGGATCGGCAAAGAATAAGATCGCTTATCTTAAGGAGGCGGGAGTCCACGTAGTGGACCGACCCGATGAAATCGCTCCAACTATTAAACGTTTATTAGGCGTCTAAAGCGTCTTTGTGTCTTAGCGTCGTAGCGTCAATGTATTTTGACTCAAAGACCCAAAGACGCAATGGTTAAGTGACTCAATGACCCAATGACTTAATGACCCAATAACTTAAAATAGGAGGTGCAATATGACTGTGATGAGATCTGTTTTTTATATCCCGGGTAACAATGAGAAGATGATTTCCAAGGCCCCTGAAACTCCAGCTGACATCATCACCCTGGATCTGGAGGATTCCGTCCCCCCTGCCGAGAAACCAAAAGCCCGTGAAATGGTCCGAGAAAACTTGAAATTCGCAGGGTCAGGCGGTTCCACCATTTATGTCAGGATCAACAACTGGGAGACTTTGATGACAAATGATGATCTCGAAGCCATTGTCCACGAGGGCCTCTCAGGAGTTTGCTTGGCCAAATGTGGTGGTTCGGATCATGTCCAACGTCTTGATTGGAAACTCGAAGAGTTGGAACGAAGAAGAGGGCTCAAGGTAGGAAGTGTCGCCATCCAGCTTCTTATTGAGACAGCCAAAGGGGTCATCAATGCTTATCCTTCAGCCATCGCCAGCAAACGAGTCAATTCTCTTATCTTCGGCGCGGTGGATTATACGAAAGACATGAGGGTGAAACTCACCATCGAGGGAGATGAACAATTATATGCGCGGGCGCATAATGCTGTCGCTGCCAGGGCTGCGGGTTGTATTGCTATTGATTGTCCCTTCGTGGCCTTTAAGGATACGGAAGCCTTTGAGAAGAACACGCGCTTCGGCCGTCAGTTAGGTTATGAAGGAAGAATGCTCATTCATCCAAGCCAGATCGAACCCGCTCATAGAATCTACACACCATCTCCAGAAGATGTAGAATGGGGAAAAGGTGTCGTAAAGGTTTTTGAGGAAGAAGGGATTGCGAAGGGTGCTGCAGCCGTTTCCTATATGGGGAAAATGGTGGATACTCCGGTTTATGAGAATGCCAGGACCATTCTTGCTACCATGGAGGAAATCTCCGCTTTTGATGCAAAACGAAAGAAATAGAATCGGATTTAAAGGGGACAGGCTACTTTTTCATTCTTTGTTTAGGAAAGAATAGCCTGTCCCCTTTTTTTAGGGAGTGTTAACCATTGAGAATCATCATTGTTGGACAAGGACCTTTTGGGGAGAAAGTATTAGAGGCCCTGATTCAAAAAGGGGAGGATGTAGTCGGATCCTTCTCCCCTCCAGATAAAAGGGGCGAGGGGATGAAAGTATTGGCTGAAAAATCAAGAATCCCCTTCTTTCGCCCAAACTTAATGAAGGATCCCCAGGTCTATGATGCTTATGTGAAGCTGCAGCCGGACCTTGCTGTCCTTGCATTTGTAACAGATATCATTCCTGAAAAATTACTCACCGTCCCCTCCCTGGGAACCATCTGCTATCATCCTTCCATTCTACCGAGACATCGCGGAGCCAGTGCGATTAATTGGGCTCTTATTCAAGGCGACGCCCGAACAGGTTTGACCATTTTCTGGGTTGATAAGGGGATCGATACGGGTCCCATCCTGCTTCAAAAAGAAGTTGAAATTAAACCCGATGATACGGCAGGCTCTCTCTATTTTAATAAACTCTTTTCCATGGGAGTGGATGCGATGGTGGAGGCTGTCGAATTGATCAAAAAAGGAAAAGCACCCAGGATTCCACAGGATGATTCCAAAGCAACTTATGAGCCTCCATGTGATGATCGAATGGCTTCTGTAAATTTTGAAAAACCGATCAAAGACATTTACAATTTAATAATAGGGTGTGATCCTCAACCAGGTGCCTATACGACTTTTAAAGGGAAAAGAGTAAGATTTTATGATGCTAAAATGCCCCTCTCAGCCATTGAAAAGCAACCGGGTGAAATCATTTCCTTCGAAGAAGGAAGTCTTCAAGTTGCTGTAAAAGGCGGAGTCATAAACTTTGGGAAACTAAGAGTAGACAAAAGGGAGAAGATAGGGCCCGTTGAATTTGCCAAATCTGTCGAATTGAAAATTGGAGATCGATTTGGACAATGATACCCGTAAGCGTCATTGCGAGGAGTTCCGTTTGGTGGAACGATGAAGCAATCCGTTGAGATTGCTTCACTCCGTTCGCAATGACAAGTTAATTCATGGGTTAAGTTTGATTTTTTATTTATAGTTATATTTATTTAAGAAAAATTATAAAGTTTATATTATGGGTTTGGAATTGGGTTTGAAACATTTAATTTCGCTGAAATACAGAACGTTTGAAAATATTGGGTTTTTATTTTTAACTTAAGGTAGTAGTATTAGCTTTATAAAAAGGGTTGGATTTCTCTCTCATTATGGGAGAGGATAAAGGGGAGGAGGAATTCAATCTCCCTACCTCACCCCCTCCCCTTATAAAAGGGAGGGGTATAGATTAAAGTTTAGCTTTCTTTTCTTGCTTTGTCAGAAGGATGATAAGAAGGTTGGAGCATTAGATATAGAGTTTAATCGATGAGAATTATCATAGTTGGACAAGGCCCCTTTGGGGAGAAAGTTTTACAGGCCTTGATTCAAAAAGGGGAGGAAGTAGTCGGAGTTCTTCTCTCCTCCGGATAAAAGGGGCGAGGGGATGAAGGTTTTGGCCGAAAAGTCAGGAATCCCCTTTTTTCGTCCAAATTTCATGAAGGATCCTCAAGTCTATGATGCTTCTGTGAAATTGCAGCCGGATCTTGCCATATTGGCATTTGTAACCGATATCATCCCGGAAAAGTTACTCACTGTCCCTTCCTTGGGAACCATCTGTTACCATCCTTCTATTTTACCCAGACATCGCGGTGCCAGTGCGATTAATTGGGCCATTATTCGGGGCGATACCCGAACGGGTTTGACCATTTTCTGGGTTGAAAAAGGTATCGACACCGGTCCCATTTTGTTACAGAAAGAAATAGAAATTGGCCCTGATGATACGACAGGATCACTTTATTTCAACGCCCTTTTTCTCATGGGAGTGGAGGCCATGGTGGAGGCTGTTGAATTGATCAAAAAAGGAAAGGCACCTAAAATCCCCCAGGATGAATCCCAAGCTACCTATGAGCCTCCTTGTGATGATCGAGTTGCCTCTATGAATTTTGAAAAATCGATCAAGGACATTTACAATTTAGTGTAGGGGATGTGATCCTCAACCAGGTGCCTATACGACTTTTAAAGGGAAAAGGGTAAGATTTTATGATGCTAAAATGAACCCTAGCAGAGAATGAAAAAGCAACCCGGTGAAATCGTCTCTATCGAAGAGGGGAATCTTCAAATCGCTGTGAAGGGTGGCCTTATAAATGTTGGCAAACTCAGAGTGGATAAGGGGGAGAAGATAGGGCCTGGTGAATTTGCCAAATCGGTCGATTTAAAGATTGGAGATCGATTAGGTGAATGAAATCAACCCTAAAGGGTTGAGTTGACAAAACTGAAGATATCTGTAACTCAAGGCTTTAGCCTTGAACGAGGAGAAAATTATGGAACGTGAAAAACTGATTGAAGAAATGACGAAGATTGTGGGGAAAGAAAATGTCTTGTCCTCAGAGACAGACTTGTACCTCTACGGTTACGATGCCTCTCTCTTTCGAGGAAAACCTGATTGCATCGTCCTCCCTGGTTCAACAGAGGAAGTTTCTAAAATCGTCAAATTTGCCCATGGGGCAGGGATCCACGTTATTGGCAGAGGGTCAGGAACAAACCTGAGTGGTGGTACCATCCCAACACAAGGCGGAATTATCATTCATTTTTCCAGAATGAATAAGGTCCTCGAGATCGATATCGAAAATCAAAGAGCTGTGGTGGAGCCAGGGATCTTTACTCTCGCTTTGAAAAACGCATTGGCCCGCTACGGATATGTTTATCAACCAGACCCTGCTAGTGAAAAGGTTTCAACCCTCGGCGGAAATTTCGGAGAAAATTCTGGGGGACCGCACTGCCTCAAATACGGAGTGACAACCAATCATATTTTGGGAGCAGAAGTGGTTCTCTATGACGGGGAGGTCATTCAGGTCGGCGGCAAGACATTGGACAATCCGGGATTCGATTTGACAGGGGTACTTGTGGGTTCAGAAGGCACTCTTGGCATCGCCACAAAATTGATCCTCCGAATCATGCCAAAACCAGAAGCAGTGAAAACCATGCTGGCCATCTACAATACTTTAGAGGATGCCGGGAGAACAGTCTCCGCCATCATCGGCGATGGCATCGTCCCAGCCACTCTTGAAATGTTGGACAGACTGACGATTAAGGCTGTCGAAGAATCAATCCATGCAGGTTTTCCCTTGGATGCTGAAGCGGTCCTTTTAATTGAGCTCGACGGACTCAAAGATGGAATGGAGAGGCTGGCTGAAAGAATCATGGAAATCTGCAAGAAAAATAACGCCCATGAGGTGAAGACTGCCAAAACCGAGGCAGAGAGGACCCAACTCTGGGCAGGCCGAAAGGGAGCTTTTGGCGCCATTGCCAGGCTCAGGCCTAATTATCTGGTTTGTGATGGAACTGTCCCCAGAACAAAACTTCCTGAGGTTTTGACCAAGGTGATGGAGGTGGGCAAGAAATATGGCCTTGCCATTGCCAATGTCTTTCATGCAGGGGATGGAAACCTTCATCCTCTCATCCTATTCGATGAACGAAATGAGGAGGAATTGAGAAAGGTTCATTTAGCAGGCTCTGAGATCATGAAATTATGTGCCGATGCCGGCGGGACAATCAGTGGAGAGCATGGTATTGGTACAGAGAAAAAGAAGGAAATGCTATTCGTTTTTACGCCTCAGGACATTGGCGCCATGAAAAAGGTAAAAATGGCCTTCGATCCTGAAGATCTTTACAATCCGGGAAAGGTCTTACCTGAAGTTCAAGAATAATAATCCCCCCCAATTCCCCTTTATAAAAGGGGGAGTACATTTATCTCCTCCCTTTTTTAAATAGGGCTTCACAAAATTCAGTTGGAAGCCCTAAGTTAAAAAATGGGGGACGAAGGATCGAATGAAACGAATTTTATCAGGGTACCCTGAGCACTTTGCAACCAATGCTACTAAGAGTACTGTAATATGAGCGATTGTGCAATAATTTCGGATCGCATCAAGTCCAATGACCGGTGGATCTTGCATAGCAATAGAAAGCAGTCGAGAAAAGATCCTTTCTACCGAAGTCCGTTTGTTTTGAAGTTGTTTAAAAGTTTCGCTTCCATAGTCGATAGATTCTCGGATGCTCGGAGTCAGACGAATCAAGACATTACATCCTTTCTGGGTAATGAATTTGGGATGAGTAGCAGGACAAATAAGGTGCCGCTGTCTTTCTTTTCCGAAATGAATGGGGCAGCTATATTGGAGGTAAGTGATTCCCGTTCTTCTGTTGGTGTTTTTCCCTTTGCGATACATCGGAAGATCGGCCTGGCAGTAGACATCATTTCCTTTCAAAGTATAGGAAGGATCTTGGTTGCTCCTAAGATTGCGAGGGATAACTGCTTGAGCTCTGAGATCCTCGATGATGAAACGGAGGATCGATTCTGCATCATAGAGGGCATCGCCACCCACGGTTTCAATCATGAGAGGAAAGGTTTCTTTGATTTTTTGGAGCAAGGGGATCGCCTGATGGACTTCACTGATGTCAGCAGGATGAGTGACTTCCCAGAGGGGAAGTTCTTCTTGAGCATCAGCGATGATATGATTTCGGTAGCCCCAGAAGTATCGGACCTCTTTCTTGAAACGTTGAGGAAAATGGAGAAGACTTCCCAGCCGAGCATCGGGATCACCTTTGGGTCTTCGAGTTTTATCAAAGCGGTTACTGAGAGCAGTTTTGAGATTATTTTCCTTCACTTTTGCCATGATGGGACAGGAGTCCATCACGAGGTGTTTACCGGAGATGATCCCTTGTTCGAGAAGACTTTGAACTAATTGGATGCGAACATTTTGTAAAACGGGATGGGGTGTTTCTCGAAGGAATTGGGAGAACCTTTCAATGGAAGGAGGATCTTCATAGAGATCAAATCCTACAGCTTCACAGATGGAAGGATTGTTTTGGAACTCAAAGGTGAGATCCGTCAGTGTTTTCATACGACGTAAAGCTTTATAGATGAGAGCTTTGAGCAAGGCGTTTTTGGAAAAAGGTGGACGGCCTCGGCGCTTTTCCACGACAGGAAGGGGTGGAAGAGGTTCAAAGAGAATATCGTATTTGACTCTAAGGGGAAGAGATTCTGGGGAAAGCAGACCTAATTGGTCCATGGTATCCTCCATTTTCGTGAAGAGTGCGAAGAATTCACGATAAAGAGGATACCAGAAAAACAGAGTTAGGAAGAGTTTCGTTTGAAAAATAGAGAGGTTAAATTTAAATGGAATAAGGTCTTCACAAAATGTATTCTTCCTAACTTGCCCTTTTTGAGGCTTAAAAAAAACCAAAGAAATTGGCGAAGGTACTAGAACACAATACGTAAGTGTTTGAAATAAAAAGGTATTCATAAGGTTAGGAAATACCTAAATTAGCTCATTAAAAACATTAATAATTTCAAGCCCTTCCAATTTCGTGAAGCCCTCTTTTCTAAAGGGAGGGTGGGAGGGATTAAAAAAAAAAAAGGAGATTTTGTATGCCCAGGACTGATAAACTTTTTTCCAAATTGAAAGAGATTGTTGGAGAGGCAAACGTGATCCAAGATCCGGATAAGCTCAAAGCCTACGCATTAGATGGGAAGAAACCGAAGGTGGTCGTCTCTCCAAAGACGATTGATGAGGTTTCAAAGGTTGTGTCCTATGCCAATCAGCAGCATCTCAGCATCATCCCGCGAGGGAGCGGAACTAAAATGGGGATGGGTGGAATTCCAAAAAAGATAGATATCATTCTTTCCACCAGCCGGCTCAATCGTATCACGGATAGCGACTGCGAAAATCTGACCCTCTCCGCAGAATGTGGAATTACTCTGAATGAAGTTCAAAAAAGTTTGGCGAAAGTGGGAAAGGGGTATTTTCTTCCTCTTGATCCACCTTTCACAGAAAAAGCCACTCTGGGTGGCATTACAGCGACCAACTCCAGCGGGCCCAAGAGGCTCCTCTATGGCACAGCCAGGGATATGATGATTGGGACCAAGACTGTTTTCCCAAATGGGGATATTGTGGTCTCCGGTGGGAAGACGGTTAAAAATGTTTCCGGGTATGACATGTGTAAACTCTTGATCGGTTCTTATGGAACGCTGGGTATTATCTGTGAAATGACTTTTAAACTGCTTCCTCTTTCTGAAAAGGAGGCAACCTTATTGTTTTCTTTTGCGAAATTAGAGGAGGCAGATGGTTTTGCTCGTGAAATGAGAGGCTCCCAATTAATTCCCTCATCCATTCAGATCCTCAATTCCATAGCTGTCCAAAAGATGAAATATTCGATGTCCATGCCTCCAAATGCAAATTATCTCGTTGCCATCGGGCTGGAAGGGGTTGCTGAAAGCATTGAAAGGCAGACCTCCGAGATGAGTGGGATCGGAAAGAAGCATAAAGTTCTTGATGCCGTGATTCTGGGTCCAGAGAAGCATCAGGCTTTTTGGATTGCCATTCGCGACTTCTCCAATGGATTAACCGAGAAATCCCCAAACCTCATCTCCCTGAAGTCCAACTTTTTGATCTCTAAATCCGGGGAGATGATGGGGAGTTATGAAAAGATTACCAAAGAATTGGGGATAGATTGTGCCTTGATCTGCCATTCCGGAAACGGAATTCTTTACTCCTATATCCTGGCAGGAAAGAATTTACGATCAAAGATTGAATCCTTTATCGAGCTCATCGGAAAACTCACCTCTGAAGCGGTAAAAAATGAAGGAAACCTCGTCGTGGAGTCGTCTCCTCTTTTAATCAAGAAGAATGTGGATGTGTGGGGACAGTTCCGAGGTGATTATCTGGTCGTGCGCCGGTTGAAAGAACAAATAGATCCAGCAGGGATTCTGAATATAGGCCGATTTGTGGGAGGAATTTAGTTAAAAAATGTTAATTTCAAATGTCAAAATCCAAATGTCAAATGAATATCAAATTCCAAAATCCGAATTTTTGATATTTGAACTTTGGATTTGAATTGGCATTTGAACTTTGACATTTGGACTTTAAACATCCGTTTAATTCTGATTACGATAGATAAGGAGTTAGACATGAAGACGGAACAACTGAAGGCCCTTTTATATGACGAGATCGCCAAATGTAATCGTTGCGGTTTCTGTCTGGCCCACTGTCCAGTTTATACGGTTAAAGGAAGGGAATGGGCAACCCCCCGGGGGAAGAATGCCCTTGTCAGGGCCATCATCGAGGGGAAAATCGGTTGGACACCCGAAATAGAAGAGGCCCTTTTTCGATGCACAGGCTGTAGGCTTTGTACGCAAACCTGTTTTCCTGCAGTAGAGACCAACCAAGGGGTTCTCGCAGGAAGAGCATGTTTAGCTGATATGCACCAATACCCAAAATTGGTAGACCGAGTCGTGGAGGCTTTGGAGAACAATTTTAATATCTCCGATGAACCCAACGAAGAACGAACCTTGTGGATGGATTTCTTAAAGAACGTTCCAGAGCACATGTTTCAGAAGGAGAAGGCCGAGGTGGTCTATTTTGTAGGATGTGTGGCAGCTTTCTTCCCATTAGTCCAAAAGATTCCGCAGGCCTTCGTTCAGATTTTAGATAAGGGCAAAGTGGACTTTACCATCTTGGGAGGGGAGGAGTGGTGTTGTGGCTTTCCTCTCATTCAGATGGGG
>CAWGAV010000019.1:0-43619 GCA_963820625.1 uncultured delta proteobacterium
TGTTTTGGATGAGATTCCAAACCCTGAAAGAAGGGTTGAAGTCCGTGAGATTGCATTAGAAACTTTTTGTGAATTATCTGGAAATATGTTTGGGTTAGAACAAATATTGCCTAAGATTGAAGATGACTTTAAATGGAGTGTTGTTGAGAAACTCATCAAACGAAATAGCAAGTATCCTCAAACATTTCTTTTAGATATTCTTGCAAATGGCAATGAGGAAGAGAAACTCAAAGCAGCAGCCTATTTGATTCAAATTCAAGATCTGGAAGGGTTGAAATATTATGTTGAATGGACAAAAAAACATAAACAATTCACTGAAAGATCCTTTGGTACTTCTCCTCTTCTATCTCTGCGGACTCTTGAATCAGTACCGTTTCTTATCGAGTTACTGAAAATAAGTTACCAAGAAGATTTTGTTCAGGATGATTTTCATAGATTAGATCGCCTGGTTTTGGATACTTTGGCAGTAATGGCCTTACAATCGGATAAGCATTATGTTGAAATCAAAAAGGTAATAGAGAATTTTATTGATCAGTATCGTTTAGTAATCAAAAATGTAAATTTTTTGTATGTTTTTCTGGAAAAACTAGAGCAGAGATACTACATAAGCAAGAGTGAAAAATTAAGTATTAGCGACGTAATAAAAAAGTTGGAGAATATTTAATTAGAGAATAAGGAAGGATGCCCAGTCGGCACTTTTGGCAGAATATTTTGTTAATTTTCGGAATGAACAAATGAAGCAGATTGAATTTAGTGACTTTCTCTATCTTAGGTTTTAAACCGAACAGAACCAATAATGCCGGCGAATATTGCTCACATGTTCATTTGTAATAAGGCGGTGAAAATGCTTCAGGATGGAGGGGAATAGAAATTGGGGGCGGGTTCACATTTTGAGCATCTTTTTTAGGAGGGAAAAACATAAAAAAAGAATTGGAGATTGGTCGTCAGCAAGCAAACTGGACGCGTTATCAACCAGGGCAGGCAGCGGGGCATTATGAGAGCTTTTTCCAGCGGGCCAACCATCCAACCCGGCCGATCGCTTTCTGGATACGCTATACCATTTTCAGCCCCCAAAATCATCCTGAAAATGCAGTTGGCGAACTTTGGGCTATTTATTTCGATGGTGAAACAGGTAACCATGTTGCGTTGAGAAAGGAGATTCCGTTCAAAGAGTGCATCTTCAAGACGGATGAGTTCTTTGTAAAGGTTGGTGATTCCATTTTGGAGCCAGGCGGGTTGAGGGGGTCGATCGCTTCAGGAGAGCATTCGATTTCTTGGGATCTTGCTTTTAGCGGTGAAGCAGAACCACTTTTTCTGCTTTCACTCAAAAGTTACAAAAGAAGGCTGCCCAAAGCCAAAGTTCTTGTAGGAATGCCTATGGCTAAATACAATGGGCAGATTTCTGTTAATGGCAAGAGGATCGAAGTGGCAGACTGGATCGGAAGCCAAAACCATAACTGGGGTTCAAAGCATACTGACCATTATGCATGGGGGCAGGTTGCCGGTTTTGATAATGACCCTCTTAGCTTCCTGGAGGTGGCGACCGCCAGATTAAAGATCGGGCCTTTCTGGACTCCGTTTATGACTGTTTTGGTGTTACGCCACCGAGGCGAGGAGATTGCACTTAATAATTTGACACAAGCAATCCGTGCAAAGGCCTCAATCAAATATTTCAACTGGAACTTCAGATCGGAGACAAATAAGGTCAGTGTTGAAGGAACGATATCAGCATCACGAGAGGCTTTTGTTGGTCTGAGATATAATAACCCACCCGGCGGTAGCAAGTATTGCCTCAACACTAAGATTGCTTCCTGTGAACTCAAAATCACGCATAAACAATCCGGTCCATCGGACAGGATCGAAATCCTTTCTTCCAAACATCGAGCCGCCTTTGAGATCTTAACCGATGACCAACAGCACGGTGTAACCATCCGCAACTGATCGCGGCGTCCCAACGATTTTTAGGAGTCCAATAGACCCGCAGGGGATCGACCCTCACATGGAACTCAGCCTCCGAATAACCATCTCTTGACCTTCCAGAAATGAAGGAGCCTCATCATGAAGGCCGTATGGTCGGCCTGATTAGCCAGATCCCTAAGCTCTGATGCTATCCTCTCTATTTTCTTGTCTTGCGCCTTTTCGAGACCTCCGTCCACAATAAAAAGCCTTATCTTTTCTAACTCCCCGGCATCCAGCCATACCCCATGGGACCCGCACTCATCTATGATGACCCCGGAGATGTGTGCAAAATTCTTCCGGTTCATTAGCTTCCCACACCGCACGCAGGGTATGTATTCCACAGGGTCGGTCAGCGGCCCACGAAAATATTTCTTGTGAGTGTCCTCATCCTTGTAAACGTCCGACTCCTTCGTGACCTGGTGAAACTCATCCTGGTCAAGCCATATTCCGCCACAACGGGGGCAGAGATTGTAATTCTCCCCGTCTCGAGCGTGAGGTTCAAGGGAGACCCGACATCGCGGACAAAGAGGAGGAAGTTCCTTCTCAAGAATATCACGAACCTCTCCTCCGCAAAAAGGACATACCTTGATGTGGATATTGATATCTTTGCTGCAGTACTCGCACTTCTTGGTTTCATTCATGCTCTCTTCCATTACATCTTCTCCTGAATGATGATCGGAATGGAATATGAAAAACGACTTGCAATTTAGCCTATGTAAGTGACCTCGATTTGTCAAGATGTTTTTGTAATTAAATGGGACGATTCTGTTTTTTTCACCTATATCATTCCAATAAAATAGATCGGGGACGTGTTCACATTAGAGGATGGAGGGATTTCAAAAGGATCTGAAGAAATTAGTTGTGAAAATCTAAATTCGACCTTCCAGCCACTATCAAATTTGGCGTTGATTTCTTCCTCGTTATTCATCGGTAAACCGGCTTATTGCACCATTAGCAGGTTGTAATCGTTCGTTGATAGAACAACGGTTTTGTCTACAAAAGGCGGACGCCTGTTTGCAAAGATTACGATTAAAAAGATAATTTTCACAATCCTATTTTACATATTGACAAGAGGTATTGTTTTGAATTAGCGTTAAATAGCGACTTTGCCGACAAAAACAAGCCCTTCGTAGGGGGGGCGGAAAAAGGCGAGTCTTCTTAAAAGAAGATGGCCGAACTGCCGAAGGATGGGACTTTGGTAAGTTCGGCCTTTTTGTTTTGATAGATGTTTTGGTAGTTATTTTTCAGTAAGGGTGTCCATGTGGAGCATCTTATGAAATGGGGTTTCCAGAAAATGCCTGTATGAGGCTCCAAGGGGACTCTTACATAACATAACCTCGGAGCCTTTCTTAATCTCGTCTTTCATAAATCCAAAATTATGTAAGCTCGACAAAGCGGCAAGATCCCGAATGAATTTTTATTAATTAGTAAAAATTCTTTAACAGCAAGGAGGTTATATTATGGAAACAAGAAAAGAGTTCTTAGAAGCTGTGATGAGAATGGCTAACCTGAAAGATTTGAGAGAGGCTGATGCTGCAGCCCGGGCAGTGATTTCCCTTACAAAGCTAATCATCGGGGAAGAACTGTCTCAAAGGATTGCAGAGGTCTCACCGCCCGATCTCCGTCAGGGATGGAAATCTATAAGGGTCGCACAAGAAGACGACTTTGAGCGTGATGAATTATTGTTCGAAACCGGAGAAGTTCAGGAGATAGAAGTAGAAATTTAGGTAACACTACAAGATAAGGCATAATTCCAAAAAGGAGGGAGACGAAATGGAAGACTGGAGATCCATTATTTTGGCGATCCATCTGATCGCTACGCTCTTCATGGCTGCTCCTCTCTACATGTTGATCATCGTCAATGAGAGGGCAAGGTTCGGACTTCCGCCAGGGTATAATCCAGACCGTTATATGGAGAACATCATCAAGAAACAACCTATTCGGTGTTATGCTTACCTGGCAGTCATCCTCGCCACCGGCCTCCTACTGATCTGGATCACCGGCCTCGGATGGACTTCTCTCTTTTTAAATTGGACGCTGGCGATTAAGGTTGTAGCATTTATTCTCCTCACAAGTTTTCTCTCATATATCCATTTTGGCGTGCAACCGAAGATTGAAACTATTCTCTCAACAGTAAAGCCAGAAGGCCTTCTGCCCGATGAGAGTAAACCTAAACTGCTTAGTCTTCGGACGAGAAGGAAAAGGTTTTCGGGACTCTGCCTCTTTCTTGTCCTCACCTCCCTCCTGGCCGGAACAAGAATGACTCTTGGATTGAGCCCTCTCATATTTTTCGTTTTTGTTATTCTCTCTGCCCTCTTCGCCTATAGAGCATATAAAGTTCCGATCCCGAAGGGTTGGTTTTGAGGAAAAGGTGATGAGTGCTTTGTCAATAGCGATTAAGAAACGTACCTCTCGGCAACTTTTTTCTGGTCGATGCTGGCCCTCATCGTGAGTGATCGGAGCGATGATTTCTGTCCTGCCGACTCAAGTGCGGAGCTGATATACTATGGATAGGGAACTGAATGAGCAAGAAAAACTCCTGATTCAGGAGAGGATCAAAGAAAAATATATCGCGGTAGCCCAATCACCTAATGGGAGATTTAATTATCCCACCGGGAAAGAAGGGATAAAAAAGCAGGGATATCCATCTGACATTATTCGTGATTTCCCCGATCCTATTTTAGAGTCATTTTGCGGGGTGGGGAACCCCTTTAGCCTTGGCTCCATAAATAAAGGGGAAGTTGTTCTAGATATTGGCTGCGGCGCTGGTTTTGATTCTCTGGTGGCTGCCAAGATGACAGGTCCTCAAGGAGAAGTTATCGGGATAGATATTACTGCTGAAATGATAAAAAAGGCAAAAAAGCATTCGGCCCTTTTGGGCTTAGCTAATGTCAGGTTTGAGGTGGGGAAAGCCGAGACCCTCACTTTCAAGAGCCAGATGTTTGATGTGGTGATCTCCAACGGGGTCTTCAACCTAACCTTGGATAAAGAAAAGGCTCTGAAGGAAACATTCCGTGCACTTAAGCCGGCAGGCCGGTTGATGATAGCGGACATGGTCTTGGTAGAAGCCTTGCCATCAGAGCGGGCCGGAAGAATAGAAAATTGGTATCAGTGAATTGGCGGGACTATACCAGGGAAGGATTTCCTGGCCCTCATAGTTAAAGTCGGATTTCAGCAGGCGGAATTGCGTCGATATACCGGATTCAAAAGTTCCCCCCATACCGAAGGCGCCTTATTTTATGCACAAAAACCCAAAGAATAAAAAATAGAATGACTATAGCTAAGGGGTTAGAGTAGGGAAGCGTGCACTAAATTATGAACAGAGTGTTGCTTTTCTATTTATAAAAGATGCAATATGTTTGTATTTTAACGGTGCATATTTCTATCAGAAACCGTGAACCTTTACAGGTGGAACAAGTAACCTGGCAGTGTCTGTTGACTCAAGTCTTCTCTATTAAAGTTTAATTATTTGAGAGAGGGAAAGATAAAAGGTAACTATTTTAGGGTAATTATAGAAGATCTCAATGGTAATTAGAGACGGGTTCACATTAGGGGATTGCGCCCAAATTGATTTTAATAGGAATCTGATATGCGGATTTGGACTTTTTTTGTTATCATGGTTTGGATATTCACGGTAGCCGAAATAGTCAACCCTTCGACTCCCCGGCCTGAAGGCCGTGGCTTGCCTTCGACCCGAGCTCAGGCCGAGGGGCTCAGGGTTGACCCTGAGCGGCGCTTCTTTACCCCGCCTTCAAAGGCGGGGCTTGGCGCCGCCGAATGGGTCAAGGGGGAAGAGAAGGGAAAAATGAATCAAGAGATCTCCCTGCCCTCAGAAGCCGCGGGCTGGAAGTGGGACGAGAAGGAGATGAAATATAATTCCAGGACCCTATTTGAATACATCGATGGCGCCGCAGAACTTTATCTGGCGTATGGTTTTCAGAATCTCACGGTTCGCCGGTTTGAGAAATCGAACCAACCCCCCCTTATCGTTGAACTCTATGAAATGGCCTCTTCAGAGGATGCTTATGGGGTTTTTTCTTTTGAGCATCAGGATGAAGCCGTAGGAATCGGCCAGGGATCGGAGTTCGGGGGAGGGTTGCTTCGGTTCTGGAAAGGAAAGTATTTTGTCAGCATCTATGCAGAAGGGGAGGGGGTGGAGGTCGAATCGGCGATCCTCAAGGCGGGCAGGGCTGCGGCAAATTCAATCCCGGCTATGGGTCCGGAGCCGAAATTGGTTGGCTTTATTCCAGGCAAGGACCTCGGGCTGGTCGATAAGAGCGTTCGCTATCTTAAGAGTCACATTCTCCTGAACCAGCGGTTTTTCATTTCCCACCAGAACATTTTAAACCTGAACCGGAAAACAGAAGCCGTGCTCGCTCAATACCTTCAAGATAAACAAAAGACCCAACTTCTTCTGATTCGATACCCCAGTTTGAAAGAGGCCGGAGATGCTTATCAGAGCTTCATAAAGGCTTACCTTCCTGATGCTGGGGGGAAGGATCGTTTAAAAACGGAAGACGGGAAGTGGACCGTTGCCCGGCAGCGGAATGAATTTGTTCCCATTGTTTTTGGAGCTCCCACGGCGGCCGATGCCGAGGCCCTTCTCAAGGCTACAGAAGAAAAAATGCTTGGGGGGACGTTGAACGCAGATTCCCTTCACTTAGCCCTCTGCTCCTCTGAGGAAGAGAGGATAGGGGATATATAGAAAGGAGGTTTGAGTTAGATGGGAGAAAAAATCATCACCCGTAGGGATTTTCTTCGAGTCACGGCTGGAACCGCAATGGCTGCTACCTTGGGGTCAGGGATCCTGAGGGAAGCTCGGGCAGAGCCAACGGCGAAAGTCGTCCTCATCCGGAATGCTGAGGTATTAGGGCGCCAAGACAAAGTGCAGGAGGAGATCCTGCAATCCATGCTGGATCAAGCCGTCAAGAGTCTCCTGGGAGCCAATGAACCCCTGGAAGCTTGGCAGAAGCTCTTCAAGAGTTCAGATGTGGTGGGAATTAAAAGTAATGTATGGGGAAAGATGCCGACCCCCAAAGAATTGGAAGCGGCTATTAAGCGCAGGCTTTTGGATGTGGGAGTGGCGGAAAAAAATATCGACATCGATGACCGCGGAGTCCTGAATAATCCGGTCTTCCTCAACGCCACTGCGCTCGTCAATGCGCGGCCGTTGAGGACGCATCACTGGGCAGGGGTCGGGACCTGCCTGAAAAATTACATCCAGTTTGTCCCCAACCCTTCTGCCTACCATGATGAAGGTTGCTCGCCCCTGGGCAAAATTTGGACTTACCCCATCGTAAAGGGAAAGACCCGCCTGAATATCCTCAGTGCCCTCACGCCCCAATTTTATGGAAGGGGAGCCAATTTTTTCGACAAAAGATACGTTTGGCCCTATAAGGGGCTGATCGTGGGAACCGACCCCGTGGCTGTAGATACGGTAGGAGCTCATCTCCTCCAGGTGAAGCGGATCGCCTTTTTCGGCGAAGACAGGGCTCTGGATGTTCCCCCTATCCATATCATGGTGGCCGATAAAACATATCACCTCGGGGTCAGTGACTTGAGCCGCATTCAGCTGATCAAACTAGGCTGGATGGAAGAGGTGCTGATCTAACCTTTGTTAGGGGAAAAGTCCGGGTACCTGGAATCCGAGTTTCATTAGAAAAGAGTAGAAACTATATATGAATGGGTTCACATAAGAGGATTGAGGGATTTTAAAGGAAATTATAAAAGGTTAGCTATTCCCTTTCTTAATAATCTGTACTACTAACGTTGAATTTCTTGAAATTTTGTTAAGCATATTATCTTGTCAGTCTTCCGTCGGACTGTCCTTGTCATTCCTGGGAAAGCAGGAATCCAGTATTTTCATAGGCGTTCTGGACTCCCGCTTTCGCGGGAGTGACAGATAGTGGTTATTGAGCACGTAATAGGGTTCGCAAAATCAGCATGGTTTTATATTTGGTTGCGGCTACGCTGCGCTGTGAAAGATAGAACTTAATTTGACAGAAACTGTCAAGTCCGATATCGGGTTCTTCCTGTAATTGCTGATTGGCTGGGACCATAAGAAGATGTAGGTTTCAACTTGTAATCGATAGACAAATACCGCTAAGAGACAAGGAGGAGTAGTGGAAAATAAAATAGTAAATTTGAGATTGAGCGATTTTGAAAAAGAAGGGCTTTATCTCCTTTTCCCAGATTCAACAAAGTTAGAACTTACGAAAGAAAATATCGAAAAAGTCACGGAGAGTTATTGGCAAGACCCTACAAAAATACCCGAGGATAAAAGAAAAGCCATTGAGTTCAAAAAATGCTACTTTTGCCCGCACAGAAATAAAGAAGACATTTGTGATTCTATCAGACCCGTGCTTCCATTTTTGGATATTGTAGATAGGTACGTCTCTTATGACAAAGTCATAGCAGTCTACAAGGGAAATGAAGACAAATTGGTGCATATCAGGGCAACCACTATGCAGGATGCCCTCAAATATGTTTCTATACTAAGTTTATTGCGGTATAATTTGGTGTTACAAAAATACTGGAAATATTATTATGGTATTATCCCGATTATGAGCGGAAAAGAGGTAGCCACCAGAGTCTATCTGAACATGTATTGGCTTCATAAGGGAAACCTCGAAGAGATTAAAGAGACGATCAAGAGATTTGGAGAGGAATTGAAAGTCTCAAGCGCTAATCAAGTCAGACGCCTAAATTTGGTTTGTAAGAACGATGCGTTCTTGAATGCGTTTGTAAACACCCAATTAGTAACACAATTTCTTATAAATATAGAAGGCATTCTTACGAAGTCCTTTAATGAGTTTGAGAGGAGTTTCCAAGTTCGGCTATAATAACGCTTCGTTTGCTAATTTAACCCATTCGGCGGCGCTAAGCTCCGCCCTTCAGGGCGGTGGTGAGAGCGCCGCTCAGGGTTAACCCTGAGCAAGCCCCCGCATTTATGCCGGGGAGTCGAAGGGTTAACTTCAAAGGTAGAGCCAGAAATGTCTCTGCCTTTTTGTTTTCAAAGTTACTCATTTGAATTTCTATATTTCTAATTGGGTAAAGACCAGTGAGGTATGCTTGATTTAAATAGGTAATCATCGGTACTCTTTATTCTTGACATTCAAGTCCTCTTTTTGTACATTCTACCCATCCCAAAGCAAGTTCTTATCTTCTTATCAATGAGGGATATCTTAGAGAAAAGGAGGAAGATTATGCGATTACCTAAATTTGTTGTTTTGGCGTTTTGCGTTGCTCTACTGGTTTTTGCTTCCCACACCGTCCTGGCCCAGCAGATGCCGAATCCCTACGGTCCGAACATCAACCTGGCGACGGCAAAGAAGGCGGCTGCGGCGGCAGCTACTGAGGCGACCACGATGAAAGTGAATGTGGTCATCACCATCGTGGACACCGGAGGCAACCTGGTCTACCTCGAACGATTCGACGTTGTTCAGTATGGCAGCCTCGATGTCGCCCTGCACAAGGCCAAGTGTTCTGTCTCTTACAAGCGTCCCACCAAGAGCTTCGAGGGTGTGATCGGTGGTGGAAACACAGCCTATCTGACACTGGACGGGATCATCGCCATTGAAGGCGGCGTACCCATCATTCAGGATGGCAAGATCATTGGCGCCATCGGTGTCTCCGGGGGCTCAGCGCAGCAGGATGGTGTCATCGCAACGGCCGGGGCCAATGCCGTGAAGTAATGGAGGCGCAGGCATCCGTTCCCTGAGTAGCGTTTAGTCCATTACGATATGTAACAAAACTTCGCACCCGAAAGAACGAGAAGGTCGGATAGGGTGTTGAAAATTGCTTAACTTCCAATCCCCTTCATCGATATCATGTCGGTGGAGGGGATTTTTTTGTAAAATTGGGGTCAGAGCTTGGCAGGCTGTTGAAAAACTCTTTTTTTGTCACCCTGAACCATGCCCTGAACTTGTTTCATGGGTTGTTTCAGGGTCTACTAACTTATTGATTTCTATCAGATGCTGAAACGAGTTCAGCATAACAGTTTGATTAATTTTAGCCTTTTTCAACAGCCTGTTGACATTGGACAAAAACTTAGAATTGGGGTCGGGTTCAGTTAGAGAATGGAGGTATTTTAAAGGAAACTTAAAAAGGTTAGTTATTACCTCAGGCTGTCATACCAAGCCAAATTTTCTTTAATCATGTCGGGGATTGGTAACTGGTAAGGACAGCGCGGCAGGCAATCTCCACATTCCGAGCAGTTTCGGGCCTTCTCTATTAAATCCTTCATCCACCCTAACTCCAGTGCTTGAGGACCGAATCGTTTGATGATGGTCTTTAACCCGACTGCGAACTGAATATTGATCTTTTCAGTGCATGGTTGACAGTAGTCGCAGCGCCTACAGAATTGCTGATGGAATTCCTTCTTGATGGCTTCGATTCGTTCTTTGTCTTTCTCAGTTAGAGAATACCCTTCAGTAAAAATCTTCCAATTCTCATGGGCCTTTTCCAGAGTCTCCGACCCCGGAATGGGTGCAATATTTGGAGTGGAGAGCACAAACCTCATGGCTGGACCAGCCTCATCAATCACTCCGCCCGAAAATGGCTTCATCACCAACATCCCGATGTTTTTTTCCTTAGCCAAGGGGAACACTTTCTGAGCTGCATCAGGTTCTAAAAAGCTATAGCAAGCCATGATGACTTCAAAATGCCCGTCCTCGATCGCCCTCTCCAATACATTGAGGTTATGGCTGGTTATGCCGATATGATCAATTAATCCTTCGTCTCGAGCACGATTTAAACATTCGTAAGCTCCTCCAGGGGCCATGACCTTCTCATACTCCTCGAAGTTGGAAACACCGTGCAGATGGTAAATATTGATTTTTTTCACCTTCATCTGCTTGAGGCTCTCATGCACTTCATTATAAATCTTCGCTGTTCTTACCAGAGACTTTGAGGAAAGAATAACAGGTCTATCTATTTTTTGGAGGGCCAATCCAATCCGGTGCTCGCTGTTGGTATAAGCACGGGCTGTATCCAGGAGGTCGACTCCCATTTCAATCACCGCCCGTATGACCGAGACCGCTTCACGCTCCCCCACCCTTTGTATAGGAATTCCACCCCATCCCAGTTTTGTCACTATTAGATTTGTCCTGCCCAGCCTGACTTTTTCCATCCAAACTCCTAACTATAAGTATAATACATATAACCGCGCATTTCTATCAGTTATCACCAACCATGTAGCAAAGTTGAATTATTTTGTGGATTCCTTGGACCATTTTTTTATTGCAAAGAGTTGTGGACTATAAGAGAATAGAGTTCCAAATGAAAGGAATCAATATGGATTGAAAGGAGGTGGGATCTAAAATCTCTTGAAACAATTTATCAAATAGAAAGGGGTGGGAATTATGATTTGGAAAAAATTGTTTGTTGGTTTAATCGTGGCTTTTGTTTACTTTGGCTTAGTTTTCAGTCCTGTTTGTGCAGAAGAGCAGCCCATTAAGTTGGGCGTCATGTTCGTGATGTCTGGGAAGATGGGCGGTTATGGTAAGCATGGAATGCAGGCAGTCCAGCTGGCTATCGACGAAATTAATGCACAAGGTGGTATTTTGGGAAGAAAGGTTAAGGCTATTTTTGAAGATACTGAGATGAAGGTTGATAAAGGTGTTCAGATTGCCAAGAGGTTTATTAATGATGATAAGGTGGATTTCATCATGGGTCCAACTTCCAGTGGTGTGGCGGCAGCTATTGTTAAGGTTGTTGAGGAGCATAAGAAAATTTTGGTGATAACCCAATCTGCTGCCGATTCATTGACCGGTCCCCAGTTTACCCGTTACCAGTTCAGCACTTTGAGCAATGCGATGATGCACTCGCGGGCGGGTGCCTATCTGATGGCCAATAAACCTTACAAACGCTGGATGTGTATTGGGCCAGGCTATAGCTATGGTTATGAATCGTGGGGTTCATTTAAAGTAAAACTGAAGGAACTGAGGCCCGATGTGGAGTTTGTTGGCGAGTTATGGCCCAAGCTGATGGAGGCCGACTATGTTCCTTTCATCAAGAAAATCATCGAAGTGAAGCCCGATGCGGTATGGTCCCCTCTATGGGGAATGGACGCGGTCACCTTTATCAAGCAGGCCTTACCTTTCCGTCTGTTTGATCAGATGAAGTTTGCCTTTCCTGATGGGGCAGCTTTAGAGACGCTTGTCCCTCTTGGAAAAGATATGCCAGAAGGTATTTTTGTGGCCGCCCGTTACTTTTTCCTTACCCCGGATTCGGAAGGGAATAAAAAATTTGTAAAGACCTATTACGAAAGATTTAAAGAGTATCCGGATTACATGGCGGAAGAGACCTATGCCGGTGTCTACTTTCTCAAGGCGGCTATTGAGCGGGCAGGAACGACCGATACGGAAAAGATCATTGAGGCTGTCGAGAAGGAACCTTTGGCATGGGAAACTCCAGAAGGGTGGAAGATCATGCGGAAAGAAGATCACCTGGATGTGGAAGATGTGGTCTGGGGTGAGACGGTTTACAGTGAAAAATATGGATTTTCGATTCTGAAGAACATACAGTCCATACAAGCGGAGGATATCTGCAGGACTCCAAAGGAGTTGAAGGAGGTACGTGAGAACTACGAAAAGAGGATAAAACAAGGGAAGTAAGTTAGAGGAAATGATCCTAAAGGGCGGTGATCTTGATCACCGCCCTTTTTGTCTGAAATAAAGAGCCTATATTGCCAGTCATTCCGAATTGTTCGCTCCTATTCTCCTTCTTAATTATTCCCTTCACTTAGATTTTTCTTTTAATCTACCCTGAATCACAGAAGACGGAGGCCCGCCCATGCCGATAAAGGGAGTGACCTCTTGACCTCTTTCAAGGTTGGCCATGATGCGGATCCTCCTGTCAAAATCCTTCAATCTGGAAAGTTTTTTCTCCAGTTCCTCAATCTTTGCCGAGAATAATTGAATCTGGGATCTCTGAATCTGCGACTCCTGACGCAATTGGTTCAAGAGATAATTTTTCTTCTTGACCTGGATGTAATTACACAAAAAGAACGTAACCGCGAGTTGAAAAAAGACGAGAAGGTAAACGAGTATTTTAAAAGTCTCTTTTTGCATCCTCAGGCGTCTGATCCCAAAGGTCATATGGCCAAAAATAAGAATATTAAAATAATCTTTGTCCATGAAGGAATCCTTACAGGTCTTCTTTTTAAAATAGCGTAGTAATCCCGAACCTGCTAAAACCCATGGGGTCTCCACAACCTTCGAGGGGTACCCTCCCTCGCATTCATCTACGGTCTTAAAACCTTTGGCTTTCTGCGAAGGAGGGTAAAACCCCCCTCTTTCCCGGAGGAGGGGGTTATATTCATCTCTAAAAACATGTGTCCATTCATTGGGTCAAGAGAAAGACAAAATCCCATAAATATTTCTTTGAAGATATCCACCCTCTTAAATTCTAGATGTTTTAATGTTGTCAGGATTCTCTCTTCTTCAAAATATTTATTTCGATCTGGAAATGGCTTCAAAATAGATTGATTAAAATCTGAATTTAAATATTTGGTTTCGGTGACCCGTTCGATGGCGCCAAGCCTCGCTTTTGTAGGCGGGGTGAGGAAGCGCCGCTCAGGGTCACCCCTGAGCAAGCACTGGCCTTCGGGCCGAGGAGTCGAAGGGGTGACTTCCCGAAAATTTAAGAATTTATCTCTCCAAGCGTTCTGAGAAAACTTGTAGAAGTAAATCACCTTGTCTAAGGATTCTACCCATTGAGACCTCTTTTTTTCTTCTAGAGTTTTTAAAAAATTTACATCCAATTTGATACTGCCCATTATCGCTCCATAATCTGAATATGAAATGTCAGATGGGGATCTGACCTTGCGTTTTTTCAATGACTTAATGGGTTGCTTTGCAGATCCTATCTTTTTCTGGATGGCCACCTTATTTTCATCCATTTTTATCGTTGTTTCTTGATTGGCAGCGTCGTTTATCGATTTAACTGAATCAGCCCATCCCTGGGTGATTATTCCAAAAATGAACAGGGTTAACAAAATTGCAACTTTTTTAATAATCATACTTCCGGAGCCTTTTGAATTATTTGAGGGGAAGCCGTGAATAAACAAACCTTATTCGATTTTATGATTTTTACATTGAAAGAGGTCTAAACTTTAATTAGATAATGAGCAATTTAAATGCCAAAACCTTCTATAATTGCAACGTGAAAAACACAAAAGAGAAGGGAATGGAAAATGTATCAGTCTTCCTTGATTGACTTTATGATGTCATCCAAATAGAATGGAAACGAAACGTTTTCCTCAAACTTTTCCATTTACTAAATTTGAGAGAAAGGCATAAGGATTGAAAAGGGGTTTAAAAATGAGGAATAAGTCTTGGAAGTTACTGGCAATTTTTTTTATCCTTATTCTATTCAGTTCATTCTTTTTTACTCAGAATGTTCTTTCCCAATCTCAGAAGAGCTTTTTATGGAAAGTTCAATCAAAAACAAATACCGTTTATCTACTGGGTTCTCTCCATTTTTTTAAGAAAGAGCTCTATCCTCTTCACCCAAAAGTTGAAAATGCCTTTGATCAATCTGAATTTTTGGTAGTAGAAGCTAATGTTAATGATGCCAGAAAAATTGATATTCAAAAATTGGCGGAGAATGCTTTCTATCCAGCTAATGATACATTGGAAAAACACGTTTCCCAAGAAATCTATGAATTGATGAAGAAAGAGACAAGTGGGCTTGGTATCCCTCTTGAGCTGATCAATAAACAAAAACCATGGTTTCTGGCCATGACATTGGAGGCATTAGTAAGTTTAAAACTTGGATTTGATCCAAACTACGGGATAGACATGTATTTTCTTTCAAAAGCAGAGGGGAAGAAGAAGATATTAGAATTGGAGAGCCTTGATTACCAAATCGATCTCTTGTCTAAACTCTCCGATAAAGACCAGGAGTTGCTTCTATTGTATACGTTAAAAGATTTGAATATCCTGGAGCAGGATTTGGGTAAGTTGACCCAGGCATGGACCTCCGGGGATACAAAAGGCACGGAATCCATTCTGACAAGAAGTGTTTCCGAAGATAGAAGATTATCTTCCATTTTTGAAAAACTCATTTATGAAAGAAACAGGAAGATGGTCTCCAAAATTGAAGATTTCTTAAGAACAAATGAGATCTATTTTGTAATTGTCGGCGCAGGACATCTGGTTGGCAACCAAGGGATCATCGAGATCCTCAAAGGGAAGGGGTATCTTGTTGAGCAATTGTGAAAAGCAATATAATTTTAATTCTTCACTCGCTTATCTCTTTAATTTCATAAGAATTATTCTCTAAATATTTTTATAGACAGGGGTGGTAAATTTCTGTTATATAAAAGAAAATTTAATTCCAATTTCGGAGAGAAACGTATGTTCCATACCGCAGACCCAAAGGATATAAAGGATGGGAAATTAACGGATATCTATTTTGTGAGGACGATGCAAGTCCTCAAGGCAAAAAAGATTGATAAATGGGTGAAAGCCGAATTCATTGCCAAACGGTTCCCGGAGGATTATGGGTGGGGAGTTCTGGCTGGTATTGAAGAGACGGTCCAACTTTTGAAAGACCTGAAAGTCAGTGTCAGAGCCATGAAGGAGGGGACAATCTTCAGGGCTTTTGAACCCGTCATGGAGATCGAGGGGATGTACACAGATTTTGGCCTCTATGAAACCTCTCTTCTGGGACTGCTCTGCCAGGCCTCGGGTGTGGCAACCAAGGCTGCTCGCTGCAAGAAGGCAGCCGGTAACCGGAGGGTGATCAGTTTTGGCGCGAGGCGGATCCACCCAGTGGTGGCCCCTATGGTGGAGCGCAATGCCTTCATCGGTGGCTGTGACGGGGTATCGGTGGTGAAGAATGCCGAATTGATCGGCGAAGAACCCTCGGGCACCATGCCCCACGCCTTGATCCTGATAATGGGGGATACGGTGGAGGCCACCAAGGCGTTTGATGAAGTCATCCACCCGAAAGTGAGACGGGTCTCCCTCATCGACACCTTTAATGATGAAAAGATAGAAGCCATCAGAGTGGCTGAGGCTCTCGGGAAGAAACTGTTCGGGATCAGGCTCGATACTCCTAGTTCAAGGCGAGGAGATTTTACGAAAATTATTGAGGAGATTCGCTGGGAACTGAATTTAAGGGGATTCGGACATGTTCAAATCTATGTCAGTGGCGGATTGGATGAGAAACGAATCCTCGCCCTGAATCCTGTGGTGGATGCCTATGGGGTGGGTACTTCGATCACCAATGCACGGGTGATAGACTTTGCGATGGACATCATCGAGATTGACGGAAAACCTCTGGCGAAGAGGGGGAAGATGTCAGGATCAAAAAGTGTTTTCCGGTGCTCGAAATGTTTTCAAGACAAAATGGTTCCTTTCAAAAAGAACCGAGGACGATCTGCTCCGGGTATGGATCGATGCTCATGTGGTGGCCGGTTTAAAGAACTTCTTATCCCGTTTGCCCAAAACAAAAAGATCCTTTGGGACCTCCCCAAACCACAGGCCATACGAGAATATGTTCTTGAACAACTTCCTCATTTTGATCTTTAAAGTCCGCCTCTATTTTAATCAGGACATGTCCTGTCCGGAGATAGGAAAGATGATATGAAGGAAGCCATGCTTTACAGTCCTTTAGAGGATGGGAAGGTTCAATGTTTCCTTTGCAACCATCGATGCATCATCTCCCCTTCGAAAAGAGGTCTTTGTGGGGTGCGAGAGAACCGGGAGGGAAAGCTTTACACCCTCGTCTACGGCCGTGCGATCTCACTGAATGTGGACCCCATCGAAAAGAAGCCACTCTTTCATCTTTTTCCTGGGTCGACCTCTTTCTCCATGGCTGCTGTCGGTTGCAATTTCCGATGCCTCCAATGTCAGAATCATGAGATCTCTCAGCTGCCGAGGGATCACGATGGGCGGATTGAAGGTTCGGAGGTCTCCCCCTCCAAAATCGTTTCGTTAGCGAAGCAATACAGATGCCGATCCATCTCCTACACCTATACAGAACCGACCATCTATTTCGAATATGCTTTCGACATCGCTCGCCAAGCCAGTCAGGAAGGAATTAAAAATATCTTCGTTACCAATGGCTATATGACTGAGGAAGCCCTCGAGACGATCCAACCTTATTTAGATGCAGCCAATGTGGATTTGAAGAGTTTCAAGGAGAAATTCTATAAAGAAATCTGTGGGGCAAAATTGAAACCGGTTCTGGAGAACCTGAAACGGATGAGACAGATGGGCATTTGGGTGGAGATCACCACCCTTGTCATTCCTACCTTGAACGATTCAGACCAGGAGTTTGAAGAGATCGCCCAATTCATCCTCTCCCTGGGACCGGAGGTGCCCTGGCATATCTCAGCTTTCTATCCCACCTATAAAATGCTGGACCTTCCAAGAACCCCTGCCGCGTCGCTTTATCGAGCCAGGGAGATTGGAGTCAAAGCAGGACTTCGATATGTCTATTGTGGAAATATTCCTGGCGAGGAGGGTGAAGATACTTTTTGCCCTCACTGTGGTCAAAGGGTGATTGAGCGGATAGGATTTCGAGTGAACAAAAATGATGTGGTGAATGGAGAATGCCGTCATTGCCATGGAAAGATTGATGGGGTGTGGAATTAATATGAAATCAAAGGTGTTATTATCAGATTTGGGTTAAGGTGTCACAGTTACCGCTATGCGCTTAACGCTTTGCGCATACAGAGGTTCTGAGGGTGGGGCAGGCTCAGACTAGCAATCGGAAGATGATCTGGACCATCGGGGGTGGCAAGGGAGGAAGTGGGAAGAGTTTTATCACCGCCAACATCGGTATCTGTCTTTCAAAACTGGGTATCCGAGTTGTCCTCATCGATGCCGATTTAGGAGGAGCAAACCTTCACACGTTTCTTGGGATTTCCCCTCCCTCCCTCTCCCTTTCTGACTTTATTAAAAAGAGGGTCTCCCATCTTCGCGAGGTCCTCATCCCAACGGCCATTCCCAACCTTCAACTCCTGACCGGTGCGCAGGACCTTCTTAATGCGGCGGATGCCAAAAGCGTTCAGAAGCGAAAACTGATTCGTTCCATTCAAGGTCTGGATAGCGACACGATCCTGGTGGATTTAGGAGCGGGCAACTCGGTGAGCGTTTTGGATTTCTTCTTGATGTCGGACGGAGGAATTCTGGTGGTCACCCCTGAGCCTACCGCCATAGAAAATACGTATCGGTTTCTCAAGAGCGCTTTCTATCGGAGGCTTAAGCAATCGGTTTCCTCTTCGTCCGTTAAGACCCTGATCGATGACGCCATGGATCGAAAGAATGAGATGGGAATTCAAAACCCCCATGACCTCATTAAAGCGGTGAGGCGGATGGACGAGGGGGATGCCCAAAGGATTATCGAGGAGGTCGAGACCTTCCACCCGAATCTGATTCTGAACCAGGTCCGTTCAAAGAAAGATATTGAGATTGGGTTTTCGATTCGAAGTGCCTGTCTGAAATATTTCGGCATCCACCTCCACTATTTGGGCTATGTCGTCTATGATCAGGAAGTGAGTAATTCCATCCGGCGAAGGAGGCCCCTGGTTTTGGAAAACTCCCGGTCCAGAGCTGCCCAATGCGTGATGGAAATCGCCTCCAAATTAGCAAATAGTCATTAAATGGCCATTCGATTTTAACGGATATGGGCATGAAAGGCATTAAAGACCAGACTTATTATGAGATCTTGGAAATCAACCCAACCGCTTCGGCCAAAGAGATCCAGAGGGCTTATGAGCATGCCAAAGAGACCTTCCATGCAGATTCGTTAGCTGTCTATTCTCTCTTTTCCGAAGAAGAGGTGGAACAAATACAAGAGGCCATCGAAGAAGCTTATCGGGTTCTCATGGATGAGGCATTGCGGAGGAGTTACGACCAGTCGCATTTCCAAATGGTTGGGGGGCAGCCACCAGAAAAGCCTTCTGAATCCCAGGAGGTTTCTAAAGGAAAAAAGACTTCCCTCTCTTTTACAGGCCTTTCGTTTAATGTCGAAGAAGGACTCTATCGTGGGAAGACACTGAAGCAGGTCCGGGAAAGAATGGGTGTTGAACTCCAGACCGTCTCTAAAGAGACGAAGATTAGTGTAAAAATCTTGGAGTCGATCGAGGAGGAAACCTTTGAAAAACTTCCGGCCTTAGTTTATCTCAAGGGGTTTTTGAAAAGTTATGCCCAATCCCTCGGGTTGGATCCCCAAAAGGTAATTGAGGATTACCTCCAGCTCTTAAACGAGTCTAAGAAGAAATAACCCCCCACTTACATTTAAATCCGAAATCCGAATAACGAAATCCGAAACAAACTCAAAATCCAAATTTTCAAATTTCCTAAATGAAAAGAGTTTTGAATTTGGTGATTCGGTCATTTGAATTTGATTCCTGGATTTAGGATTTCGATATTAGGATTTCCCCGACAAAGCCGGGGATTAGGGTTTCTCGGAGGTGAGGTCTGCTATTTTGGCAGTCATCTGTTGAATAATTGCCGTGCTGAATCCTGGGATCCTTTCTCGGATCTTGCCCTCCTTGTCTATTAAGAAGGTGGTGGGAATGGCCGTAACACTGTAATTTCTCACTATCTCTTCTGAGGCAATGACAACGGGATAGGGGATATCCATGGATTTGGCGAAGTTGCGGACGATCGCAGGATCACCCTTATCCAAGCTCAACCCAATCAGCTCAAGCCCACTCTCTCGGTAGGTCTTATAGAGCTGGACTAAATGAGGGATGGATTCCCGACAGGGTCCACACCAGGTCGCCCAGAAGTCGAGAAGAACAACTTTCCCTTTGAGTTGGGATAATATGATCTCCTGGCCATCAAGGGTCTTGAGAGAGAAATTCGGTGCCAGAGCTGGGGAGGGTGTCTTTTCTTTGGCACAATGAGGAAGAAGGAATGCCCATCCCAAACAGAAGCAGAGAATCAAGAGGCATTTTAAAAATAGACGTTTCTTCTTAGAGATCAGCATTTAGCCACCGCCTTCAGAATAATACTAAAAGGACTCTGGGAAACCCTTAAAATGTTAATCAGAGAGCTCTACCTATTTTGGAATTTTTTCAAAGCTCTCAATAAATTTATAAGGCCTTTTCAATCAGGGTCTTTAAACGGACCTTCGGCACCGCACCGACAATCTGATCGAGAATCTTTCCCCCTTTGAAAAGAATGAGGGTAGGAATTCCCCTCACCCCATATTGACTGGGTGTCGCAGGGCTTTCATCTACATTGAGTTTGGTCACCTTAACTCTACCGGAAAACTCCTTGGCTAACCCCTCAACGATGGGGCTGATGCTACGGCAAGGACCGCACCAAGTTGCCCAGAATTCGACCAGTACTGGGAGATCTGAATTGAGCACCTCAGAGGCAAAATTCTTATCATTGACCTGAACCAAACCCGACTCATCCACCATTTTCTACTCCTTTAGGTTCAAATAAATTTTTCCAGTTATAACTTATAAAAAATGTATTCCGCCATATATCCTGCGAGGTTCAGGGCGCGATCTGACTTATAGCCTTCTTTCCAATACATAATCGGCCAGGGCGAAAAGGGCTTCTTTCTCCTTTGAATTAGGAAAGAGGCGGAGGTAATCCTTCGCCCTTTCCACATACCCCTTCGCCTTTTCCCAAGTGTATTGGATCCCATGATATCGTTCGATGATCTCCACCACTCGGAAGAAGGCGTCTTTGGTAATGGGATTGGACTCGACAATCTTTCGAATAAAAGCTTCCTCCTCCTGATTGCAATGATTAAGTGTGGAGATCAGGGGGAGGGTGATCTTACCATCATGGAGATCGATCCCGATCTTCTTTCCAAATTCCTCTTCGTTGGAAGTGTAATCGAGATGGTCATCAATGAGTTGGAAGGCGATGCCAACATTCATTCCGAACTCGGATAATGCACTTTCCTTTTCTTCCGATACATTCCCAAGGATGGCACCGATCTGCGTAGCGGCTGAGATAAGAGAAGCTGTTTTCCGGGCGATGATCGAAAGGTAGCTCTCCTCCCTCAGAGAAAGGTCATTGGTTCTGATCAACTCCTCCAGTTCTCCTTCAGCCATAATGGTGGTCGCCTTGGAAATGGTTTGGAGGATTTTCCAGTTTTCACTCTGCACCAGAAGAGAGAAACATTTTGTGAAGAGGAAGTCTCCGACCAGAACACTCGCCTCATTCCCCCATTTTGAATTAGCGGAGTCAATTCCTCTCCGTAACTGAGCCCTGTCCACGACATCATCGTGGAGCAGGGTCGCTGTATGAATAAACTCAATGAGGCTGGCCATGGAAATGTGAAAATCTCCTTGATACCCGCATAATTTCGCTGAAAGCAATAAGAGTTTTGCTCGGAATCGTTTACCCCCGCTAAGCAGGAGGTATTCTCCAATCGCGGAAATGAGGGGGACGCTGGATCTAAGATTCTTTCGAAACTCCTGATCCACTTTTTCTAAATCGTCCCCAATGCATTCGAGGACGATTTCCGAAGGGAATGCCTTTTCTTTCATGAGAGGACGTGGACTGTTTCTATGATCCATATCCAAAAATTATTATCCCATTCAGGCATCATTGTCAAAATATTTTTCTAATATCTCAGAAAATAAATTCTTTGCTTTATAGGTGAAGGTAAAGATGCCAGTTTGGTTGATGGGTAATGTTATTGGTGTTAAGTCTTCAAAACCTAACCCTTTGACCCATTCGGCGGCGCCAAGCCTCGCCTTTGAAGGCGGGGTAGAGAAGCGCCGCTCAGGGTCAACCCTGAGCAAGCCCTGGCCTTCAGGCCGGGGAGTCGAAGGGTTGACTTCAGACCAAACCGGCTTCTTAACCCTAACCCAAAGACGAATTTTCATTATTTGGGAGTGCTGACCCCTTCATGGGGGATTATTATGAAAAAGAGAAGAGATTTCACGAAGACAGTTGAAGGATGAGAGGTTCCATAAGTTTTAATTCCACCCCACTCGCTTTGATGGATTCGGTGAGGATGAATTTTGCTTCTTCTCCAATCCGGGGATGGACGAACTGCAATCGCTTTGGCTCCAATTTTCCGCCCCTCAACGCCACGAATAGGTCAACGGTTCTCAAGGCCTGAAAAATCAAATAACATCTCCCCTTGGGGGGAAGAAGATAGGAGGCAATAGAGATCAGGTCTTCAAGCGTTCCTTTGATCTCATGACGTGAGATGGCCCTCTCCATGGAAGGATTAATCCTCCCAGTCCGATATTTTCGATAGGGGGGATTGGACAGGACAGCATCAAAAGAACCCGGTGGGAAGGTCCCTTTTAACTCTCTATAATCCTGATGAAGAATAGATATCCGGTCTTCAAGATGGTTCAGGACCACATTTTTTTTTGCACATTCGGCCAATCCCTTTTGAATTTCAACGCCGACAAAAGAGAGGGCTTGGGTAGTGTGTGACAATAACAAGGGCAGAACGCCACAGCCTGTTCCCAGATCAATCACCCTTTCATTTTTACGAATTTTGATGAATTGGCTGAGCAGAACCGCATCGATGGAAAAACGGTAGCCCTTTTTCTTCTGAATGATTTTGAGTTTTCCGTTGAAGAACGTATCGAGTGTTTCATCAGGTGAAGGGAGAAGGTTCATAGGATTAAGTTATCCATGGTTTTGTATAAGACGATTTGATGATGTCATTGTGAAGAGCGGTTACCCAGAAGAGATCAGCCATCTTTTCGAAAGCATCGACCAAGCTTCAAGATAGAAAACATTCATGACCCTAACGGGTCGCCAACAACTATGAAAATTGATTTATCAATTCGTAGGGGCGGCCCTCCGTGGCCACCTTTTTGAGAAGCCCCCAGAGAGGCTCCCCTTCAAGATAGAAAATAGATTGACCCGTTCGACGGCGCCAAGTCCCGTCTTTGAAGGCCAGGTAGAAAAGCACCGGTTCCTTCGGCACGCTCAGGATACTGAGTTTATCGAAGTGCAGGGTCAACCCTGAGCGAGCCCAAGCCTATAGGCTGAGGAGTCGAAGGGTTGAGTTTAATTAACATGGGGGAGTTCATGTGTCAATCAGGCTTCTTCTTTGCCATTTGGCAAAGTGCGTTCCCCCTCCATTTTTACGAAAATGCTGTAGAATGCCCCGCACTGGAGGCGGGGGGCTTCACTCCAATTTATTGGTTAAAAAGGTTAAAATTTGTTCAAAAATATGAGAAGTTTGAACAAAAACTATCCACCTCTCATTAGGAAGACCAGTAAATTCTTTTTCTAATTTCTAAGAATTTCTAATATTTTTAGCTAATTAAAAAAGATAGGTTGAGGTTTGGTATGGATATTGCTTTATATTTCTCTTGACAAAAGAATGATAAGAGGTTAATTTTTAACAAAATTTTGATCAATGAAGTTTGTAAGCCAGTTTTGTGGGAGGGAGGAGGTAATTATGAGAAGATTAATTGGTATCTTTTTTACCATGATTTTGATGCTCTTCTTCTGTTTTGTCCTTCCAGGATTGACTCAAGAGACAAAAGAAACGGAAGGCGTGTATACCATCAAAAAAGGAGATACGCTCTGGGATATCTCCTCTAAGTTTTTGAAAGACCCCTTTCTTTGGCCAAAATTGTGGGAAAGAAACCCTTATATTGCCAATCCCCATTGGATCTATCCAGGACATCCGATCCGCCTTTCCGCTATTGAGCCCGTGAAGAAAGAGGAGCCTAAGAAGGTTGTCGAGGAGAAACCTAAAGAAGTGGTTAAAGAGCCAGAGGTTAAAAAGGAGGAGCCTCTCCTCGCAGAAAAGAAACCAGAGGTGGTCGCTGAGGTGAAACCTGTCAAGGTGGAGGAAAAACCTGTCTACTTTCCCGAGATTCGTTCTGCGGGTTTTATGAGCGATATTGAGTATCGGGGAATTGGCATCGTTTTGGAGAGCAAGGAAGGGAAAAGCCTTATGTCCGCAGGCGATATCGTCTATCTGGCGTTCAAAACCTCAGAATCCATTTTGATCGGAAATAAATATACGGTTTTTCGTGTTTCAGAAGAGTTAAGACATCCAGTCACTGACAGAAGGATCGGGAGAAAATATAACATCATAGGAAACGTTCAAATCATTGATCAACACGGAAATTTCTTTACGGCAAAGGTGATTGAGTCCTTCGACGCCGTACAAAAAGGAGATTTTATCCAACCTTATTCGAAGGAAAAGATGGAGGGGTTCGTAGGGAAATAATACAAAAGCATTAAATCCTTGTTATAAAAAACTAACCTGCCTTCGCCCGCTGACTTTCCTTCGCCCGCCGAAGCGGGCTTCGCGCAGGCGGGGCTCCAAGCACCATCATTAAAGGGTAATTAGAATTCCTGCCTGCGGCAGGCGGGTATTTGGAATTTGGTGATTGGATTTTTTACTGGGCTTCGGAGATTCTCCTTTTACCTCCTGAGCCTTTTTTTATGACCTGATTCAACTTCAGTCGATAAAATACTCCCTCACCTGAGGATCATTATGGCCGAAGATATTTTTTATTGGTTGGCCTTAAGCCTCACCCCCGGGGTTGGGAGCATCCTTATCAAACGGCTCTTGGATCGATTCAAGACCCTAGAAGCTATCTTCCGCGCTCCGATGAAGGAATTATTAAAAATTGAAGGGTTGGGGGAGAAGGTGGCTAGCGGAATCCAAAAAGGCCCATTGGAAAAGGTGGTTGAAAGGGAGCTGTCTTTGTTGGAAGAGGTCGGGGGAAAGATTATTACTTTAAAGGACGATGACTATCCGAAGCGTTTGAAAGATATTTACGATCCTCCTGCACTGCTTTATGTCAGGGGAGATTATAGAAGAGAAGACGAATTGGCCATTGCCATTGTTGGGAGCCGAAAGACCTCTCCTTATGGAAGATGGTTCACAGAAAAGATAGGCCAGGATCTTGCCCGCCATGGAGTAACCGTTGTGAGCGGAATGGCGAGGGGGATCGACTCGGTGGCCCACCAGGGTGCCCTTCAAGAAGGGGGGAGAACGATTGCGGTGCTCGGTTGTGGCGTGGATGTAATCTATCCTTCTGAGAATCGAAATCTCTTTTATCAAATCATCGAACATGGGGCCGTCTTTTCCGAATTTCCGATGGGGTCACCTCCGGAAGGGGGGCATTTCCCGAGACGAAATCGGATCATCAGTGGTCTTTCCATCGGAGTGGTCATTGTCCAGGCCAGCGCAGAAAGTGGCTCCCTCATCACCGCCAGTTATGCGTTGGAGCAAGGAAGAGAGGTCTTTGCCGTTCCTGGGAATGTCGGAGCCGAGGGCAGTCGGGGTACGAATCAGTTGATCAAAGAAGGGGCGAAGCTGGTGGAATCCAGTGAAGACATCCTTGAGGAGATATTACCTCAATGGAGTAGGGAAAAAGAGACGATCCAAAAAGCCAGAACGCCGGTTCCCGATCTCACAGAAGAAGAGAAGATTCTCTACAATCTTTTAGGGGAGACCCCATCGCACATCGATGCCATCATTCGGGAGAGCCAATTGGATCCGGGAAGAGTCTCCAGCCTCCTTTTGAATCTGGAATTAAAAGGGTTGATCTCCCAGTGGCCGGGCAAATGTTTCAGCAAAAAAATGTGATGGGGGATAGTGAATCCTGAAAGGAATTGTTGTAAAATTTGTTTTCTGTTGATACGGACCGTAGTCACTGACACGTTTATGAATTTCTGGAGCAGAAGAGAATGTTAAAAGGGTTGGTTGTGGTTGAATCCCCCGCGAAGGTCAAGACCCTTCAAAAATTTTTAGGGGGAGACTATGTCATCAAGGCTTCCGTGGGACATATTAAAGACCTTCCAGAGAATGAACTGGGGGTGGATCTTCAAAAAGATTTTCAACCCCAATATGTCACCATCTCTGGGAAAGGGAAGATCATTCGGGAATTGAAGAAGGCCAGCAAGGAGGTGAAGAATATTTACCTTGGACCGGATCCGGATCGTGAAGGGGAGGCTATTGCCTGGCACATTGCCGAAGAGATTGGCAATGGGGATAAAAATATTTACCGGGTTCTCTTCAACGAAATAACCCAAAAGGCGGTCTTGGATGCCCTCCATCACCCTGGGAAGTTACAGCAATCCAAATATGAAGCCCAGCAGGCGAGGCGGATTCTGGATCGGTTGGTTGGCTATCAGGTCAGTCCTATTTTATGGGAGAAGGTTCGGCGAGGTCTGAGTGCGGGTCGGGTACAGTCCGTTGCTGTTCGAATCGTCTGTGAAAGGGAAAGAGAGATTCAAAATTTCGTCTCTGAAGAATATTGGAGCCTCACCGCGACTCTGAAGGGGAAAGATTCTCCAGTTTCCTTTGGTGCGAAATTGACGAAATGGAAGGGGAAGAAGGTAAAAATGGCCAACGAGGCTGAAACCCTGGCCATTAAGAAAGCCCTGGAGAGCGTTCCTTATTCTGTTTCAAAGATTGTGCAGCAAGAAAAACAACGTCACCCCTTCCCTCCATTTATTACCAGCCGACTTCAACAAGAAGCTTATCGAAAGCTATCCTTTCCTGCCCAAAAGACCATGTGGATTGCCCAAAAGTTATATGAAGGTGTGGACCTCGGTCAACTCGGGATGGTCGGATTAATTACTTATATGAGGACCGACTCGGTCAGGGTGTCTACAGAAGCTATTCAACAGGTCAGGGGATGGATTAAAAATCGCTTTGGAGATTCTTACCTTCCGCCTAAACCAAATGTCTATAAAAGCCGCAGAGGAGCCCAGGAAGCCCATGAAGCCATCCGGCCCACTTCAATTGATCTGGAACCTGATAAGGTCAAGTCTTATTTAGATAAAGATCAATGGGCCCTCTATAAATTGATTTGGGATCGGTTCGTTGCCTCTCAGATGCCTTCCGCAGCCTTTCTCCAAACCACTGTCGAGATTAAAGCGGACGACGCCATTTTTACTGCCGTTGGCACAGTTCCTGTTTTCCATGGTTTCATGGCCCTATATGTGGAAGGAGAGGATGACCAAGAGAATGGCAATGGAGAAAAGAAACTCCCGTCGCTCTCGGAAGGGGAAATTTTGGTGCTATTAAGTCTCACGCCCAAACAGCATTTTACCCAACCCCCGTACCGGTTTTCTGAGGCAACGCTGATCAAAGAATTGGAAGAGAAGGGGATTGGAAGACCTTCTACGTATGCCACCATTTTGGCCACGATCAAAGAAAAAGCATATGTCCGTTTAGAAAAAGGGAAGTTTTTCCCCACGGAATTGGGGTGTATGGTGAATGATCTCCTCGTTGTCAATTTTCCCGATATTTTTGATATCGAATTCACTGCACAGATGGAAGAGAATTTAGATAAGATTGAGGAGGGTCAAAAGGATTGGGTGGATACGTTGAAAGAATTCTATACCCCTTTTGAAAAGGATCTGGAGATGGCCAAGGTCTCCATGAGGGATGTGAAGAGAGAAATAATTCCTACAGACGCCATCTGTGAACGATGTGGTTCAAAGATGGTGAAGCGATGGGGGAAGAGAGGTTATTTCTTGGCCTGCTCCAGTTATCCCAAATGCCGATATACGAGAGAAGTGGAAGGGAACCAAGAGAATCAAGTGGAGACCGAAGCCCGGTGTGAAAAATGTGGAAGCCCGATGGTTATCAAGAGTGGAAAGTTCGGAAGGTTTCTGGCCTGCTCCAATTACCCGACCTGCAAATTCACCCGGCCTCTGGATACCGGCGTCCGGTGTCCTCAGGAAGGATGTGACGGGATGATCGTTGAACGAAGGACCCGCAAGGGAAGAACTTTTTATAGCTGTACCAACTACCCCAGTTGTACCTACGCCTTATGGGATAAGCCCATTCCAGAAAAATGTCCCCAATGCGGTTTCCCCTTCCTGGTTGAGAAGCAAGGGAAGGGTGGGAGCCTCAAGCGATGTCCTAAAAAAGAATGTGGATATCGGGCTTCAGAATGAACGGGTTCGATACCTCCGCCTACCCTCCAGGATCTTTTTCTTTGTGAACCGATGTTGCATCAACTGAAAAGGAAAGTAGGCCAATCGATTGATCAAGGTGGGAGAATAATCCCAGTGGAATCGTTTCCAAATAGAAGGGAAGGAATAGAACTCCTTCCAGGCCCTTTTCCAACCTTCACGGAGTGCCTCAGCGCTCATCTTCATCGGAAGAAAATAGGGGGCTGAGTCCTCCGGCTTTTCCAATAGCCACCATCGATCTTGGACCAAACGTCCCTCATTTTTTACCCGCTGATAGAAGGTTGTTTCCGGATAGGGCGTCAGGAGAGCAAAGACAACGGAGAAAAGCTTGGTCTGAATGGTGAAGTCCACTGTCTTTTCAAAGATCGAAGGGTCATCCTCATCAAAACCGAAGATGAAAGACCCCCAGATAGTAATGCCGAACCGATGGAGGGTATGGATGATTTCGCGATATTCTGTCGGATCGTTCTGGTATTTTTGAGACCGGATCAGGTTTGACTTGGAGAGCGATTCAAAGCCGATGAGCAGGCCGATGCACCCACTTTTTGCGAGCAATGCCACATTTTCAGCCTCTTTCAATCCCGACAAGGAGGCTTGGCCAATCCATTTTTTCTTAAGGGGGATCAAGGCCTTGAGTAGCTCTTTTGAGTAGGAAGGGTTGCCAATGATATTATCATCGTTAAACATGATCAGACGATGCCTGAGGCTGTTAATCTCTTCGATGACGTCATGGATCGGCCTGAACCTGTAGGTGTCTCCAAAGAAATTCCGCACAGAACAAAACTCACAACGAAAGGGACAACCCCGCGTCACCTGGATCACATCCAGGGGAAGATATCCCCTTTGGGGTAGGATTTCCCGCCGAGGTATGGGAATTTTTGATAAGTCTGTGTAACCCTCCTGGCGGTAAAAAGGCTTGAGATGCCCCGCTTTGGCATCTTCAATGAGTCGTGGCCAAACTTCTTCAGCCTCTCCAATGACGACCGAATCAGCATGTAATTTGGCCTCCTCAGGGAGGGCTGTAGCATGGATTCCTCCAAGAACAACGGGTATTCCCTTTTTTCGATAGGCGGCAGCAATTTCGTAAGCCCTCAGGGCTGTTTTGGTCAAAACCGTGATCCCAACCAGGTCGACCTCCTTCAGATCTTTCTCTAAATTGATAGGGGTCAGTAGATCATCGATGAAAGAAATTTCTGCATCAGGGGGGGAAAGGGCAGCCAGAATCGGAAGGGCAAGGTTGGGGATACGAGCATTTTCTTCAACCGCTGGGACAATGAGTTCGATCTTCACAAAGACAATCCTAACAATCTTTGGAAAGGGTTGTCAAAGTGGGATTCATTTTGCAAATTGCAAAGAGTAGGGGTAAAATAAGAAGCCATGGAGTCCATCACCATCATCGGCGCAGGCCTGGCGGGATGTGAAGCGACTTGGCAGATTGCCAAGAGAGGAGGGAAGGTGATCCTCTATGAGATGAAACCTGAGGTCTATTCTCCAGCCCACCGCTCTCCTTTCTTTGCAGAATTGGTCTGCAGTAATTCTTTTAAATCAGAATCCATTGAGAATGCTTCAGGGATTCTGAAAGAAGAGATGGGACAATTCGAATCCCTCATCTTAAAAGTGGCGAGGGAGGCAAAGGTTCCGGCGGGAGATTCTTTAGCCGTGGATCGGAAGGTTTTTTCAAAGGAGATCACTTCCATCTTGGAAAACTTGGGAAATGTGGAGGTGATCCGGAAGGAAGCTTCTTCTATTCCACAAAATGGGATCACCATTTTCGCGACAGGTCCTCTTACCTCCGATGCATTGAGTCAGGAGATCCAGAAGGTGACGGGGACCCGTCGTCTCTTTTTTTACGATGCCATCTCACCCATCGTCACTACTGATTCGATCAATTTTCAGAAGACCTTCAAGTCCTCCCGGTATGGAAAAGGCGGAGAGGACTATATCAATTGTCCGATGAATGAGGAAGAATATTACCGATTTGTAGAAGTATTGAATCAGGCGGAAAGAGCACCCGTCCAACAATTTGAGAAGAGGTATCTCTTTGAGGGATGTCTTCCCATTGAAGAGATGGCAGAGCGGGGTAGGGAGACGCTTGCTTACGGGCCCCTCAAGCCAGTTGGCCTCATCGATCCTAAGACAGGAGAGCAACCCTTTGCCGTCGTCCAACTGAGGCAGGAGGATCGGTTTGAAACGCTTTTCAATCTAGTGGGATTTCAAACTCGATTGAAGCATGAAGAGCAGAAGAGGGTATTTCGAATGATTCCCGGGTTGGAAAATGCGGAATTTGTTCGACTGGGTTCTATCCATCGCAATACCTTTATCGATTCCCCTCGATTACTGAGTGAATCTCTCCAACTGAAATCTCATCCGAACCTCTTCTTGGCTGGACAGATCACAGGGGTAGAAGGGTACATGGAATCGACAGCCATGGGGTTATTATCTGGAATCAATGCCTATCGATATGCGAAGGGAATGCCAACCATTGTCCCCCCTCAGACGACCGCCATGGGTGCGTTGGTTCGTTACATCACCCGTTCCCTCACCGTCCCCTTTCAGCCCATGAACATTAACTTTGGTCTGTTTCCTCCTTTACCCGGGAAGAGCAAAGGCAGGGGGAAAAGACTCCTTTTGGCGAAACGGGCGTTGAGAGAGATGGAAGAGTGGAGGAAGAAAATTGGAGGATAAGAGGGGGAAAGCGAAATCATAGCGAGGAACCGATGGAAGAAAGAAATTGTTTCAGGTGTGGGAAAGCGCTACAACCCGGTAACTTATTCTATGTCGTTCATATCAAGGTTTTTTCCGGTTTTGACGGCATCCTTTCGGAACCCGCGGAAGGGATTGATGAACAATTGAAGGAGTTGCTTGAACAGACCCAAAATTTAGATCCCAAGGAACTGGAGAAAGATGTCTACGAAGAGATCACTTTGGTTGTTTGTAAAAGTTGCCGAGATCGGTTTATGGATGAGATTCAGCACCCTTGGGAAGGTCCCTTTCGAATTCGAAAAGATCCGGACTCCATCTTCCATTGAAACGACCCTTTCGTGATCTTCCTCAACCCACTCCGCACCTTAAATCCCTCCCGCCCTCCCTTTGCCAAAGGGGGGAGTGATCTCTCCCCTTTGAAAAAGGGGGATCAAGGGGGATTTTCATGTTCGTGGTAGACGAGGTCATCACGACCTGTTACATAGATTATGGAACGATGACACAGATAAGACCTGCCTGCCGCAGGCAGGAATGCATTTAAAATAGAGAAAAGCTGGTTAATCATTTTTGAAATCTGTGTAATTAGTCATAGCCGCCGGCCACCCACGAACCATGAAAATCAGTAATCCCCCCTCTCCCCCTGTTAGTAAAGGGGGGTTGGGGGGGATTTGGAAATCTATTTTCTAACTAAAAGAGCATAAAGTAGTTTTTCAAAGCTCTTTCAAAAATCGCTTGACAAAATTTTAAATTTATGATTAGTTGATTCAACTGATTCAATTGAAGGAAAAGAATGGAAAAGCGGACCCTTTCTTTAAAGAAGCTAACCCAGCACCTTTTGAAAAATGGATCGAGGGAGATGATCGGCCGGTCGCGAGGCGTCAGGATTCGGGAGGCCATTGAAAAGATTTTAGGCGGGGAGAGGGGAGCGCTCCGCATCGTCCTCGATTTCTCAGGGATGGGTTCCATCGATTTTTCGTGGGCGGACGAGGTGGTGGCTAAAATGATCTCGCGATTGTGGAGCAGTGAATACGGGGAGAAATTTCTCGTCCTGAAGAACCTCAATCCCTCCCAGGCAGAGAACATCGGCGTGGCGTTGGAAAGAAAAAAGTTGGCTGTTCTGACCACCGGTCCGGAAGGATGGCGAATCATCGGCTCTCTGAATAATTATTTGATCCACACCTTGAACCGGGTGATGAAGAAAAGGCAGTTGACGCTGAGGGAATTATCTGAAGAGGAAGGGATTGAGATGAACACGAGCGGCACCCGGCTTCTCAATCTTTATAAGAAGCGCCTCGTGGTGCGCGTAGAAGGGCCCATGATGGGAAAGGAAGATTCTCATCGGGGAAGACAATATATTTACCAATCCCTTCTTTCATAGAGGAGCTCGATGGCAGAACTGAGAAGAGAACCCGTTACCAGAATGTGGGTGGTGGTCACCAACGATCACCCGAAAGGTCCATCGGATTACCTCCCTTTCAAACCCCCCTATCGGCCTCAAGAGACGAAGGGCCCCTGTCCCTTCTGCCCGGGCAATGAAGGGATGACCCCCCAAGAAACTTTTTCATTGACCCGTGATGGAGGAAGATGGTCTGTCCGAGTCATCCCCAATAAATTTCCCTTTTTCCACATCGAAGGGGACTACGACCGAAGACCAGAAGGAATGTACGATGTCATGGAAGCCATTGGTGCCCACGAGATCGTCGTAGAGTCACCCGATCACCATCAGAGCCTGGCCACCATGGAACCCAAGCAGATTGAGAAGATCCTCCTGGCTTATAAGGAAAGGTTGACCGACTTGGAGAAGGATCAGCGATTCCAACAATTTCTTATTCTGAAAAATTATCCCGGCATTTTCAATCGACATCCCCACTCCCATATCATGGCTATGCCGGTCATTCCGAAAAGAATTGGCGAAGAGATCTGGGGGACCTTGGATTACTACCAACGCAAGGAGCGCTGCATATTCTGTGACATCATGAAAGAAGAAATTTCTATGAAGAAAAGGGTGATTTTGGAAACGGTCCATTTTTTAATCTTCTCTCCATTCGCATCTCGCTACCCTTTTGAAGTCTGGATCGTTCCAAAAGTCCACTCCCCTGATTTTCATCGCATCACAGAAGAGGAGATGGGGGATCTTTCCATTGGAATCCAGTCACTGTTCCATTGTTTTTTTAAACTCCTTTCGGATCCACCTTATAGTTTTACCTTTCATACTTCCCCTGTTCAGAATCGATTCCATCGGTCAGAATACCACTGGCATATCGAAACCCGATTACGGATTGGATTGCGAGAAGGGTTTGAATGGGGGACAGGTTTCTTTGTCAATCCTACTCCTCCTGAAGATGCCGCGAGGTTTTTAAGAGGGGTTGGATAAAGAATGAAGAGTTAAGAGTGGAGAATTTAGAGTTAAAAAGATTGGATCGGTTCAAAGGGCGACCTTTCGAGGCCAGAAGGAAGAGGAGAAAGTGGATTCTTCTTTCGGGATCTTTTCTTGTTGGCCTTTTGCTTCTGGTTACCCTTTTTCTACTCCCTTCCGCCCCCCCACCGCCTCCTGCTCCTATTCCACCGATTGCCCAGGAGCCACAACTCCATACCATCGAAGGGGATGTGAGAGAACGAAGCACCCTTTTTCAATCCTTATCGGAGAAGAACATCCCTCTTCGATGGATCGATCTGATCATCTCGAAATTGAAGCCCTACGTGAATTTTAAAAAGATTAAAGGAGGAACTTACCGTTTCATCACAGATGTGAAAGGGGAATTGGTGAAGTTTATTTATGAAGCAAGCCCCACAGAGATTTATGAGATTGAAAAAGATCCCCAAGGATATGTGGCTCAAAAGAAGAAAGTCTTCCTCGAAACCCATCTGGTGAAGGTCGTCGGAGAAATTCGTTCCTCTCTCTTTGAGGCGATGGATGCCGTTGGAGAACAGGATCCATTGACCATCGCTTTTGCTGAGATCCTGGCCTGGGAGATCGATTTTTATAAGGATGTCCGAGAGGGGGATCGATTCAAAGTGGTGGTGGAGAAAATCTATAAAGGAGACCAATTCATTCGATATGGAGCCATCCATGCGGTAGAATATCAGAGGGGAGAAAGAATCATTAGAGGGATCCGATATAAAGGGGGTTATTATAATGAGAAGGGGATTTCCCTGAAGAAAGCGTTTTTAAAGTCTCCTTTAAGGTTTAATCGGATCAGTTCGAAATTCAGTCTGGCACGGAAACATCCCATCCTAGGAGGAGTGCGGCCTCATTTTGGTGTGGATTATGCAGCCCCACCCGGAACACCCATATGGGCCGTCGCAGATGGAACCGTGACTTCTTGTGGGTGGAACAGTGGGTTTGGATACCAGATCATCCTCCGCCATATGAACGGTTACATAACCTGTTATGGTCATCTTTCTCGTTTCGGCCCTGGGATCAGAAAAGGAGTCAGGGTGAGACAGCAACAGGTCATCGGATATGTGGGATCGACGGGGCTCTCCACAGGACCTCATTTGGACTATCGGTTGGCCAAAGATGGCCAATTTAGGAATCCCTTGAGAGAAACTTTTCCGACAGGACTTCCTATCGAAAAAGGTGAGATGGAAACATTTCGGCAGAGAAGGGATGAGATGTCGGTTTGGCTTGAAGGGGAGTCGCCTTATTCAAAGAAAATAGAGGAGGGGGAAATAAAAATTGAACAGTAGAATGAGGGGGATATGGGACAGAAAAAAAAGATTCTCATTGTGGAAGATGAGCGGGATATTGTCAGGGCCTTGATGATCCGGCTTCAAGGAGCTGGATATGAGGTGGTCACTGCTTTTGACGGGGCCCAGGGTGTTTTTATGGCCCACAAAGAAAAACCGGATCTGATCATCCTCGATATCCGAATGCCAGCCGGGAATGGGTTCAGCGTTGCCCAGAGATTAAAACGCTCCATGCATACCTTTACCATTCCCGTTATATTCCTGACAGGGAGTCCTGAGAAGAATGCAGAGGAAAAGGCGATGGCACTGGGAGCACGTTTTTATATTAAGAAACCTTATGACCCTGAGGAGTTATTAGATGCGATCAAGAGGGCGTTGGAAGAAGGTCCTGACCCATCCTTAAAATTAGAAGATATTGATTAGAAGGCCATGTTAAAAGAGGATTTTGTTATTCAATCTAATCTCCGGCGAATGCTAATCCGTACTAACATCGATTATTCTAAGATGGATTTCGGGACGGTGAAGGGAGTGGTCTACATTCGAGGGATTTTTAAAATTGCCCGTCTTTATATTGATGGGGATGAAGAGGAGACAAAAGAGTTTGCCGTAAAGACCCTTTATTCATTTGAAAAGAAGATCAGGAGTCTTTCAGGGGTCACCGACGTCATTTTTCAGTTCCTCAATTGGAGAAAAGAAAGAGGTCAATGGGTCCCCGTTGAAATGAAGAAGAAGGAAGAAGAGGATGAGAACAAGACGGAATCCAATCTATAAGCGGATTTTGAGTGAGATCGAAAATGAGGTTCAGATTCATCCCAATTATGCAGACCTCCAAAATCAGTTCGCTCTCCTCTTGATGTTCGAGGGAGAGATGGAGAAGGCGGAGAGCCATTTTTTGGAGGCCCTCCGTCTGAACACAAAGTATCGAGAGGCTATTCTCAATTTGGGTTTTCTGTTTACGGAGATGAGACGATGGAAGGAAGCTGAAGAGATTTTCCTCTCCGAGGCGAAGAGACATCCGAAGGATGGTTTTCTTCACCATGTTTTAGGGATCTTGTATCTCCAAACCGGAAGGGAGAAGGAAGCCGCTGCTCGAATCCACAAGGCGATCCAAACCCACCCCTACTACCGAGACTATTATAAAAAGAGAGGGGTGTGGCAGAAAGGGATGGTTCACCTCACCCAGAAAGCAGAGAGGTCATTAAAAAAGATTCATTTAAATCATCACACTGCCCAATTTCACAACTTCAACGGTCTCTATCTTTCTAAAAAAGGGAAATTTACACAGGCGGTCAAAGAGCTCGGAAAGGCGGCGAGGCTGAGACCTGATGATTTTATTTTCCATGCCAACCTCGGAACGGTCTATTACTATCAGGGAGCCTACCCAAAGGCCATTCATGAATTTCAGAAGGCCTTGAGGATCGACCCTTCTTATGGCATGGGATATGCGAACCTCGGTTATGTCTATGGTTTGATGTCCCATATGCGAGAAGCCCTGCGCTGTATGAAAAAGGCGGTTCAGATGAACCCTCAGTATGCAGATCTCCATTATAATTTGGCCCTTCTTTACAGCGATCGGAAACGATATAAGGAAGCCGTCTTTGAATTGAAGAAGGCCCTTCATATCAACCCCAACTACCTCTTTGCAAGGATCAATTTGGGTGTCCTCTATGAGGATCAGAAAAGATGGAAAGAGGCAAGAAGAGAGTATCGAAAGATCCTCCAGATCACACCCGACGATGAGCATATCCGAAAGCGTTTGGAAAGAATCTCCTGACCGAGAGGAGAAAAACGATGGCCTCACCCAGCTCAAAAAAAGCCCCTGGGGTTCAATCCATCCTGGTCATTCACCAAGGTGCCCTGGGCGATTTCATTCTTGCTTTGCCTGCCCTCGAGACCCTTCGGAAGGCCTTTCCACACGCCAAGTCGGTCATCATGGGATATCCAAGAATTCTGGAGTTGGTGGAAAAACGATTCTATGCCGAGGAGATTCTCTCCATCGACCAAAAAGGGATGGCCACTTTCTTTGTTCGAGAAGGGACCCTTGACTTCACTCTCTCTCAGTTTTTTAAAACATTTGATCTCATCATTGTCTTTGGAAAAGATGGGGAAGGAACGGTCATCCGGAATCTGAAAAGGGTTTGTCAGGGTCAAATTCTTCACATCAATTCTTTTCCACCCTGGGATGAGAATGTTCATTTAACCGATCATCTTCTGAAACAATTTGCCCAATATGGGCTTCCGACATCGGGGCCAAATCCCAGACTCCATTTGAAGGAGTCGGATAGAGAATGGGCTAAGGATTTCTGGAGGAGTCAGGGAGTAACCTTGGAAGAGCGATCAAAGGTGATCGTCCTCCATCCTGGCAGTGGGAGCAAGAAGAAGGTTTGGCCTCTTGAGCGATTTTTAAACCTTGCTCAAACTCTTCAGGATCATCTTGGTTCAAGAATCCTCATCGTTCTGGGTCCAGCCGAAGGGCCGGAAGTCCAGAAGGCTTTTCAAGAGATGGGACCCCCTTCACCCATTCTGGCAAAGGGCCTCACGCTTCTCCAACTGGCATCCGTGATGGAAGGATGCTGGTTCTTTATCGGAAACGACTCCGGTATCTCTCATATGGCCGCTGCACTGGGACTTCCCACGATCGTCATCTTTGGACCGACGGATCAAAGGGTGTGGTCGCCGAGGGGAGAAAAGACATTCGTGGTTCGCAGGGGAGTCCATTGTTCTCCCTGCCCTCAAGAGAGATTCTTCCAATGTAAGGATTTTGAATGCCTGAGAGGGATTGAGATAGGGGAGGTTCTAGAGGGGTTAGAGAGAATGGGTATTGAAATTAGATCTTGAGAAAGGAGGAAGAAAAATGGAAGAAAAGAAAATAGGGGAAGTGATCAAATTTTTTGGGAAGATCAGTGTGGCAGCGATACGATTATCCGAGGGATCGTTGAAGGTTGGAGATACCATCCACATTGTCGGCCATACCACCGATGTCACGCAGACCATTGATTCCATGCAGATTGAGAACAAAAATGTTCCGGAAGCAGGGGCGGGTGCAGATATCGGGATTAAGGTGAAGGACCGAGTGAGAGAACACGACGTTGTCAATAAGGTCGTGGAGTGAACCCCGTTAGAAAGGGGAGGGTTTTACCTCCCGCCTTTCAATAAAGACCTAAGATATTTTATTTTTAGATCATCACTAACAAATATTGCGGGGTTTTCTAACGGGGTGAAAGGGTGGTTTTAAGAAAGGCTGAAGTCCAAAGAGGAAAAGGGTGTTCTACTTGTGGGAAAGAAGTGGGCCTCCTTTCACAAACCCTTCCCGCCTGTTTGGACTGCCTTCGATCAGGAAAAGAGAGCCTCAAACCTTTTATTGAAAAGGCTCATCATCGCTCCCGGGAACCGTTCCGCTTGGTGAATAACCCTCCTCGAGATAGGTCCGGCATCCTTTGCCAGGTCTGTTTCAATCAATGTCAAATTTCAGAAGGGGAGTGGGGTTATTGCGGGCTGAGGACTCAAAAAGAAGGAGTGCTTCAAGGGGTTTCATCAGAAAGGGGGAATGTGAGCTGGTATTATGACGGGCTTCCTACTAATTGCGTAGCCGATTGGGTCTGTCCGGGCGGGACAGGCGCTGGCTACCCTCAATTTGCTTATACCTCAGATCCAGAATATGGATTTAAAAACCTCGCTGTGTTTTATCACGGATGCTCCTTCAACTGTCTTTTCTGTCAGAATTGGACATACCGGGAAAGGGTGTGGGATCGTAAAAGGGTTACCCCTGGAGAGCTTGCCCAAGCGGTCGATGACCGCACCAGTTGTATCTGTTATTTCGGCGGCGATCCCACTCCACAACTCCCTCACTCCATCCAGGTTTCTAAAAAGGCCATAGAGAGAGCAAAGGGCAGGATCCTTCGAATCTGTTGGGAGACAAATGGTTCGATGAATCCAGACCTTTTAAAGGAAATGGTTAATCTTTCTTTGACCTCAGGGGGATGCATCAAATTTGATATCAAGGCATGGAATGATTCTCTTCATACTGCCCTTTGCGGTGTCTCCAATGAAAAGACAAAGAGAAATTTCGAGTGGGCGGCCCAATGGATTAAGAAGAGACCCGAGCCGCCCCTTTTAATTGCCAGCACCCTTCTTGTTCCAGGCTATATTGATGAAGAAGAGGTAAGGGAAATTTCGAAATGGATGGTTTCCCTCCATCCAGATATTCCCTATGTCTTGTTAGCCTTTTACCCTCAGTTCTTCTTCAAAGATTTACCTGTTACTCCAAGAGATTTGGCCTTTCGCTGCAAAGAGGTGGCCGAAGGAGAAGGGCTCCGAAGGGTGAGAATTGGGAATTTACACCTGCTATGAAAGAGGTAATGAAAGGACTAGAGGAGGATAGTATGAAATGAAGACTGGGGTGGCTCATCTTCCGCTCCATTACGGGAAGGCTCCATCATGGCTTTTTCAGAGAATGAAGAGCCTTGCGCGAGAGGTTACCCTCTTTATCATCGACGTTTACGGAAATGAGGAGATGCTCCGCCGGCTCTCTGATCCTTTCTGGTTCCAGGCCTTTGGCTGTGTGTTAGGCTTTGACTGGCACTCGAGTGGCGTGACGACAACAGTCTGTGGCGCTCTGAAAGAGGGAATCAAAGGGATGGAAAAGGAACTGGGGTTCTTCATTGCGGGAGGAAAAGGAAGAACCTCCCGAAAGACTCCCTTTGAAATCGAGGAGATCTGTGATCAAAGAGACATGGATGGGACTCCTCTTATTTATGCGAGCCGGATGTCTGCAAAGGTTGATAGCGCAGCGGTACAGGACGGGTACCAGATCTATCATCACACTTTTTTCTTCACCCAGTCAGGACAATGGGCAGTGATCCAGCAAGGCATGAATGAGGAGACCCAATATGCCAGAAGATATCATTGGTTCAGTCAGGGGATAAAAGATTTTGTCTGTGAGCCGCACTGGGCAGTTTGCTGTGATCAAAGAAAAGAAGGTTTAAATCTGGTCGCTCAAGAGAGTGGAAGAATCAGGCAAGCCATCACAGAGCTTTCCCATGAGAAACCAGAATTTCTGATCGCCGAGAGGAAAAGAGCCATAGAGCTTTATCTCCCTCAGGGGCATCCGATTCCCATGGAGGAAAGTCGTCTGGAAAGAGTGGAAAAGATTTTTATCCAAATCTATAACCGCTCGCCAAGCAATTTTGAGGAACTTCTTGGAATGAAAGGGGTGGGTCCTAAAAGCCTTCGGGCGCTGAGCTTGATTTCAGAGCTGATTCACGGTATCAAACCCAGTTTCAAAGACCCAACCCGATTCAGTTTTGCTCATGGCGGAAAAGATGGACATCCCTATCCAGTGGATCGTAAGGTCTATGATCAGAGCATTGAAGTATTGAAAGGTGCGATTGATAAAGCCCGGGTAGGGGATCGAGAAAAAATGGAGGCCATCCGACGGCTCAGACATTTTACAAATATCCCGCATAGAGCATCGGGCATAGAGCATAGCGTCAAAACTCTTTGCGCTTAGCGCTATGCGCCTTGCGTTAATTTGGTGCCTATGAGATTCATTGCTGATTTTCATCTCCATTCTAAATTCAGTCGAGCCACGAGCAGGGATATGGAGGTGGAGACCCTTGCTCGGTGGGCGAAGAAAAAGGGAATTACTCTTCTCGGGACAGGAGACTTCACCCATCCCACCTATTTTGTAGAGTTGCGATCAAAATTGGAACCCTTAGGGAATGGTCTTTTCAAGTTGAGGAAGGGGGATCGGACCATCCAGTATATTTTGACGACAGAAGTGAGCAATATCTATACTCAGAATGGAAAAGTGAGGCGGATCCACACCCTCATTTTTGCCCCCAGTTTTGAAGTGGCAGAGGCCATTCGTTCTAAATTGGGGAACCTTGGGAAACTCTCCTCAGATGGGAGACCCATTTTTAGTTTTACTGCAGAAGAATTGGCGAAGATGATCTTAGATATTTCCATGGATTGCCTGATCATCCCTGCCCACGCTTGGACACCATGGTTTTCGATTTTTGGGGCCAACTCAGGATTCGACTCCATTGAGGAATGTTTTGGAGAGATGTCCTCTCATATCTATGCGATTGAAACAGGCCTTTCCTCGGATCCTGAAATGAATTGGAGGTTGTCAGCCCTCGATTCCATTACCCTCCTTTCCAATTCAGATGCCCACTCGCCAAACCGATTGGGAAGGGAGGCCAATGCCTTCGATTGTGCGTTGGATTATCAAGAGATTGCTGAGACGATTCGAAAGAAAGATCGTAAAAAACTTCTCTTCACCATCGAATTCTTTCCTGAGGAGGGGAAATATCATTATGATGGTCATCGTCAATGTGGGGTGATCTTTTCCCCCTCCCAAACTAGGGCGAACCAGTCCCTCTGCCCGAACTGTCATAAGAAGTTGACCATTGGCGTGATGCATCGAGTGGAAGAACTCGCTGACCGTCCGGAGGGTTTTATTCCAAAGAATGCCATCCCCTCCATCCACCTCATCCCATTGGAGGAGGTTATTGCCGGAGTACTGGGTGTTCGGGTTGGGACGAAGACGGTAGAGGCTGAGTATGAGAGGTTGATCGAGAAAGGGGGTTCTGAATTTTGGATCCTTCTCGATGCCACTCCCGATGAATTGGCTTCATTTGTTCCGCCAAATATCCTGGATGGGATTGTTCGAATGAGGCAGGGAAAAGTTTCAATTATTCCAGGCCATGACGGCGTTTATGGAAAAATCAATCTTTTCCCTGAGAGAAAAGAAGGGGAGGAATCAAAAGAGCAATTAAAATTGTTTTAGGCTTAAGGTTTGAGGGCAGAGGGTATTTTTTTTAAGCCTTTAACCTTCAAACCTTTAGCCAAAGACTTTTATATGATTAAAGAGGGGGGAGGAAGATGGACAAAGAAATAAGGGAGAAAATAATCCTGGTTTGCCAGAGTCTGATGAAGATGTTGGAATTAGCTTTCGATGGGTTTCGAAGGCCCACAGAGAAATCTTTCAAAGAAGCAGAGGAAGTCAAAGATAAGATTCACCAATATTCCTCAGAGTTGACCAGTTTCATTATTTCAAAGAGTCCATCGAGCGAAAAAGGGAGGGAGTGGGCGAAACCTTATCTCTCGATCGCCTCGAGTTTGGATCGCATGACTTACAGTATTGAAGGAATTCTGGATCGATTAAGAGCCAAATCTCAAAACCATATTCTCTTTAGTGATCCAGCAGTCAAAGAGGTGAACGACGTCTTTCAAGAAGCCATGAGGCTTTTAGAGACCCTTCCGAACCTCCTTACGACCCATAACAAAATCCTCGCCCAGCGGATCGGAGAAGAGGGGAGGTCCATATTTAAAATTGCGAATGGATATTCCGAAGGGCATGAGGAGAGGTTGATCCAAGGAATTTGCGTGCCAAAATCCTCACCGATTTATCTGGGAATCCTCGAATCCTTAAAAGGGGTCATTGTTCATATTCTGGAGGTGAGTGGAAAGATTGTCTCCCTTTCATCCAAATCCTGAGCTAGGAGATACCATCTATACATTAGGAACCAGCACCCTATCTTTCGCCGACTTTTTACCCCTTTTCTTAGAACACGAAATTAAGGTCGGCGTGGATGTCCGGAGTTTTCCTATAAGTCGCTTCCCCCCACTTTGAAAAAGAGTTCTTGCAGAAGTATCTTGAGTCCGAGGGAATCCAATATTTCCATTTAGGAAAGGAATTGCTCAGAGAGTAAACCCCAAACGGTCCGCTTGGGAGGCGGATCCAACAGGTAAAGTATTGAAGAGGTAGGGTCCGGTCACCGAACGGGCTGGGAGTTTGATTCTCATGGTTTGTGCCTGCCCACCGGCCGCGGTCCCGACCGAAGAGGGGGCAGGGAGGTATGTAATCAGAGATTTCAGGACTTTTTCAGAAATCTTCAAAATTTAATTTGACAACCCCTTTTTCTTAAAATAAAATGAATTGTCATTCAGAAAGTGAATAAATATTCTCAAGGCTCGTCAAAGGGTATATGAAAGATGGAGACTGAAAAAATAAGCAGAAAAGAAAGGGAATATTTAACACACCGTGAAGAGATTCTTTCGGCAGCAGAAAAGGTGTTTGCCGCAAAAGGATTCTTTCCAACCACGATGAGTGACATTGCAAGAGAAGCAGAGTTTGGAACAGGGACCCTCTATAAATATTTCAAATCGAAAGAAGAACTTTATTTCACCCTCATCGATGTGAAGGTGGAGGAAATCAACCATTTGGTCAAAGGCGAACTTTTGCAGAAGACCTCGGCTGTCGAGAGAATCAAAAAGGTGTTACGACTCCAGTTCGAATTCTTCGAACGAAACCGAGATTTTTTCAAGATTTACATTTCAGAGAGGAATCGCTTTGAGTGGACAGTTAAAGATGATTTAGGGAAAGGTCTCCACGAGAAGATGGTAGCGTATATTAACACCCTTGCTAAGGTTATGAGGCAGGGGACCGAGGAAGGAGAGTTCAGACCCTTGAACTCCATGGATTTAGCTCATACCCTGGTGGGAATTGTCAATTCCTTTGTCTTCGAGTGGCTGATCAGCCGGGAACCCTATCCACTCATTTCAAAGTTGGATACGGTTTTAGAAATCTTTTTAGGTGGAGTGCAACGAATAGAAAGGAGGAGGTAGAAAGATGAGGACGAAATGTTTCGTTGGATTTATTTTATGGGCAATTGTTTTCACGGGTGTGGTCTGGGCGCAAGAACCTCAAAAACCTCTCACCCTGGAGGAAAGCATTAAGATCGCTTTGGAGCGGAGCTTGACAATCCATTCTGCCGTGGTGGGGGTTGAGGGTTCTGAATTTAGACGTAAGGAGGCAATCACAAATTTTCTTCCCCTTTGGACGGGACAATACGCCTGGACCCGATATAACACGCCTGTTAATGTAGGAGCTACAGCGATTGTTATTCCAGGGATAGTCGCCAGTACGAGTAGGGATATTTACAATTTTAATACCACCGTCAATCAACCACTTTTTACGGGAGGGTTGAACCTGGCCAATTATCGTTTTGCTAAGTTAGGCGTGGATCTCTCAAAGGCGAGTGTGGAGACGGCAAAGCGGGATTTGGTTCTGCAGGTGAGGGTGGGCTACTTTACCATTTTAAGGGCGGAGAAGTTCTTGGTAGTGGCCGAACAGCAGGTTAAACAATTCGAGGCTCAACTCGAAGTGACAAAAGCTTTCTTCGAAGTCGGGATTGTTCCAAAAAATGATGTCCTTCTGGCTGAGGTGAATTTGGCCAATGCCAGGCAGTCACTGGTCAAGGCGGAAAATGATGTAGCTACGGCCAAGGCTTCATTCAATATACTGCTCAGGAGAGAGGTCAATACGCCCTTCGAGGTGGTCGATATTCTTGCATACAAAGCTTTTCCACTATCATACGAGCAGTCTCTTGAAGAAGCCGT
>CAWGAV010000020.1:0-64800 GCA_963820625.1 uncultured delta proteobacterium
GGATTCACTCTCATTAATGAAGTTTTTAACGAGTTGTTCCAGAACTCTATTTGGGTTCTTTAGAAAAACAACCTTTTCTTCTTTTGTCATAAGATTATCCCTCTTAATCCTTCTCCATTTTGCTCATATCAAAACCGCCCTTTTCATGGACCCCTGTCCGTTTGCAACGGCACTCTTCGATTGCCAATTTTAAAGCATCTGTGGCTAGAGTGAAGCAGGGGACTTTTTCTTTGGGTAGTTGGGCGAGGACTTCTTTGGATGTTTCCTCCGAAATCTTCAGGGCCTCATCCAGCGAGGCCCCTTTGATTCGCTCTGTCAAAATAGAACTGGTGGCAATGGCAGCGCCGCAGCCAAAGGTCTTAAATTTTGCCTCAATAATCTTATCGCCATTGACTTTGATGAACATCTGCATGATGTCCCCGCAAGAGGCATTCCCTACTGTGCCGACGCCATCCGGATCAGAAATCTCCCCCACATTTCTTGGATTTTGAAAATGTTCCATTAAAAATTTTGGATATTTTGCCATGTTTCAAACCTCAACGAGGCCGATTCCTTTCCTCTTGATTTTCCAATCGTTTGATTCTTTCCTCTAATTTACTGTGGAGTTGAAGAAGCATCTTCATGATATCAGATAATGGGTCCGGAAGATTTCCATGTTCGAAATCAAGGTCTTCCTTTTCTGGAGTCAGGGATTCTACGATGCGACCCGGGACGCCCACGACTGTCGCACCCGCTGGGACCGGTTTGACTACCACAGAACCGGAACCAATTCTTGCCCCATCGCCAAGGGTGATGGCTCCTAAGATAGTGGAATTGGAGCCAATGATCACACGGTTACCCAAAGTAGGATGGCGTTTCTTCTTTTCAAGCGTGGTACCGCCCAGGACAACGCCTTTGTAAATCAGGCAGTCGTCACCAATCTCAGTGGTCTCTCCGATCACCACACCCATTCCATGGTCAATGAAAAGTCGCCTGCCGATTTTTGCACCGGGGTGGATCTCAATTCCTGTGAACCCACGGCTAAAGTGTGAAACCAGACGGGCAGTCGTAAACCATCTCCTTTGATAGAGGGCATGGGCAATACGGTGGAGCCAGATCGCATGGAGACCTGGATAGCAAAGAAAAATCTCCACAACGTTTTTCGCTGCGGGATCTCTCTCTTTAATGGTTCGGATATCTTCCTTAAAGCGCTCCCACATCACTTCGTCCTGCTTTCACTAAAAAACAATTTTAACTCAAAGTTTGAACGAAATACAATGGCGAAGGCAACAAATTTTTCATGTTTTAGACTCCTTTAATAGAATCACAAAGTAATAAAAATTTAAGATTGATCCTAAAAATCCGCTTGACAACTAAACAAATGTATAGTATCTATTGACATAGGAAATGGTCTGAGGTGAATGGGTGAGGAAGCCGGTTTGGTATCACTGTCAAGAGGTTAAGGCAACTTTAAAGACCAAATAACATAACCCATTTGACGAAACTGGCATCCTTACCTTTACCATAAGGCTGAAGACCTGGTAATTCAGGCCCAGGAGGTGACTATGGAACTGACATCCCGGCAGAAAGAGATCTTCAACTTCATCAAGGTATTTATCAAAGAGAGAGGTTATCCTCCTTCTGTAAGGGAGATCGGCGAGCACTTCAATATCTATCCCCGGGCAGCCTTCGACCACCTTAAGGCATTGGAGAAAAAAGGTTATTTGAAGCGGAGGGGTTCGATGTCCAGAGGTCTCGAGATCCTCGTCTTTCAAGGGTATGAATCGCATGGTTCATACCAGCGGGCCGGACCATATGGGGAACATCTAAAGAAAGAGGGGAGGCTATTGATCCGAGAGATTCCAGTCTTAGGTAGGGTGGCAGCAGGAAAACCCACCTTAGCTGTGGAACATGTGGAAGGGACGATTCCGCTTCCTACGGAATGGGTGAAAGGGAAAGAGGTCTTCCTTCTGAAGGTGAAGGGCGACAGTATGTCACCTTATATCCTTCCTGATGACTATGTCATCGTTCGGTCTCAACCCTCGGCAGAGAATGGGGATGTGGTGGTGACCCTGGTGGGTGAAGAGGCAACGGTGAAACGGTTTTTCAAAAAGGGGAGGAGAATCGAATTGAAACCAGACAACGAGCGCTGGGAGACGATTCAGATTGAGGAGGGGGCAGGAGAAGTTCAAATCCTTGGAAAAGTGATCGGGGTGTTTAGGAAAATTTAAATAATAGTTCGGAGTAATGAGTTCGGAGTTCGGAGACAATAAGTTCGGGGTGATTACGTAGAAAATAAATTTCTTATCTCTCCATCCTTCATATTGATTCTATCATTCCCGTGCAAACGGGAATCCAGGCAAAGGATTACAAGGATATGGATTCCTGCTTTTGCAGGAATGACAAAGAGAGCGAGGTAACACTCCGAACTCCCAACTCCCAACTCCGAACTCAAAGCTAAAGACGATGCATTACCCCATAAAACACTCATTCGATGAAATTTTGCTGCAACTGACACAGGTCGGTCTACCTGCTCAACCTATCTCTCTGAGAAAAGTTCTTTTTTGGGGAGAGAGGGCAGGAGAAATTTCGTCCTATGTGGCGGGATGGTTGGCAGCCAAAGGGATAGAGGTCATCGTATTGGATGGGGCCAATCGTTTCGATCCTTACATGGTCTCATCTTTCGCAAGAAAGGCATTGATCCCTCCAGAAAGACTTCTCAAAAGAATTCGAATCGCAAGGGCCTTCACTTGCTATCAGATGGCCATCATGGTCGGGGAGAAATTACACTCCTTGCTCAGTCAGGAGGGAGCGACCCGCCAATCGGAAAACCGATGGGTCATCCTTTTAGGACCGGTCACCCCGTTTATGGACGAGGATGTATCGGAAAGAGAGGTTCGACCTCTCTTCGAAAGATCTCTGAAAAAGATAGAAGAGATGGTTTTAGGGGGAATTCCTTTTCTTCTATTCCAACCTTCTGGCTCCTCTGACTCAAAGCGAGCCTATCTTACGAGAAGGCTCTTCCAGTTTTCTAATCTGATCTGGAGGATATCTCTGGAGGACCAGGAACCACGAGTTGTTCTGGAGAAGGGATTAACAAAATCGCAGATTGCAGATAGCAGATTGAAAAATCCCTGCCTTGACGATTCTGTCATTCCCGTGTAAATGGGAATCTAGATATGAATATTATAAAAAAATATGGATTCCTGCTTCTGCAGGAATGACAGAAGAGGCAGGATAAAGAGATCTCGTCGGTAGTAAATCCGACATTACATTTCTGTCGGAAGATAGAAAAATTTTGCAATTTTCAATTTAAAATTTGCATTTTGCATTGGAGTGCCAATGGGAAGAACGGTTCTTCCTTTTAGCAGGGTTCTGGAACAGGAAGTCCAGGAGTGGAGGAAGTTTCGGAGAGGCCTGAGAAAAGAAGATCAGCAGTTTCTCGACCGGCTCTTTGAAGAGGCAAGACTTCATGTGCAAGCTGGAGTCTATGCTTCAAGACCCTGGCCTTTTGAGACGATTCTGATCTCTATTCTTCTCGAGCACGAGAAGACTTTGGTCGATTTGAGATCGAAACTGAGGATATTAGAGGAGAAGGAGTAGCCGTACCAATTGATACCCTTCTTGTCATTCTGAGCGATAGCGAAGAATCTATTGACCTCCTGTGAGATTCTTCGTCGCCTATTGCTCCTCAGAATGACAGTGGGGAGAATCGCTCAATTTAACGGGGAAAAACCCATGGAGATCAGAGGACAGCTCTTTGATCTTTATCCTCTGGAGTCTTCGATGATCCTGTGGATCAAGGAAGAGGATGGAAGGCTTCGCCGATTCGAAGATCTTTTCAGGCCTCGATTCTATACGCGGGGGAAAAAAAGTGATCTTTTCGATCTCTTCCACTCTCTTCAGAAAGGGCGGCGGGCAGCAGGATACCAGTGGACCAGAAAGAAGGAGCTCTGGAGTGGCGATGAAGTGGAAGTGATGGAGATCGAGGTTGTAGATTCGGAGCATTATGCCCAACTTCCCCGAATTCTCCCCCAATGGGAGGAGAAGATTACCTTTTACAATTGCGACATTCCTTTGCCACAGACCTATCTTTATGAAAGAAAAATCTTTCCGACAGGCCGATGCATTGTCGAGGTTGAAGGAAATCGGATCTTTGAAATTCATCCTGATCCATCCGAGTCTGTGTGGATGAACGATGGAGACATTCCCGACCTCCGGGTCATGGAACTTCACACCAATGGTAACTCTGTGCTTCTTGGTAGACAGACCCTGAACCGCTCTGGTTCAGGGCTCATACTGAAGTGCGAAGGGTATGGGGTGGAGATGGAGACGATCGATGTTGGAGAAATTGAGAAGTTTCTCAAACGTTTCGATCCTGATGTGATCCTGAGCGATGATGGGGATGCCTCTCTTTTACCCCTTCTCTTTTCGGCAGAGAAGAGATGGAAGACTTCCATCTCCTGGGATCGGGAGCCTTACCCTGTGAAAAGGCAGGTTCATCCGAAAGGTTTTTCTTACTTCTCCTATGGCAGGACCTACTATCGGGCCCCTGCCCATATTTTTCTGGGAAGATGGCACATCGATCGTAGAAACTCCTTCATCTATGGAGAATCGGGAATGGAAGGAGTGATCGAACTGGCACGATTGGCTAAAATTCCAGTTCAACGGATGGCTCGGACTTCACCAGGAACAGCGATCACCTCGATGCAACTCGACCGGGCCTTTCAGGATGATATCCTCATCCCCTGGAGAAAGGGGGAACCGGAACGATTCAAGACGGCGTGGGATCTGCTCATTGCGGACAAGGGAGGTCTTGTCTTCCAACCTAAGCTGGGGATCTTTGAAGATGTAGCAGAGATTGATTTTGCCTCGATGTATCCTACCATGATGGCGATTCACAATATCTCTCCGGAGACCGTACTTTGTGGATGTTGTGAGAACCATAGGGTTCCGGAGGCTGGTTATACAATCTGTGAAAGACGAAAGGGAATCGTACCTAGAACCCTTAGTCCTATCTTAACGAGAAGAACTTGGCTCAAGAAAATGGCCAAGGAAGGAGATCCAGATAGAAGAGAAATCTGCAACCGGAAACAGACGGCACTCAAATGGATGCTCGTTACATCCTTTGGATATTTAGGTTATCGGAATGCTCGCTTTGGAAGAATCGAAGCCCATGAAGCGGTCACTGCCTTTGGGAGGGAAAGCCTCCTTCAAGCCAAGGAGATCTGTGAGGCGGAAGGGTTCGAACTTCTCCATGCCATTACCGATTCCCTCTGGATTCGCAAGAAAGGATTCAGAGAGGAAGAGGTTCTTAATCTCTGCGAGAAGATCAGCAAGGCCACAGGGATCACGATGAGTCTGGAGGGAATTTATCGATGGATGGCTTTTCTCCCCTCAAAAGGGAACCCAGAAAGCCCGGTGGCCAACCGTTATTTCGGACTCTTCCAAAACGGAAAGATTAAAGCGAGGGGGTTATCCTTTCGGCGAGGCGATATGCCTCCTTTGATTCAAGAGGCTCAGGTTCGAATGATAGGGGTTTTGACAGGGACAAAGAATATGGAGGATTTCCGGTCGAAGATCCCTGAGATTTTAGACCTTCTCCTCGAATATAGCCTGAAGTTGAAGGACGGCCAGACGAGGCAAGAGGATTTGGCTATCGGGAAGAGAATTTCTCGGGAGCCTAATGCCTATAAAGTGGATAGCCTCACTGCTCTCGCCGCCCAACAGTTGGAAGATGTTGGAATCGAGATCCATCCCGGAGAGAAGGTTCGGTATGTGATCAAGGATGCCGAATCCAGGGATAAGGCGGAGCGAGTCAGGCCTTTCCCTTTAGTGGGGCCGGATGACACCTACGATGTCAAAAAATATCTGGAGATGCTCGTGAAAGCAACCGAGGAGATATTGATCCATGTTGGCTATGATGCAAAACGCCTGTACCCCTTACTCTCCCTCTCCCCTGAGCGGGAGAGAGGAAGGGTGAGGGAAACTTGAAGAATTAAATAGAAAAAGTAGATAAAGTTACCCCTTGTATAGTTAAGTTACTGGAGAATGATTGAAATCAGATGAATCTGGGTTGAAGATCTGAAGTTTAGCGATAACGCATCAAGTGTGTTATATTGATTCAAACCAATTTGTTTGTCAGAGATTCTGAGCCAATCAAATTCTTAGGGGAGGAACCCATGTTTGAGGTTTCGGAAAAGGCGACTGAGATGATCAAGGAGTCCTTCATAGATCAGGAGAAAATCCCATCCATCCGTGTGGCATTCAACGAGGGTGGCTGAATGGGGCCATCATTGGGCCTGGTTCAGGATGAACCGAGTGAAGATGACGAAGTTTTTACACAAGAAGGTGTCACTTATCTTGTTAACAAAGACTTGTCTGAGCAGGTAAAGCCCATTAAGGTGGATTTTATCGATACGCCCAGAGGAGGCGGATTTTTCATTTTCTCCAATCTAGGGAAAGAATCCGGATCCTGTTGTTGCTAAAATGAGGGAGGGGAGAGAGCTTCAAGTTTCAAACGAAAAATTCTTTTCAAAAAGGTACAGCAGCCAAAAAAAATAGAACAATTTGATCTGCCTGCATCTATCCCCATCATGGAAGTGATCGCAACGCTACAACCTCACCAGATTGGCGCCATAAGTCAGGCCAGCTCCGAAACCGACAAGAATCACAAGATCCCCCGTCTGGAGCTTCCCTTCTCGAAAGGACTCATCAAGAGCGAGGGGAATGGAAGCTGTGGAGTTGTTCCCATACTTTTCAATCGTAACGATCATCTTATTTTTGACTGCCCCATCGGGAAGTTCGAGTCTGGATTCGAGATCCTCTGCAGCGCTTTTGATGATCCTTGCATTGGCCTGGTGGGGAATGATTTTTTTAACCTGATTGAGCAAGGCACAAAGCTCTTTTCTGCTGGCCGTCCCATCAGGATCAAGGACCCGCAGGCAGCTTTCCGCCATAGCGCCTTTGGCGAAAGCGTAGACCTTTTTACCCTTCATCCACATGAATCGATTGCCATTGTCTTCATTCTTGCGAAGCACAATGGTATCCCGCGATTTGTATTCACCACCGAGATGGGATCGGATGATCCCTTCTTTAGCCCTCCGCTGTAATATCACGGCTCCTGCTCCGTCTCCAAAGAGGACGCACGTGTTTCTATCCTTATAATTGGTGATAGCCGAAAGCTTGTCCGATCCGACCACAGCAACTGTTTTATGTTGCCCTGATTTTACAAATTGTTCTGCTACGGCCAGAGAATAATTGAAACCGGTACACCCTGCCTGCAGATCAAAGAAAGGTATGTTTTTATGGAGATTGAGGAGATATGCGATGTGGCCCGCAGCAGAGGGCCACATCGGATCAGTGGTATTGGTACCAACCACGAGCATCTCAATTTCTGTAGGGTCGATACGTGCATTTTCAATAGCCCTTTCAAGGGCAAGTCGGCCCATGGTGACGTTGGTTTCTCCTTCCGCTGCAATCCTTCGCTCACGGATGCCTGTCCTTTCCAAAATCCATTTGTCACTGGTCTCCACCATCTTTTCCAGATCGTGGTTTGTAAGGACCCTTTCTGGAACATAAGACCCCGTTCCAATAATTCCAACGTGATGCATACAAAGCCCCTTTCGGAGTTTTTATGATTAAGGGTAACCTTTTCTCCAATTTATGGCAATTAAAAAAATAGGGACACTTCCCTTTTTTCTAAAGTCACAATAAAGAGAAGCTATTTCCTAAAGAGAGGAATGAAAAGGTTATCTACTTTTAATTAAGTGAATCCCCCAATAGAAAAAGAGCGGTTTTCCTCTCGTTTTCTATTGGGGGATGTGTCCCTATTTTTTAATATCGTCCTTTATGGATAAGGCCTTTTCCCTTTTAAGCGCCTCTTTCAATATATATCTGATCGAAGTCAGATGAATCGTTCGATCGATATCGTTTAATTTGGAGGTATAAATCCATCGGCCCTTATTTAAAGCCTCTTTCACCCTCTCCTGGGTTTCATAGATCACACGGTTGGTGATGACAGAATTCACGATAAATCCTATGATGACCCCCGTGGAGAGAGAGATCAGTACAAAAATGAGGGCCAGCCATTTTTGTGCAGGTGTTTTCATAAAGCAACTTTGTAACAGATGAGAATTAAAAAGTAAAGGGGTGGGGAGTCTTTTTGTGGTATCTTATGAATAGAATAAAGAAAAGACTTGACGGAATTTTGATCTGAGGTTATGAAGTATGGGCTATGGGAGGTATCCTTGATTTCAGAGATTACTCAATGGATTATGGAGTTGATGAGGACTCATGGCCAACTCTCGGTCTTCATCGGCGTGATGATTGAACAGATCATCGTCCCCATTCCATCGCCTCTGATCATCATGGGGGCAGGGGCTATCCTCATTTTACCTGGACTTTCCATTCCTGATGCCTTCCTTCAGATTCTGTGGGTCATCGTCCTCCCCGGTTCCATTGCGTCCACACTGGGTTCCTATATTGGATACGTGATCAGTTATTATGGAGGGAAAGCCTTGGTCCTTCGGTTCCAGCGTTTTTTGGATGTGGACTGGGGTCAGATAGAAAGATTGGAGAAGCGATTTCAGGGGAGGAAAGAAGCTTTGAGCATCTTTCTCTCCCGGGCCATTCCCGTCTTCCCGATCTCTTTGGTTTCCATCTTTGCCGGTCTCCTCAGGATTCCTATCAAACCCTTCACGATTTTCACCTTTTTGGGTTCGATCTTCCGATGTTTTTTCCTAGGTTTTTTTGGATGGTGGATCGGGGCCACTTACGAAAAAGCAGCGACCCGTTTAGATTCGGTGGAGACGATCGTCTCCATTTTGATGTTGATCGGAATGGCTGTGGCGTTCGGATATCTCTATCACAAATTTAGGAGGAAAACTTGATTTTAAAAAAAATGATTATGAATAATGAATTAAAAGAAGTGGAAAGGAAGATGGTCAATGAGAGCGGTAGTGGATGAGGAGGCCTGTATCGGATGTGGGCTTTGCGTAGAGACTTGCCAGGAGGTCTTTGAGATGAACGATGATAAGGCCCGTGTCAAAGTAGATGAGGTTCCTGAGGATGTACGGGAGACTTGTAAAGAGGCTGCTGAAAATTGTCCCGTAGAGGCCATCCAGATGGAAGATTAAGTTTCTCCAACAAGAATAAAAAAAGGGGGCACTCCACATAGAATCATGGATGCCCCTTTTAATTTTCTTCTTAAAAAATTACTCAAAATATTCTTTTACTTCTTTATAGCGTTTGGGGTCTCTCAATCGATCAAGGGCTTTCGCTTCGATTTGGCGAATTCTCTCTCGGCTGAGACCGAACTGCCTACCGATTTCTTCAAGAGTACATTCCCCGTCTTCTCCAATACCAAAACGGAGTCGGAGAATCTTTTCCTCTCTCGGAGATAAACCAGATAGGAGCTTCTGGATTTGATGAGTTAAATCTTTTTCCAGCAAGGAATCACTAGGTGAAAGGCTCTTGTCATCAGGGATCAGATCTTCAAGAGTACTATCCTCTTCCCCAATAGACATATCCAGAGAGATCGGTTCTTCAATGAGATTGAGAATTTTCTCCACATCGTGTAGAGGAATTCCACTATCCTTTGATAATTCCTGGGAGGTGGGCTCCCGACCCAACTTCTTTACCTGATCCTTAAAGGATTTCATCAACTTTCCTTTGATCTCAAAAAGATAGTTGGGAATTCGAATGGTTCTCGATTTCTCTGCAAAGGCTCTTAAAATGGCAGCCCTGATCCACCAGGAAGCGTAGGTACTGAATTTAAAACCTTTGGTATAATCGAACTTGACCATGGCCTGGATGAGACCAAGATTTCCCTCCTGGATCAAATCCAGGAAAGAAAGCCCCCGATTGGCATATCGTTTCGCAATACTGACCACCAACCGCAGATTGGCCTGAGTCAATTCATTCTTTGCCTGTTGGAGCTCGAGAAGCGCCTGTTGATATCGGTTCAGCATCTTCTTATAAAGGAGATTTTTCTCCTTCATTTCTGAAGAAGCGGATTTTGATTTTTTCCCATTCTTCCCATTCTTGCCCTTTAATTTATATCCTTGCCGGGTATTGGTATGGGTACGTTTACCACCGTTTTTTGGACTCGAAGGGGGATATAATTGGGCTTTCAGACGATTGGTCTTTATCTCGAAGATCTTGACTTGACGCTCGCCTTCCTTAATCCTTTTTGCCAATTCGACCTCTTTCTCTGGCGTAAGAAGGGATATTTTTTCAAGGCCCTTTAAATATTCCCAGGTGATATCCTGAGGTTGAAAAATTATTTCTTCCGTAGGGGCCTGATCTGCTGAAACTTCATCCTCTTCCTCAACGGCTAATTCCGCTTCTTCCGTCGGAAGCTCAAAATCCTCTATTGTCTCCTCTATTTCACTCTCCACGTAAGATGCGGATTGAATAGGTGGAATAGAGGTTGGAGGTTCAGCAAAAAGGGATGAGGACTGAACAGGTTCAAGGGTTAAATCCTCTCCTTTTTTACTTGTTGTCTTACTATTTTTCACAGGTATCTACCCCTTTCTTTCTAGAACAAAAAACCCTCTCCATTCTTAGTCCATGGAAAGGGTGGATTTATTCAATTTTTCTTTTACTAAATAACCCTACCTGGTAGAATGGACCTCCCTATATCTAACACCCATATAAAGTAATTTAATCAATTCTCAATACTAATATATTCAAAGTAGCAAGTTTTGTCAAGCATTATTTTTATGTAAATTATTTATTATTTTCAGTTAGTTATAAATTAGACGGTTAATATTCCTATTTTCATATAGGATTAATTCCGCATTTTTTTGTGAATAGTTAATAAATTCTCCAGGGTTGAAACATTGCTTTGTAACTATTTGAAAATTAAAATAAATTCTTCATATGATGGTGGCAGGAAAAAAGTAATGGTTCTTAATTTGACCCGTTCAACGGCACCCAAGCCCTTGGCCTTAGACTTCGGCGTGACCTCAGTCGAGCGTTCGGGCCGAAAGCAAGCCCCAGCCGTTAGGCCGGGGAACTCAAGGGTTGACTTTGGGTAGGGCATCTCTTATAAAATTTAAATCTGAATAATTAATCCTCCATTCCCTTTTCTAAAAAGGGTTGAAAGAATGCCTATGGGATATGTGGATCTCCACCTTCATACGACCGCTTCTGACGGGGTGCTAAGCCCATCAGAGATCGTGAGATATGCAAAAGGGAAAGGGCTTCAGGCGATTGCAATCACTGATCATGATACCATCGAAGGGTGTGAGGAGGGGTTGGCAGAAGGGGAAAAAATTGGTTTTGAAGTGATCCCGGGAATTGAAATTAGCGCCGAGCATTCACCTGGCTCCATGCATATCTTAGGGTTTTTTCTCGATATCCATCATCCCCTCCTCAATGAAAGGTTGGCATATCTTCAAAAGGCAAGGGCAGAAAGAAATCCGAAGATTGTGGAAAAGTTGAATCGGTTAGGAATTGATATAACCTTTGAAGAGGTGGTGAAGGCCTCTGGGGGTGGGCAGGTTGGGCGGCCCCATTTTGCCAATGTGCTTTTGGAAAAGAAGTATGTCAGAAGTTTTCAGGAAGCTTTCGATCGGTTTCTGAAAAAGGGAGCCCCAGCCTATGTGGACAAATTAAGATTTACATCGAAAGAGGCTCTGCATTTTATCAACGAAGCCAAAGGGGTGGCAGTGCTTGCTCATCCAAATACCCTCGGGATGAATGGATACTCAGAACTGGAGAAACTTATTCTTAAACTTGTGGAAGAGGGGCTTAAAGGGATTGAGGTCTATTATCCTGAGCACTCTGCGGCGGAAGTGGCACAATATAAAACCCTTGCCGAAAGATACGGTCTCCTGGCGACAGGGGGGACGGATTATCATGGAATCGAAAAAAACGCATTGGACATCGGGGTAGGGAAAGGAGAGATGAAGATTCCTTTCTCCATCGTGGAGAATCTCAAGGCAGTTCGAAATCGGTCTTTATTGGAGAAGTAAATAGGTGGTTGTCCTTTTATTGATCGTCACGACTTTACTATGGGGATCGACCCCCATTCTTGAAAAGATAGGTTTGGCAAAAGTGGACCCCCTGATTGGGGTCACCATTCGAAGCGCCATTGTCACGGCAGGCCTTTTTTTGCTCACCTTTCTATTGGGTAAAGGCAGGGCATTAATTGAATTGGATGGGAAGAGCATTTTCCTCTTTGGCGCAAGCGGCATGATGGCAGGTCTTCTCGGTATGTGGACTTATTACACTGCCTTGAAAATGGAGGCCACCTCTAAAATCGTTCCCATTGCCGCCTGTTACCCTTTGGTGACCGCCCTTCTGAGTGTTTTGGTTCTCAAAGAAGGAGTAACCCTTCACAGGATCATTGGTACAGCACTAATCGTCTCAGGAATCTGGCTGGTCAAATAAAGGATGCCACGGAGTCATTGGGTCTTTGAGTCTTTAAATCTCTTAAAGAATTGGACGCAAAGACGCAAAGACGCTAAGACGCAAAGACGAAATGATAGGTTAATCCAATGACTTAATCACTTAATGACCTAATTATGGAGGGAGGGTATATGAAGAGGCGAAAAAAAACGAATCGTTTGAAAGCAGCGTTGAAGAGAAAAAATGTTAAGCACTCCTTGAGGAAGTCTAAAGGAGAAAGAAAATATCCAACGTGATCAGCAAGGTTAGAGGGGTGAGGTTAGAGGTTGGAGGTAAAAAACATTGTGAGAGGCAGCAGAAAATGTAGCGCCCTCATTTATTGAGGGCGAATTTGTTGAATAGAATATATATTCCGTCGGCAATGAATGCCGACGCTACAATAGATGAATCATGCCTCACCTTGAATATCCTCGGCTTGTCTTATCAGACCCTGATGGGAATATCTTTGATCATCCCTCTCTGAAACTATCAGGTCGATCTGGAGATCGGTTCCTCCTACCCCATCCATCAGAATTGGTGCCTCTACCTAAAGGGAGTCAACTCTTTACTTTGCCCGGAAGGATTCCAATTGGATGGGATGAAGAAAAAAGATCTTTTGTCTCTTCGAGAAAAGTGAATTTGGGGGAGAGAGAGGTGGAATGTACAGCGGTTGCTGCTTTCCTCCCACCAGGATATATCCGCACTCTTCTCCCTGCAACACAACTGATACCAAAAGCGCCCCCCCTTCCACTTTGGGCTTATAGTGCCGTGGGTTGGAAAGACGGGAAATTTTGGGCGCCAGGACTATTCCTTGACACCAATCCTCATTGGAATCCAAAATATTTTGGGAACGATCGCCTTTTAAAAAGAAAGGTTCAACCGTATCTTAGTAAAAACCCAAAGAATCGCCTCCTTCGACAACTTTCCAGGTGTGCTTTGGAATATCACTGCTTTGCAGCAAAAAATGTTTTTTTTCGAAGATGGGAATGTCCCTTACCGACTTCCCCTTCGTGCAATGCAGATTGTTTGGGTTGCATTTCCCTTCAACCCTCTGAATGTTGCCCGGCCTCTCAAGAGAGGATTAATTTTGTTCCGACAGTAAACGAAGTTGTGGGCGTTGCCTTGCCCCATCTGGAAGAAGCAGAGGATGCGGTCGTCAGTTTTGGTCAGGGCTGTGAGGGAGAACCGTTGATTCAATGGAGGCTTTTGGAAAATTCGATACGCAGGCTTCGAGAAAAGACTGATCGGGGAACGATCAATCTCAATACCAATGGGAGTTTTCCAGAGCGGTTGACAAAACTGTGTGACGCAGGGCTTGACAGTGTTCGTATCACGCTAAACAGTCCCCATTTAAAATTCTACAAACGCTATCACAGACCAAAGGGATATTCCTTCGGGGAAGTGGTGGATTCCTTGATTCAGGCGAAAGGAAAAGGGACCTACACTTCGATTAATCTCCTCGTCTTCCCAGGGTTCACAGACAGGGAGGAAGAAGTGGAGGGATTGATAGACCTGATCAGGAAAACGAGCCTCGATCTCATCCAGATGCGGAACCTCAACATTGATCCAGACCTCTATCTTAAGACCATGGGAAGAGGTGAAGGGGTAGGTATCTCTAAGATGATCGATGTTCTCAAGAAGGAATTCCCTTCTCTCCAATTCGGTTATTTCAACCGCACCAAAGAATCCTTTTACTCCAGCGGAAGTAATGGAGACCGAATTCGAGGTGCTGAGTTCGGAGTTTAGCCTGCCTTCGCCGAAGCGGCTACGCGCAGGCAGGAGTTCGGAGAATTGAAACCATGGACTCCGAACTCCGAACTAATAATTCGGAGCTATTTTAAAGATGGATGAGCGGCAATTTAGAGAGGGAGTAAAAGCTGCCCTGCCCATCGTTTTAGGGTACCTTCCAGTTGGGGTGGCTTTTGGCTTATTGGCTCGGAAAAATGGGCTCACTACATTCGAAGTAGGATTGATGAGCCTGCTTGTCTACGCTGGAGCGAGTCAATTCCTTGCTATTGAAATGATTTCCAAGGGGATGACTTGGCTTCCCATCGTCCTCGCCACCTTTTTCATCAACCTGAGACATTTTCTCATGAGTTCTAACCTTTCCCTCTATCTTAAAAACACCAGGCTTCCTCTTCTTGGTTTTCTTTCGGCACAATTGACAGATGAGTCCTTCGCTGTGGCTATTTCCAATCTCCACAATGTGAAAAATAGACCTTCGTACCTCTTCGGCCTCCAAATCACTTCTCACCTCGCTTGGGTGACAGGATCTATTGGAGGTGCCTTATTCGGCCCTTTCATCAAAATTTCGGAATATGGCCTTCCCTTTGCCCTTCCGTCTCTCTTCATCTGCCTCCTCATGCTTCAACTTAAGAGTTTCCATCATTTTTGGATTATGGTTGTTGCAGGGATTTCCTCTCTATTCTTCAAGTGGGCATTTCCCGGCAATTGGTATATCTTACTCGTTGCTCTTCTTGCTGCAGGGATAGGGGTGATAAAAGCTCAAGGGTCAAAGCTCAAAGCTGAAAGCTGAAATCATGATTAAGAGAAGCAGATAGAAATATGAGAGAAGAAATGCTGGCGATTATTGTCGGGATGGCGGTTGTGACCTTTTTACCCCGCTTCCTCCCACTGGCCTTTTTGACCAGGTGGGTCATTCCTGAAAGGGTTAAAATGGGATTGGGTTATATTCCGATCGCCATTTTGAGTGCGATCGTTTTCCCCATCCTTTTTTTCAATGGAGGGGGAAAGGTTGAAATTCAACCTCATTACCTTCTCTCTGCTATTCCTGTTTTTTTCTTTGCCTGGAAGGTGAAGAGCCTTTGGGCTTCGGTCGTCCTGGGAATGTTGATTTATTGGGGACTTGGCTTGTTATTGGGTTATTGAGTCCAAAAGACGCAACGACACTAGGACGCAAAGACGCTTTTTAGGTTTTTTCGGCGATGAGGCTTGCCACTGCCTTCTTTTTTCCACCCTCCCTGAAGATTCCTTCGCGATAGAATAGAATCCGGAAGTTTTTAAAGAGCCTGAGAAGTTCGTTGTGTTTTAAAAAATATTTAGCCTGTTTGGGCCCTCCTGTCCCGAGCGTCCTGTGCTCAAGGAGGTAAGTCTCGAAAATCACCTTTCCTCCTTTTTTAAGTCCTTTTTTGATCCTCGGGATGAGACGACGCTTGAGGAAGTAGAAATTGGCGATGAGGTCGTATCGTTCTTTTTCAATCGGATATTGATCGAGGTCAACGAGAAAGGTATTAATATGAACTCCTTTCTCTCTGGCTAATTTTTGAGTTTTCTTCAAACCCCTCTCAGAGATATCCACTGCATCCACTTCAAATCCATTTTGGGCAAGAAAGACTGAGTTTCTTCCTTCTCCCGTAGCAATATCGAGGGCTTTCCCTTTTGGGAGGAGATGGATATGTTTCTTGAGAAAAGGATTGGGTTCTTTCCCGAGAGCGAATTCTTTCCTCCCGAATCTCTTGTCCCACCGTTTCCGATCAGCTTTCATAATCCTTCTATTTCTTAAATCATTACCATTGGATTTTACAGCAGTTGGAGGGAAATTCAAATTCAAAAAAAGAGAGCTTTGAAAAACTACTTTACGCTCTCTTGATTACACAGATTTTTTCTCTATTTTCAATGTATTCCTGTCTGCGCCTGCCTGCGGTAGGCAGGGCAGGCAGGTCTTATCAGTGTCATCGTTTCCTAATCTATGTAATCAGAGATTGCTGGGCTTTTTCAGAAATCTCAAAAATTCCCCTTGACAGCGAAAAGAATTGAAGATATAAATAGTCTACAAATGTAGACCTCTAATAAAGAGGCTCAAAGTTCAAAGCTCAAAGGGGGAAAAAGGAAAATAAAATGGAAGACAAAAAAGAACTGACTTCAACTCAACAGAGAGTCTTTGATTTTTTGAAGGATTATCTTCGGGAAAAAGGGTTTCCGCCAACGCTTCGTGAAATTGCTTCTCACTTTGGATTAAAAGGGCCTAAGGCGCCACAAAAAACCCTGAGCATCCTTGAGAGGAAGGGGTACATCCGTAAAGTCCCGGGAGGTTCGAGGGCGATTGAAATTTTAAGCTACCCACAGTTCAGTCTTACCCAAATACTTCCAATCCCCATTGTAGGAAGAGTGAAAGCAGGTGAACCCATTCTCGCCATCGAGAATATCGAGGGTTACATTAACTTCGATCGGACTCTTGTCTCTTCAGGGGATGTCTTTCTCCTTCGGGTCCAGGGAGAGAGCATGATCGATGCTCACATTCAGGACGGAGATTTTGCCCTGGTGAAGCCGCAGCCCAATGCAGAAAACGGTGAGATTGTCGTGGCCTTGATCGAAGATGAGGCAACGATCAAGAGGATCTTTAAAAAGAGGGACTTAATTCGGCTTGAACCAGCCAATCCCAAGATGGAACCCATTGTCGTCAAAAAAGGAGAGAAAAAGGTCATCATTGTTGGAAAGGTAATCGGGATTTTTAGAAAACTTTAATGGCTGATAGCCAATGGCGAATGGCTTATAGCTAATAGCTTATTGTTAAGTCCTTTATTCCGTTTACCATCAGCCATAGGCTATCTGCTATGTGCAATTCTATGGACGATCGAATTATACTTCATATAGACATGGATGCTTTTTTTATTTCGGTGGAACAGAGGGATAATCCCGCACTAATGGGAAAACCTGCGGCGGTTTGTGGCTCTCTTTCCCGAAGTGTGGTCACTTCAGCCACCTATGAGGCAAGGCCTTTTGGAATTCGAGCAGGGATGTCGACCCAGGAGGCAAAAGGGCGTTGTCCCCAGTTGATTCTTGTGGAGGGGAACCATTCGAAATATACGGAAACCGCAGCCCGAATTTTTTCTATTCTGAAAGGACAGACGCCCCTGGTGGAGATCGCCTCCATTGACGAGGCCTATCTCGATATCACCCAATCCCTGCTCCTCTTCCATTCTCCTCTCCTCATTGCCCAATCGATCAAAGAACGAATTGGGGGAAGTGAACAATTGACCTGTTCCATCGGAGTGGCTCCGAATAAACTTCTTGCCAAGTTGGGAAGTCGTCTAAAAAAACCTGATGGTTTGGTGATAATTCCAAAAGAGGAGGTGGAGGAGATATTAAAGGATCTTCCCGTATCGAAACTCAATGGGATTGGTCCAAAGCTTGGAGAGGCGTTAAATTCGATAAGCATATTTACTTGTGGACAATTGGGAAAGTTTCCGGTTTCTGTTTTAACCAAAAGGTTTGGTGTCATCGGCGAGAGACTCCACGAGATGGGTTTGGGATGGGAAGATAGTCCGGTCGTACCTTTTGATGAGGAGGAGGATACCAAATCAATGAGCCACAGCGTCACCCTCGAAGAGGATACCTCTGACCCAAATATCCTGAGAAAAGTTTTGCTTCAACTTTCCGAAAAGGTTTCCAGAAGGATGAGGAGGGAAAAGTTCTATGGGAAGAGGATTGCCATTACGGTCCGTTATTCAGATTTTTTTACCTTCTCAAAACAAAGGACCCTTTCTAAATGGATGAATAGCGGTAATGAAATATTTCAACACGCCTTTGAGATTTTTGAATCGATTCCCCATCCAAAACCAATTCGTCTCCTCGGAGTGGGGATTTCTCAATTGAAAAAAGAGTGGTGCCAGTTGGATCTTTTTGAAAGGAAGGATAAAAAGGAAACCCTTCTCAAAGCAATGGATCGAATCAATGAACGATTCGGAGATTGGACCTTAACCTGGGCAGGGCTTTATTGAGTGCGAAATGCAGAGTGCGGAATGCGGAATGGGGTGAGATAAAGAACCATGTAGCGTCGGCATTCACTGCCGACGAATGAGTCTTGCACGGATTTATCTTTACGTTGATTTTTAACACCATTTCATATAGAGTGAACCCAAGAAAAAATCATAGGGGTATACTATCTAAAAAGTTCGTCAATATTTACAGATTAGGAATATATCCGAATCCATTCGGATATGAACGAATTATCCGCTCATTGCAGGCATTAATGAGGAGATGCATTTGATAGTAAATATCAGAGCAACGGTTCTATTTTTGAAATGCCCATAACGGCAGGTAACAAAGTGCTTGAGATTAAAAACCTAAAGGCTTTGCCTTTCTGAAGCGCTGAGAAGGTTAGGCGAAACAGTGGCTTTAAGGGGGAAAAGAGCATGAAATCCATTATCAATTTCTTGACGGGTGTCATCCCCTCATATTATCATCAACCTATACTTGGTAGATGAATTTATGAAACTAACATCAACACATCTGCAAGATAACACGCTTTTTCCTCTCAAAGGGAAATTAATTGAACCTATCGGTATCAACCTTGAGAATCAAACACATATTACTACTAAACAGCAGACTGTTTTGGAAAGGATAAATGCCCTTGATAGCAGATTAACGCAGCACTTTCACAACAAAATCAAGCTCCAACCAGCATTAACACGTCAACTTGTTAGCTTTCAAGCCAACAAACATAGGCCAACCTACCGCTGGTATAAATACAAAGAGGCTTTTTCCGCATCTCTCATTGAAATTTTGTTGTCCAAATATGGAATTAGATCTGGCAAGGTACTTGATCCATTTGCAGGGAGTGGCACGGCCTTGTTTGCAGCAAGCGATACCGGGATTGATGCTGATGGGATTGAACTGCTTCCTGTCGGGCAACAGATTATTCTTGCAAGAAAATGTTTGGAGAAAGAATTTACTACAGATGATTTCGCCACGCTTAAACGTTGGGGGACAGATCGTCCCTGGTCTCAATCAAAAATAAAAATACCTCTTTCTAAGTTGCGGATCACTGACGGAGCCTATCCAAAGCAAACGATTGAATTAATCGAACAGTATATGGGGGCCTGGCAGAGCGAAAACAACCGAGTTCAGTCTGTATTACGATTTGCCTTGTTATGTGTACTGGAGTCAATTAGTTTTACCCGCAAGGATGGGCAGTATCTCCGATGGGATTATCGTTCAGGTCGCCGGCAGGGGACACAGCCTTTCAACAAAGGAGGGATAATCAATTTCGATAAGGCAATTTGTGCCAAAATTAGTGAGATTTGTCATGATTTAGATGTAAGTAAGGAACCCAGTCAGCTTTTCTCCTCAAAAGTTCTACAAGGTGACATTCGTCTTTTTTGTGGTTCCTGCCTCGACATAATGCCTACACTGCCTGAGAACTTATACGACGCAGTGATGACATCCCCTCCTTATTGTAACCGCTATGACTATACAAGGACATATGCATTAGAGTTAGCCTTACTTGGGATAGGAGAAGATGAACTTAGCAGGCTTAGACAAGAAATGTTAAGCTGTACAGTCGAAAATAGGGCCAAGGACTTATTGAAGATCAATCCGGAATGGACAAGCGCGATAGCGGCTGCAGACAGTCAAGAGTTGTTACAGGTTATCTTGCGTTATCTTGAGGACGAAAAAGCTGAAGGTCGTTTAAACAATAACGGCATTCCCAGAATGATACGTGGCTATTTCTATGAAATGGCCTGCATTATTTGTGAGTGTGCTCGTGTTATGAAAGCAAATACCCCCTTATTTATGGTAAATGATAACGTGCGCTATGCAGGCGCAAGTATTTCAGTTGATATGATCCTTTCTAATATCGCAGAAAAATTGGGATTCAATGTAGAAAACATCCTTGTTTTGCCAAACGGTAAAGGCAATAGCAGCCAGCAAATGGGGAGACATGGCCGTGATCCATTAAGAAAGTGTGTTTACGTATGGAGAAAAAATAGTGGCTAAAAACAAACCCCACCGCAAGCACCTGTCCAGCGGCGACGACCTCATAACTACTTATGAAGAAATTAGAGCCGGTTTTGTCGCGTTAGCCTTAGAAAAAAACCGTAGAGCTACTCCTTTTGTCGAGCAAGCCCGCTCTTTAAAAGCAGCTGCATCTCAAGTCAAAACTCCTGCGGATTTACTTAATATTGAGAGCATACAACCTGCCCTCTTGACAGCTTCAGGCGTGTCAGACAAAGCAATGAATTATCTTTTGCCTCAAGACAGGATAGAAGCGATTCAAGGATTGATAGCAAAATACCTTGAACCTGCTGGGCCTGCGTTTGTTGAAGAATTAGTTTTTAGATTTTTGTTAACGAGGGGAGACACACTTGGGGGTTCAATGCGAAATATAGGCGGGGTCATGGGAGAGCGTAAGCTGACTCGTGCAACTCTTGCGAATCTTGCACTTGCGGGAATTCCCTATCAATGGCTTCACTCTGACAGTAAAGAGTGGATAATTGGGAAAAATGATGATGCTGATATAGAATTATACCTTACTGCGCTTAGTTGGTCATACAAAGGTCGGGGTCGTACCATGATTTATAACCGCAGAGTACCTTTTATAGGCAAAAACATTGATTTATGCCTTCTTAATTGTACTCCTCAAAATCTGAATAACGCCTTTACTACACCATCTCGCTACATTGCTCTTGGAGAACTCAAAGGTGGTATTGATCCGGCTGGAGCAGATGAACACTGGAAAACTGCAAGAACATCCTTAGCCCGTATACGAAAAGCGTTCTCTGATAACAAGTTATCACCCTATATATTTTTTGTTGGTGCGGCAATTGAAAACAGCATGGCAGAAGAAATCTGGCACCAGTTAGAAGACAGGACATTAAGCAATGCTGCCAATTTGACCAATGCAGATCAAGTTGCATCTTTGTGTGGATGGTTATGCAGTTTATAACGAAACATATTTAAAATAACGCCGCACCGGACAGATAACAACACATTGGCACTCTGGCCCTTCGGGAAACAGCCGGGCGTTAAGCCGGATTCTATCGACCGTGGCCTGGCTGCTTCGCCAATGCACAACGTTAACCGCTCATTGCAGAGAGAAAAAATGAAGTGATAAAAATAGAACAACCGCCCAGTTTCGGAGTCCCGTTTCGGGAAACGTTACGTGACTGTATATGTATTTTTTGGAAAATGGGAGGTATGAAATGAATATTGTTTACAATGATAAAATGGATCTTCTTTATATCAGATTTGATGACAGAAAGCAGGATGTTATAAACCGGCGAATTTCTGAAGACATTGTTCTGGATATTGGGGAGAATGATAGAATTGTGGGTATTGAAATTCTCGATGCCTCAAAGCGTATAACCCTTGATAGAATCCTACCTGTTAAATATGAAGTCTCAAGAACATAAAATTTTGTATGTACCAGACCAATAAGCTGTTAATCAAAGTCCATCTTCCCCCTGAGAGAATTTATCACCCCCTAACTCCTTTCAGCAATTTTTCAACTTGATATTCGGATTTCTCTTCGACCTCCTGCCATGTTTGTATGATTGAGTAACACCTTTCTAATTCTGCAACCACGGCATTGACGGGACGGAGAGGATCGGAGCCGATGGCCAAGGCTGCCACCATCATCAACCACCACAACATCTCCTCGAATGCTTCTTTGTTGAACCACCAAATATCATTGTACTGGTTCACTTTTAAGAATTGTCGAACCTCACCATCCTTCAACAATGATTCTAAGATCGCATAGGCTTGTTTTTGACCAGATGGTTTCACCTCAAACCATCTTTGGTGACCCGTGAGCAATTTGATGCCTGTCAATGAACTCCACATGATGGTTTCCTCCAGCCCTAAATCCTTCAGCACACTCACGATTGTTTTGCCCAGCCCCCATCCATCGATCCAACTACGACTCTGTCCTGCGAAGTCCCTTTGATTGACTACCTTACCTAGGGCGTGGACAAATAACCAACTGAAAAGTGTAGCCCAGGTGTATGGCGAATCGGTCAGTTTCTTATGCAGGTATTCTGCCGCTGCTTTGACTCCTTTGGGTTGGAGTTGTGAGAAGCGGCTGGTAATGATGGGTAGGTACAGGATAGCTTCCAGTTTACGCCTTAAATCTCGAGCAATCGTTGCCTCATCTTCTCCCCCCGCGCTGAGCGCTTTAGTTTTCCGGAGGAGGTCGATCGTTTTCTTTTCTATCTCTTCCATGAGGTTCTGATCTAATTGAGCCTGTGGTTGGGTGATGCGCGCCTCCATCAAACGACGGAACATATCTGCATTGACTAGCTCCTTTAAAAGCGTCCTGAAGAGGTTTCAACAACATTTCTTTCAATGACTCTTCAATACTGGGTACGCTACGACCATTTAAAGAGTTGGCTATTTGGGAATAATGATGCCACTGGTTATCCCGAACTTCTCTAAAATCGATGAACACATGATATTTATAGGCGCCCAGTTCCACATACAACCCTTTTTCACACAATTCCCTGCTGTTACGAATGTACTCCAAGCCGATCGCATTGTCCCTGAAAATGCAGAAATAGGCTGGATCATCATGCAATCCAAGGCCTTCTCCTAAGTCTTTCTGAATCAATGCACGTTCATCCCCTTCGCCGGTCTTAACCGAATAGGCAACGGAAGACCGGACCCATCCTCGAGCAGAATCATATTTGTTATGATAGATGACCAGAGCTCGCTCATCCCCGGAGCGATTGGAGTAGGCGAAAACATTTTCATTGACATAACCCTCTGGAGTGAAAAAATCGTAGAGCAGGAAATCTTTTACATCAGAAAAAAGATGGCGGCGCTTCATCAGTGGAAAAATCTCTCTTTCATGCCGGTGGATCAATTCCTGGTCAAGCTGTTCATCCCATTTGGCATACCGGTATTCCATCCCATATTTTTCGTTGAATCCCTCGATCTGACCGTGAGCGAACATGGGGAGTCCGGGCATGGTCACCATCATCGTGCATACGCCGAAATACTTATCTCCCTTTCCGAATTGAGTCAAAGGCCGTCTCCTCGTCTGGATTACTCATAAAATTGACGAAGCGCTTGAGAACCTCAGGATTGAATTCCAGGGTGTTTTTCATGACGGAACGGTATTTGGAGTTTTCTTCATCCTTCAGCATATTCATAAAAGCGCTGTTATAAACGCGATGCATCCCCAATGTTCGGACAAAGTACCCCTCCAACAACCAGAAGGCTTCGGCCAGTAATAATGTATCAGGGGCTTCTTGAGCCACACGGTCTACCACCTGGCGCCAGAATTCTTCGGGCATGAGACGATTGAATTGTTCTCTGGGCATAGCCATATTCAGCTCGCGAAGGGATGGCTCCGCCGGTGCCTGGTTCCGGAAACCACAAGCGTTGAAAATGTCTCTTCGTCAGGGTCATGGCAGCATCGAAACGGATGACAGGAAATTTTCGAGCGACGTGGAGGATCGTTTGAATGACCGCCTCTCTCACTTCAGGGTTAAGGTAGTTCAACTGGGCAGTATCATTCCAGGGCATACGGGTACCGTCGTTGCCATGATAGATAAACTTTTCATTCCCGTTTCGGCGATCCACCCTTTTGAAGACCACCGCTGCGTCACTCCGGTCGAAATAATGATCTTCAAGATGGATTCCTACCTCTCCATGCCAGGACAGGTCAGGTCCACTAAAACGATAAGCAGGGAAAGGACTGTAATCCAGGGAAATGAACCACTCCGGATGTTCAATGACCCATCTGGAGTCAATTCCCACATGGTTTGGTACCATATCGCTTGCCATGCGGATGCCCCGCCCCCAGGCCCGGTCTTTTAAATTCTGAAAGGCTTCTTCACCTCCGAGGTCGCTTGCGATCTGGTAATCGAACAGGGAATAAGCCGAAGCCACTGCATCGGGATCGCCCAATACCTCCTTGATTCTCTTTGATGCAAGACTCCTCTCCCACACACCGATGAGCCACAAGCCGGTAAAACCCCAACGGGATAAGAAGTTCAGTTCTTCATCAGGGATTTGGTCGAGCCGGTAGATGGAACGCCGATATTTCCTGGAGAGTTGATGGAGCCACACATAAACATTTTTTGCCATGAGCACCAAACTGGGCATCCAATCCAGATCAAGGCTAAAGCGCTCTGGTTCTTCCCCCATTCCGAGAAATTCATAAACCTCCGCAGGAGCACGACCCCAAAATGCCATTCTCCGCAATTCCGCAATTTCTTCTTCTTTAATCAGGTCAAGACTGCTGAGAAGTTGCAGGAGATAAGGACCCAGCAAGTAACCCCATTTTACCCGGATGTATTCCAGCTGTCCTGAGAGCGATTGGGGAACAGCCAGAGCAGGGCTACGAAGCATGTCCACTAGATTCTGGTGATCAGGACCAAACAAGGGTTGGTTGTCAAAGAATGGATATAGAGCTTCAATGATTTGCAAGTAAGACGTATCTTTTTCGAGTGCGGAGTCATCGAACAACTCCATAAAGGGAGAAAAAGCAGGGTCCATGTTGGCCAGCCAGAGCATGAGCATCTCTTCCAATACAATCAAGCGATGAGGGACATCCGCTGTCTCTCCCTCTAAGTAGGTATCGAATTCCACTTCACGTCGATAGACAGCCACCGCTGGAAATTCCTCCGCAAATTTCTGGAGGGCCTCATCCATTTTTTGTTTACCCAGCTTTTCATAGAGCCAATTCAGTGCTTGTTGCATCACTTGTGAATTTTTTTCACCGCGATATAGGCCGATGATGTAATGGAGGATTTCGTCAATCAACCCCATGGCATTGATCTGACCAGCTTTGATGGCTTGATCGGGGAAGTTGACCAAATCTCTTTTTTCATTCATCCTCTGAGCAAATAATCTTGCGGCATGAAAGTTGGGGACGATGACATTTCCACTAAGGGAAAATAGGGATTGATCAAATTGGTAGAGGTCCCGTGATTTCCGGGAGATATGAAATTCCATCACCACAGGGTTCTTCTTTTGTGTCATACTGTCAAATATAGGCCATTCCCCTGATGGACTCAAGAGAAATTATGGGTCTTCTCTTTGGGTGAATGATAAGGAAGATCATAAAAATGATATCTTGTAGAGCAAAAAGAAAAGGATTATAATTTTTTCAATCAACAAACAGGAACTAATTTAAGAGAAAAAGGAGGAAGGATTATGCCATTAATTAGAAAAAGGCGAATTTGGTGGGAGCCTGTCCCTGAAGCTACAAGCTATGTCATATATGTTAGCAAAGACAGAGACATATTTGAACCCTCCAAATTTTCATGGGAGGCCACCCCTGGAATCATTTCCAAGTTAATCAATGGGAAGGCTGAGTTGATTATTCCCGATGAGTGGCCCGAGTTTCCGAAAGAACCTGCAACTTACTATATAGGGATTACATCCCAAGACGACGTGGGGAACCAAAGCGACCCTTTTTTATCTCAGGGGGTATTCAAATTCATTCCCCCACTCCCCCCATCGAATGGCGGGATCGAGAATCTCTGATTGAACGGCCTTTTATCATTGAATGGCTGCGTTATACGAAAAGTGCTCTTGATTCTATCAGAAACTTGACAGAACTTGCCCGGGTGAAATTGAGCGACAGAGAATTCGGTGAGTTTTTTTACCGATCTGTCACAAAGGATATCGGGAAAGCCGATCTTTTGCTGGAAGGTTTTCTCAAATATCTCGTGGTCAACACTCCTCTCAAAAAAAAGGATACCATTCACAGAATGATCGAAGAGGTATTGAAGAAGTACCAAGTTCAATTGGAATCAAAAAAAATCAAATTATCTAAAAATTTTGAAAAGGATCTTCCTGAAACGATCGTTCCCGATGAACCATTGAGATATATTTTGAATTCCATTCTTCAATACGGAGTGAACTCGGTCACTCCCAATGGATATATGGGATTTTTGACAAAGACATACCTTTTTAAGGGGGAGGAGCTGACTCAATCTGATTTAAGAAAGGATGGGAGGTATGTCGAGATTGAAATGTTTTTTACAGGTTATAGGAAGGAGAAAGAGCAATTTGAGGAAAGTTTAACCTTTCATGAAGAAGAACCATTAGATCTCATATTACGATTGGTTAAGGAGATTGTTCGGAGGAATCAAGGAATCATGCGATTTGAAACGGATGAAAAGAAGAGAAAGACATTTATTTCCATAAGATTTCCTTCTGAAAGAAGAGAAATTGTCCATTATCAATCCATGAATCAATTTATGAATTGAAATCACCATCATTTTCGTATTCCAATGCTGACTCATTTAAGATTGAGAAAGAAAAAGAAGAGAGCCAATGTTACTTGCCCGATTTGTCATGGAAATAACATTGAACTCATCAATGAAAGCGTTGAAGAAGGGTATTGGAAAAAGGAAGAATATTTCTGTTGCGATTGTGAATGCGAATGGGACTGGACGTTTCGGCGCCCATTTTTGCGCCCCCGTCTAAAGATTAGGTCGCCGAAATGGGTGAGGATAGAGTAATTTGCCGATAGACGTAAATCATCTCGCACAATTCTTATTGACTTTCTCGTTCCATATTAGTAGGCTTCTATCAAAACATAAGGTTTGAAAATAATCAAATCCATCAAGACCTTTTGGAGCCGTTTATGAGACGGGATTTTCAGAAGGTACCCCTATAGAGCCTCCAGAGGAATTATTACATTCCTTTGGAGGCTCTCTTGATTTTATACCTAATCAATCGTGAAGTATCGCAATCAGACTAAATAATTTGGTTCGTCTAAGAGAGAGCAGGATCGTTCGGAGCACATGAGCGAGGAGGTGGGCCATGTTTCGCATCAGGAGAGGGAGGGTCTGGGTTGCCATTTTTTTAGGATTGCTCATTTTCATTCCAATCGCGCAAGCGGAAGAAACTTTTCATGTCATGGGATGCAGTTCTGGGACATTCACAATGCTATCAGAGAGCAAACCATTGACCGTCTTCAACATTGTGGGAAAGGGCATTGCCAGGGGCATTAGAGGAAGCAAGGTTTTTGATAACATGACTTGGAATTTCGTTGCTGTTCTTCGGATTTTGGATGGCAATACAGTAGGAATGGGTTATTACAAGTTCACGGACACCGATGGGGACTTTTTTGTCTTAGAGGGTTCTGGCGACACGGTCAAAGTAAGTTTATCATGCGCGGCAAACCTGTACCCTTAGAGACAGAACAATATTGGTGCAGGATCATTGGAACCATTCATTTGCAGGAATAGGAATCCAAAAGCGAATTTAGACTATTTTGTTGATCGCAGGTCATATTCTGACACCTTAACAAATCTAAAACCACGCTTTTTTAATTCCGGGATGGCTTCAATCACCCCCTCTGCTGTGTCTCCTTCAGGATGGTTCATGTGCATCAATATAATGGACGAGGGAGGAGCATTCCATAACGCCTCCTCTACCTGCTTCTTTGAGTAGGTTGCACCCGCATCCCCCCGAACACTAAAATTCACGACTTCAACCCCTAAGGCAGTGGCTATCGCAACACAGATTTCGTCGCAGTAGGATGTACCGGGCCGATAATATTTTGGTTTGTGACCGGTCAGGTTCAGAATTTTTGAGGCATTCAATTCTATTTCATCAAAAATTTCTCCCGCACTCTTTGTCCCTTCTATTCCGTAGACAGAGCGACCAATGGCTGAACATGACTTATGGTCCAAACCATGATTTTCAATTTCAAACAGAGGGTTTTTCGACAATTTCTTGAAGATTTCTGCATTGGCATCCATCCATCTGCCGCTGATAAATAAAGTGGCAGGTACTTTCTCGGTTTCCAGGTACTTGATCAACCTGGCGTCATAGCCTAAACTCCTTGGGCCACTGCAGGCGTCGAAAGTCAATGCCAAAACCTTCTGGTTTGTATTGAGTCTGGTTTTCACCCCTCTCACTGTTTCTCCCCATTCCTGCGGGGCCCTACCCCTGAATGTTGAGATGATCCTTTCCTTCGTTTGCATTTCTTGGGGCCATCCTGAATCAATGCTCCAAGGGAAAAAGAGAAAAACAAGGATTAGAAATTTCGAAGACATTTTGTATTGATATCTATTCATGTTCCTTTTTTAACCTAAAGCACCCCTGCGGTTCAATCTCCTTCACCTTTACCTTCTCCCCCAACGGGGGAAGGATGAGAGAGGAATGCAACATCAGGGTTGCCCCTTCGACTGTGCCAAACACTGCTTTTTTGTGCAGAGAGAAAGGCGTGCTCAGGGTCAATTCTGAGCCCTCAGCCTGAGACTTTGGCGTGAACTCAATCGAACACTCAGGGCAAAGGTACGCCCTGGTCTTTAGGTGGTGGAAGCCGGGGGGTTGACAATCCCATGGTGTTCGTTCTATTTTAAAAACACCGGGCTTAAGGGCCCGTTTCCTTTATCCCGACAGAGAAGATTATCTATTCGTTGGCCGGGATATCGCCCCATATGAGCATTAAACTTAAGTATCCTATAGCTGCTCATGGGGCTCCATAGGAGAGAGATGATCAAGATTGGTACAAGTGGTTTTTCCTTTCCGGATTGGAAGGGACCTGTTTATCCTGTAGGCATCCAAGAAAGGGATATGTTACCCTTCTATGAGAAAGAACTGGGGTTTAATGTCGTGGAGGTCAATTTCACTTATTATACTCTCCCCTCTCAGAAGAGTCTGGCGGCAATGTCCCAAAAGACGTCCAATGGTTTTGAATTTGTTGTGAAGTCTTTTAAGGGGATGACCCATGAAATTTGGGATAAAGAGACCGGTTCAAGGATTGATAATCAGGAGGCCTTCAAGAAATTTAAATATAGCCTTGTTCCCTTGATTGAAGAGAAGAAACTCGCTTGTGTCCTGGCGCAGTTTCCTTACGGATTCTTCCCCAATCGGGAAAATTTAGGTTATCTCCAAAGATTCAAGGAGGAGATAGCAGACATCCCGCTGGTTTTTGAGTTTCGAAACCAGGCCTGGCTGAAAGAACAAACCTTTCAGTTTCTGGAAAAAAATGGAATTGGATTTTGCATTGTAGACGAACCCAAACTGCCCCAATTAATGCCCTACCTTCCAAGGGCTACTTCCGAAATTGGTTATTTCCGATTTCATGGAAGAAATTCTAACTGGTTCAACGTTCCTACTTCTGTGAGGTATGACTACCTCTACAGTGAGAGAGAATTGAAAGAATTCATTCCGGACATCAAGGATATTTCTAAAAAGACGGCCAGGACTTTAATCTTTTTTAATAACTGTCATGCAGGCTCTGCGGCTAAAAACGCTGCCCAGATGGCCAAGCTGCTCATGGAGCAGTAGTAATGAGTTCGGAGTTCAGAGTTCGGAGTGAAAAAATACTTCAAGGTAAAAAACTCCGAACTACGAACTCATCACTCCAAACTTTAAAAAAGGGGAGGTTTTGTGATCGAGATCGATTTTAAAAAAGGGGATGGGCTCATTCCGGTCATCATCCAGGATGCCTCAACCAATGAAGTCCTGATGTTAGGTTACATGAATCGAGCATCGTGGGAAAAGACGCTGGAAACGAAGAAGGCGTCCTTCTGGTCAAGGTCTCGCAAAAAAATTTGGGTCAAAGGAGAGACCTCAGGGAATTTTCAGGAAATTAAGGAAATTTATCTTGATTGTGATGGAGATACCCTTCTGCTCAAAGTGGATCAGATAGGAGGGGCGGCCTGCCATACGGGTTTTCGGAGCTGCTTCCATCAACGATTTAAAAAAGGGGAATGGAAGGTCTCGGGAAAGAGAATCTTTGACCCGAAGGAGGTATACGGAAAGTGAACATGCTGAAGATTGGAATTCCGAAAGGAAGTCTGGAGAATGCCACCATTGAGCTTTTTAGGAAGTCGGGCTGGAAAATCTCGGTGAGCTCTCGAAGTTATTTTCCCATCGTGGATGATGATGAGATCCGGTGCACCTTGGTCAGGGCCCAGGAGATGTCGAGGTTTGTGGAGATAGGGACCCTGGATATGGGGCTGACCGGGAAGGATTGGATTTTGGAAAATGGCTCTGACATCGTGGTCGTTCAGGATTTGATCTACTCCAAGACCAGCGCCTCTCCTGCGCGGTGGGTTTTGGTCGTAGCCGAAGATTCTCCCATCCATCAATTGAGGGATTTGGAAGGGAAAAAGATCTACACCGAACTCGTCAATTTCACCAAACGATACTTTGCCGAGCGAAGCATCAAAATCTATGTGGAGTTCTCTTGGGGGGCCACAGAGGGGAAGGTCATTGAAGGATTGTGCGATGCCGTGGTTGAAGTCACGGAGACCGGGAGCACGTTGCGGGCCAATAAACTCCGTATCGTTGAAGAACTCTTGCAGACCAATACCCAATTGATTGCCAATCGCGAATCCTATCAAGATCCATGGAAAAGGGAAAAGATTGAGCAGATCTCGCTTCTTCTTCGGGGAGCCCTCCGAGCAGAGGGAATGGTTGGGCTCAAAATGAACGTCTCGGCCAATGACCTCAAGAGTGTGATTGAGATTCTTCCCAGCATCACCGCCCCCACGGTTTCTAATCTCTTCCAGACCGATTGGTTTTCTGTGGAGACCATTATTTCTGAGAAGGTCGTCCGGGAACTCATTCCGAGATTGCAGAAACGAGGAGCAGTAGGGATCATCGAATATCCCCTCAACAAAGTCATCTGAGGTTAAGGTTTAGGCTAAGGGTGAGAAAAAACCTTAACCTTAACCTTAACCTTAACCTTAACCTTAACCTTAACCTTAACCTTAACCTTAACCTCAGCCTCAACCTTTTTGGAGTAAACTGACCACTTCCATGTGGAAGGTCTGGGGGAACATATCGATGAGGCCGAGCCTTTGGAGGCAATATCCCCTTTCAGAGAAGAGTCGGAGATCCCGCGAGAAGGTGGTGGGTTCGCAAGAAACATAAATGATTTTTTGAGGTTTCAATCTGACCACCTGATCTAAGATCGTCTTGCACCCTGTCCTGGGAGGGTCGAGGATGATGAGATCAGGTTTTTTTCTTTTCCAACTCATCAAAACATCTTCTACCCTTCCTTGAATGAAATCGCAATTTCTGATCCCGTTTCTTTCTGCATTGAATCGGGCATCCTCTATGGCCATCCTATTCTCTTCGATCCCCAAGGCTTCCTTCGCCGAAGTGGCTAATGGGAGAGTTAGGTTTCCCACGCCGGCATAGAGGTCGAGGACCCTGGACTCCTTATTCACTTCTGAGAATTGAAGAACGGTTTGAATCAAAGTTTGATTCTGCCCCGGATTGACCTGAAAAAAACTCCCTGGTGAGATTCGAAACTTGAGATTTCTTTCTTCTCTCTCCTGACCCAAAGGGATTGTAAAGTTCAAAGAAGGGTCACCGGATAAATTTAATCCATCTTTTCTTGCTATAGCGATACCCCGTAGGATCGGTTGATTCTGAAGAAACTCTCTTGCGAAATACTCGATCCGTTGATCATATGAATGAGGATGAAATAAAAGCACCCCCCTCTCTTCCTCTTGGGACACATTGATCTCGATCTCTTCCATGGGTAATAAGGCGGCTAATGCCTCTCGAAGTTTTCGGATGATCTGATTCACCAGAGGATGTGAGATGGGACAGTGATCGATATCCACAATTTGATGGGACCTTTCTTGGTGGTAGCCCATCGCTTTTCCCTTCACCTTCAGTTGTATCCTAACTCGATAGTCATAAGGTTTAGGCGAAGAGGTTACGCTGATGAAAGGGATTTCCTTCAGCCTCCCTATTCTTTGAAGGATCCCCCCTAAAATTTCTTTTTTTAATTCTCCATGAGTCGAATAGTCGATGTGTTGCCACTGGCAGCCACCACAACTCCCAAAGTATGGACAGGGAGGATTTACTCTCCAAGGAGATGGTTCGACGACCTGGATTAACCTTCCCATCGAGTATTTCTTCTTCTCTTCTGTCATCTCAATCCATGCCTCATCGCCGGTCACGGTATAGGGGATGAAGACCACTTTGCCACGGATCCGACCCACTCCATATCCTTTAAAAGCTACGGAATCAATATGGACCTTAACTTTTCCCATTATCATTTAAAAATAGCATGGAGGGGAGCGAGATTCAATGGATTCAAGGAGGGGAGGATGGGGCAGAATGGATTGACATCTTATTATGATTTTGTTAATTTTAATCACTTATATAGAGAGGATGACCGGAGAGGATGACCTGGTTTAAAAAAGGTGAAGAAGAGAAAGAGGGGAAAGAGAAACGAGAGGAGTTGAAACCCTCTGACCAGCTTTGGGTGAAATGCAACTCTTGCAATGAGATTATCTATCGGAAGGTCATCGAACGGAATCTTCAAGTTTGCCCCAAGTGCAACTACCATTTTCAGATCCCTGCTCGGAGGAGAATCGATTGTGTCGCTGACCCTGGGACCTTCATCGAATATGATGCGGGCCTCATCTCTGCCGATCCTTTAGAGTTCAAGGATTCGAAACGATATCCCTCTCGAGTCAAAGAATCCCAGGAAAAGACCGGACTGAAGGATGCCATCATCTGCGGAGAGGTGAGGATTGAAGGGCAGCCAGCGATGATTGGCATTTTCGAATTTAATTTTATGGGCGGAAGTTTGGGATCGGTGGTGGGAGAGAAGATCACTCGTCTGATTGAAAGAGCCATTGAAAAGAAAATCGGTGTGGTGATCTTCTGCGCCTCGGGTGGAGCGAGGATGCAGGAAGGTATTCTCTCCTTGATGCAGATGGCCAAAACCAGTGCAGCCCTGGCTAAACTTCAGCAGGCAAGAATTCCCTATATCTCGGTGTTGACCGATCCCACCACAGGTGGCGTTTCCGCCAGCATCGCTATGTTGGGTGATATCATCATTGCTGAACCAAAGGCGATGATCGGATTTGCAGGGCCCAGGGTGATAAGAGATACGATTCGGACAGAGCTCCCGGAGGGATTCCAGCGGGCGGAATATCTTCTCGAACACGGGATGGTTGACCTCATTGTGGAGCGTAAGGATCTCCAACACACTCTTGCCTCCCTATTAGAAATGCTTAAAACAGAGGGTTAAGAGAGAGATTCGATCCATGGGACAAGACCCTTATCAGCAGTCGCTGGACTATCTTTACCGTCTCGAAAAGTTCGGAATGATCTTTGGACTGACTCAAGTGGAGAAAATCCTCAACGCCATTGGAAATCCCCACAAAGAAATTCAGGCCATCCATATCGGGGGGACAAACGGGAAAGGGTCCACGGCGGCAATGATGAGTTCGATCCTGCAGAAAGAGGGCTACCGGGTAGGCCTATACACTTCTCCCCATCTCATTCGATTTACTGAAAGGATCAAGGTGAACGGGAAGGAGATCGAGAAAGAAGAGGTGGCCGCCCTGGTAGGATGGATGAGAAAGGAGATAGAGGCGGCAGGCATCACCCCTCCCTTCACCTTTTTCGATTTTACCACTGCTATGGCGCTTCACTATTTTAAGCAGAAGTTGGTGGATCTCGCCATTCTAGAGGTTGGGCTGGGAGGAAGACTCGATTCGACCAATGTGGTTGATCCACTGATCTCCATCATCACCAATATCGCCAAAGACCATGAGGACTATCTGGGCAGAAGTATCTTGAAGATTGCCAGAGAGAAGGCGGGCATTATTAAGAAGGGAAGGCCCTTGATCACGGCTGCCACGCAACCTCAGGTGCTTCGCCTCTTTTCAAAGGTCTGTCAAGAAAAAGGCTCCCCCTATTATCGCGTTGGGAAAGATTTTCTATATGTCCGGGCAGAAGATAGGGATTTCGATTATGAAGGTCTCAATCGAAAGTTGTGGGGTATTCATCTCAATCTCAAAGGATTTCATCAGGTCATCAATGCGACCACGGCACTTGGTGCGATGGAGGTTTTAGAAGATTTGGGGTATTGCGTCTCCACGGAGGCGATGGTCGAAGGGGTGAGGGAGGTGGATTGGCCAGGAAGATTGGAGATGGTTTCATCTTCTCCCGGGGTGATCCTCGACGGCGCTCACAATCCAGCCGGAGCCTTTGTCCTGAAGGAGTCATTGGAGAAAGAATTCCAATACCAGCATCTCATCCTTCTCATTGGAATCATGAAGGATAAAGACATCCGGTCCATGCTTCATCTCCTCGCTCCCCTGGCTGATCACATCATCCTCACCAAACCTCATACGGACCGCGCCACTCCTCCCGTGTTGCTCAAAAAGGCATTGGGACAGAATGGGAAAAAAGCGGAGATTGCAGAAGATCTCAAAGAGGCGATTGAGAGAGGTCTCTCCCTGACCCAAAAAGAAGACCTCCTCTGCATTACGGGGTCCCTCTATACCGTTGGAGAAGCCAGAGCCTATTTCCAATCCAAGGGAGGATCATGAGATATCACCGGTTCATTCTGAGTTTCTTCTTTCTTCTTTTCATCGTCGCCTATTTCTCTCCTCTTCATGCGAAGGTGGGGGAGGGGATCGCGCCGAAAGAGATGAAAGAAGAAGGACCTGTGGACATTGAGGCCGATGAGCTCATCTACGAAAGGGAGACCCAAACCTATGAGGCCCATGGACAAGTAGAAGTGAATCGAGGAAATTTCTCTCTTAAGGCAGATCATGCCCAATTGAATATGGCGACCAAGGAATTGGTGGCGTGGGGAAACGTTTTATTAAGAGAGGGAGAAGATGTCATTGAATGTCAACGCCTGGAAGTCAATCTAGAGACCCGATTAGGAAAGATTCATCAGGCCAAGCTCTTTATCAAGGATCAGAATTTCCATATCACTGGCCAAGAGGCGGAGAAATTAGGGGAGAACCATTATCGTATACGAGATGGTTCATTGACGACCTGCGATGCGAAACGGCCACCCTGGAAATTTACGGTGAAGGAATTGGAAGTGAAAGAGATGGCTTTGGGAGGATGGGGAATTGCCAAAGGGCCCATCTTCTACCTTGAGGATATTCCGGTTCTCTATTTCCCTTGGGGTGCTTTTCCTGTGAGGCAGGAAAGGCAAACGGGTTTTCTCATCCCCCAGGCGGGATATTCCAATCAGTATGGTCCTGAATTTAAGACCGGTTTTTATTGGGCGTTTGCAAAAAATATGGATGCCACTTTTTATTTTGATTGGTTGGGAGACAGAGGATTGAAAGAAGGCCTGGAGTATCGCTATGCCTTCACCCAAGAGACAAAGGGAAAGGCCAACTTCTACTTCATCGATGACCAGGTCCTCCATAAGAATCGTTATGCCTTCTTCATCGAACACCAACAGAAGTTACCCTATGATTTTTATCTCAAAGGGGATATCAATCATGTGAGCGATCATAAATACCTTAAAGATTTTGATGAAGACCTCCCGGAAGGAGCAAAGATTGATTCAAGGAGCTCAAGACAATTGAGATCGGTTCTTTTCGGCGGAAAAAACTGGGATCAATTTAGTCTCGTAGCCCAGAGCGCCGTGTACGATGATCTGACCAAGGAGAGCAACGACGAAACCGTTCAGAAGCTTCCGCAGATCCAGTTTTATGCACATCCCCAATCCCTGTTTAAAACTCCTTTTTTCTTCGACCTGGCTTCCTCCTATACCAATTTTTGGCGCGAGAAGGGTGTTGAGGCGTACCGGGGAGACCTCTTCCCAAGAATTTCCTATCCCATGAGGCTTTTCAACGTATTGAAGTTTGAATCGGATGTCGCGCTGAGAGAGACCTTCTACCGGTCCTTCAATGATCCTACCGGCAAATTCCAGGGGTGGAAATCGAGAGAGATCCTTGAGGCAAACATGGAGATATCGACCGAATTTTACCGGGTCTACGACGGGGAGATGGTTTCGAAGATCTCCAACCTTTATAAAGTGGCCAAATGGATGCACACGATTGAACCCACGATCAGCTACAGCTACAACCCTCGGGTAAATCAGAACAGCCTCCCCATCTTCGATGAGGTAGACCGAATTCCCTATACCAATCAAATCACCTATGGGGTTACCCAACGCCTGGTGGGAAAGGCGGAGGGGACTTCTTCCAGCGCCATAGAATATGCAAAGTTAAAAATTTTTCAGAATTACAGTCTAGGGGATCCTTTTCTGGATTCAGAAGGGAAGGAGCGATCCTTTTCCAATATCCAGTCAGAACTCTGGTGGAATTTCGGACCTTACGTCTCAGCCCACTGGGATTCCGAGTTCAACCCTTATCGGGGCACTTTTGATATTTTCAATGCGGGCCTTTACCTGAAAGACAAGAGGAATGATGTCTTTTACGTGGACTATCGGTTCACCCGGGACAATGTGAGAGAGATTAATCTGAATACCCGGATCAAAACAGTTCCTTCTTTATACCTTTATGGTTCCATGCACTATAGTCTTAAGGACCACTGGATGGTGGAAAGCATTTACGGGGCGGAATACCAGACCCAATGCTGGTCAGTGGGGCTGACCATCGAAAATCTCGGTCGATCTCCGGACGGCACTCAGAAAAAGGAACTGAAATACCAGATCAATTTTAATTTGCTGAATATTGGTTCGGTGGGACACAAACCCTATTTTATGAGTTTATAGTTAACATCCCAGGAGGAGTAAAAAATGAAAGGAGTGATTTTGGCGGGAGGTTTAGGAACTCGACTCCACCCATTGACAAAGGTGACCAACAAGCACCTTCTTCCTGTCTACGATAAACCGATGATTTATTATCCGATTCAGACCCTGATTAATGCTGGCATCGATGACATCCTGATTGTCACGGGCGGAAACAATGCCGGAGATTTTTTAAGGTTGTTGGGAAATGGAAAGGAGTTCGGGCTCAAACATATCAACTACACCTACCAAGAAGGAGAAGGTGGCATTGCGGAAGCCCTTAGGTTGGCAGAGTTCTTCGCTTCAGGGGAGAAGATCTGTGTGGTATTAGGAGACAACATCATTGAGAAAAACATTCAAAAGGCAGTAGAAAATTTTCGAAAACAAAAAGAAGGTGCCAAGATATTGTTAAAAGAAGTCCCTGATCCAAAGCGGTTTGGAGTCCCCGAGTTGAAGGGAGATCGGATCGTCCGGATTGAAGAGAAGCCCAAGGAACCCAAATCCCAATATGCCGTGATCGGAATCTATCTTTTTGATCAAGAGGTTTTTAACATCATCAAGACCCTCAAGCCCTCTGACCGAGGGGAATTAGAGATCACCGATGTGAACAATCGGTATATTGAAAAAGGGCTGATGACCTGGGATATTTTAAAAGGGTGGTGGACCGATGCAGGGACTTTTGAGTCCTTGCTTCGCGCAAACCAATTGGTTTCCAAAACAGGTTCCAATAACCTTTAATTATTAAAATTCGAAGCACGAAATCCCTGCCTGCGCCGAGGCTTCGGTAGGCAGGCGAATTTCGAAACAAGCACGAATTTCCAAAATACAAATGGCCTAAACAAAATCTTTTTGAATTTTGATATTTGGATTTGGGATTTGTTTCGGATTGATTCCTTCGGAATGCTTCGCGCGATATTCGGATTTCGGATTTTAAGGATGTTTGTTGATTCCGATGATGTTGGACTAAGAAAGAGACGATAAGTCTACCGGAGGGGAGCGATGATACACGGGGTGAGGACGAAATTATTGAGGGTGATCCCGGATGAACGGGGAAGGGTGATGGAGATCCTCAGGGCGGATGATGACCTGTTTCTGAAGTTCGGCCAGGTGTATATCACTACCACCTATCCCCAAGTGGTGAAGGCTTGGCACTACCATAAGGTCCAAACCGATCACATCTGTGCCATCGAAGGGATGATCAAACTGGTCCTTTATGATCCGCGAGAAGGTTCTCCGACCAAAGGGGAGATTAACGAGTTCTTCATTGGAATCCACAACCCTCTGCTGGTTCAAGTGCCCAATGGGATCTATCATGGATGGAAATGCATCAGCGAGGAGGAAGCAATCATACTCAACGTTCCAACGGAGGTCTACGTTTACGTCGGACCAGATGAATACCGCCTTCCACCCCATGGGAGGGATGTTCCTTATGATTGGTCAAGAAAGGATGGATAATCAGAAGCACCAAATTCCAAATGTCAAATGACAAACAAATTCCAATGGTCAATATCCAAAATTCCAAACAGAATGGTTTCGGAAATGGGCATCGGGTAGGGGAGACTTTAACATCCCTTTTAGGCGCTGTGCGCTTTGCGCTGTGCACCATGCCCCATGTAATGGATTGGTCGGGGTGAGAGATGAAAATTTTGGTGACAGGTGGTTGCGGGTTCATCGGAAGTAACTTCATCCGTTATTTTTTAAAATCCTACCCGGATTATTCTCTGATCAACGTCGATAAATTGACCTACGCCGGAAATTTAGAAAACCTTTCCGATCTCTCTCATTCCCCCCGTTACCATTTCATCAGAGGGGACATTGCCGATGCCCCTCGAATGGAAGAATTGATCAGCAAAGGCGTGGAGGCCATCGTTAACTTCGCCGCTGAATCCCATGTGGACCGGTCCATCGAAGATCCCAGTGCCTTTATGAAAACCAATGTCTTTGGAACCTCCGTCCTTCTCGAAGCGGTTCGGAAAGTTTTCCCCAAACAGCAGATCCGTTTCCTTCATATCTCCACCGACGAGGTCTACGGCTCCCTGGGCAACACCGGAGCTTTCACTGAGGAAACTCCCCTGGCGCCCAATAGCCCTTATTCCGCAAGTAAAACGGCGGCGGATATGTTGGTCAGGGCTTATCATCATACTTATAGGATTCCCGCCCTCATCACCCGATGTTCCAATAATTATGGGCCTTATCAATTTCCCGAAAAACTGGTTCCATTGATGATTTCGAATGCCATCGAAGATAAGGAGTTACCCATTTATGGCGATGGGATGCATGTTCGGGATTGGATTTATGTCAAAGATCACTGTCGGGCGTTAGATGTGGTGTTGCACCGAGGCAAAGAAGGGGAGATTTACAATATAGGGGGGAGGAGTGAGAAGCCAAACTTGACGGTGGCAAAAACTATTTTGGATCGGCTGGGAAAATCCCATTCGCTGATCCGGTTTGTCACCGATCGGCCAGGCCATGATCGTCGTTATGCCATTGACTTCTCTAAGATTGAGAGAGAGTTGGGATGGAAACCTTCTGTCTCCTTTGAAGAGGGGATCGGCCTGACCGTGGAATGGTACCAGACCCATCGGGAATGGTGGAAAAAGATCAAGACGGGGGAGTATTTGGACTATTACAACCGGATGTATAAAGATCGTTAAAACGGAATTGAGAATTGAGGAATTTAGGAATTGAGGAATTAAATTCCTAAATCCCTAAATCCCTAAATTTCTGAATTCCTCAATTGAAGATAGATGAGATGAAACGAATATTATTGGTGATTGGAGCAAAGGGAATGCTGGGAAGAGATCTGATGGGTGTTCTCCATGCCTCTCTTCCCAATGACGAAATCATCGGATGGGATATTGAAGAAATCGATATTCAAAAAGAAGAGGATACCGTCTTTAAAATTGAAAAACTCCGACCAGATATCGTGGTCCATATTGCTGCCTATACGGATGTAGATGGGTGTGAATTGGATGAAGAGAAGGCCTTTGCCGTCAATGCAGAGGGAACAAGGCATGTGGCCCTGGCCGCCTCGAGATGCCGGGCAAAAATGGTTTATCTGAGCACCGACTATGTCTTTAATGGAAATAAAAGAGAACCCTATTTGGAGAGTGATTCCCCCCATCCCCTGAATGTCTATGGTCGTTCCAAATTGAAGGGGGAGCAATATGTTCAAGAATGGGTGAAAGATGCCCTGATCATTCGGACCCAATGGCTCTATGGAAGATATGGAAAAAATTTTGTGACCTCGATTCTCCAACAGGCGAGAGAGAAGAAGAGTTCTTTCCATTGTCAACGATCAGATTGGCTCACCCACTTACACTGCCGATTTGGCTAAAGCCATTTCCGTTCTGATTCAATTTGACGCCCAGGGGATTTTTCATGTGGCGAACAGTGATCTCTGTACGTGGTATACCTTTGGCCAAGCGATCTTGAAGCTTTCAGGGATGGATAAGGTGAGGGTGATTCCCATTTCTTCGAAGGAGCTCGGTCGTCCAGCGGTCCGACCTTCTTATTCTGTTCTCAACTGTCAGAAGTTGAAAAAGGAGACCGGTTTGGCTTTGCGACCATGGTCCGAGGCTCTGAAGGATTACCTTGCTACCTATCGCCTGACAATCGGCAGACCAGGCAGTCAAGGGAGATAAGAGGGGAGGAGGGAGTTGGCGATGAATATCTGTATCGTCGGCACAGGTTATGTGGGATTGGTGACAGGAGCCTGTTTGGCAGAATTTGGGATGAATCTGATTTGCGTGGATAACGATCGTCCCAAAGATCGAGCTTCTCCAACAGGGGAAAGTGACCATCCATGAACCAGGGCTTGAAGACCTCGTGGTGAAGAATATGAAGGAGGGAAGGCTTTCCTTTTCGACGAGCATCGAGGAGGGGGTGACATCGAGTTTGGTGATTTTCATTGCTGTGGGAACGCCTTCTAATGACGATGGTTCTGCCGACCTTAAATTTGTGGAAGAAGTGGCCAAAGAGATCGCCCGATACATGGATGGCTATAAGGTGGTGGTGGTGAAATCCACGGTTCCGGTTGGGACCTGTCGTCGGCTGAAACAACTGATCAAAGACCATCAAGTCCGTCCCACTCCTTTCGATATCGTTTCCAATCCTGAATTTCAGAGGGAGGGATCCGCGATTGAAGATTTCATGCGGCCGGATCGGGTCACCATCGGTGCAGAAAGCGAACAGGCCATTGCCATCATGAAAGACATTTACAGCGCCCTCTACCTCATTGAGACTCCTTTTGTCATCACCTCTTTAGAAACGGCCGAGATGATCAAATATGCAGCGAATGCCTTTTTAGCGACGAAAGTGAGCTTTATCAATGAGGTTGCCAACCTCTGTGAGGTGACGGGCGCCGATGTCCATCATGTCGCCAGGGCCATGGGACTGGATGGAAGGATTGGGAAGAAATTTCTCCACCCGGGCCCAGGTTATGGAGGCTCCTGTTTCCCAAAGGACACCCGGGCCCTTTCGAGGATGGCCCACGAGAGAGGGTATTCGTTCAGAATTCTCGACGCGGTCATCAACGTGAACGACGAACAAAAAAAGAGGATGATCAGTAAGATCATAGAGAAGGTAGGGGATCTTCGAGGCAAGACCATTGGGATTCTGGGCCTTTCCTTCAAGCCCAATACGAACGACATCCGGGAATCCTCTTCGATCGTGATCATCCAGGGACTTCTGGACAGGGGGGCCAAAGTAAAGGCCTTTGATCCAGCGGCCATGGAGGAAGCCAAAGCGGTTCTTCCTGAAATAGAGTATGGGAGGGACGCCTACGATGTGGCGAAGGGAGTGGATGCCTTGGTCCTGGTAACAGAGTGGAATCAATTCCGGCGTTTGGATCTTCAACGCATCAAAGGGCTGCTAAAAAACCCAGTCTTCATTGATCTGAGAAATGCCTATGATCCGGATCAGATGAGGCGGTTGGGATTTCATTACAGCGGCGTTGGAAGGTGAGGGTTGGTATTGGCTCGTTCCGAAAAGGACTGGATTTTTGTCTCCGATGCCCATTTCACCGGACGAGACCTTGAATCCATGGGGGCGTTTCTCAGATTCTTAGATTCAGAGAAAAAGCAGATGGGCCATTTGGTGATTCTGGGCGACCTTTTCGAATTCTTCTTCGGTTTTAAAAATTTTTTCTCAACCGAGAAGCCTTCTGCCTTTACCGATTACCTTCCCGTGTTCAATAAGATTCAAAGTCTGTATCACGAAGGAATCCGAATTAAATATTTCGAGGGGAATCACGATTTTTTTCTCCATTCTTTCTTTTCGGACCAATTTGGGATGGAGGTGGACGTGTATCCCAATGGGTATGAAGAAAGGTTGGAAGGAAAAAGAGCTTACATTGCCCATGGAGATTTATCGAATCCAAAACAGTGGACTTATCGGACCTTCCGAAGGCTTCTCAAAAACGCTGGACTTATCGTCTCATCCATCTTGCAGGTCCCAGGATCTCTCGATCGAGTTGCCCAAAAGTTAAGTGACATGAGTTATCAAAAATATCATAACGATGATCAATCCACTCCCCCTCCAGCCTTCAAGGCCTTTGCCCATCAGAAGTTTTTAGAAGGGTTTGACATCGTCATCCTCGGCCACTCTCATTTTCCCGAGGAGGTTGAAGAGGGGATTGATGGAAGGAGATGCCTTTATTACAATGTTGGGGATTGGATGGTTCACCGCTCCTTTTTACGTTTCAGCCCACCGGATAGGTTTGAGTTAGATAGATTTTTGGAAAGATAAGGAGGTGGGGAGATAGGGTGAATAAATTAATTTCGGAATTCGAATTGCGGAATGCGGAATTAAATTCGAAAATCAGGACTTTTTAAAGTGGCTTGAATATGGCAAATAGAGCAGTATTTCTCGATCGGGACGGAACCATCAATGAAGAAGTGGGATACGTGAACCATCTCGAACGGTTTAATCTCCTTCCCCGAGTGAGTCAGGCGATTCGATTGTTAAATCAACATGAATGGAAGGCCGTAGTGATTACCAATCAATCCGGTGTGGCGAGGGGGTATTTCCCGGAATCCTTGATTCATCAGGTTCACCAAAAGATGCAGGACCTCCTAAAGAGGGAAGGAGCCCATCTCGATGGAATTTATTACTGTCCTCATCATCCTGATGTCGGGGTTCCTCCTTATCGGCAGAAGTGCCGATGCCGAAAGCCGTCAACGGGATTGATCGAAGAGGCAGTGAAGGAGTTGGATCTTGACACTTCCCAGAGTTACATGGTCGGGGATCGGGGGGTGGATATCGAATTTGCCCATCAAATTGGAGCCAAAGCGATCTTGGTCCTCACCGGATATGGAAGGGGAGAATGGGAATATTCCAGGGACCAGTGGAAGGTCAAGCCCGAACACGTGGCTGAAGATCTCTTTGAGGCAGTTCAGTGGATCCTTCATCAGGAACCGAATCGGCCGAATTTAGGAAAAGGAGAATGAAGATGCCCATCAGCAAAGAACTCTTAGAAATTTTAGCTTGCCCAAAATGTAAAGGAGATATTTTCTTGAATCGAACAGGAGATGGCTTGATCTGCAAAGCCTGTCGCCTGATCTATCCCATTAAAGATGATATCCCGGTGATGTTGATTGACGAAGCCCTCCCGTACAAGGGAGAAGAGGAATAGATAATTTCGGATTTCGGAATGTGGATTGCGGAGTTAGAGCTTCAATCTAAAATTTGAAATCTGAAATCCAAAATCTAAAAATGATCGCTTATATCATATACTTACTTCTAAGAGTGTTCAGCTTCTTCATTAATCTTCTCCCCGAGGGTTTCGCCCTCTGGTTGGGAAGGCAATTGGGGAGAATGGTTTTTTATCTGGATCGAGGGCATCGGAAGGTTGCCCTTGAGAATCTCCACACCGCTTTTGGTGAGGAGAAGCCTGAAAGAGAGATCTATGCGATTGCTCAGAGGACCTTTCAAAACCTGGGGATGATGGTCATCGAGTTCTTCCGGATTCCCGGATTGGATAGGGAGGATTTTAAGGAAAAAGTGAGTGTGGAGGGACTGGATGAGGCGCTGAGGCTTCTTGAGAAGAAGAAAGGAGCCCTTCTCCTCATCGGTCATTTCGGGAATTGGGAATTGATGGGTTTGATGTCAAAGGTGATCGGAAATCCAATCATGGTGATTGCCAAACCCATGAAAAAGAATAAATGGGTGGATCATTTTATCACAAAGATTAGAAGGGCGGCAGGTCTGGAAGTCATTTCCAATGTCAATGCGAGCCGGAAAGTGATGAAGGCGCTTTCTCAAAATCGGGTGGTTGGAATCTTGATTGATCAGAGGGCGAAACGAAGCGAAGGGATCTGGGCTGACTTTTTCGGGAGAAAAGCACCCACTACCCCTGGTTTAGCCGTCCTGGCGATGAAGACGGGTGCTCCTGTTTTACCGGTTTTTATGGTTCGGAATGGATTTCAAAAACATCGTCTCCTGATCCAGGAACCGCTTGAATTGATCCATACCGGTAATATCAAGAAGGATGTGGAAGCCAATACCCAACTCTTCAACCAGACCCTTGAGTCAATGATCCGCCAGTACCCTGATCAATGGTTCTGGGTGCATCAGAGATGGGAGAGAAAGAAGAAGGTTCATCATAGGTGAAAAACCTTCCCCAGAAAAGAGAAGAGAGTTCTCCAACAAAAAAGCCGAAGAGTGAGAAGCACACTTACCTTCGTGTTGGGGATAAGGTGTTCCATAAGAAGTTTAAATCCTGGGGAGGTGGGATTGTGATCGAGACATGGTCCTCTGATTTGCCTGGTGGAATGTGTTTTGTTCGAATCCTCTTCCAGGATGGAAAACAAAGGGTCTTCGATAATAATTTTGATAGCGCCTGCTGCTGTTATTATACTGGAATCACCCTCCTCAGCCGCATTGAATTGTGAAGTTCCTTTTTAAAAGTCCCCATGGTGACTTTCACTATCAGCTGGTCTTCACTCCTTCCCTTCACTTAAATACTTTCCCAGAAGTTCCCTGGTGTGTTCATCATCGTGACAGTAAACACATAGATTTTCCCAGTTTGATCCATCCGGGGGATTATTCAGGTGATTTCCATCTTTGTGGTGGACCGTCAGGAGATGCCTTGTTTTTTCATCAAACTCTCTTCCGCATTTGGCACAGATGAGGCCGTGTATCTTGAGTGAACGTTCCCGATAATCACTTCCCTTGGGACCGGGTTTTTGTAATTTCTTAAGAGTCTCTTCAATGGATTGAGTGGTTTCCTGTCTTTTGAGGTTGTCGTTTGCGATGAATTCGATAAGGTCTATCTTTCATGAAAGACACCTCGTAAATAACTCTTGGTACTTCGACGGCGCCAAACCACGTCCTTTAGGACGGAGTCAAAAACGCCGCTCAGTATCAACCCTGAGCAACCCCCGGGCCTTAGACCGGGGAAAGTCGAAGGGTTAATCTTATTTTGTCACGCTATGCCTGCCCGCCGAACAGGTTCTCTGGCAGGCGGGCGCCATGTTCTATGCCCTATGCAATTTTATAACTATTAAGGAGAAAGGAGAACCTGGTCTCCGAAACGTTCTAATAAGGCAGTTGAAAGTGCCTCAACAGCCTTTTGGTCGGTAAACTCCACCATGAGTTCTCCTCCTTCGCCTACGATTAACCGACCATGTTTTTTGACCACCTCAGCCACATCCTTCGGTTCTACGGTCCACCAGCCACGTGTGCGCAGAAGTAGTTCCTCACCCTTCAGCTCTTGAGGAGTCACCAAATCTATACTACGAAACCATGCCTCCCATCCGATTTGTGCCGGGGCACGAAGCACAGGGCTTACAGGGTCATGATAGATACGGCAGCGGCCAAACAAACGAAGGCGAATCATGGTAGTTTCTCCTGTAGAAAACGGATGATCTTCTCGTCCCTTGGCAGCAACTCCTTGGGAACTTCAACCCCAACTAAACTCAAAGCCCTTGCCAGACAGTGGATATAGAGGGGAGCGGCATCTTTCTCATTCATAATCATTCCTTTTCTGACGGCCAGAGGCCAGGCCCGCTCGAAAAGTTCCAGGGCTTGCTTACGGGCACGTCGGAGTCTCTGGTCGAAAAGGGAGATATTCAGACGCCTCAATAATTCCTGCTGGGCCTCCTCCATAAATGAAAAGACCCGCCGCATACTCTGAACCGAGGGGTCATGGCCCCATTCATCCTCAAAAGACATCTTCTTTTTGTTCTGATCGTTTTTATTCATTGACGATGTCAACCGTCATTTCAATTCTATCATTTGGATTATCGTTACCATCTCTGGGTTGCGATACAATTTTATCCACTGCCTCCATTCCCTTCACCACCTCACCAAACACTGTATATTTTCCATCAAGAAAAGGAGCATCCGCCACACAGATAAAAAACTGGGAGCCAGCGCTGTCTGGATGGGCAGACCTTGCCATGGAGAGCGTCCCTCGCCGATGGGGTTTATTGTTAAATTCGGCTTTGATTTGATAGCCTGGACCTCCCATCCCATGGCTTGATCGGTCAGGATTTTTTGAGTTGGGATCCCCTCCTTGAATGACAAACTTGGGCGACTACTCTGTGAAAAGTCGTTCCATTGTAAAAACCTTTTTTTGCAAGTTCGATGAAGTTATTCACATGATTGGGTGCCACTTCAGGGAAGAACTTTAAAGTAATATCTCCTAATGTTGTGTGGATGATCGCTTGTTGTTCGGACATCTTCTTGCCCTCCTCAGACGTGAATATTTTGTATCGCACTTCTTGTGAAAAAGATTGAGACGTGAATAGAGTTAGGAAAAATACAAAAAATATCAGGATCAGCCAGATTCTTTTTATTTCATCGCCTCTCTGTTTTCTTACTGATTTAAATTCCAATCGTAAGGTTGGTATCGGACTCGAATTTTATCTCTGTTCTGTTGTGAGAAAGGTCTTCTTCTCTCCTTCGTCAAGGAAGTTAAGAAGGAGTTCAATCAAAGCGCTGTCACTTCCCCCAAAATCAGTTTTATACCATTTAAAGATTTTTGAAATGAAGACAATTCCTTCCTGTGGAAGAATCTTTACTTGAGGGCTGTTGACGAAACTCTCGGCAGCGAGTTGGAGCTGAAAATCAATCTGATCGGCTTCGTAAAAGCCAATAGGCGGGCACGATCGGGCACCGCAGACCAGTGAGAAATGGATTCGTGAATCAAGAGGAGGATGGCAAACTCCATTCGTGGGTCTTTTTTTCGGAATGGTTTCAGAAGTCCATAAGGGTGTCTACGATTCCCCCGAAGGATACCGTGTTCCATATCATTGAGGGAAAAACGAAAGCCCCCAATCTCATACATCACACGATCGAAAAATCCAGAAACCTCCTTGACAGACTTATCGAGACCCAGTTCGATCACACCGTGAATCACAGCCGTATTATAAATATTAATCCAGAATGCGAGCCTTCGATTCCGTTCCTGAAGGGAACGTAGATCGAACGACTGCAGCCCTTTTGTAAGATCTTTGTATCGTTCGAACTCCTCAGAGCCACGGATAGCCCTATAATGGACCACGCCTTTCTCGGCGTCGATGAACCGTGCTTTCAGATCAGCCATCGCAAGAGTTAAGGCGATATCGATGGACTGGTCCAATGAGATTTTAGATGGATCCCCTGCGTTGAGGAGAATCGGTGAGGGATAAATGCTCACTTCTTTTCTGTTGGGTAATTGGCCTTAGACCATTCCCACCAGCCACCTTTGAGGGCATAAACCTTCGTGTATCCCATTCCCATCAGCTTTTGTGCCACACTGGCACTGGTCCCTTCTCGGGGTCAGGCACAGTAGAAAACGAGTGTCTTATCCTTGGGATATTTGTTTGCCCAGGAGTCAAAAGCTTCTGGGTCTTCTCGAACAGCACCCTTAATTTTCAAGTCACTATCTGTCCAGTCCCTGCCGTAACGGACATCTATGATAATTAAATCAGGGTTGCCCAGCATTGCCTTGAGTTCATCCTTTGTCATCCTGGGGGCATCCGCAGATTTGGCAAATGTTGTTAAAACCACAACTGTAAAAAAAATAAATAAGGCGCCTATGAATAATCTCTTTTTCATCCTATACCTCCTTGGGTGAATGACAAAATTCCTTCAAACAAAAAGTTAAATATAACTTAAACTTAACAGACGAGTACCTCAAAATCAATAGGAAGGCGCATAAAAATCGCTTGTTTAGGTATAGAAATTTTGGTATCTATATAACATTCGAAGGTGGAAAGTGGAGGGTAGAGAGTGGAATTTTTTATCCACTATCCACATTCTACTTTCCACTTTTAAAATTGAAGGAGGTGGTGGGTAATGATTACAGTCCCAGCCCATAAGGTAAGGCAATTTGGAGTGGAGTTCTATCAAACCTCTTTTACATCTGGCGATATCCAGAAGTTGGTTAAATTTGAAGTATTAAATTATCCAGCAGTTGGGGAAGAGGAGAAACGACGAAAAGCTGGAAAAACCTCAGCCATCAACTGGGAGTTGCTGGAAAAACGGATCGGGAGGAGTGAGGCTGCTTTTCAGAGGCCGATGATTCGGAAGAAGATTCGTGAATTGGTCCAATATTATTTGGATTGTCAGGAGGCCCGAAATCTGCCTGCCATCCCAGGAGCCGTGATCATGATTACAGAGAAACGGCTCAAATTTTCACCCGCCGGGAAGAATCCCAACTTGGGGATGCTTCAGATCCCAGAGGAGACTGGAATCCTGAGGTGTCTGGATGGTCAGCACCGGCTGTTAGCCCTCAGCGCTCAAACCGAAAAAGATGTGGAGATTGATGTCCCGGCCGTTCTCTTCGACAGCCTGGACCCTCGCCAGACCGTAGAACTTTTTGTTACGATCAACGCCAAGCATACACGACTCAATCCCTCCCATCTGATTTCATTGGCGGGTCGAAGGCTTTATGCCGACCGGTATCAGGCATTGGCTCATGACATCATTCGTGAGCTCAATGAGGAGGAGAGTTCTCCCTTGAGGGGAGAGATTAAAATATTGGGTGTCGGGAAGGGCAGGGTTTCCCAGGCCTCCCTGGCCGATGAGATGGTGGACCTTTTTAGTAACATCGAGAAACTTGGAGGGAAGGAGCGATTCAAGGGATTTGAGCAGAACGGAAAACGATTTTTTCTGAATTACTTTAAGGCAATTCTGGCACTCTTCCCAAAGGCTTGGGCAGGTCGAAAATATAGCATTAAAACCGGAGCAGCCCTTCGAGCCTTAATTCGTGTGAGCCCTGATATCATGTCACGATCGAAGGAGTTGAAAAATGATTCCTTCGACTATTTTGGCATTCGAGAGGCGATCAAACCCTGGGGCGAGAGGATTGGAGAAGGTCGGTTCGAGACGGAAGGAGAGTGGCGGAGGAAATTGGCAGGAGGGACCCGGGGGACAGTAGAACTTCTCACTCGGGAACTTCGAGATGCCTTAAAGGTTTCTTAAAAAGACATGCATTTGCGAACGCTACATGATTATAAAAACGTACACGGATTACGTGACACTCCCGCAGGCAGCCTGCCTGCGGTAGGCAGGGTCACGTTATTTTATTAGAGAGGAGAATGTGGATGAAGCGATATTTCATCATCGGGAATGGAGTAGCGGGTGCGAGAGCAGCGGTCAAAATCAGGGAGGCGGATCAGAAGGGAGAAATCCGCATTTTTACAGAAGAGGCTTATCCATTTTATTACCGGGTACGATTTCCAGAGTACGTCGCAGGAGAGGTGACCATTCAGAACCTCACTATCCATACTAAGGAGTGGTATCAAAGCAAGGAAATCTTGATCCATTTAGAGGAGGGAATTACAGAGGTCAATGCCCCCAAAAAGGAGGTCACCAGTCAGAAAGGAAAAACCTATGCTTATGACCTCCTGCTCATGGCAACCGGTGGTAATGCCTTTGTACCGCCGATTAAAGGGACGGAGAAGAAAGGCGTCTTCACCCTTCGGACGATGAAAGATGCAATCGGTATGAAGGAGTTTTCAGGTGGGGTAAAACAGGCGATCCTTGTCGGTGGAGGGCTCGTTGGGTTGGAAACAGGTGGGGCTCTGTTGAGACGGGGAATCAAGGTAGCCGTCATTGAGCATAATCCCAGGATCCTTCCAAGGCAGATGGATCCTGACGGAGCTAAAATCCTGCAGGGAAAAATGGAGTCAATGGGGTTTTCCTTTTTCCTCAATAGCCAATCTGAAGAAATGATTGGAAAGGAAACAGTGGAGGGATTGCGCCTTAAGGATGGAAGGACAGTCGAAGGCCAGATGGTCATCATCTCAGCCGGTGTGAAGCCGAATATCAAACTGGCCCAAACCATGGGTCTGGAAACAAAGAATGGAATTTTGGTCAATGATCGATTGGAGACGAAAATCGAGGGAATCTTTGCAGCAGGAGATGTTGCAGAACATCGAGGGCGCGTTTATGGAATCTGGCCAGCTGCTCAGAGACAAGGGGAGACGGCTGGAGTCAATATGTCAGGGGGAAATGTCCTCTACGAAGGAACAGTGGTTTCGAATACACTGAAGGTAGTGGGAATAGACCTGACTGCTTCAGGGGACATCGATGCTGAAGGGAAATTGGAGAGTGTGGTGAAAAGTGATAGGGAGAAGAGCATCTACCGAAAGGTGACTTTTAAAGAGGATAAAATCGTCGGCTGCATCCTCCTTGGGAATATCAAGGGGAATTCCGAAATCCTCAACGCCATTGAAAAGCAGGTGAATGTGAAGGCTTTGAAGGGTCTTATTTTAGAGGATGATTTCGATTTTAAAAAGCTGAAATAGACACTAAGGCTTTTAAGTGAATTTAGGCCAATAAAAGAATCCACCGAGCTCATTGAGCTCGATGGATTCTTTTGGGGAAAAAGGGTTAATGAGGAGGAAAGAGTTATTTTCTATTCTTGGCTACTACTATACACTATCAATATTAAAAGAAGATTAAAATAAGATTAAAACTTTCTAATCTCTTACCCCTGCCTGCCGGCAGGCAGGCCCACTTTTTACCCTGTTTTGAGTGGGAAGGAGGATGCGGAGGTGGCCTATGGAAGAGGAAAGGAAGCTGACCGAAGAGGAATTTGTTCTCCAGGCGATAAAAAAATTGAGGAAAGAGCCATACCGTGGCATTCACAGCGTCTACAGTGGCTTTAATGAGGCCTTCAGAAAATATTTCGAGACCAATCCGGTTGAGGCCACTTCCAGATTGGCTGCTGAGGGAAAGATAGAGATAAGGCCCTTTAAAGGAGGAGCAATGCTTTTTCTTCCTGGAGAGGCTCCGAAAAGACTTTCAGCTGAAGAAATCATTCAATTGATATTGGAATCTGGGAGCCGATCCCTTTCGGAAGAGGAGTTCGTCATCGAGGGGGTAAAAAAATTAAGAAGAGCACCTTACAAAGGGATCCACAGCGTCTTCAGCGGGTTCAATGATGCCTTCCGAAAGCATTTCAACAAAGACCCGATCGAACTCACCAGCAAAATGGCCTCAGCGGGAAAGATCGAAATCCTCCCATTAAGGAGTGGCAAAGGGGTGATGCTCTATCTTCCAGGAGAAGGACCGAGGGGGCGAAAGACCGACGAGGCACTAAAGAAGATTTTAGGATAATTTCGAAAAACCAAACCACAAACCGGTGGAATTGAAATCTGGTTGTGAAAGTTAGATTTGACCTTTGGGAACCTTAAGTTTAGTGTTGATTTCTTCCTGTAATCCTCGGAGGATCGGATTTCCGATCTATTCAACATTTCAACTGCAAATAGAGTACTCTATTCTCTCTGGGACCTTTGACACTAATCACTCAGCAGGTCAAGAGAAGTTAGAAAATTCTAATTCTATTTTAATCTTGTTTTAATCCTGATTGTGAATACTGTGGTCTGGAATAAAATTTTAGAGGAAAGGATTCGTGATGGTTGCCTACGAATTTTATTTTCGTCTCAAAACAAGGGCTGAACAATTGATCGGGATACTACCCGAGAGAAGAAGGGATTCAGAAAGAGTAACTCGGCAGTCAATCATGAATTGGATAACGAAGGTTTTATCTGATCATTCAAATGCAGAGTCGAATTAGATCTATTTTATTCGGGTAAAATTTTAATCCAGAAATCAATGAAAGCAACAATTATATGGCGTTTGGGCCAGTCTTATAGGCGAAGTGCAGTAGTGGAAGGGTCACAAACGGCATGAGCTACAGGCCAGAGACTCCATTTGACAACATCGAAAGCGCGGAGCAGTTTGTGGAACTGCTGATTGAAGCGATCAATGAATCCAGGCGTGACGTGGATGCGGACATCGCACTATCGGAAAACAATCGCTCGGAACGTAGCAAGAAAGCCCTCCAGCTTGTCTCCGCCAACCTGGCGAAACTGAGTCAGGCCATGACCACCAGTGGCCGAATTTTGAAACACTTGAGAACCTTGCGCCGACTGCTTCTGCAGGAGCGGCAACTCGACAAGACTCCGCAGACTAGAAACGGTAATCGTCAACTAACGCGCTGGTCTTAAAGTGAAGAGTAATAGGTGTATCAAGTAATCCCCTTTTGAACGCTTCCTTCCTGTAATCCTCACTTCCCACAAAATTAAGAAAGGTGTATATTATAAATCGTAATGGATTATTTATAACCTTGTCATAATGGCTAAACGATTTTGTTCGAATCCGAGGATGACAGAATTCTTTCATTAGCCGTGGATTATTTTTTCAAATAGACGATTCACAGGCTATTAAAAACGTCCCTCTGTCTGTTTGGTGAATTTGGCTGGGAGGAAGATTTCATGAAATGTAAGAGTTGTGCAATGTATGAAGGAAAACATCCCGCACTTGGCAGCATCATTGTTGATCTTGATGGCGGATGGACCGTAAATCACTATGGGGGATCCGAAGGCTATCTGGGATGGTTAGTACTACAGCCGCGTGCTCATAAAAAGGAGTTTACAAGACTTTCCAAAAAAGAATTACAGAGCTTGGGAGAGAACATAAAGCGCACTGAGATCTCCTTAAGAAACTATTGGGAGCTCAAATTCCCAGACGATCTAATTCAACGAGTATATGTTGTCTACTTTTTTGAGTACGATTCTGTATCAGTCAAGCCAAAGGACTATCATCTCCATATTCATCTGATTCCACGCACCAAGCGCTTGTATCCACTCTTAAAAGAAGGCTCTAAGACGGTGGCTTGGCGAATTTATAAAGTTCACGATGACCCAAGATTTCCTCTGGAATACAAGAAGAATAAAAGTAATGTTCAGAGACTTATGCAATACTTGAAACACACCTTAAGGTGAGCCTATTCTCCGGTGAAGCCACATTTTATTTTTTCAATCGAAAATCTGTATTCGTTTTTCGAAGAGTAAGGGCAGGAGCAGCAATTACCTTGCCTTTTTAATTTTTAAAACTAACTTCCCGAATTTAAGATTGACAAATGCTGAATAAATATATAAATTGCGAATAATAATCATAGAATCAAATAACAATAATCCAGAACATTTTGGCAATATAGCATCACAGAAAAAATAGTTGAATACCAATGAGTATATACGATTATCGAGACAGACCTGCCTATGAATATAATTTGACCTCTTGGGAATCTTATACCAATCGGAATATATCAAAATGGTGGACAGAAAAACATGACCATTTGATTGAGCAACTTATTGCAAAATGGCAATGGCACTGGTATTGGGAGGTTGTGGATGCTGTTAAATCGATTACTCCTGATGCTGTAATAACCAATTACAATAATGTAATGAAATTTGCAATTACACGATCGAATAACTTGGGGTTGACCAATAAAATACGTAACCCGCAATGGAAGATATGCCCACTGTGCGGTCAACGCTTCGTTGAGGACTCGATACCCCACCCGTATACAAAGCATCTCGGAATGGAACATCTTGACTTTTGTGCTCCGTGCTTAAGTAATGCACTGTTTTACAAAGGTGACCCTAACGCTTCAAAAGATGATGTGCTAAATTATCTTCGAGACTTATCAATCGTTCTGAATGGTGTGCCATCACAAGAATTTGGGGGATCGGTGAAGGACCTTCTGGAGATGGACACCGAAGAAAAACTTGCTGTTCTTCGAGTTTTGAAAAGAAAGCCAGAAACAAAACGAGTTAAAAAATTATTTGGTTCATAGTTAAATGCTCTTGTAGAAGCAGGTATTTTGGAAGATGGAACAAGAAGAACAAGTCGTGGGACGCAATGTCTCGCCAGAGACGGCCATGTCTGTTTATCTCTTGGTGAGAAGACCATAGATGACCTTCTGTTTGCATGTGGTGTTCCCCATGAGAAGGAGAAGTGCTATCCAAATGAAAAATTAAGAACCGATTTTGTTGTTAACGATGTGTTTATAGAATACTTGGGATTTTTTGGGAATCCTGATTATGATGCAAAAACAGAGCATAAAAAAACCATTTGTAAAGACCACGAAGTGGAATTGATTTTAATATATCCAAGAGATCTTGCCAGTTCAAAAAGGTTAAAAACTAAATTATCTCCAGTTCTTGCGATAAAAAGCGAAGTATCTTTTGATAAACCATGAACTGGATTGACTCACGAATTCCTATTAAAAAGTATTTGTAAATGAAGTAAACCAAATTCAATTTTCAAAGAACGGGTAGCGTCCCTGGCTTGTTTATTATTGCTTTCTATCCATAATCTTCAACTTTGGAGATTAGCATAGAGTGAAGAGTAGTAGGTGCTATCCTCACTCTCTCACCCAGCGGGATGGGGATGGAAGTGGTGACAGCACTCATCTCTAAGTTTGGGGGAAAATTTTGTGGGCTGGTTGAATAAAAGACCTAAATAATACGTCAAAAAACATATCAGATTGCGTCAATAAGTCGCAATGCAGAACCAGATGGAGTAGCATATGTGAAAAAGTATGGAATAGACGGTTGAATATTATCAGGAATTTTTACGAAGAGGAAAAACGTATCTTGGTTGTCAATGCCTATTTTCTAATTAAAATGGAGGGGAAAAAATGAAGAAGTTACTTTTTGGAACAATGCTTTTGGCGTTGGTAATTGTAGTTCCTATTCCAACGATGGCACAGGTAGATATACGCATTAGTTTTCCTCTCCCACCACCCATCGTATTTGCCGCACCACCAGAGGTGATAGTGATACCTGAGACGTATGTCTACGTTGCCCCTGACATTGATGTAGACCTCTATTTCTGGAATGGTTGGTGGTGGCGTCTATGGGAAGGTCGTTGGTATCGCTCACGTTATTATAACCGGGGCTGGGGTTATTATAACAATGTTCCAAGTTTTTATTTTGATGTAGACCCAGGTTGGAGAGGATACTACAGAGATCATAATTGGTACGGGCATCGGTGGAACTATGAACGGATTCCTCACCAACGACTTCAACAGAACTGGAGCAGTTGGGAAAAGAGCAAATATTGGGAAAGGCAAAGAACTTGGGGTGTCCAGAGCTATCAACCTCGACCACAACAACAGAGACAGGAACTAAGACAACAAAGGCAACAGCAATATCAACAGAGGCCTGAGGTTCAGCAACACCAGCAACAAAGACGACAGCAACAAAAACAACCCCAGGTTCAGACAACCCTCAAGGTTCAGACAACAGAGAACAACCTCAGGAGTTCAGCAGCAACAGACAACAACCTCAGGAGAAAGTTCAGCAGCAACAAGACAACAACCTCAGGAGAAAGTTCAGCAGCCGCAAAGACAAGAGCAAAAACCTCAGGTTCAGCAACCACAACACTCTCAGCCTCAAGGAAAACCTGAAGGAGGGGAGGTAGAACATCGAAAGTAGGATGACAAAAAGTTTAAAAAAGTTGCCCTCTATAATATCTGTCGGTTAGAACAAGAAAACCCATAATCGCCGACATTCAGGATGATTTTGGAATGAAGAGTAGTAGGATGTAGAAACAATAATCAAGGGGGACGAGGCGCAACTGCCTTTTTTGTAGACTCGGAATTACGATATTGCAGAAATTGCGAATCTGCTATATAATCGCTGTTTCCTATGCCTTGACAAAGTTGCGATTTGATATTCATATATTGGCTTGGGATGCATGATTTCTACCGGTAATTATCGGCTTCCAGGGGTATCCTGGAGTGCACAGTAGTAGGTGAAGTCGACATTGCTGGCCTCACATTGCCCGTCAATTCAAGTCTTGTTTTTCACAATGGCATTTGGATAATGGAGTTTTATTGAGATTTGATCAATTCCTGCAAGGCTTCTTCATAGACGCTGTGGGTTTTTGAATCGAAGAGAACGAATCGGACAAGTTTAATTTCGGGATGGTCTTTCAAATAATCCATCACAGTCTTTAAGGCGATTCGGGAAGCCTCCTCCACGGGATACCCATAAATTCCTGTACTGATAGAAGGGAAGGCAATCGAGGAAATTTTGTTCTGGGTGCATAGTTCCAGACTCTTCCGATAAGCGCTCGACAAAAGTTCAGGATCTTTGGGTGATCCTGAATATCTCGGGCCGACTGCGTGGATCACATATCTGGCCTTGAGATTTCCTCCACCCGTGATCACAGCGGAACCTGTCGGGCAACCCTTATACTTTGCTTTTAGCTCTGACATAATAGAATGCCCACCTGCCCCATGGATGGCACCATCCACTCCGCCCCCTCCTGCCAATGCAGAATTGGCGGCATTACCGATGGCCTCTGTATCCTGCTGGGTGATATCGCCCTGTATGACTTCTAAAGTTGATTGATGAATCGTTGCTTTCATCTTTCTTCTCTCCCTTTATTTATTGCATTTAGATTCTGGAGTTATGCATATCAGAAAGAGTTGACTTCGTCAATATTGGAAGTTAAGGTTTTAAGCGATGAAGGCGATGAAACCGATCAACTATGGCTGGGTGATTGTTGGAGTGGGCGTTCTCGTCAAGATGACAGGCTTAGGGTTTGGCCGGTTTGCTTATCCCATGCTCATTCCCAATATGAGAGGATCGCTTGGATTCAACTATATCGAGATGGGACTTTTAAGCGGAGCCATCATGTTGGGTTACCTTCTCTTCTCCCTTATTGGTGGAATATTGGCAACACGGTTCGGTCCCAAAAGGATTGTGATCATTTCCCTCCTTTGTAGTGCTCTCTCCATGTTCTCCATCAGTAGATTATCCGGCCTCCTTCCTCTTCTCTTCTTCAGCTTCGCCATGGGAGCAGGGGGTGCAGGGGCTCACATTTCCATGACCACTTTACCCATGGCATGGTTTGGAGAGCGGAGATTGGGCAGGGCCCTTGGCGTTGTGACAGGTGGAACAGGCCTCGGCATCATTGTCACGGGTCTTCTGCTTCCCTATCTTCTATTCAATTTGGGGAAAGAGGCGTGGAGACAGTGCTGGCTCCTTCTGGCCTTGATCACTTTTTTGGTGGTGGTGATCGGATGGATATTATTGAGGGAAAAACCGAACCAGATGTCACTTCTTCCTTCCGGTCCTGATGGAGATGAAAAATCCATTCTCTCTCAAGACAACAAAAATGGACTCAGCCTTAAGGCAATCTTTATCATCTATTTCATCTTTGGATTTGCTTATAACATCTATGCCACCTATTTTGTCGCTTATATGGTCGAGGAGATTCGACTTTCAGAAAAAACGGCAGGAAATATCTGGGCCCTCTTCGGTTGGATGTGTATGGGGAGTGGATTGATTTGGGGGTTTATTTCTGACCGTTTGGGAAGACGAAAGGCCCTGCTCTGGAACAACGGGATCATCGCCTTTTCCGTTCTCCTTCCTCTTCTGTTCCATCAGTCTTTTATCCTCGGCCTTTCTGCCTTTCTTTTTGGAGCGACTTTTTTAGGAACGGTCACTGTCATTGCTGCATCGATTGGAGATCAGGTGGTTGAAAAAAGGGCTTCTGTTTATGGATTGGTTACCCTGATCCATGGCATCGGACAGTTTTTAGGGACAATCTCTGGTGGGTATTTAAAAGATTTAAGCGGTTCTTTTCAATCGACCCTTATTGTTTCCCTGATTGGTTTTCTCCTCTGCATCCTCCTGACCACCATTACCCCCCACCCTCTCCCTCCCCCTCAAGGGGGGAGGGAAGTAGGTGGGGGTGAGGTTAGAGGGTTTCGTAAAACGATTTTTTCAAAAACTTAAAGGAAGTTACAAATTTATCGAAGATCTCAAAAGCCGATAGATCATAAGACGCATCCATAGGTCTCCATTGGGTAATATAGAAACCTACGACCCGATCACCCCGTTTGCCGAAGACCACTTTGGCTCTGACCTTTTCCTTTTTAATTGGATCTTTCCCTTCGACCGTTACCGCTAGTCCTTCTCCACCCACCACCTGGACTTTTTTCTTCTCCAGGATTTGAAACTGGAGGATAGCATTAAAAAGGAATCGTTTAAAGAATTCCTTTTCCCTTTTTTCAAACCCTGGGGTACAACCAAAAGGCTCTTCGTCATAAGCAAAGGAGGTCACAGAAGGATAGCCTCCAGAGTCTGATTTCATAAATCCAAAATTGATATCATTTTCACCCACTTCCACCCGAAGCAATTTCCAGTCCGGAGGTGGGGGCATAAACTCAAATTCGTCTTCCCAGATGACCGTTCCCTGAGGAGACAATCGATAAGGAACTTTCTTAGGGGGTTCCGTGGTGGCACATCCCGCAAGCCAAGCCATCACCAACATCGAACATAGAATCGTCAATGCTTTTCTTTTCATGGTTTTCCTCCTTCCTGATTCAATTTTTTGAGAAAGAGGAGAATGTCTTTGAAGTCGGGCGAGCCGTCCCTCACATAACGAATGATCCCCTTCTTGTCAATGATGACCGTCCGTCTTCCAAAGATAGGATTTCCTTCAGGCTGGATGTCGAAAGAGACACCCAAAAAGGCAGTCACATTTGAGAGGAGAGGAAAAGTTAAATCCAAGCCTTTTGCCCAATATTTTAAGGTTGTCACATCATCCCGACTGACGCCCAGGACCCGGGCGTTGAAGCGCTCATAGAGGTAGAGATTCCTCTGATGGCCCTCCATCTCGCCCGTTCAGACGGGGGTGAAGGCCGCTGGGAAGAAGGTAATAATTAGATGATGTTTTCCATAATACTCATCTGCATAGTTGATCAACCGGTCGTGGGTAGAGGGCAGGGTAAAATTGAGTGTCTCTCGACCGATTAACTCTACTTTTTTTGCGGCTTCGGCATTGGAAAAGAGAAAAAGAAATAGAAAAAATAGTGAGAATAAAATCCATCGATCAAAGGCCTTTTTTCTCATTCGCCCCTCCTTTCATTTTTTTTACAATTTTATAATATTCCCTGTGGTTTTGCAATCTTCCTTTTTCTCACAAAAATGGCTTGCCAAAACATATTGAAGAGTGCTAAGTTGTTTTTGAGGAAATAAGATGATTGCCTTCGATCTTTTCTGTTCAAACGGTCATAAATTTGAGTGCTGGTTCAAGGACAGTGCCTCTTTCGAGGAACAAAAAGAGGCCGGAATCATCACCTGTCCTATTTGTGACGATCATCAAATAGAAAAGGCCTTTTCTCCTTTTGCAATCAAAAAGGGTGGGGAGAGGGTGAAAGAGGAGATCGATCCTCATCAAGCACTTCAGTTGGTCCATGATTATTTGAACAAGCATTTTGAGGATGTAGGGGCTGAATTTTACAAAGAGGCTCTCAAGATTCATTACGGAGAGGCAGAAACAAGGAATATTAAAGGAACCGCCACGACAGAAGAGGAGGTTATCCTAAAAGAAGAAGGGGTCCAATTCTTCAAAGTTCCCATCATCAAACGTCTGTTGAACTGAACTCCACCATTAAACAAAGCAAAGAGCATAGCGCTTAGCGCATAGCGAAAAAGATACCCGATAGATTTACAGGGTGATGAAATAACCTATCTTATCGTTATTCTGAGTAAGGCGAAGAATCTCAACTACTAAAATATCTGGGTTTTACGGTTTTAAAACCAGACTGACTTCCTGGAATTTGTCATCTCTCATCTCGCAAAATACAAGACCTTTAAATGGGTGACCCTCTCAGCACCTTGAACTCATCCTAAAATCGTCATCAAAAGTATCAAATTTCGGGTCAGCTACATTTGTTTGAAGAGATGAAGGTAGTTGCGGCTTACGGTGAGAAGCTCCGGTCTCTCTTTAAGTTTCAATATTCCCCGTCCTGTGAGTGAACGACTCACTTTGTCTATCTTGGAAACATTCACGATGGTTCCCCGGTGTATCTGCCAGAATTGACTGGGATCGAGTTCCTGGGCCAATTCTTTAATGCTCTTTTTAATAAGGGACTCCCCTTCTTTCGTTATGACCAGAGTGTATTTATCTTCGGCCTTGAAGTAGTCTGCCTCCTCCACGGGTATGAGACGGATACTATCTTTATTTTGCGTTTTAATCCAACGGAGGAAATCAGACTCCCCCTCTACCCGGTAACTTGGAAAGGACCTGCTCTACAACCTCAGCCAATCTTGCAGGTGGTTCAGTGGAAGAATTCAATTGGTTCTTGAGGCGTTGAACGGTCTGAATGAGTCTCTCTTTTGATACAGGTTTGAGGAGATAATCAACCGCCTCCTTCTCAAAAGCTTCTACCGCATACTGATCGAAGGCAGTGACAAATACGATACGACAGAGACCTGCGATTCTTTTTGCCACCTCCATGCCTGAAAGACCGGGCATTCTGATATCAAGGAAGGCGATCTGCGGCCGCTTTGATTCCACTAATTCAAGGGTTTCTTTTCCATTTTTGGCCTCGCCGCAAATGATGAGCTCCGGCCAAATCTCTGACAAAATGGATTTGAGGTAGGTCCTCAACTCTTTTTCATCATCAGCCATGATGGCTTTGTAAATCATTGTTTTGGTACCTCAATGATTGCCCTTACTCCGTTTGGCTTGTTCTCTTCTATGATGAAACGCCCTTTTTCCCCATAAAGCAATTTAATACGTTCTTTCACGTTTCCTATACCCACTCCGGTCTTGTGAAGAGAAGAGAATCCACAGCCCGTATCCATGACTTCGATTCTAATGAGGTCTTCTTCTTCCGTAGCCTTTATCATGATTTCTCCTCCCTCCATTTTGGGCTCAAGCCCATGTTTTAAGGCATTCTCTACCAGAGGCTGAAGCAGCATAGGCGGGAAGGGATGTTTGGAGACTGCATCAGGAAGCTCGATCTTGAAATGCAGCCTTTCGCCCATTCTGATTTTTTGAATATTTAGATAAGCTTTGATCATGTCCATTTCCTGATCCAACGTGATGGGATCAGGGAACGTCCTTGACAAAGAGGTGCGCAGATAGTGAATTAGGTCCACTAACATGGACTTGCCATTGGCCGGGTCTGTGTCTATCAGGCTCAGGACATTGGAAAGGGTATTGAACAGGAAATGGGGCTCGATCTGAGCCTGAAGCAGTCTCAGATTGGCCTCCAGGGCTTCTTTTTCACTAGAAAGACGTTTGATCCTTTCCTGCTGGATCTCCTCCTTACTGATTCTTAGTCTTGATATAGAGATAAAAAAGTAACTGAAAACACTACCGAAGGTGATGGCCAATATAATGGTCCGAAGAAGACTTTTCTCCGGTTGCATAAGGGCAATGGAAAAAATTTGCTGAAGGACAAAAGACCCTATTTGAAGGCCGATAAGGGTTCCACCGGCAATACCCATCATGACTATGAAAACTAAAGATGCCATTTTCTTTGGTTTGAATATCCAAAGTAAAAACATAATCATCGAGCAGATAGAGATGCCGAAAGATTGAGACACAATTAAATTAATGATAAAGGACTTTGTCGTGATACCCGTAAAGGTCAAGAAAGCGGCGATCAAAGTGGATATGATAATTGTATAGAGTAAATCAATTAGAACATTTCTCGCATTGATATAATGCGTACCGATATAGATTTCGCCTTTGTTCCATGCTCAGGTCACCCGGTGCTTTCTATATCATAAAGTATACTTTAAACCGATCATCCATTGGTAATCAAGGATACTCCCAAACTCTGTATTCTTGCCACCTGCCATGACGGTACCGACGGAAAACAACTCCAGATGGTTACCCAGCGAATATGACACAACTGTTGTAAATTGACCAGATCCATCATTCAAATTCTGGGTCCAGCGTAAGGTAAGATCGATTTTGTTTTTGATATTATTCTGAGTATACTGGAGCAGTGCATAATTCTTTCGCAAGAATCTTAATCCCGTATTGACCGTTTGGCCAAGGGTCTTTTGTCCCAATGCCGATACCAAACCGCCAAGGCTGATCGCTTCTGCTGCCCTGTGCCTTAAGGAATAGTAACGATCTGTCTCAGCATCACTGTAGCCTGGGCTAGAATAGGTGTATTCCACCGACAAGGTTCCACTTGCTGCAAAAGTGTAGGAGCCTCCGACTAAGAGAACTGGTTTAATAGTGGAATCGTCTTGATGGAGTTTTTGCATTGAAGCCCCCAAAGGGGAGCTATCCCTCTTGGGGTATAACGCCTTACTACCTTGAGTAATGACTCCCTCGCCATAGAGCAGGATGGCATCGGAAATAGTCCATCCTCCAAAAAACCCCAATGAGTTCAGGGAATCCTCCCTATGCGAGAAGATGATTGAACCATAATTCTGCCGGCCTGTATAATCTATCTTCAAGGCATAAGTCTTTTCAAATGGTGTACCTTGAGGAAAGCCAATCGGAAAGCCGGATGCGGTCTTGTTACGTCCTTCATCTGTATTGGCGATGAAAGATATCGTCCAGGAACTTCCCGGGATCCAGACCAACCGGCCGAAATCCATGCCCGGCACTTCCAGGTAGGGGTTACGACGACCATTCTCCTGGAAAAAAGGATTGGAAGGAGAGAAAAGAAAAGAAGGCCCCCATTGCAGGTTTTCGCGGCCGTAGGATATAAATAGATTCTCACGCACCTTCCATCTTACCAACCACTCATTGATGTACCAATCATCATCCCATTCTGACTCTCCCTTGCGGTACCCTTCTCGCCAGATGCTATACTCAAGTCTCATTCTGGGTTTAGCACTTAGCTCTAAAGGGTCTATGTTTAAACGCAGATCCGGCCGTATTTCCAGATCAGCCGTGTAATGCGGAATTTGCAGAAAGTTGTTTCCAGGATTTTGACTTGAATTGGAAGGCTCCTGGATAATACCAAAGGTCAAAATCCGCAAATCCCACGAAAAGTGCTCGGCCAATGTCTTCTGGATCACGGCAAGGCTTGTAGGACTATCCTCAGCAGCCATTACTATCTCTGACCACCAACCTAAAGCAGACATTAATAAGACAACCACTATGAGAAGGCGCCTCTTTACCTGAAAATCCCCCCATCCCCCCTTTACGAAAGGGGGGTGAGGGGGGATTGTTTCTATCCGCTTTTGTGTTTCATTGGGATATGAATGTTTCATTAAGAGGTTTGGTCTCATTTCGAAAGACTCTATCTCGTCAACAGGTTTAGGTTGAAAATGGAATCCGGAACCTTCTTAATCGACGCCTTGCGATAGCTCATGGTTGTGACATCCTCTTTTATTATGGCGCTTGTGATAACCATTTTAGAAATGAATTCCCGTGGCCTACCATCGACAGTAATGCTATTTTCATATTCAAATGCGGCGGTTTTAAACATCTTTCCTGAAACAGTGTAAAATTCAGCCTTCAGTCCCACCAGCCGCTCTTTGGATATCCAGTATTTGATCCGGTCATAAGTCGCTCTGTTATCAACTGCGCTTAAATCAAAGAGATAGCAAGGCTCTTTATTCACTATATCTTCCGAAGTTTGGACGATTTTATAATCACCCACATAGTTGGTGGATGCGATGTCACCATTGGCAGCACCGCCCACCAGTTTCTGCCGGGGAGAGATAGGAACCGCTTTGGAGAGGCCCGGTTTTGCAAACCACATGTTGCGGTCCAGCATCAACAGCTTTTGGCCTTTCACATTGGGTGGGGCCAGAAACTCTGCCAGTGAATTGAAACCACGAGCAGTCACCTTGATCGTTCTTTGTTGCTGACGGCCTCCTTCAATGGATTCAATTGCGATTTCCCACTCTACTCCTTCTGCGTTACCCCGAGCCTCATCCGCTTTTCGGAGGATCTCTTTTGGGCTCAGGTCTGTGGCAGCATGAAGCGGGGGAAGGGAAAACCCCACAAAGGAAACAAGTGTAAAAGCTAACATCATCAAAAATCGTTTAACGGTTCGGCCATTCATCCTCTTCCTCCTTCCAACGGTCTCACAGGGTTTGTCCATTCCTCCAGTTCATCATCGTTTTGCCAATGAGTTCATCACCCATCAATAGAATGGATAGATGATTTTCGTTTTCTACTATTTTGCTTACTGATTTCATTTGTATTTCTTTGTCTGAATAATCTGAGTACTTAACAATTTTTTCAGGTGCGAATAGTTCATCCTTCTCCCCAATAAAAAGTCCAAAGGGTTTATCAATTTTGCTAAATTGTTTTTGTGGAGCATCAGGGGTCATGGATACGGACATATGACGAGTTATGGATTGAAGCATCAGAGGTTGTGAGGCCAATATCTTCTCTGGGTAATTAAAATAGACTGCCGTTGTATGTCCGAATAAGCGACCGCCTGAGATTGCAGATAAGATGAAAACCCAATACCTGACAGTCGTAAAGGAACTTCTTATATTTTCCCGGGCAGTTGCAGATTTATATCCAAATTGAGGGGATATAAAAAAATAGCCATCAACCTTTGTCTTCTTATCCCAGGTTAAATAGTTTAAAACTAAACCACCGCCGGAAGAATGACCGCCCAGATATAAAGGAATTCCAGGATTTTTCTCTCTCACATAGTTGACGAATAACTTCAAATCTTCCCATACCTGCTGAACAGATGGCGAGTCACCGCGAGGACCTCCGGAATTTCCATGCCCACGCAAATCGACGAGATAGACAGAGATGCCATATTTTTCCATTAATCCCTCTGCAAGGTTTTGATACCCGGCCCCGCTATAGGCGCCCCCACCATGAAGAAATACTAATGCTGCAGCTGGTTTTGATTTTGGTATTTTTGTATAGTAAGCCAGGTCGATTCCATCAGATGCCTTTACGAATTCCGGTCTATCCAGTAAAGCGCTCGGCCCACTCCGTATTTCATCAAAAGAGAAGGGTGCTGGTTTATCCTTTGGTTTACAGCTAAAGATAAAAACCGCGATAACTGATAGAATAAAAACCATCAGAGCAGGAAAGATTTTAGGCATAAATTTCTCCTCGGTATCTCTCATTATTACAAACAGAAGCAATGAACGCCCGGCAATGTCATACATTATTTTTACACATGACCCAGGGCGTCCACAATATTTTGCTTGGCTGCACGCCGCGCCGGGATGATG
>CAWGAV010000021.1:0-23107 GCA_963820625.1 uncultured delta proteobacterium
AGGTGACAAATGGCTTGTATGTCCATAAAGGGGGCGTTAAGGCATGGTAGCCTATGAATTTTACTGGCAAGACCCAATAGAAGGGTATCAGCATATCGGGACACTCCCTGAAAGGAGAAAGAACCCTGCAAGGATAACCCAGGAATCGGTTATAAATTGGGCGAGAGAGATTTTAGGCGAGAATATAGATTTTAACGACATCTTTTTCACCACAATAACGATAGATAAAAATTCGGGTGAAATTCTTAGAATTAAGGAGTAAGGGGAATATTAAAAAATAAATCAATATTCATATTCAATTGTCAAAGAACGTCTGGTAGTTCCAGTAGATTAGGTTGTAAAATGCAGAGCGGGTCTTTATTTAACAGACTTCGTAGGAAGACTGGAGTCCGAGAAGACTTTATCATGGTCAGCAAGAGAGTGGAGGTGAGACTAATGAAAAAATTACTTTCCATAGGTGCTACAGTTTTTTTGGTCTTGATACCATTAATGGTTAACGCACAGTCAGGGAAGAACAAACCGGGACCCCCTCCGATTGAACAGAGTTTGGTCCGTGAAGGTTCTTTTGCAATGAAGCTGGCTGAGGCACTGAAGACAGGACCGGTTAAGAGCGAGGCAGAAGCTGAGAGTATGTTGGCTTCGGTCGGTATCGCGCCACGGAACGGATGGATTGCTGATTATCCCTTGACCCCCGATATTATCGGAGAGCTGCGAAGTGCTATCGGTGTGGCAGTGGATTCCGGCAAATTAGCGATGAACAAAGACGAGGCGTTGATGGCGTTTCAGGTTCTTGTTGATAATCAGTGGAGGCAGCCGGTTGCACCTGGTAAAGAACTAGCGAGACAATACGGTGAGTACCCACCTGCTGTCTATGAGGGAGATGAAGGGGGATATGAACCATATTACTACCCTGAACCATATTATTACCCCTATTATTACCCATATCCATACTACTACGGTGGTTATTACTACCTTGGTGGTTTTGGAGGCAGAGGATTCCGAGGAGGTGGTGGCAGAGGCGGTGGTTTCTCTGGAGGCTTCCATGGTGGTGGCGGCTTTGGGGGCTCTCACGGAGGAGGCCATGGAGGAGGCCATCGGTAAAATAAAAAAGTAACGTCGGGAGAAGGACCCATGTGGTCCTTCTTTTTTTATCCTATTCCTGCTCAAATTCTCATTGTCACACATTTTCCATCCAGGTGAAAGATGGTTTGCCTGAAAAAACTAACCCCTCCATAAGGAGGGGATGGAAAGCGACCGATCTTTTGGGAGATGGCAAGCCGCCAATTAAAAACTTTGGTGTCGTTTTCTGCGAAAAAAGGCCACATTTCTTTCTTCCTGAAACATCTTCATTATTCATCTTTGTCCCACAGTACAATAGTACAAATGGAAATCAGCAAGATAGGTTATATTGGTTCAGCTTCTTTGAAGAGAAAAGTTTTACATGATTTTACACCATCTTACACCTCACCCGAAGCATCCATTTAGTTGCAACCGGATAAAAAAGATAATTTTCACAATTTCATTTTCCCCTTGACAAAAAAATCATCGTTGGTATTGTAAATCCAACCTCTCTAAGAATACTTTCTCTTTCCGAAGGGGGTGGTGGATGGAGAAAGACCTTTAAAATTTCCATTCTAAATCTTGAGTTACCATCTAAGATTTAGTTCTTCTCTATCTGCACGTGAAGTATATTTTAAAGGCCTTCTATAAGAAGAAATATTCTTGATAACTTAATCCCGATAAAGCCAAACTCTCCGTGAGGAGGGGGCGGAAAGCGGCGGGTCTTTAAGTAAGATGGCCGAGCTGCCGAAGGATGAACCTGAGGTAAGTTCGGCTTTTTTGTTTTTGGAAATTCTGTGCAAGAGGAATAAATTTGTATGGCAATGGGGCGATTGAAACATATTCATTTCGTTTTAATGGTCGGAATATCTCTATTTATCCCGCTATTTCTGGCTTATTCTCTTTACGTTGACCTGTCAGGAACCGTGCTTCTTTCTTCTGATATGAGTTTTGAAGATCCTGATGATGAAGATTTATCAACCTGCCAGAACGAGTTCAAGGTTTTCGTGCCTACGGTCTCTTTTAATCCGTTGCTTACCGAGACTCATTTCGGTAAAGGGTCCAGCCTCTTATCGTCTCCGTTAACGTCGCACACTCAAATAACGCCTGTTCTCCGCTGCTAAGCGAATCATCCATCCTTCTTTCTTTCTCAGGTTGCTCCTTCTATAGGTACAGCTTCCTAACCTCCAACATTTTGGGAGTAAGTTATGGAATGGAGTTTTCAAAAGATGCCAATATGTAGCCTCCAAAGGAGTTTGTAGCTCCGAGGAGGCTCATTATATTTTCGGGCAACTTTTTTCGATGGATAAATGAGGGACAGGACCGAGTTGTTTCGGCCACAACGATATTATTAGCTAATCTCTAACCATAAGGAGATTCTTTTTGAGGAGGAAAGATTATTTATTAGGTAGACACAATGAAAGATCAAAATAAGACAAAGAAGCAACTAATCAGTGAATTGATGGAATTGCGCCAACGGATTACTGAATTGGAAGCATTGGAAAACAAATCCAGTCAGGCGGAGGAGGCGCTACGGCAGAGTGAAGTACGATACCGAACCCTTTTCGAGGATTCGAGAGATGCGGTTTACATTACTACCCTGGGAGGGAAGGTTATCGATGTCAACAAAGCTTTTTTAGACCTCCTGGGGTATACCAAAGGAGAACTGGCCGGGATAACTTCTCAAGATACATATGTGGATTCTTATGACCGTCAAAGATTCCAAAAGGAGATAGAACAAAAAGGGTTTATTAGAGATTTTGAAGTAAAGCTACGCAAAAAAGATAATACAGTAATAGACTGTCTGATTACTTCCTCTCTATGGTTAGACAATGGTGGAAACATTTTAGGATATCAGGGTATTATCCGTGACATCACTGAACGGAAGCGGGCTGAGGATGCCCTGCAGGAGAGTGAGGCCAAGTACAGGACGATTCTTCAGACCATAGAAGATGGCTACTATGAGGTGGACATTGCAGGAAATTTCACCTCCTTTAACGATTCTCTTTGTCGAATGCTGGGGTATTCCAGAGATGAAATGATAGGCATGAACAACAGGCAATACATGACCCAGGAGACTGCCAATAAGGTCTTCGAGACCTTCAATAATGTCTATTGTACAGGCAAGGGGACCAAGGCCTTTGGATGGGACCTCGTCATGAAAGACGGGCAGATCAGGTATGTCGAAACATCTGTGTCCCCTGTCTGCGATGTTTCAGGGAAAACCATTGGTTTCCGTGGCATTGCCAGGGACATAACCGAACGTAAGAGCCTGGAAAAAGCTAGAGAAAGAATCATAAACCATCTTTCTCATGAGCTCAGGACACCCCTTTCAGTGATCCAGGGGTACCTCCGCCTTTTAAAACGCAAGTTTCAGGAGCAGACGTCTCCTATGGAATGGGAAAAATTCTATGAACCAATGAAAAAGCAACTGGACCGCCTGACTGAGATTCAGATAGAGACCGATAAGATTATCAGATTCTACCAGGGCTTGGAGGGAGAACGCATTCTTCTCTTCTCTTTTATGGAGGGAATCCTTGAGAAGGCAAAACAGAGCGCAGATCATCGGGAACTTCATATTCAACTGCAAGGAGAAAGAGACCTTTCTCTGTTCATGCCTCCGGAGGTCCTTGAAGATATTCTGGGCGGTCTCCTTAAAAACGCCATAGGAAACACTCCTGATGAAGGGTCAATCCGGATAATTTTGGAACAAAAGGATGGGAGGCTACTTCTGAAAGTTCAGGATTTCGGCATTGGAATCACTGAGGAGAATCAAAAGCAGATATTTGACGGCCTGTTTCACACCCGGGACACTGAACTATATACATCTAAGAAACCCTACGACTTCGGTGCAGGGGGGAAAGGTCTCGATCTCCTTCGGATGAAGGTCTATGGACAGCGGTTTGGCTTCGTTTTCTCATTAGAGAGCAAGCGGTGCATCTATATCCCAACAGACCGGGATCTTTGTTCAGGGAGAATCTCGGCATGCCCTCATTGTGAAAGGCCTGAGGATTGTCTCTCCTCCGGTGGAAGCACGTTTTGCGTATCCTTTCCGATTGGGGAGAGAAAGGAGGTTTAGAAGGATTTATCTAAGTCATGGAGGGCGGTAAAGAGGCATTCAAGTTCCGTAAGGGAAAATATGGCTGCTAAAATAGTCACAAAGCCGATCCCCGAGAGCTGCTGGGAGGTAAAGAGACTGAACTGGGGACGGGAGACACATAGGATGATCCAAAGAACATTACGAAAAAGGGAGTAGAGGTTTGAAAGAATGCGGCGCCGACGGCTGGGTAGCGAAAGCTGAGAAAGAACTGTCTTCGCTGTAATTGAGGACGGGTTCCTATTTTTCAAAGTCTCAATTTAAAAAACTAAAGGATGTTGGGCTATTGAATGGACCGACCTAAAGCTGCACCCGAAAGGAGGAAACATCATGGCAAATCCATTCTGAACGGGAAGAGTATCCTGGCTGTAGATGATGAACCAGATGTTTTAGCTATTTTGGAGGAGGAAATTCTGACTGCTTGCCCAAGATGCACCTTCGATAAGGCAAGCACCTACGCTCAAGCAAGCGAATTCATAGGAACATTGACTTATGACCTGATCACCCTTGACATTATGGGTGTCCGTGGGTTCGATCTGCTGAAACAGGCTGTTATCCATCACTTTCCCGTTGTCATGCTGACAGCCCATGCTTTGAATCCGGAGGCCCTGAAACGCTCCATTGAAATGGGTGCTCGGGCATACCTTCCTAAAGAAAATTTGGGTGAAATTGTTCCTTTCTTAGAAGATGTACTGAAGTATGAAAATTTAACTGGATGGGGCCACCTTCTTGAGAACCTGAAAGGATTCTTTAATGCCTACTGGGGAGAGAACTGGAAAAAGGTCGATGAAAAATTCTGGAAAGAATTTGATATGAAAATTGCTTTTATAAAAAAATAAAAATTGGCGGCGTAGTCAATTTTTAAAGGGCCTTTGATATGAAATGCCCAAAGTGTCTAACTGAGATTCTTGAGGGAGCTAAATTTTGTAGCCAATGTGGCAGTAAATTGGAGATTGCGGATCGTTATTAAAAGTTCTGAGATACGGCCCCTTATCATAGCCACATTTTCATAACAGGTTCTCACCCGTCTTAGTAAGCAGCAGGCTTATGCACATTTCCATCGGTAATCATTAACTTTCAGTATTATCCCGGACTGTAGACTCGTAGGTGTACTTCTCAAAAACTACCTCCCTAATCTGACTCTGATCTAAAAAATTTCACAAACTCTTTTTTGATTGGGGACCTATGCGCCATGCTGCAAAAGGTAGGGAGATAAGGAAATGAGGAGATGAGGTAATTAAAAAAGAAATGATGGGGAGATAGGGTGATAAGGAGCTGGGGAGACAAATCTAATTCGGAATGCTGATTGCGCCTGCCTGCCGCAGGCAGGGAATGCAGAATTAATCCTTGAGCTTTGAGCTTTTTGTTATACGCTATGCCCTCTGCGCTATGCTCTATGCGATTTTTCTTTATAGGAAATACTTGGCGATGTCGATGTGGTATTTATCAGGGTCTAATGTCTTGACGATGCTTCGTTTGTAACGGTCTGCACCATCCGTTTCTATCAGGTCAACCACCTCTTTTTTGACATCCCCTTTTTCATTCTGTATATTCCTAATGAACTTTCATAAAATGATTGACCGCTTCGAGTATCTCATTCACCTCGAAGGGTTTTCCTATGATCAAATCCACACCCGAGTCTCTGATTTTTTCTTCATCTAAATTCGTTCCCCATCCAGTGATGAGAATCACCGGGATGTGAGGGGCATTTATTTTTATCCATTTGGCCACTTCCCAACCATTTTTCAATGGCATTCCTAAATCGGTCAAGACCATATCAATAGATCCAGCTTTTTCTAAATATCTCATCCCCGATTCCCCATCCGAAGCTTCAATCACCCGATGTCCTCCAAAAAGGAGGATATCTCTGATGAGGGTTCGGACCCGCTCGTCATCATCAATCACAAGGATGGTCATGGGTTGTTGAATTTCCCTCCCCATTTTCTTTTTCTCCTACAACAAGCTCCCCACTTTAGCGATGGGAAGTTTAATCACAAAAGTACTTCCAACCCCTTCTTGACTTTCCACCTGAATCTCCCCATGATGCCGATGAATAATCCCGTAGGAGATACTTAGCCCTAAACCTGATCGTTGAACTCCCTTTGTAGTAAAAAATGGATCGAATATTCGATGCTTAATGGATAATGGAATCCCAATTCCATCGTCGCTCACCTCGATGGAAACATCCCCCTCTGCCATCCTTGCCTTAAGGGTGATGGCTCCTCCTTTATGGACTGCATCAATCGAGTTGAGGACAATATTTAAAAGAACTTCTCTCAACTCTGATGGGTTCCCCATCACCCAGCAGGTCTCTCCTGGAATCGTTCGAACATTGATCGGGATGCCTTTTTCTTCAGCCTCGTCCTTTATCTTGGTTTTCACTAATTCCATGACCCCTTCCATGAGTTCATTGACATTAAGAAGAACAAAAAAGGACTCGTCCGTTTTGGGACGAGAAAATTCTTGGATTTTTTTGATCGTTTGAGCCCCATCTGTTGCGGCCTGTTCGATAATCCCTAATTCCTTCTGAAGAATTCCATCACCTATTCCTCCGGGTTCGCTCTTCTCCCTTATTAACCCCATTTTGATCAATTGGACCCTGCCCAATATAGCTCCCAAGACATTATTTAAATCATGGGCGACTCCCGCGGCCATCTCTCCAAGGGCTTTTAATTTCTCGTATTGAATCAGCCTCTCTTCCATCTGTTTCTTATCGGTAATATCTTTCAGATATATAATCGTATGGGCTTTACCTGTGGGGAGAATGAACTGTGCCCCACTGACTTCCACCTTTCTCTTCCCCCCATTTTTTTGAAGCACCGCGGCTTCTTGAATCATAGGTTCCCCCTTTGGTCCTGAGCACCGATCGGAACCTTCTTTTATCTCCTCTCTGCAAAATCCATTCATTATTTTTATCCATTCCATCCCCGTTAATTCTTCAGGGGCATATTGGGTTAATTGAAGGAGCCGTCCATTAAAAAATTTTATTCGACTCTTCTCATCTAAAATGGCCACGGCATCTTGAGCCCCCTCTACAATTTGTCGATATCTAAGCTCTGATTCTTCAACCTCTCTTAGCTCTTTTTTGATCTGACGGGTCCTTCCCTCGAAGGACTGAATAAGGAATCCATAAAAAATATTCATAATAAAGATAAAAGGAATCCTTAACAGAATCCCTTCCTCTAACGACTTCGTATTCCACCCTTTCGTCCAGAGGAACCAGCCATAAATTCCACAGATCACCAACGCATTGATCATCAACAACTTGAAACTTCGGGCAATGGAGGCGAAAAGGATGATTAAGAAATAGACCAGATAAAAATCAGTATCAAATTGAGAGGTAATATAGATGCCTAAAGAAACCATCAAGGTATCGAAGAGCAGAACGACGTAGAAGAAAGAGAGTTTTAAAAAATATGAGGAAGGGAGGAAGGAGGCAATGAGGTTGGAACAGAGATAGAAGAAAATGAGCAAGGAGGGGAGAAATGGGGGGGAGGTGATCCCTCGACCAAATAAAATGAGATAAGAGGTGATAATGATGGTCACCCACCTCAGCCGGAGAACGATTTGCTTATGCCCTTGCGGTTCCATTAAATTTGCACTTCCATCTCCCATTAGATGCCTCACGTAAAAAAACCTTTATCGTTTATCCATTTTAAAAATTTGTTCCCCTATCTCATAAGAAATACTTGGCGATGTCGATGTGGTATTGATGAGGGTCTAATGTCTTGACGATGCTTCGTTTGTAACGGTCTGCACCATCCGTTTCTATCAGGTCAACCACCTCTTTTTTGACATCCCCTTTTTCATTTCGAGCGATCAGTATGACCATGGGACGATCCAACCATTTGGGATCATGATTGGGTTTATAGACAATCCCCATTTCACGAGTGTTGAGTAGAACCAAGGATCCAATGGGATAAATGCCAACCAGGCTGATGAAGATCTTGAGGAGAATGGGGTCAAAATGGATAGTCCTCTCTCTCAGCATGAGGGCGAGAGCCTGCTCCGGTGTATAGGGAGTTTTTTTATAAATCCGGGGGGTCGTCATCGCATCATAAGAATCCGCAATCTGAATGATTCTTCCGAAGAGGCTCACCTCCTTTTTCCGAAAAAGCTTCGGGTATCCTGAAAGGTCACTCTTGAGGTGGTGGTCAAAGATACCGACGACCATCCTGGGATTGATCTCCCCTAATTGCTTCAGATTGAGAACGATCTCCACGCCTATCAAGGGATGCTTTTTCATCATCCCCCATTCTTCTTCATCAAGGGAGGCTGGTTTATTTAAAATTTCTCTCGGAATTTTTGATTTGCCGATATCATGAAGCAGGGCAGTAATCCCCAACTCCGTTAAGGCCTTTTTCGAAAATCCCAATCGCTTTCCCATTGCCAAGGAATAGATCGAGACATTGACGGAATGGTTGAAAGTATATTCATCATAGTTTTTGATCGTCGTCATTCCCAGCAGGATGGATTCGTCCTCGATGACGAGATGGACCGCTTTCTGAGCCAACCTCTTTAACTTTCTCACATCGGCATATTGCTTCGATTTGATCTGGGTGATCACCTCTTTAATCGTCCCGATCGTCTCAAAAAATACCTTCTTGCCTACCTCCCGCTGATCTTCCTTCTGGAGGGTAAAGGCCTCCTCCTCACCTTCAACAACCTCTAAAGAATTCACCTCGATCGAGGGGATATCACGGCTCGCCAATTGTTCATTAAAGAGAGTCGCATTTTCCTCGCGACCTTCTTCTAAGTTAATCAAGGCATAGATGAATTCTCTCAACATCCTTTCATCCACCGGGCTTTTGAAAATTACTTCTCCAATCAACCTTTTTTTCCATTGGGTCAGGAGATATTTGAAACTGGTAAATCCCTCCACCGAATAACGCAATCGTTGTTCATTGAGGAAGAAGTCATCTTTCACGATTTTAAGGGAGAGGGCTCCTTCCCTCTTGATCAATGTGTTAATGGTTTGGAGGGATTCCTGGATGAACTGATGGAGGGCTACATTTTTAGAATCATAAATCTGAGAAATCCTCATCAACACATGAAATTTAGTAACGAGGTTGTTCGCCAATTTCGATAGGTCGGACTCCATTCCCTCGGGCGGCTTTTGGCTCACCTTTTCAGGTTCGGTTGAGGAATGTGTGATATCCATTTCATCTCCTTAATGAAAGCGATTCTTTCTGTTCTCTGCCTTCTGCTTTCCGCCTTCTGCTTTCTGCCTTCTGCCTTCTGCCTATTGCTTTCTGCTTTCTCTCCTACGCCCCCATCATTTTCAATGTATTGTTGGCGCACTGTCGCATCTCATCCCATTTTGCCCTCTGGAACCATCTTCTTTCCTTGGCAATCTTCTTTAATGTGGGGATCACCTCTTTCGAGCCTGTCTCGCCCAGAGCCCTGAAGAAAGAGGCCTTCTCCTCATAATCCCGTTTGTAAAAGTCCTCAGAGAGGATGATCTCCGTGAGCGGCTTCACCGCCTCCGCCCTGGCGTTTCGCGCCAATAGGAGTGCTGCCTTGGCCCTGATCCCAGCCACAGAATCCCTTAAGAATTTTTGAATAAGATCCTTCCCCTTTTCCCCAAATTTATTGAGAACCTGAAGGGTCTCCTCTCTCACTTTCAAATCCTCGTGGGTTACTAAATTTCCTAAATATTTCATTGTCGAGGGATGCCCGATCTTCCCAAGGATGTAGAGGATGTGGCAGACCAAGAAGGGGTTACGGTCCGATAAAAATTTGCTCAGCGGTTGGATCTCCTCTCGAGAGAGTTCAGCCACCTGGTCGCAGATCACTTTTCTCCACTTCCCGGACTCTAACTCGCCCAACAAAAGGCAGAGAGGCTCGATGGCCTGCTTCGTGAGGAATCGAAGATACTGGAGGATTGGCTCTGAATGGACCTCTCCGTTTCCTTTCATCGTCTTTCCCAAAAGTTCAATGTGATGGGAGCTGGAGGACTTTTCGAGAATACGACGAATGGCAAAGATCTGTTTGTCCTTCAGAACCATGGATTCCATGGTATCGTTAAAGCTCTTCAATAACGCCACCGCCTTTCCCACCTCTTTCTGTTCGAGGAGGTATTCGATGACCCGATCAAAGTAGGAAATCATATTCTCATAGGCATCCGCATCCTCACCGAGGTGAAGCAGGATTTCGATCAGGTTATTAATCAAGACAAGGATATATTCTGGCTGCTGCTCTTGTTGTGCCTCCCGAAGGATCGCCTCCCTCTCATCAGGAGTGAGCTGGCAGGCCTGAACCAAGGATTGACCTGGAGCGGGGTTGATCACCTGTTCCAACCCTTCTGTCCCAGGGGCATGAGAGTTTTCAGGCTGTCCGTCATCCGCCTTCTCCTGAAGCCATTCCTCCCGAGAACCTTTGTACTCGGACCTTTTTAGCAAATCCTCCTCTGTCGCAGGGACAAAGATACCGCTTCCCTCTAAAAATTCATCCACGGTGGTAAAGGTGATGTGAGAAAAATCTTTTTCCCAGAGCAGGGTAGCGAGATCATCTTCCATGCGATTCAGGAAGTCACTCTTTCTCACGACATTAAGAAAATCCACAATCTCCTTGAATTCCAAACCTTTTGAAAATTGGAGCTCCCGAATCCCATCTTTAAAAAAGACAAAGGCCAAACTTTCCTTTACGTCCTGATTTTCATAGACGACCTTTCCCCGATAGTAGAGCCGGTGCTCCGCGACCTGGAGAGAGAAAGAATCGAATTCATCAAAATATTGATCAAAATCTTTTCTCACCCTCTCTAAAAATTTGGATAGAATAGGATGATTGGCCTCATAGAGTCGGAAACCTTTCAAGGTCTGGAGAAAGGTTTGAATCAGTGCCCTGGTGGACTTTACTTTCTCCTCAATCGCCTTCTCTTCAAAAAGATCCATTTTATCTTCTAAACTTTTCACCCGGTTTCTCCCCTTACCCGTTCTCTACTCCGGCAGATTCAGGCTGCCTGTGGATGTTCATTCTCTCCTTTTAGAAATCGATCCAGCTCTGATTTGAGAACCTTCCAACCTTTTCCCGCCTTCGTTCCCTTAATTCTCCCTAAGTAAAGGTACTTCAGATAAGTCGGTCTAGAAATACGAAGGTAGCCACAGGCCTCCTGAGTCGTTAGGACAGTATCTCCGTTATCTTTTAGCATCGTTTTCCATCCTTTCTATTGGACTTTACACTAATTGATAGCATTTTCTATACCAAACCGTGTGATTTCGTTTAAGTTGCTGATATTAAAAAGAAAAGTTTTTTAACCCCTTCGATTTTGAAAAAGAAATGTGACATTTTTTGTCTCTATCTTGTTGAACTTGTCCCATCCCGATGGAAAGAAAGGAAAATTCCGGTTAATATTTTTACATGGTCAAGCAGGCATTAAATAACAACGGGGTGAGCACAGTCCTCCAAGAGGTGGCCTTGCTTTTAGAGTTGAAAGGGGAAAACCCTTTCAAGGTGAAGGCCTATTCTAATGCAGCGAGAACGATCGAAATTTTAGAAGAAGACCTGGGGACGATGGTTCGAGGAGGTCGTCTCAAAGAAATGAAAGGAATCGGTGAGACATTAGCTCAACACATCACCGAACTGGTCACCACGGGTCGACTTCAACTTTATGAAGATCTAAAAACCTCCGTCCCACCTGGCCATCTGGAGATGCTCAAAATCCCTGGCCTTGGGCCCAAAAAGATCAAAGCTCTTTATGATAAGCTCGGTATTAAAACCATTGGTGAATTAGAATACGCCTGTCTTGAAAATCGATTGGTTGATCTTCAGGGATTCGGCCAAAAATCCCAGGAGAAGATTCTTCAGGGCATTCAGCAGGTCAAGAAATATCAAGGTCAATATCTCTATGGAGAAGTGATCGAACCTGCCCAGGATATCCTCAAAAAGATCCTTTCCCATCCGAAAGTCATTCGGGGAGATCTCGCCGGCTCCTTGAGAAGAAAGATGGAAGTCGTCGGAAATATCAACCTGGTGCTAAGCACCTATCGTTCTCAAGAGGTCTTGAACGCCTTTTCCAAACTCCCTGAAGTAGAAATCGTCCGATTTAAAGACAAAGCCAGTGGCCGCTACTCCCTTTTCTCAGGAGTGGAGGTCGATCTCCGAACCACTCCAGATCAGACCTTTCCTTATTCTCTCTTCTGCTTCACTGGAAGCCTCGCTCATTGGAATTTGATGCTTGAAAGGGCGAAGGTCATGGGTTTGAAACTCAGTGAAGAAGGACTTCATCGGAACGGCAGACTCATCCCTTGTAAAGAAGAAGGGGGAATCTTCAATGCCTTGGGCCTCGACTTCATCCCACCGGAGTTAAGGGAGAATCAAGGAGAGATTGAAGCCTCTGAAATCCATCAGATCCCCCGACTGATCGAGGATTGCGATATCAAAGGGATCTTCCATGTCCATTCTTTCTATAGCGATGGGACAAACTCTATTCGTAGCATGGCCCAGGCATCCAAAAAGATGGGATTTTCCTATATGGGTCTTTCCGACCACAGCCAATCTGCCCGTTATGCAGGAGGCCTGATGCTTGAAAAACTTAAGAAGCAATGGAAAGAGATAGATCAAGTAAATCAGGAAATGGAGGGATTTACTATTTTTAAAGGAATTGAATCTGACATCCTCCCTGATGGATCACTGGATTATGAAGAAGCGATTCTCAAACAATTCGACTTTGTCATCGCCTCGGTTCATTCCCATTTCAATATGTCCCGGGAGGAAATGACCCAAAGAGTGATCAAAGCCCTGAGAAACCCTTATACGACCATTCTGGCTCATCCAACGGGTCGGCTTCTTTTAGCCAGAGAACCCTATGCGATTGATATGATCCGTATCATCGACGAGGCAAGCCGATCAGGCGTGGCCATTGAACTCAATGCCCATCCTTATCGATTGGACATCGATTGGAGATTGTGCAAATATGCTAAAGAGAAAAGGGTCAAAATTGCCATTAATCCCGATGCCCATGAAGAAGAGGGATTGAAAGATACCACCTATGGAGTGGGAATAGGACGGAAGGGATGGCTGGAACCCGGAGATATCCTCAATGCGATGGATGTTGAAGAGATGAAGGCCTTTTTAGAGCGGAGGAAACCTTCTTAAGTTCAACATTCATCGTTCATCGTTATCGTCCATAGTTCATAGTTGAATAGGAGACTCTTATGAAAAAGGAAGCTGATTTAAAAAACAGGGTGAAAGAGATCATTAAAATTTTATCCAAGGAAATACCCGATTCCAGAATCGCCCTGAAATTCTCCAATCCCCTCGAGCTCCTGATCGCCACCATTCTCTCTGCCCAATGCACGGATATCAAGGTGAATCAAGTGACCGTGGACTTATTTAAAAAATATCGTTCGGCAAAAGATTATGCTGAATCAAATTTGGCGAAATTGGAGGAAGAGATCCGGCCAACCGGGTTCTATCGAAATAAAGCCAAGTCGATTCAGAAATGCTGCCAGGAACTGTTGAAACGGTTTGGGGGAGAAATTCCTAAAACTCTGGAGGAGTTGGTGACCCTTCCAGGTGTGGGAAGAAAAACAGCCAATGTCATCTTAGGAAATGTCTTTGGGATACCGGGGATCGTCGTCGATACCCATGTCCACAGGGTGAGCCAGAGAATCGGTTTGACGAAAAACGATGATCCGGTCAAGATTGAGTTCGATTTGATGGAGATCGTCCCGAAGGATGAATGGACTCATTTTTCAAATCTTCTCGTCTGGCATGGTCGGAGAACCTGCGTGGCAAGAAAGCCCCTTTGCGGGATATGTCCCATTCGAAAATGGTGCGACTACGGGGACAAAGTTAAGGTATAGAAGGTGGACCGATCATAGAGAATTATTGAGAATAAATGGTCAAAATTTGCTGTCCTCGGTCATTCCTGTGGAAACAGGAATCCATTTGTTTGCTATTGTCCTGGATTCCCGCTTACGCGGGAATGACAATATAAAGCAAAAATGCAGTACAGGACAAGCCTGTCTATCGACAGGTAGAAATGTCCTATCTAACGGTTTCCTCGTAATTCATTGATTATCCTGCAACTGAGATTCTTCGCTGCATTCAGAATGACAGCATGAAAGGCTTTTCCAAAGGACTCACAGGGATTGACAAAACCACTATTTATGGTATTAAAAAATCACTTTGGCAAAATCCATCCATATTTTATTGAGGGAGGCGAAACATGAGAGGGTCTAAAGTTTTTGTTTTTTTTCTCGTTGCATTGATTTCTATCACAACCGGTTTTTACTCACCCGCTTCCGCTCAGGAGAAGGTGCTGAGGATGGCCTTGAAGGCCTCGGATATCCGTTCCCTGGATCCTCATTACGGGACCACCACAATCGACTATGCTTGCATCGATCCAATGTTTAATGGCTTGGTCCGCTTCAAACCCGAGGACACCAACCCTGAAAAGATTGAACCGGATCTGGCTGAAAAATGGGAGCGCTCAAAAGATGGTCTGGTCTGGACATTCTACCTCCGCAAAGGGGTGAAGTTCCACAAGGGTTATGGGGAGTTGACGGCTGAGGATGTTAAGTTCTCTCTGGAGAAGGCTGCTAATAAAGCCACTTCAGGTTTTGCAGCCGATTATTCTGCCTTGGACAAAGTGGAAGTGATCGATAAGCATACGATCCGTGTGACTTTCAAGAGTGCCATACCCTCTGTGCTGGGGATTTTGACAAACTATCACGGTGGATACATCGTATCGAAGAAGGCCGTCATGGAAAAGGGAGATAAATTTAAATTCGATCCGATCGGGACCGGGCCTTTTATGCTGAAAGATTATATTCCCAAAGAAAAAGTTGTTGCGGTCAGACATCCAGACTACTTCCGGGGAAAACCGAAACTTGACCGAGTCGAACTCTGGTTCATGCCTGATGCAAGCACCCGTGAGATGGCCTATCGTAAGGGCGAGATCGATATCGTTGAAGGGGAACGAGAACAGGTATGGGTAAAGAAGGTGAGGGAAATACCGGAAACTGCCATCGAAATCTTTGGCCCCGGCGAAACCCTTGTTCTTCATTTCAATATGACCAAGAAACCCCTGGACGATATTCGGGTGAGAAGGGCAATCTGCCATGCCATTAATCTGGATGAACTGATGAAATTTTTGGGCCCGGATGTGACCGAAAAGTTAGTCTCTCCGATCCCGATGAACTACCTGGGTGGAACAGACAAGGTTCCCAAGTATGAATTCAACCCGGAGAAGGCAAAGAAACTTCTGGCAGAGGCCGGGTATCCAAAGGGATTGGATCTCTCTATGGTGATCACAGAGATGTCAGATTATCGCCGACCCATGGAGCAGATTCAGGAACAACTCCGGAGGGCGGGAATCAATTTGAAGATGGATGTCATCACCCACACCGCTTTCCATCAGCAAATCCGGAAAGATGTCAATCCTTTGGTTCTTTATGTGTGCGCCCGCTTTCCAACCGCTGATCCAATGCTCACTCAGTTTTATCATTCCAAGTCGATCGTCGGGACCCCCACCGCTATTACAAACTTCTCCCATTACAACAAGATTGACGATTTAATTGAAAAGGCAAGGGTGGAGCCCGATGCCAAGAAACAGAAAGCCCTTTGGGCAGAAGCCCAGAAGAGGATTATTGAGGATGCGGTGGCTCTCCCGCTCTGCATCACAAAGTTCGTCTTTGCGAGAAAGACCTATGTGGACCTCGGGTACGAGATGAGATCCACATTGACCTTAGTTACCCCGATTAAAGAGACGACAGACGCACGTAAATAATCGTCTAATGGATACTCAATGGGGCACTCTATCCAGAAATGGGGTGCCCCAAAATTATTTTAGGCCTTGTTTTTTTAGGAAAGAAAGATGCTCAAATACGCTATCCGTAGAATGATTTTTGTTCTCCCTACCTTGTGGGCAGTGGTCACCTTTGTCTTCTTCCTGATTCGTATTGTTCCGGGAGGTCCTGCTGTGGCGGCTCTTGGATCGTATGCGACTGAAGAATCGATCCAGGAACTTGAAAAACAAATGGGCCTCGACAAACCGATTCTTGTGCAATATGGGAAATTCCTCAAGGATCTCTGTCAGGGAGATTTAGGGAAGTCATTGATTACCAACAAACCCATCTCCCAGGAAATCGCCAGGGCATTACCCTACACATTAGATTTGGCGATTGGAGGAATGATTATTGGAATCCTTTTTGGCATTCCCACAGGCATTATCACGGCATTAAAGAGGAATCGTCCCCCAGACTACATTGGCAGAATCCTCTCTCTGATAGGCATCTCCATGCCGGAGTTCTATCTAGGCATCCTGCTGATGTACATCTTCGCCATCAAATTACAACTCTTCCCGGTGTTAGGAGGGGGAGACCTCAGCCATTTAGGTAGTCGATTGTATCATCTATTTCTTCCAGCCCTTACCCTGGGCATCATCATGACAGCCTTCATCAGTCGTATGGTGCGTTCCTCCATGTTAAATGTACTCGGGGAAGATTATGTGAGAACCGCGAGGGCTAAAGGGCTTCACGAGAGGAAGGTCATCTATAAACATGCTCTTCGGAATGCCCTGATTCCGACTGTCACTGTGATCGGGATCTATATGAGCATCTTAATGGGAGGGTCGGTGTTGACGGAGATCATCTTCAGCAGACCGGGTCTTGGAAAAATGATGGTCTTTGCTGTAAAGGACCGAGATTACATTGCCCTCCAATCGGTGATCATCATCTTCTCTGCTTTTGTTTTTCTTTTTAACCTTATCACTGACTTGCTTTACAGTTTGATCGACCCGAGGATCGAATATCATTAAAAGGTGCTATGGCAACGATAAGCCAAAGAGAAATCCTTATTAGGACGTTTAAGAGTAATAAGACCTCTGTGGTCGGTCTGTTCATGGCTTTTTCGGTGGTCATCATCGCCCTGATCTCTCCCTGGATCTCACCTTATGACCCAATCTCACAAGATATGAATGTTCAGCATGCCCCTCCGAGTTGGGCACATCCTTTTGGCACAGATAGTTATGGAAGGGATCAGCTCTCGAGAATCCTCTGGGGATCGAGAGTCTCTCTCATAGTGGGAATCCTTTCTGTTCTCTTGGCCATGGCAGCAGGCATTCCCCTTGGCATGATCGGAGGCTATAAAGGAAGAAGGATCGATAACCTCGTCCTTCGTTTCATCGACATCTTCATGTCATTTCCTATTGTGATCCTGGGCCTTCTGGTCCTGGCCGTCATGGGCCCAGGTCTGATGAAGATCGTCATTGCTATCGGTGTTGCCCTCACCCCGCGTATCGCCCGTTTGGCTCGTGGATCAACCCTTTCTGTCAAAGGAAAAGAGTATATTGAAGCTGCCCGTGCGGTAGGGCAAAATGATGGAAAAATTATGTTCATTCACGTCCTGCCCAATATATCTGGAGATATCTTGGTGATGGGAACCCTCTGGGTTGCTACAGCCATCATCGTTGAAGCAAGCCTCAGCTTTATCGGTCTTGGTATTCGACCTCCCACCCCCAGTTGGGGAGCTATGATCCGTGACGGTCTGGATCAGCTCACCAATGCTCCATGGCTTTCCATCTTTCCCGGCCTTGCCATCTTCGTCTCTGTCTTCTCCTTCAACCTCATCGCCGATGGCCTGAGAGATATCTCAGATCCAAAACTCAGAGGATAGCGTGAATTCGGAATGCGGAATGCGAAATTCGGATTGCGGAATTGGAAGCAATTAAGATTTGATATCAATAAATATGGCTTGTTATGCCGTAGAGGTTTTAGGAGATTACTTCCGTAATATTGTTTTAACATTTTTGTTCCACCATGCAACCTTTCAAATACAAATCAATGACCTTTGCCTCAACCTACACTAATACTCTCTCTCAACCCCCAAAAAAAGATAATTTTCACAACCTCATTTTTAGTATTTACGAGTCATGAAGAAGGGTGTAGACTCCTTCCTGAAGCATTCTCTTCCTTAAATTCCGATAACTGTGTATATTTCACCAAATCAGCAATGTAAATATACTCAAGGAGGGAGAAATGAAGACACTTGGGATTGTATTAAAACTTTTTGGATATATTGGCCTGATAAGAGCAATATACAATATTAGCTTAGCTTGGAGAATTTTTTCACCAAGTTTTGGATTACCCGAAATACTTCTTTTAGGCTTAGTAGGTATCTTTATTTGCTTGGGGAGATTGCTGTCAAAGACTTGGTTTTTCTGGCCTGCGAAGAAATAAAAATTGAGGAGGGGTGTTATTATCGTCCTTATGCCTTTCAGTCTCGGCCAAAAGAAGGTTAATTATAGAGAAATTGATATTCACCAAAAAAATGTAGACTTCATCTCGTAATCCTCGTTGAACATACTTCAATGGAAAAATCTCAGTAGGATCATAAAATGGGATTTGTCAGAAAACTGGCCGTAAAGAGCTATTCAAAGGAATTAAGTATGATGATTGATGGGCTTTCAAAAATTGATATTGAGCAAATAGCTACTATCCTAATATATAGTGTGTGGTTAAGAGCAACTTTGGAAATAGAGAGAAATTTACCTGTAATGGAAGGGGTAAATGGTGAACTAGATCCAGAATTACATATGTATCCAATATTATTAGAGGCAATACAAAAATGGATGTCAGTATTGAAAAAGGACGGTCAAGAGACAAAGTCCTTTTCTCTGTCTATTTGGGTGCACACATTACGAAGTATACTTAGGCCAGAATTATCGCTTGAGGGTAATAGACTATGGGATATTTTAATGAGTAGCAAATCATACTGGGAGAAGTTTCTAACCCGAATCCGAGACGAAGATATTCAACTCGGAATTCAGTATGAGCAAGTTATTAATACAGAAAAACATGCAAGAGCTATTTTGCAATGTCTTCCCCCGAAACAATTGTACCAAAAGGCTTAATAAAAGGGAAAAATATGAAACAGATTGATGTACGTGAGGGGGCTCGCCGACAACACCGGGCAATTTCTTTGTTTACTGCAATTCAATGTTGGTTGAAACAAATTGACGGCGTTGCTTTACAGAGACATCACTTAGAAAGACTTCTTGGATTAGAGCGTTTTAAGAAGACTCGGATAAAATGGTTACAAGAAGATCTTAAAGAGTTATTCCCTTATCAAGAAATTCGTTGGACTGCTGGAAAAACAAATCATTTTTCATCCTTATTCATTTCCCGACTTCCTCTAAATCCTTATTTACCCAAGGGTCGTATGAGCACGAAGGAAAGAATTGAAGGGATTACAAAAGTTGGCCCTAAAATTGAGATGTTTAAGATGTGGAAGCGACCCGAACCAAATAAAATTCAAAATTTATTTGAGGGGTCAATGCCCTTTTTTGCGGATTATGCAAATTACGATGAAAGGCTTTTATCCTCGTATCTAACATTACTTGCTCAAGGGCAAATTTCACCTGCTAACATTCCACCACTTGAAAAGGATATCGATGAGGATTGATCATTGCAGAGAACTTTTGTCTAATTCACATATATTTCCCCTAATAATCGTTGCGTTTCAGGACTGACTTGTAGTGTAGATTTGTAGGTGGAAGCAACAACGGCGGGAAAGTTTGCCTGCCTGCGGCAGGCAGGGAGCCTTTAGCTTTATCTCTCCGAACTCTCGACTCCGAAAAAATAATTAGGTAGTGCAAAAATGGCAGGCGACAAAATGACCTTCTTTGATTTCGGTTAATTGAGGACCTGTGGTTTCACACTCCTTCTTCTTTTGGGGGCAACGGGTGTGGAAATGACAACCCGCAGGAGGACGCATAGGGCTCGGGACATCTCCTTCTAAGATAATCCTCTTCTTGGTGATGTTGGGATCTGGCACAGGAATCGCCGAAAGAAGAGCAACCGTATAAGGATGGAGAGGTGAAGTGTAAAGCTCTCTGTCTTTTGCCAACTCCACAATCCTCCCTAAATACATCACGGCAATCCGATCACAAATATGCTCCACAACCGCTAAGTCATGGGCAATGATGATATAAGAAAGTTTGAATTCCTTCTGAATATCCTCCAACAGGTTGATCACCTGAGCCTGAATTGAGACATCAAGAGCAGAGACAGGTTCATCGCCTATAATCAATTTTGGATTGAGAGCGAGGGCTCTCGCGATTCCAATCCTCTGTCTCTGACCACCGCTGAACTCATGAGGGTAGCGCCTGGCATGGTCAGGGCTGAGACCCACTTTCTGCAGAAGATAGGCGATCCTATCCTTTCTCTCCTTCTTTGTAGAAACTTGAAAGACGTCCAGAGGCTCTCCGATAATCTGCTCCACTGTTCTCCGAGGATCGAGCGAAGCATAAGGATCCTGAAAAACAATTTGCATATTCCTCCGGATGGAACGCATCTCCTGGTGGTCGAGTTTACAGACATCCTTCCCTTCGAAGAGTATTTCTCCCTCGGTGGGCTCGATCAACCTCAAAATGGCTCGGGCGGTGGTCGACTTTCCGCATCCGCTTTCGCCCACCAATCCCAAGCTCTCTCCTTCATTGAGGTAAAAGCTCACTCCATCGACCGCATAGACATAGCCGATGGGTTTGGAGAGAATTCCTCCCTTGATAGGGAAGTATTTCTTTAGATTTTTTACTTCGAGTAAAGGTTTGTTCATTTTCAATGTTCAATGTTCAATGTTCAATGTTCATTGTTCATTGTTAATTGTTAATTTTAAGTTTTCAGATTGGTGAGCCAGCAAGAACTAAAATGGCCCTTCTCAATTTCTTTGAGCTCAGGCTCTTTTTCTTTGCAGATGTCCATCACAGATGGACATCGCGTTGAAAACTTACAGCCTGAAGGAAGTTCATAAAGACTGGGAACGGCCCCCGATATCTCATTCAAACGAAACTTTCCACGACGGATCTTATCCCCTAAAATCGGGATGGATTTGAGCAGGCCCATGGTGTAGGGGTGTTGGGGGTTTCCGAAAAGGGTTTTCGTCTCCGCCTCTTCCACAATCTTACCCGCATACATGACGAGGACCCGCCTTGCTGTCTCTGCGACCACCCCTAAGTTATGAGTGATGAGGATGATGGCCATTCCCAGTTCCTCTTTCAGTTTATTCATCAAGTCAAGGATCTGGGCCTGAATGGTTACATCCAAAGCAGTCGTCGGTTCATCGGCAATCAAAATTTCAGGGTTACAGGCAAGGGCCATGGCGATCATCACCCTCTGCCTCATCCCACCGCTCAACTCGTGGGGATATCGTTCCACAGCTTTGTCAGGGGAAGGAATATTAACCAGTCTGAGCATCTCGATGCTCTTTTCAAGAGCTTCTTTTTTAGATAAACCCTGATGCAATTGGAGGGTCTCCTGAATCTGGTTCCCTACTGTAAAGACAGGATTGAGGGAGGTCATGGGTTCTTGGAAGATCATTGAAATCCGATTTCCCCGAATCTTCCTCATCTCATCCTCTGTGAACTCCAGGAGATTTTTCCCTTTAAACAGAATCTCTCCACCCACAACCTTTCCAGGAGGAGTTGGAATAAGACGAAGAATGGAGAGAGCCGTGACGCTCTTTCCACAACCGGATTCACCCACCACGCCCAAAGGCTCACCTTTAGCGAGGTTGTAACTCACACCATCCACCGCCTTCGCAACCCCTTCATAGGTATAGAAGTAAGTCTTTAGATTTTTAATTTCTAAAATGATTTCATTTTTCACCAAAGGTCCTATCCTCTTCAGAAATGACGGTCTTAATATAGCCCGACTCACACCTTTTTTTCAAAAAATAAAAACCTGATTCTCGTATTTGTTGCTAATCACTGGAAAAATTGTTTATATGTATATTGAAAGATACGGGTCTGCAGAAGAGATTAACTTATGCCCTTCCCAGAAACCATTAGAGAAAAGATATTTCTCATCGAGGAGGTGATCAACTTCCCAACCTCTCTCCTTACTCATAAAAATTATCACTGGGAAAATCTCTCCATGGTTCCCTATTCGGACTTAATTGGCGCTGTCTCTTCAGTGGTTGAAAGGGGAAGGAAAATTGTCATTGTCACCGGGTTCTATGTCCCGCTTGGGGATCCCCCGGCCACAGAGACCGATGGTCCACCTGGGGCCCTCACCCTGGCAGAGGGATTAAAATATTTGGGGATGGAGGTTTCCCTGCTTTCAGATGAATACACCCTTTCAGCACTGAAGGCAGGATTGAAGGTTCTTAACCTCTCTGAGAAAGAGATCCCCATCATCTGTTTTCCATTGGAGCATTCAGACCAGGATCACACGAGCCGGATGCTGAATGAAGAGAATGAAAGTTCCATTTCGATCCGTTTTGCTCAAGACTTCTTCAATAGTCTGTTCGGGCAAGGCCTTACCCATCTGATTTATATCGAACGAGTAGGGCCCAACCACACCTTGGATTCCTTCATCGCTCAGGAGCGTCAGGGAAAGCCGCCCCTGAAAGAATTTGAAACGATTCTTCCTCCTCCGATAAGAAACCGCTGTTTCAGCTCGCGCCTTGAGGACATTACCCGATTTACAGCCAAAACGCATTTTCTCCTCGAGCTTGCCGGGAAGTTGAACCTTCCGATTGAGAGTATTGATATCGGAGACCGTGGAAATGAAATTGGAGCCGGGAAGATTCCTTGGGAAGTTTTTAAACAAAACTCTTCGACAAATCGAGAAGTGGTTTTCTGCTCCCGGGCGAGGACGGACTATCTTGTCTCTTGCGGGATTTCAAACTGGGGAGGTTACGCCTTGTTGGCGGGAGTGGCTTTGGCCATGGAAAGATCGGACATTCTCGAAAAATTTACACCCGAGCAAAAAGGGACAATTCTCGATTATCTGATCCGTCACGGTCCAGCCATTGATGGGATCACCTGCAAACAAGATTACTCCGTGGACGGAATCGAATTTGATGACTATATGAGGGTGATCGAACGAATCAAGGAGATCGCCTTCGAATGAACCTCTCGACTCCCCGGCCTGAAGGCTGGGGCTTGCCTTCGACCCAAGCTCAGGCCGAGGGGCTCGAGGTTCACCCTGAGCCGCACTTCTTCAT
>CAWGAV010000022.1:0-93284 GCA_963820625.1 uncultured delta proteobacterium
TCGTTAGAAAAATTTCAGAAAAAGAAAGATCGATAAAAGAAAGAGAAAAGGCATTTATACCAGGAGAGAAATTCTTATATTCAGGAGAATTGTATCCATTAGAAATAGGAGATACCAACGGAAAAGGGTTTCCACTAAAATTATCTTTTGGTAAATTCATCCTTGATAAGGATCATTTAGAAGAGGCAAGAGATCTTTTTATCCAATGGTATAAGAGAGAGGCAAAAGAGAAGGTAGAGGGAAGAGTCCACTATTTCAGCAACAGACTTCAATTGTTTCCGAAAGGGATAAAGATAACAAGCGCCAAGTACCGATGGGGTTCCTGTTCCCGAGATGGCCGATTATCTTTTAGCTGGAGGCTTATTATGGCGCCTTTAAGCGTTATTGACTATGTCCTGATCCATGAGCTTGTTCATATAAGAGAAAAGAATCATTCCAAAAGATTTTGGACCTACTTGGAGACAATCGTTCCTGACTACAGGAAACATAGATTCTGGTTGAAAGAAAATGGACATAGATTATGGCTGTAAAACCGAACAGGGAGTTCAATTTCTATATGTATATTTCTTTTATCTACTTTATGTTTTATGTATAAATTTTTTATAATAAATTAAATTAATAATTTTAGATAGTTATAAAATCATCAAAATATAAACCCCAAAATATGTATACTTAAAGTATTCATTTAGGCCCCCGAAACCCTTCAATCTAAACCGCAAATTTTTAAAAAATTAAATAATATCAAATACTTAAATAATTATTTATTTTTTGGCACGCCTAATGCATTATTTAGGGTGAACGTCAAAGAAAGGAGGAATTAAAAATGGAAAAAACAATGAAAGGATTAAAGACAGGGTTAATGGTTGGGTTGATCACTTTAATAGCTTCTCCGGCATTTGCACGGTCCGTCGGCCTTACCTTTAAGGGAGCTGGGACAGCCCTTTGGATCTTCATCATTATAGGAGCGATAATTGTTCTACTCCAATTGATCCCGGCAGCCATTCTTTTCTTCAGCTTCATTGGTACTGCAACCACCATGGCTTTGAAGAAAGAGAAGAAAGTTGAAGAAGAAGTGGTTCTTCCAGGCGCTGAGCCCGTAGCAGTCAAAGAGTAAAGGAAGCGACAATTAAGGAGATGATCGCCATGTCTGAGAAGATGAAAAAAATTTTAACAATCCTGGGTCTGGTTCTGGTATTATCGATCGCCTTGTTTTCTTTTGGGATTGCTTACAAGGGAGGAGTCAGGGGAATAGGACTTGTGGGGGTCATGTTCTTCTTTACCTTCGGGATCATTGTGGTCTTGGCTCAATTGATCCCGGCGGGTATTCTCCTCTCCTCTTTTATCGGAGCCGCTACTTCTCCTACAAGAAAGTCTGAGATCCCCATCCGTGTGATGTAGGAGGAATGGAATAGGGGGAGATGACCATGAAATCGAAGACGATACTAATAGCCTATCAGGATGATCTTTGGACCCGATCGCTCTCCACTTTTTTCCATGGCATGGGATATAAGGTGGAAACAACCAAAGTGATGAGCGAGATGATTCGAAGGATTCGAAAGGGAAATATCCATGTCATTCTCATCGACGATGAGATCGAAGGGGTGAAGGCATGTGATGTCGTCCCCTTGTTTAAGAATATCAATCCAAAGATTCAGATTATTGTCATCTCATCAGAAGAATCGATTGGGTTAGTGAAGCGCCTTCGGGGAGCGGGAATTTTCTATCAGGCGATGAAACCCGTCGATTTGGGGGAAGTCAAGTCAGCAGTGGAATGTGCCTTTGGAAAGATTGAGCGGGAGAGTCTCAAAGAAGGTTTCTTTCCCTTTCTCGTTCCAGAGATGGTTCCAGCATAAAGTCTGAACTAATCCCACCTTCCTGTTGGTTCTGGATTGAACTCAAATCTGCAATCACACTCAGTACAATGAGCGTTCTCTGCGGTTTCTTCCTCGCATAGCTTTACCTTTGCACTGAAACAATTAGGACATTTTAGGTTGGCCAGCATTTCCTGAAGATGGCACCACTGTGCACAGGAGAGTTTCATAGTTCTCATCCTTTTAAATAGAGAGAAGAAGCATATTGCGATGGTTACTTATGCCATCGATTCTCCAGGATCACCTGGTCGACAATCTCCCCGCAGTAGATGCATCTCCAGCCAAAAAAATGTTCATGGGGGCCATAGAATTTTTCAAAGGCCATAACACCATTACATCTGGGGCACTTCATTTGAGCCTCCTTTAGAAATTTTAAAACTTGTATTCAATTTTATAAAGGGCTCAGAAAAAGTAAATAAGGTAAACCCCGTATTTCATAACGAAAAATTATGTATTTCCGCCTCCTTTTTCTCCCCAATCCGTGGAACTAAAAAAATGGGTAAATTTTAAAATGGGTTAGGCTTATTCAATTCCGAGGCCAAATAGAAGGACCTTATAAATGAAACCACCCCGTAGCCGCAAAACACACCAGGAGAATGAGGAGGGGGACAAGGTGGGAGAATGGCAATTTTGGAAGTTGGAGGGGGAGGTCATCGCGAAAACCTCTTGCGGCAAGGGCCAGAGTGACGTCTTCTGCCCGTGAAAAAGAACGCCGAAGAAGGGGGAGTGCAAGAAATTTGGCTCTACGGAAAGGATTCCTGTTCCGGTCACCCAGCCGTGCCTTGTGGGCCAGATTGACCTCTTCGGCCTGATCCAGAATGATTGTGAAAAAGCGGAGGGTAAGGGAGACCATAAGTCCGATCCGACGTTCCGGAAGAAACGGGACAGGTTTAAGAATCCAGATGAGCGTATCCTGAATTTCCCGGGGACGGGTGATAGCCGTAAAGAGGACTGCATAACCGAGAATAAGACCCAGGCGCCAGCATGTGAAGGTTCCCAGACGAAGCCCATCCTGGCTAATGGGAAGCCACGGGAAAGCAGATATCCTGAGTCCTGGAGTGAAGAAGGCTTGAAAAAGGAAGAGAGCAAGTAGAAAGATTACCCAGATCCAAAAGTCACGGAAAAATTGTCTGAGAGGTAATCTCGATAGGATGAGAAGGCCGATAATTAAAAATGAATCGAAGATAAGCGATGCGATTTTGGGTTGGAGAAGGGTGGCGGTGATCATCAGGAGTCCGAAGAATTTGCATCGGGCATCCCAATGATGGAGAGAAGAATTTCCGGGAAAGTAATGAAGAGCTATTCGAGCCATGAAACTTTTTCCTTTCCGAGAAGCGCATAACAAGGAGGTCGGATCCCGAATTGTGGGAGTTTCATCATGAGCTCTTCTGGTGGACCTGCCACTTTGAGTTCGCCATTATGGATGATGGCGATCCGATCCACGTGGGCGACCACCTTTTCCACATCATGGGTCGTAACCAGAATGGTATGTCCTTCCCGGTGTAAATGGACCATGTGCCTTAAGACTTCCTGGATGCCGGGATAATCTAAAAAAGAGAAGGGCTCGTCAAAAAGAATCACCTGAGGTCTCATGGCAAGCACCCCGGCAATAGCAAGGCGCCTTTTTTCCCCACCTGAAAGCAGGTAACAGGGTTTTTCTGAAAGATCTTTAAGCCCCATCACTTGAAGCGCCCAATCTACCCGTTCAGTAATTTCTTTTGATGGAAGTCCCAGATTTTCAGGACCAAAGGCAATATCTTCTCTTACTGTTTCTCCGACGATTTGACTGTCGGGATCCTGAAAAACCATGCCCACCAGACGTCGAACTTCCCTGGAATCGTGCATGGGATCGAGACCATTTACATAGACAGATCCAGCAGTGGGTTTCAAGAGTCCGCTGATGAGCCGGATGAGCGTGGTTTTACCGCTTCCATTGGGACCACAGATGAGAAGGAATTCGCCATTGGGGATGGCGAGGTCAATGCCTTTCAAAGCACGGGTGCCGTCAGGGTAATGATGGTGGAGATTTCTGATTTCGATCATATTAGATACTTAGCGAATAAAACGAATGGTAGCTAATGAATCGAATGTCTCCTATGGAATTCAATTGTATTCGTCAAATTCGGTGTCATTCGCATCATTAGAAATTTCTTTAAAAAGATTGCAATTGTCGTTTCAGAACAGGGCGGATGGCCCGAGCCAGAATGATAGCGACAGAAGCCTTAACCGCATCGCCGATGAGAAAAGGAACCACACCTACCATCAATGTCTTTGGCCACGACAATTGAGTAACCATTTTAAGCCAGGGGACTCCCAGGCCATAGATAGCAAGCGATCCAACCAGGACGGCAAAAATATCCAGAATCAATAGCCCTCGTGCGCGTTCTGAAATGAAACCAGTGATCCACGAAGCCAGAACGTAACCAAAAAGGTATCCCCCAGTGGGACCGAAAAAATGGGCGAATCCTCCTTTGCCTCCTGCAAAAACAGGGATGCCAATAGCTCCCACCAAGAGATAAAGGCCCATGCTGGTGAGCCCCCAGCGGCTTCCCAGAAGAAGGCCGGCAAGAAGAACAAAGAGGGTGGAGAGGACGATCGGCACAGGTCCAATGGGAACATGAATATAGGCTCCGACAGCTGTCAATGCCGCCATGAGGGAGGCGAGGACCATCCATCTGAGTTTTTCAATGGACATAAAGATCCTTTTCTAAAATGTTTCTTAAAAATCCTAATCCACAAATTCCGCAATCTGCATTCTCTCCGAGCCAGAAGGCTCTCTGAGCCGGAGGCCGAAATCCACATTCGTGAGGATTGTCAACCAAATTGAGAAACAAGGTTAACAAATAATAGCTGCCCTGTCAACGGGAAATCAAAAACTTCATCAGAGAAGAAGGGAATAAAAGAGTTGATTCCGAGAATGGATGTGCCCTATACTGGGGTAAAAGAGATCCATTCTTAAAGGAGGGGCTATGTTCTTTATTGTTCGTTTAATCATTAATATGGTGGCCATACTGATCATCTCTTATCTCTTCCCAAAAATGATCTGGGTCGATGGCTTTTTGGCAGCTCTGGTGGCTGCCTTTCTATTGGGGATCGTCAATACGATACTCCGGCCCATCCTGGTCTTGCTCACCCTTCCCCTCACGGTGTTGACCCTGGGGCTCTTCTTACTGGTTATCAATGGGTTGATGCTGTGGTTGGTGGCAGCCCTCATTAAAGGTTTTTATGTCAATGGTTTCTGGGGCGCGGTGTTGGGTTCCATTTTAATCAGCATTGTGAGTTGGCTATTGTCCAGGTTTTTACCCTCCTGAGAAGCCACAAAAACCTGGCTTACTGATTCCAACTTGAACTAAAAGGAGAAACCTATGACTCGCAGGGCATTGGTATTAAGTGGGGGAGGAGCGAAAGGATCTTTCCAAATCGGTGCTATGGAGGAGTTAATCCTCAACAGAGGCCTCGACTTCGAAATTCTCTGTGGCGTCTCAGTGGGCGCATTGAACGCGAGCTTTTTGGCTCAGGCACCTTTCGATCCCATTCATCCTGATGCCAGCCTTGAAAATCTGAAGAACGCCTTTATCACCCTTCGCCATCTCTGGCTTGAGGAGATCATTGGGAACGAAAGCGTCTACCTCAAAAGACCGGTTGTTGAGGCAGGAATCGTTTTGGGGGCGGATAGCATCTATGACCCTGAACCGCTGATAAAACTCTTAAAGAAATACCTGAACCCCAAGAATCTGGCAAAGTCAAAACGAATCTTAAAAGTCCAATATGTTTCACTTGAGACCGGGGAGCTTAAGACTGCTAACAGTAAGAATCCGAAAATCATTGACCACGTCCTGGCCAGCGGAACCATGCCCTATTACTTTCCACCGGTCAAAATCAGGAAAGAACATTTGGTGGATGGAGGGATACGGGATATCACACCCCTTTCGCAGGCATTTCAAGCAGGGGCTGAGGCGATTTATGTTATCTATGCTTCCCCATTCCATGTCGAACCGCAGGAATTTGTGGAGAGTTGGACCGGAATGAAAATAAATGCCTTCACCTATCTTGGCCGCACCGTCAACCTCATGGTGAATGAGATCTACCGCACGGACGTCGAAGGTGCAAAGCGGCTCAATACCCTCAAGGAGAATTGGGAGAAGGTAAAGAATCTTCTTCCTGAGCATCCTTCACGAAAGAAGATAGAAAAGGTGCTTAAAAAGGTCCGATTTGCACCGATCATCGAGATCAAGCCAGAAAAATATATTATTCGAGACGGCTTGGATTTTTCGCCGAAGAACCTGATGGAGAACTACCAATATGGAAAGAAAATAGCGGCATCCCTCCCACGATCATTGCCCTGATCCAATCGCAGCCTTACATAACCGTTGTCTTCATGTTTCCCAGAGATTGATTCAAATCGTCTGTGAGAAGCCAGGCGAGGATGGCCATGGATTCCATGTCCAAATATTTTTCCGCCCGGCGTTCAAACAGCAGAAGGCATTGGGCTGGGAATTCCTCATCCGCATCATTAAAAAGAAGGAGGATGGGAACGTGGGGAAGGGGATCGAGCTTCATCGATAATTGGTAACCCCAATCCAAACCAGGATCCTTGCCGCCCAGTTGAAGACATGCTTTTCTCAATGCTTCAAGCCTTCCGGCAAAGTTTTTTGCAATCGCTTTCTCTATATTATTTTGAAATCCTCCTACAAAAGGAGAGGCATCCTTAAAATCTTTATAAGATACCCAGTCCTCTCCCTCTGGCTCCGTGGCTGGAGCATGGAGAAGGTATTGACACAAGACCACCTTGACAGAGTGAATTGGCTCTTTTCCTGATGGATCCAGAATCCCTTTTGGAGAGATTTTATAAAGTTGACCGAAAAGAGGGACCAGAATGGAGTCTCCCTTCATTTCGGTCCCTATTTTATTCGCTATGTTTTGGAGATCGACTTGACCCAGTTGCGCTAAATAATCTTGATAAATTTGTTCGAAGATAGGCGCTTTTTGCTCTAAGTCCATTTTCAAAAATCTTCAGGATTATTGTCCATCCAGAGTATGGTGTTCTACTTTTCGATACCAAGAGGCAGGATCAATGAAGTATTCTTCTGTATCCTTGAGAGAGAGATAGTGTTCATTTTCCATCTTTGATAGGAGATCAAAGAATTGCTTTTCTTTAGGATTAGAAACGCTATCCCGCAGCTCGGCATAGAACTTTGCTCCCTTGGCCTCGAAGTCGATAGCTGTCCGGACAGCCTCTAAGTCATCCGCATCTCCTTTGGTTTCATCTGCCTTCTTAAGAAATTCAACAAGGATATCCTTCACCACCGTATCTTTCACCTTGAGGGGGACGGTCTCTGGCCACTTTTCCTGCTTGGCCCACTTTTGATGGAGCTGTTTCAGCCGCTCATAATGTTCCAGTTCATCATCCCCGATTTGCTGGAACATTTTTTTGCCGAGAGGGTTTTTCGTTCTTTTGGCATTTTTAAGATAGAATTCTCGTTCTCTCATTTCATTATTGAGAGCCACCTCCAAAGCATTCAGACGTTCTTTTTCGTTCATCATCATTTCTCCCTTCCGGATATCTCTTCCCCTCACTCCCTCCCTCTCCCCTGTGAGGAGAGGGGAAGGGCGAGGGGAAATTTCAAATATTTTTGGTTGGACTTAAGGAAGACTCGAAGCGAAATTCTTCACTTGATGGTCCCATTCCTGAGTCACCAGATTAATTCGAGTTTTACCTTCTTCTGGACAAATGATTGCGGTCACATGGCCGCCTCCTCCTTCAAAGGTAACACACTGGAGAGCCTCTTCGGTGACATCCAACCCCAAGCCTCCCTTTCCAAAAAAGTTTTTCAGTTGCTGAATGACCTTCTCCTGAGATAGTTTTGGCCTCACCTCTAAATTTAGCATCTTCTCTTTCCTTGTTTTATATTATCCCAGTTCTTTCCATCTATCAAGATAGTTTGTGAAAGGGTTTTCAACTCTGTGAAGGCGGAAGTAGGTTTGGAAAAGGGGAAAATTATTCCATCCCTGCTTCCTTTAGATTGGCAACAATGACGAGGATAGTGTTTTTCGGGTGAAGGTATTTTTTTGCAACCCGGAGCACTTCTTCCCGGGTGATGGCTCTGATGAGGGAAGGGTATCTTTCCGGATAATCGAGACCCAACCCATAGTACTCCACCTGGGTTAGAAAATTGGCCAGCTTGGCCTGCGTATCGAGCCGCATGGGGAAACTTCCGATGAGGTATTTCTTTGCCCCTTCCAACTCTTTCTCTGAAACGAGTTCTTTTCGAATCCGCCCCATCTGCTGGAGGGAGAGGGCGATGGCCTCCCGAGCAGAGGAGTTTTTCGTCTGGAGAACGATCTGGAAAGAACCAGGATTTTTGCCAGGATCGAAAAAGCTTGTTACAGAATAAGCGAGTCCCCTCTTGTTTCGGATTTCCTCTACCAGACGGGAGGCAAAGCCTCCACCTCCTAAAATGTAATTCATGGTGGTGAGGGCATAGAAATCAGGGTTCTCCCGACTGACACCTCTGTGGCCAAGGATAATATTGGCCTGGGTAATCCCACGATCAATCTTTACCGTTTTCTGACCTTTCGCGAATGTTATTTTAAAAGGCGTTTCTGGAATCTCAGCCCTCGGCCATTTTTCAAGGCGGGGGAGAAGTTTTGTCTTCACTTCATCCGTGGTCATATCCCCCACAACAGTCAGAATGGCGTTTTGGGGATGGTAATAGGTCCGGTAAAATCGAACGAGCGATTCTCGTGTGATTCGGGGAAGAGATTCCTTCATGCCCTCAACAGGATGGCCATAGGGATTGTTGAGAAAGAGAGTTTTTTGAAACGCCTTTTCAGCAACCTCCTCGGGCTGATCTTCGGCAGATTGAATCGCTGCCAGTGTCTTTTCTACTTCTCTTTTAATTTCTTCCTCGGGAAAGACGGGTTGGGTGAGGACATCCATGAGGAGATCCAATCCTTGGTCCAGATCCTTCTTTAAAACCTTCAGGCTGAGTGTGGCATAATCTCTGCCCGAGGAAGAAGAGAGAGAGGCTCCCATGAAATCCAGCTCTTCATTGATGGCATTGACCGTGCGGTTCTGAGTTCCCAGAAGAAGACCTCTAGCTGTCAGGTATGACAAACCTTCCTCTCCAGAGGGATCTTTCCAGGACCCTGAGTTAATGAGAAGTTGAAATGTGACAAAGGGAAGGGAGTGCTCCTCGGAGACGAGGAGGAACATCTGATTGGGAAGAACAGTTCTCTGAACCGGAGGCATGGCCTGAAGGCCGCCATCTGGCAGGCCAACACATAACATTAAAGATATGAGGACGATAAGGTATTTCAATTTCGGAATGCGGAATGCGGATTGCGGAATAAAAAATCTAAGAATTAAAAGCATAAATTTTACCTTTCTTCAATCTGAAATCTTAAATCTCAAATCTCCTCAGCCTGTTGAAAAAACCTTCTTGATCCCCTTTCCGTCATTCCCACGGAAGTGGGAATCCAGTATTCTTAATAATGTTATGGACTCCCGCTTTCGCGGGAGTGACGCCCCGATCGACTTTCTTCAAAGGGCTATCCTTATTTGATCATTCTCTCTTTGATAGGGCCCCCTTCTGGCAGCGGCTTTCCCTCTTTGGGTGGGAGAGGGATTAGTATCCCCACAGTCCGTTGATCCGGAATGAGATATTTTTTTGCCACCCGCTGGATATCTTCCGGAGTAACTTTTCGAATGGAGGGGAGGTAATCATCAATGGCCCTCCAATTAAAAGCGATCTCATGCTGTGCCAAAAGTATGGCCTGGTAAAAGATGGAATCCTGTCCGAATACAAAAGAGGCTTCGATTTGATTCTTCGCCTTTTCCAATTCCTGCTTCCCCACCTGCTCTTTCTGAAGTCGCTCTATTTCTTGATCGAATGCCTTCTCCACTTCGGCCACCTCTTTTCCAGGAAGCAAATCTGCAGAGAGGGTGAAGAGGTTTGGGTCCCGGGAGATAAGGGAGTGGTCTGCATCAGCACTGAGCACAAGCCTTTTCTCCCGGACAAGGTCCTGGTAGAGTCTGGAGCTTTTTCCTCCAGAGAGAATGGTAGCGATCACATCCAGCACGTAGCTATCCGGTTCTCGAAGGTTCGGGACATGATACCCCATCACCAGGAATGGGAGTTGAGCCTCTTTCTTCACAAAGATTCTTCGCTCCCCAAGCTGAGGAGGATCTTTATCCTTCTCTTGATTAGGAGCCACTCCTTTCGGGTATGACCCGAAGGCCTTCTCAATTTTGGGAAGGAGTTCTTCTTTCTTAAAATCTCCCACGACAACGAGAAAGGCATTGATGGGGTTATAGTAAGTCTTGTAGTATGTTTTTAAGTCCTCAAGGGTGAAACGTGCGATATCCTCCATCCAGCCAATGATAGGCCAGTGGTAAGGTTGGACCTGAAATGCTGTTGCCATGACCTGTTCGGTCAGAACAGCTTGCGGGTTATCGTCGGTACGGAGCCGCCGCTCCTCCATCACCACCATTCGCTCAGTCCGAAAGTCTTCTTCACGAAGCAAGAGGTTCTGCATCCTGTCCGCTTCCAACCCTATTGCCACCTGGACCCGATCCGAACTGAGATTTTCAAAGTAGGCAGTATAGTCATGGGAAGTAAAGGCGTTGTCATTTCCCCCGTTCTCCTGGATGATTCGGGAGAATTCTTCAGGACCGATCTTCTCTGTTCCTTTGAACATCATATGTTCGAGCATGTGTGAGAGACCTGTCTTTCCCCACGCTTCGTTCCGGGATCCCACGCGGTACCAGACCTGGAAGGTGACAAGGGGCGCCTTATGATTTTCAAGGAGGATCACCTTCAGGCCATTGGGGAGAACGGTTTCGAAGGCGCTGTCTCTCAATCCCGCTTCTGAAATTGATGTGAAGATGAAAAAGGAGAAGAGAAAAAGAAAAATCATTTTTCTTCTTGATAGACGAATCAATTTCAACCTCCGTTCTTATTTCTCTCCCGTCAGTGAAACGAAGAAGGTGGAGCCTTCTCGACTGATGAGAAGAAGAACCCCTTGCCCTGGCTTTACCTTCTCCATCGCATTTCGGTAATCCTTCTCGTCCTTGATCCTCTGACGATTCACTTCCAAGATCACATCTCCTTTTCGGAAACCCACACCCTGGGCAGCAGATCCCATCTCTACTCCTTCGATGACAACTCCTTCAGCCTTTGCAAGACCCAACTGTTTGGCAATATCTGGAGTCACTGTGGTCACCCGGAGTCCAAACCACTCTTTCCCAGGTCCGGATGGTTTCTGTTCTGTTGGCGGAGAGGGCATCTGAGTGGTGATCACTGAAATCTCGACTCGCTTCCCATCACGGATGACCTCAAACAGAATCTTCTGGCCTACCTGTCTCTTCAAAACTTCGCGGACAACATCCTGGCTATCCTTAATCTTCTTCCCATCGATTTGGACAACGATGTCTCCTATTTTTAGGCCTGCTTTTTCTGCCGGACTCCCTTCATAGACCTGGCTGATCAAGGCCCCTTCTTTCTCCTTCACATTGAAGTCTTTCATCAATTCAGGAGTGAGATCCTGGAGGCCGATTCCCACCCAAGGACGGATGACCTTGCCCGTCTTGATCAATTCCATCATGATTGTCTTGGCGAGATTGATGGGGATGGCAAAGCCGATTCCCTGACCAGGGGAGATGATCATGGCATTGATTCCGATCACTTCTCCTTCGATGTTCACAAGGGGACCTCCGCTATTCCCCGGATTGATGGAAGCATCGGTCTGGATGAAATCTTCATAGGTCCCTGTCCCCAGGCCTGTCCGGCCTTTCGCGCTGATCACTCCCACTGTCACCGTCTCTTCCAATCCGAATGGAGAACCAATGGCGATCGCCCACTCTCCCACCTGTATCTTGTCCGAATCTCCCAGCGTGGCCACAGGCAAGTCCTTTGCCTCCACATGGACGACAGCAAGATCCGTCTTAGGATCGGTCCCCTGAACCGTTCCTTTCAGCTCCCTTCCATCGAAGAGACGGACGGTGAGTTTATCCGCCCCTGCGACCACATGATAGTTCGTGAGGATATAGCCTTTTGGATCTACAATCACGCCTGAACCTTCCCCCATCTGTCTCTTTTTCATGGGAGGCCCCCCATGTTGTTTAAAAAAGTCTTCAAAGGGCGTCCCTTTGAAGAAGTCTTCTCCGAAGCCTTCCCCAGGCGAAATGGTCACCGTTCGTTCAGACCGGATGGAGACGACAGAGGGCTGGACTTTCTTTGCCACTTGGACAAAACCGTTTCTCCAATCCCTTGCAGTGACTTTCTCAGCGGCGTTCAGACTCCATGCAGGCAACACTACACTTAGAATCATCAGGGACAATAAAAAACACCCCCTTCGAAAGCTATCTCTCTTTCTCATTCCCCACACCTCCTTTTTTTCAACGGTCTTCCTTTCCGGAATTTTCTTTCTTTTATAAAGATCACCGAAAAATTAAGAAAAATAAATGGGTTAAACCCTGTATTTTAAGAAGAGAAAGACTCTATTTTGGAGCCTGCTGCTGTGCGAGCTTCCATTTCACAATGCCTAATTTTTCTGTTTTTCTTGTTCAAGATTTTTCTTATTTTTGAAATAGTTATAAAAGATCCACCCCGCAAGCAAGATGATGAATAGAACAATTGCGATATGCTCAATTCTTTTCACATCCTTTTGTAGTATCTGGATGCTGTTGCCCCCTAAATAGCCAATTCCAACCATTAGAGTGATTGTCAGAATCGCTGAAGCTGCATCGGCCATGAGGAACTTCAGAGCGGGCATTCTCATCACGCCTGCCGCAAGAAAGATCTGTGCCCTTATTCCTAAAAAATGTCTTCCGATGAAGACGACGAAAACACCCCATTTCTTAAACTTCTCTTCAAGTCTTGAAAGTCTCTCAAAGGATATGATTCGACGGAATCTTTTATGTTCAACCACCCTTCTACCGTACTTCTTGCCAACCCAGTAGAGTGAAAAGTCAGTCAGTAAAAGACCAGAATAGACGACCAGAAGCGTTGGTAATAGCTTCATCACTTTTTGAGCAATTAAAAATCCACTCAATATAAGCGTCGCATCTTCTGGAAAGGGTAATCCAATATCTCCGAGAACCAGGAGAAGAAAAATGCCGACATATGGGAAATGCTCGACGAAGGCAGTTGCCTCAAACATCAAATAAATTATACCAAACTTTTTTAAAAAATAAAATATTTCAGAGGTTATTCTTAATTCTTGGAGGGTGTCCCCCCGTCCTCTCTTTCTGAAAGGATGCCTTTTCTGATATAGATCGGGCGAACCATTTCCCTGATTAATGGAAGTTTCTTGGAGAACAGGAAGGAACCTAATATACATGAGGCTCCGCCAATGATTAAGGTAATTGGAGCCCCGATCCTACTCGCCAAGATGCCTCCTAATAGACTTCCAAAAGGGGCCATCCCCATAAATGCCATTACATAAAGGCTCATCACTCGGCCTCTTTTATCATCATCCACCATGGTTTGGAGGATCGTATTACTCGATGCCATTTGCACCATCATGCCAAAGCCTGTGAGCAACAAAAGAGACATTGAGAGCCATAAGACATGAGAGAAGGAAAAGGAGATCAGTCCAATTCCAAAGATACTAGAAGCGATCACAATGATTCTTCCCAATCCAAGTACGCTGATCCGAGAGGCAAGGTAAATGGCTCCTATGATGGCACCAACACCTATAGCGGCCATAAGAAAACCATAGGTTTGTGGGCCGCCATGAAGGATGTCTTTGGTAAAAACAGGCATGAGGGTTGTATTAGCCGTTCCCACCATACTGATCCATCCAAGAAAGATAAGAATTGAACGGATGGGCATCAAGCCAAAGGCATAGGTGAATCCTTCTTTGAGCCCTTGAAAAACTTGAGTCTTCTCGGATTCTCTTTTATGAGGGGTCATCTTCATGGCTAACAGGGCTATGATGACGGTAAGAAAGCTGACACCATTGAGGAGAAAACACATCCCTTCTCCCAATATAGAAATGAGTATGCCTGCTATGGAGGGCCCCACCAGTCTTGCGCCATTAAACAGGAATGAGTTTAAGGCTATGGCATTTCCCAAATCCTCTCTCTTTTCTACCATTTCTACCACGAATGCCTGACGAGTGGGCATATCAAAAGCATTCAAAAAACCGAGGAACAGGGAAAGAATGACAATATGATGAACAGCGATCATGCCCGTGAGAGTCAGAAAGGCCAAAATAAAAGCCTGAATCATGGACAGCGATTGGGTGGCGACCAGGATGTGGTGACGGTTCCATCGGTCAGAAAGAACGCCGGCAAAGGGGGAGAAGAAGAAACTGCAAATTTGGCTTGAAAATCCAATGAAACCCAGGAGGAACGCAGAATTGGTCATGCGATAAACGAGCCAGCTCATGGCTATCTGCTGCATCCAGGTGCCGATCAGAGAGAAACCCTGGCCACCGAAAAAAAGACGATAGTTTCTATGATAGAGAGCTCGGAAGATCAGGCCTAAACCTTTTGGATCATCAGGGCGGGATTTATCCAATTCCATTTCTTGGAGTGAATCCTTTTTAGAAGCTGAAAGAGTCTTTTCTCTTGATTCGCTCTATTTCATTAACGCTTCAACCTCTTTTTTCCCTTCTTTCAATTCTTTTTCTTGCTCCTTGTCTTCCTTTAACAAGAGAGCTTGAAATTCTCCCACGTGTGTTTTTTCTTCTTTTGCCACATCTAAGAGCAATTTTCTGATATTTCTGTTTTGGGTCATATCGGCCATTTGCTCATAGAGACTGATGGCATCCAATTCAGCGATCATCGCAGATCTCAGGATCTCTCTATCCAGGCTTTCCTTTTTAATTCTTCCAAGATCGATTGGTATTTTAGACAACATATTTCCTCCTCCGTTTCTTTAAGGTCGTGCTCGCCTATCTGAATCTTTACGAAGAGAGAGATAGCGTCTCATCTCTTTCTCATATCTCAATGGGCCCCTTTACAGTATCTTTGCCTCCCTCAGCATTTCCAGGGCGTGAAAGGCTGTGATGGGTGCTTTCACTGCCGGCTTGACGCCCTTTAATGAAGTTAACCTTGGACCCAAATATTTTCTCAGACCTCCCTTTGCCATGTAATGGATCACATGGTGTGCCCCTTCCAGGAGCAGAGGTGAGCCCCCATGTTCTATTAAGGCCTGAAGCAAAGGTTTCAACCCCTTCATACTCAATCCGATCAGCCCTTCAGCCGCCAGCCACCGAATGTCAAATTCCTCATCTTCCAGAACTTTTATCAGTGCGGGAGCCACCTGCGGATCTTCGATCTCACAGAGAGCCCTTACTGCTTCACGCCTCACATTATCGTCTGTTTGTTTCAAGGTTTCGATCAAAGAAGGCACGGCTGGCCTTCCGAGAGCCACCAGAGACTGGGGAGCATCCTTACGGATTGATTCATTGTCACTCGAGAGGGTTGTGATGAGTTTTTTAATGGTCGGATTTGCATCCCCGGTCATATTTCCCTTGGTTACATGAGGAACGGATTTGCGCTCGGTATCGATTTACGATCTTATCCAATTTGTTAGTTTCTAAAATTTTCTGATCGTCGACTAATATCCTGGGTAGGATAATGGAAACACCAAAATTCTCTTTCTGCAAGTTTATTCGCCAATATAATCCTCATTTCTATTGGAAGCAAATAGAGAAGCATAAATTTTTATTCTGTTTTCATTCAAATACCCGATGATTTTATGAAGGTGGAACATTCCGATGGTGAAGATGGCCTTTCTGCTTTGAATATTCCCCTGCCGAAACTCGTCCACAACAATTTCGGGTATCTTTTGAAGCATGGCCGCGGTTCTCTTCTCCTGCAGGTAGTCGAGCTCTGATTTCAAAACAGAATATTGAGATACATCCTCATTGCAACTGACGAGCTTGAGGATGCCGTTCCGGACAGCATCATAGAGCTCTTTATCCTCCACTTGTTTCGTTCTCAATGAATGGCTCTCTTTTAATAACATCTCTGCATTCACATAGGTTTTGCTGTCGGAGAGTTTTTCTTCTAACAACTTATTATTCGATAATTCCGAACAGGTAATCCTTCTTTCCCCGGTTTTGATAATTTCTTTTCCAATCTTTGCTGCCTTGGTTGAAAAAAAGTCTTCAGGCAGGAGAAGCTCCAGACCTTGGTTATGGATCAACCAATCGCCAATTTTATAGACTTCAGCCTGAACTCTTGATGTATTTTCACCATTGAGACAGGTTAAAGAATCTCTGTGACTGATACCAATGATAAAAATTTGATTTGGACTTTTTTCATTGAATCGGTAAATGACTTCACCATAATCAACAGGGATCTTGAGGTTTGTTTCGGCATGCGAAGGGATAGTTAGAAGAAGAAAGAAGAGAATTAAAAGCAGAAATAGAAGCTTTCTTGTTGAACACACAAACAAATTATGGCATTGAATTCCATCGAAATCAAGTTTGAGGTTTGAACAAATCTTAAACCTTGAACTGTAAACTTTAAACTCTAAACTCCGAATTCCGAACTCAATAATACCTCTCTTTGCCCACTTTGCCGCTGAAAACCGTGTAGCTGTAAACCGTATACCCCAGTACCAAGGGCAAGACGATGATTACTCCCCAGAGGGTGAAGCGCAAAGTTTCTTGTTGTGCCGCAGCTTCCTGAAACGTGATGCTGGGTGGAACCGCATAAGGGTAGATCGAGGCGATGAGACCGAGATATCCGGCAAAGAAAAAGATGACGCTGGAAACAAAAGGCAGGATCTCGCGCCGGGCTCTCAGGCTCTTGATCAGTCCATAGAAGGCTACCAGACCCAGCATGGGGAAGGTCCATATAAAATAGATTCTGGGTGGACTGAACCAATTTGTCATGGCCGAAGGGTAATGGAAAGGTGTCCAAATGGTGACCAAGATTTGGAATCCCAACACAGTCAATGCTGACCTGAAGGCATGGCCATATGCTCGATCCTGGATCGCTCCGGTCGTCTTGATGATGAGATAGGTGGATCCCAAAAGAATATAGCCAGCAATCAATGCGATGCCCACCATTATTGAGAATGGGGTCAGCCAGTCGAAAGGGCCGCCTGCAAAGTGGCCTCCGGCCACCTTCGTTCCAGAAAGAATGCCACCGAGGGTCAAGCCCTGAGTGATCACAGCAACCAGACTTCCTAAGAAGAAAGCCATGTTCCAAGGTCCCTTTCGAGTTGCATTCGCCCGGAACTCAAATGTCACACCACGGAAGATGAGACCAAAGATGAAGGTGAGAAGGGGGATGTAAAGGGCGCTTAAAAGAACGCCATAGATCATGGGAAAGGCAACAAAAAGGGCCCCTCCGCCGAATACCAGCCATGTCTGATTCGCATCCCAAACCGGGGCGATGCTGTCCATCAATATGTCCCGTTCTTTTTCATCCCGGGTGGTTGGAAACAGCAGGGCTATCCCCAGGCTGAAACCATCGAGGACCACATAGAGAATGATGGCCAGGCCTAACAAGCAAGCCCATATGATGATGAGATCCATGACTCAATCCGTTCAAATTTCAGATTTTTAAATCCCTGCCTGCGCCTGCCTGCGGTAGGCAGGGCAGGCAGGTGCAATTCGCAATCCGCAATCCGAAATTGCCTCAATCTTCTAATCCCTCAATCCCCCAATCCCCTAATTCCTCAATTCCTAAATTGATCCTGAAGGGTTTGCATGCCTGCCGGTCGTTGAACGGGTGGAATGGTGCTGGATAGATCCGGACCGCGATCCAATGTCTTCAGGACATAATAGAAATAACTTGCTCCGATCACAATGAAGACGATCAGAAAAAGGCTCAGGGACCAGATGACATTCCCTGCCGGAATGGGAGAAATACCTTCGGCTGTCCGCATGAGATGATAGACCACCCAGGGCTGCCGGCCTACCTCATTGGTGATCCAGCCCAGTTCCGTGGCCAGAAAACCGAGAGGATGGATAAGGAGAAGCGTCCACAGAAATGGACGGTTCTCATAAAGCCGTCCCCTTCGCCATAAAACGGCAGCCCAAACCATGACGAAGAAAAGGATGAACCCGATGGCCACCATCAGCCTGAAACTCCAGAACAGGATAAAGACATTGGGACGATCTTTCCGTGGGAACTCCTTTAGTCCCCGGACTTGGCCATCTGAGGAATGAGTCACCAGGAGACTGAGACCCTTGGGAATGCTCACCTCGAAGAGGTTCCGCTCCGCTTCCATATCTGGAAGAGCAATCACTGCAAAAGGCGCCCCTTTCTTTGTATTGGTCTCCCAATGGGCTTCCAGGGCCGCAAGTTTTTCAGGCTGGTGGTGAAAGACCTGACGGCCACTCGCATCACCGAAGTAGACCTGAAGAGGAGAGAACAGTCCAGCCATCACCAAAGCGATCCCCAAAGAACGCCTGAAAAGGGGAACCTGCTTCCCCTTAAGAAGGAAGTAAGCGCTGATTCCAGCCACGACGAAGACAGCTGTCTCGAAGGAGGCCATGGTCATGTGGCTCATTCGCACCGGCAAGGAAGGATTGAAGATGGCTGCTGAGAAATCGGTGACCATGAATTTCCCATTGATCAGTTTATAGCCCGCCGGAGTTTGCATCCAGGAGTTTGCAGCCAGAATCCAGAAGGCGGAGATGATGGCCCCCAGTGACACAAGACATGTGGCCAGACAATGGATGCTTCGATGCACCCTTTCCCAGCCGAAGAGCATGACTCCCAGGAACCCGGCCTCAAGGAAGAAGGCGGTCATGACCTCAAACGCCAGGAGAGGAGAAAAGACGTTGCTCACCGTTTGTGAAAAGCGGGAAAAATTGGTGCCAAACTCAAACTCTAACACAACGCCGGAGACCACTCCCATCGCAAAATTGATGGCAAAGATCTTCACCCAGAAACGATACATGCGGTAATAGAGTTCTTGCTTCGTGATTAACCAGAGGAGCTCCACTACCACCAGGTAGAGGGCAAGGCCGATCGTCAGCACAGGGAAGAGGATGTGAAACATGGTGGTGACAGCAAACTGAATTCGGGAAAGAAGAAGGGTATCCATAAAGGTACGCGTCAATTAAGAGAGGAGGATGATTTGCTGAAAGGTTGTTTCTTCATTTGGTAAGTATCATCTACTCACCTCAATCTTTCCTCTACGATCTTCCAATGGATGTTTTTGAAAAAGGCTTCAATGTAATCGGCCCTCTTCAACCCATAATCGATCATAAAGGCATGCTCAAAGACATCCAGGATGAGAATGGGTGTGCACCCAGCCGGATGGCCAGCATCGTGCTCATTGATCCAGAAGTTGAGGAGTCTTCCAGATAGGGAATCCTGATAGAGAATGGCCCAGCCAATGCCGCGCATCATGGCCGTTCCCTTGAAATCCTTTTCCCAGGCTTCGTAGCTTCCAAAATCTTCAGAGAGTCTCTTGAATAATTTGCCTGTTTTCTCCAAGGCTCCTTTGCCTCCCAGATTTTCGAAATAATATTCATGGAGCCTCATTCCATTAAATTCCCATCCGAATCTTCGTTTCAGTTCGGCAAACTCGGGGGAACTTATCTTTCCTTCCTTGAGCATTTGATTGAGGAGTTCGATGAGTTTATTAGTATTGGTGACATAACCCTGGTAGAGGGTGAAATGGTTCTTCAGAAGTGTGTCACTGAATCCCTCCATGCCTAAAAGTCGGTTGTAGTCTTTAGCTGCATAAACCATCTTCTCCTCCTTTTTCATCTGGGCAAAAGAGATTTTCGGTTTACCAAGGAGCAGTGGTAATGTCCCGATACTTGATTTTAAGAATTGTCTTCGATTAAAGGAGATTGCGGAACGCATAGTATAAAGGGCATGGGGTAGAATGAAAACGAATCATTCTCTTCAAATGGGCTTGCCGATTTCAGCCGAGATGGAATTGACCAGTTTGGCGACCTCCTCCCAGCTCGTCTTGTCCTTGGTGAGAAAATAATTTGCCCCGGCCTTTTTTGCACCCTCCCGGTATTCTGGGAGATCGTAACTTGTCATAATGGTAATTTTGATGTCAGGGCACTGGCTTTTTATTTTTTTTGTGAGTTCGAGGCCGCTTTCCCCGGGCAGTCGGATATCCATGAAGATGAGGTCGGGGCAGACAGAATCCAGCTTTTGCATGGCCTCTATTCCGTCTCCCGCTTCCTCAAGAAGCATGGAGGGAAATCGATCGTGCAAATTCTCCTTAAGTAACTGGCGGAATGGAGTGCTGTCCTCGACAAGGAGTGTCTTGAACTTTTTCGTTTCTTTGGAAGGATTATTTGGATAGGCCATGGGAACTCCCCCGTTGAGAGTAGTAAAATTCTGGAGAATTACTCTATTACTAATCGCTCAATGATTCAATGGGGTAAACACTGTATTTTTCCGGAAAAAGGACTGTATTTCTTCGATTTTCAAGTTTCGGGTTTAAAGTTTCAAGTTTCAGGTTCAATTCGCACAACAAATTAAAAAATTTTTAAACTTTAAACCTGAAATATTCTTGAAAATATTTAAACTTAAAATAGAAACTTGAAACCTTAAACTTGTAACTTCATAAATTCCATGTCGCCCTGATCGTCGTTCCTTTTCCTGGGACGGATTCCATAGAAAAAGACCCGCCGGAGAGTTCGGCTCGTTCTCTCATGCTCGAAAGCCCCATTCCTCGACTAGACCCATCCGCAGAGAACGTTTCCTTTATATCGAACCCTTGACCGTTGTCCTGAATGATAAGGTCTATCTCGCCTTCTCTTTTCTTCAAGGAGACCGAGACAGCAGACGCCTTGCTGTGCTTGGCTATGTTATTCATCGCCTCCTGCATAATTCTGTAGATCACAGTTTTCAAAGACTGAGGCACTTCATCTTCTTCTATCTCGATCTTCTTTTCGATATGGATGCCCGGAAAGGTTGTTTGAAATTCTCGACAGAACCAGGAGCAAGTAACGACAATTCCCAGATCGTCAAGAACTGAAGGCCGTAAATCCATCTGTATTCTTCGTGATTCCTCGATGCTCTGCTGGATAATTGGAATCAGGGTCTGGATGGGTTGGACCATTTTTTTTGCTGGCCCCTTACCTGTTTGCTCAAGGATGTTCTCAACCCTGAATTTGATGGCGCTCAACGATTGGCCAATGCTGTCATGGATGTCCCGGGCGATTCGCTTTCTCTCATTTTCCTGCACGGTTAAGAGCTGCGAAGAAAGAGCGCGGAGCCGATTTTCCGATTCCCGTATTTCCTCCTCCAGGTTGAATCTGTTGAGCGCTTCTCCGATAAGAGGTGCCATGGGTTCAATGAATTCCATTGCCCGGAGAGGTACTTGTCCCTCCCGTTCATCAGCCAGATGAATGGCTCCCAACACCTCCTCACGGTAGCGAACGGGAACGATGCAAACAGACAAAAATCCATATTCCACACAGACGCCTCTGAATCTCGCTTTTTCCTCCTCGGAGAGTTGGCCAACGAACTTAAATGTATTGCCACAATGGAAGGAGCCACCAGGTGTCATCATGGAAGCATCCTGGGGGTCAGGGTTTTCTGTAATGACACGTATGCAAGCACATTGATCACGTTTTATTGAGAGCGAATTCTCCGACTCCCAGAATTCTTTGCTGAAACCCACATAGGACTCATAGGGAATAAGCCCTTGTTTATCTAAAACCCGTATTCCCACACATCGGCATCCGCTCCAGTTTTGAATCAGGTCAACCACTGCATCGAAATATTCTTTTCTTAAAGACTTTTTTGAAAATAGATTCAATAAAGCATTGGTAGCATTGTTACGTCTTTCTACTTCCTTTCGCTCGGTAATTTCCTGATTGATAACAATCCCCCCTGCAATTTCCTGGTTGGCGTCACGAATTGGAACTGCGGAGGAAAGGATTGTCTTACGTATTCCATCAAGAGATTCTATTTCAATCTCTTCATTGATGGACGTTTCGCCTTTCCTAATTGCCCGGGCCATTGCCCACTCTTCTGCTTTAATTCTTTTCCCGTTTTCTGGCCGCCATCCTTTATATTCGTAGTATTGATCTATACCCACATACTTTGCCCCGCCCCAGATCTTTTGGCCTGCCGGATTTCCAAAGATAAGTTTGCCTTTCTTATCTGCCACCCAAACCCCAACAGGCAATGTGTCTAACACGATTCTTAAAAGTTCTTCGTTTTGCCGTAGGGCCTCCTCTGCCCGCTTGCGCTCGGTCACATCCTCAAGCGAAAAAACCAGAAATTCCACCTCACCCATTTCATCTAATAAAGGTGTCAGGGTCCAGTCCCAGTACGTCTCTCCCCACTCAGGATGGTCAGGGAAGGAAAAAGGTTTCGCAATGGCTTGATAAGGCTCTTTCGTCTGAACTACTTGCTCAAAAATGGCCCTGGTATCAGAGGGGTAGAACTCGAAATGGTTATGTCCTGGAAATTCCGGCACCTCGCGCTGACATGCCTTGGCATAGGCCTCATTCACTCGGATAAAATTGAATTCCTTATCAAGAAATACGAGAGGAGTGATGGTGGAGGTGAAGAAACCTTCTAAAATCTGAGAATGCTCTCTCAAGGCTTCCTCAGCCTCCTCGCGCTTAGCCATTTCGTTTTGTAATGCCTCAACAACGCTCATGAGTTCTGCAGTTCGTTCCTGAACCCGAATTTCCAATTCGTCACGAGACTTTCTGAGTTCCTCCTCCATCTGCTTGCGCTCGGTGATGTCTCGTATAATTCCCGTGAAGAAGATCCCCTCTCTTGTCTCCCAGGTGGCGAGGGAAAGGTCTATGGGAAATTCACTCCCATCTTTTCGAAGCCCAAACGTTTCAAACGTTTTCCCAACCATTTTTGATTTACCGGTTGAAACCAGCCGGTTCATACCTTTTCGATGGTCTTCGCGGAATCGTTCGGGCATAATGAAGGTGAGGGGTTTGCTGATTGCTTCATCAGCCGAATAGCCAAAAATGATTTCTGCTGACTTATTCCAGAAAACTATATTTCCACGGCTATCCACAGAGATGATGGTGTCATTTGCAGTTTGAACTACGGAGCGAAAACGTTCTTCACTGGTCTCTAAAGATTCAAGTGTGCGGCTATTATGGAGGGCGATGGCGGCAAGCTCACCAAATGCCGATGCCATTCGTGCATCATTTTCAGTGAAACCGTCTGGTTTGTTAGCAAGACCGAGTAAGCCGGTAACTTTCTCCTTGATCACCAGTGGAGCGAATAAGACATTGTGGAGATCTGCATGGCCTTTCGGCATGAATTTCACGTATTCACTTTTTGAGAAGTCATTGTGGAAAACCGTCTTACCCGTACGGTATGCTTCTTCACGCAATCCACGAATAGGCATGGGAAGTGATGGGTCAACCGTGCAGGACAATTCCCCCGAGTCTAAGAATAAGACTTCATTTTCTGTCCCATCTTTACTCAATAAAGCGATATATCCGGCAGTCGCTCCGATCAGATTTTTGCATGAATCGAATATGGATTGTGCTGAATCCTTAAATTCATGGTATTCCAAAACCGCACGTGAACCTTCCAGGAGCGCCGAAATTTCAGCCCCTCGTTGTTTGGATCCCTCCAGGGCATTTTTCAGTGCCTCCTCCGCCTGCTTGCGCTCGGTGATGTCCGAGCCATAGATGCGTAACCGTTTGTCTTCTATCACCTCGAAGATCAATTGTTCATACCAGAAGTCACCGATATTCAGCTCACGTATGGTTAACGTTTTTCGCTGGTCTTTGAAGATTTCAACCAAGGCTTCTAAATCCGAAAGCCACGGATGTTGGTGCCCCGCTGTCTGGAGGTCGGGAAACAACTGTTTAGCAGCCGGATTAAGGTAGTAGACATGCCCGGTTAAATCTACCTCAACGACAGGATTTGGGTTCAGCTCAGGGAAGGATGCAAGTTGAGCGATGCTCTCCTCCGTCCGCTTCCGTTCGGAGCTTTCAATGACCTCCCATTTTCCTTCCCGCCTGATGAGAACAAATCGATGGTTGCTGATCACATCGATGACCTCATTGGCTCCGCACTTATCAAGAGAATAGGTGCAAACAGCAACCATCCGGTACTTACTAATCACATTGTCAACTTCATTTTCATAATCTGTGAATTTTTTCCAATCCTTTTTTTCGAGCCAGAATGTATTTCCTGTTAACCTCAATCCTTCATAACCTTTGGCCAAAGCTTGGTTGAGCTTATCCACCCAGCCATCAAGAGTTCTCTTCGATTCGAATTCGCCTCCCTTTAGATACCATTCGGTATAGGGAAGTATCTCAATTTGGCCTTTCTTCAAGTACTGATCAAAATTAGGCAAAGCCTTCTTCATTGCGTTGAGAACCTCTTGCTCATCGAGGGGTTCGGAAGTAATCCACATACAGAATTCATTATTCTCCAATCCTGCCCTGAAATAAGGGATTAAAATATCAAGCAGGTCCTCTTTAGTTTGATAAAATTGACAAAAGTGCATTCCCCATGGAATATCACCGATCAACTCTATCCCTGACCCCCTCAGTTTTTCCATCTTTAACACCTCACTTTAGAAAGTAGGAAAATAGGGACACATCCCATTTTTACCTTTTTCTCGGTCTCCCTTTGGGCCTAAAGGATAAACGACAACTCAATTTCTCAGAGAGACTGTCTAAGAATCCAGCATCTCCGAGAGGTTTGCCTAATTTCGTCTGCCTTCTTATCTCCTCTAAAATCTTTTTATCCTCTTCGAGCTTCATGAACCTTCTGTATTCACTCAGTTCACTCTTGTCGAATAAGGACTCTTTCAAAAGGTTACTCCTCCTTCCCAAAATATGAGCCTTGGCACTGGAGTAGGGATAGTCTTCAGGTTTCTTAACTATCCCCGCTCTCACTGGATTATTCTCTATATACCTGCTAACAGCCCATAGATATCTTTCTGCATCAATAACAGTAGAATGGTATCTGCATTCCCAGAGCCGTCCAGTCCGCCCCTTTTCCCTGTTAAAGTATTGGGTATAGCAGAGCGTAACCCCCTGCATCATCTTAGCAAGGACCTCTTCCCCTGAAGGGGTCACCAGCAAGTGGACATGATTCGGCATAAGGCAATAGGCAAAAACGGCAGCGCCTTTCTCTTCTGAGTACCTTGAAAGAAAGGAGAGGTACTTTTCGTAGTCTTTATAGTTTAGAAAGATGTTCTCCCTATTGTTAACTCTTTGGATGATGTGATGGGGGTGTCCGACTCCGACGATTCTTGGAATCCGTGGCATAGTCTACAATTTAAATATCTTTTTCAATGGGTGTCAAGAAAAATGGGATGTGTCCCTATTTTTCATTCTCTTAAAAACGTTGCGGTCTCCTCGGGGTAGGCCACGTTGATATAGATGCCAGAACCCATTTCAAATCCTGCGGTGGTGGTCAGTCTCGGGGTGATTTGAAGATGCCAGTGGTAATAATCCTCCTCTTCATCTTTAATGGGAGCGGTATGGATGACAAAGTTATAATCAGGATCGTTCAATTTGATATAAAGCTTGAACAAAGTTTCCTTTAAGATCCTTGCAAATGTTTTTGAGTCTTCCATGGAGATTAACCCGAATGAAGCCTGATGCTCTTTGGGGATGATCCAGGTTTCAAAGGGAAACTTGGAAGCGAAGGGTTGGAGGACGATAAACCTCTCCGTGTCCATGACGGTCCTTTTTCCAAAGTTCAGTTCCTCCTGAATCGAATCGCAATAGACACACCTTCCATGGTCATCGTAGTAACGGGCTGCCTCCTCCAATTTCTTTCGGATATTGGATGGAACGACAGCCGTCCCAACAATCTGGGAATGGGTGTGTTCCAGGGACGTTCCTGCCGCTTCCCCGTGATTTTTAAAGATGATGATCAATTTGATCCTCGGATCTTTCCTTAAAGCAAGATATCTCTCTCGATAGGCAAGGAGAACCTCCCCAACTTCCTTATCCTCCATCAAAGGAAAGAGTTGATTATGGATAGGGCTTCCGATTATCACCTCATGGACTCCCACTCCGTCCATCATCCTGAAAAATCCTTTCTCTTCCTTCCTCTCTAAACTTCCTTCTAAAGAGAGGGCTGGAAATTTATTGGGAACAACTCTCACCCACCATCCTTTACTATTGGGGGGTCCCCCACTTCGATAGGCAAGGGTTTCAGGAGGAGTGAGGTGTTCATTACCAGGGCAGAAAGGACAGTCCTCCTTGTAAAAGGGCCTTTCGGATTTAGGCCCGGACTTTTTAAAACTGTGAGGCCTCTTTGCACGCTCGGTCGCAATGATGACCCACTCTTTGGTGGTCGGATCTTGTCTGAGTTGGGGCATAATTAAAAGTTTAAGGTTCCGAGTTTCGGGTTTCAGGTTTGAAAGTATTTTAAACTTTAAACTTGAAACTTTAAACTCTCAACTTTATTTGACCTTAGCCTAAGGCCAAGAGTAACCCCACCAGCGCGCCCAGAGGGGTAGAGATGTAGGGGTTACAGGTGAGAGATCAGGAACTCCCAATGCTTCGAAAGAGATAGCTCAAACCAAATCCCACAGAGCCACCCATTAGGATACCTAATAGTATCTTCAGAGTCATAAAAACTCCTTTTTATTAAAGTATCATCCCATTCCCAATAATTCAAGAAGATGATTTTTGAAATGATAAAGCTTGTATTTGTCAGTGAGGGTGAGTATAATTTTTTGATTTTAAGTGACGGAGGAGCATTGAAACAAAAATAAACAGGATAGCGCCCCCCATCCTATCCCTCCCTCCATCCTCCGTAGCAGAGCCACTGCGGAGGACGGGCCTCAAGGGGGGTGGGAGGGAGGGATAGGACAAAATGAAAGAGATTACATCTGAAGAATTGTCATCGTTTAATGGAAAAGAAGGTAAGCCCGTCTATATCGTTTTCCAAGGGAATGTCTATGATGTATCCAAGAGCCCTCTCTGGTCCAAAGGCCTTCACATGAACAGGCATCCCTCAGGAAAGGATCTTGCAGAAGAAATCTCTGCGGCTCCCCATGGAACAGAGGTCCTTGAACGATATCCCCGGGTGGGGGTTTTGAAAAAAGGAGCTCCCGAGGAATTGAAACACCTTCCACTCGTTCTCCAGAATTTTCTTCAAAAGTTTCCAATGGCAAGGCGCCATCCTCACCCCATGATTGTCCATTTTCCCATCGCCTTATTGATGGCCTCTTCCCTCTTTGTCCTTCTCTATCTTATCTTTAAAAATCCTTCCTTCGAGATCACCAGTTTCTACCTCTTCATCCTGGGAGCCATCGCCTCTCTTTTTGCCATGGCCACAGGGCTCCTTACCTGGTGGATCAATTATCGATTGAAGCTCACTCTTTTTGTGAAGAGAAAGATTCAGTTTTCTATCCTCCTTCTTATTTTCGAGATCATCCTCATCCTCTGGCGTAGTTCTCAATCCCAGATATCCAATCCCCTCTATTTCATTATGATAGTCATCCTCACCCCCATCGTTTCCCTCCTGGGTTACTATGGAGGTCAGATGACCTTTCCCGTCGAGAAATAGCATAGAGCATAGCGCATGGCCTTGAAGAGTCTATGCTCTTTGTGCTATGCGCTCTGCGGTTTATTCTCGCTTCGAGAAGGCGTAGAAGATCAGGCTGGCTGCCATCCCAATGAAACAGATAAGGAAGGAGAGATGATAAGCCTCAGCTGGATAGGAGTGACCGATACGGGGGAAGGCTTCAATGATTTTTCCTAAAGCTGGCATAAAGATGGCTGCTCCAGCCATAGTGAAGAAATTGACCCATGTCATCACAGTGCCTGAGATGGTGATAGGAAAGAGGTCTTTGGCATGTGAGTAGATCACCATTCCAAAGGCATTGAAAAAACCCATGAAAAAGAAAATGAGACCATACCCAATAGGATTTTGGATTTTGAAGATGCCAATGAGAGGCAATAGACTCAGAGTGTAAAGACTCAATCCCCACAGGGCAACCCCTTTATTGTTACGGAAAATTCGATCAGAGAATTGGCCTGAAATAGGGCCTCCCACAATCATTCCGATGGCCGATAGAATGAGGAGATTCCCTGTTTGGACTGGTGAATATCCCTTGATTTCCATCATGTAAGGCCCTAACCACAAGCCCTGAAGGCCCATGGAGATTCCAAATCTAAAAAAGGCAACTGCTCCAATCTGCCAGAAGGCAAGAGAACCCAGGATCAATCGAAAAGATTGTAGAACCTTTATCTCCGTTTGCAAAGAGAGAGAAGAGATCAGACCCTCAGGTTTTCTCTTTTCTCTGCCTAAAATTAAAATGGTTAGAAAGGCAAGAACAGCTGTAATTCCACCGGCGATGATGAAAGTCGTTCTCCATCCTATTGTAGAAGTAAAATAGGCCAAGGGAGAAGCGGCTAAAATACTGCCTAATGTCCCAACAGAGATAAGGGTGCCCATGAGGGTCGCAAACTTTTCCGGAGGAAACTGCAAAGTGAAAACCTTTAGAGACCCCATCAGGATGGAAGCCATTCCCGCCCCGATAAGAATTCTACCCAAAAAGGCTGCAAGAAATGAATTTCCAAAGGCGAAGAGAAAAGCGCCAATAGCTCCGATCAAAGTGGAAGAAGTGACTATGATGCGAGGTCCCATTCGGTCGAGCATGGGTCCCATTGGGATCTGAAGCAAGGCGAAGGAGTAGAAGAAAGCGCCTCCGAGGATGCCAAGGGTTTCTGCATCGAGCCCCAAATCTCGGATAAGGTTGGGTGCGATGACGGCATTGGATACACGGTAAAACATGGAGAGGGTATAAAGGGCGGAGAGAATGGAAAAGGTCAAAAAAGGTCTGAAGCGTTGAGAAGGATCTGTCATTCAATCATTTTATTGGAAATCCATTACCTTGGTCAACTGATCTCTTCTTCCCCTTTCGGTGGTCTTTTTAGACCCGGGATCAACGGGAGAACCAGAAGAAGGATCGCTACCACCATGAGAATCAACGAGATAGGCCGAGTGAAGAAAATCGAAAAACTGCCGTGCGACATAAGAAGGGACTGGCGAAGGGCAATTTCAATCAAAGGACTTAGAACGAAAGCTAAGATTAATGGTGCTGCCTCATACTTAAATTTCTTCAACAGATATCCCACAATCCCGAAAATGATCATAATTACTATTTCAACCACGTTGTTGTTGACACTGTAAACCCCGATGAGGCAGAAGAGCAAGATCAAGGGAAAAAGAATGGGATAGGGGACTTTTAAAATCTTCACCCAAATCCCGATCAAGGGAATATTCAGGATCAGCAGCATGATATTTCCAATATACATGCTTCCGACCACTCCCCAGAATAGATCAGGATGATTTTTAATCAATAAAGGTCCGGGCTTAATATTGTAGATCATCAAGGCTCCAAGCAATATGGCCATGACTACATTGGCCGGTATTCCCAAAGTCAAGAGAGGGATGAAAGCCCCCTGGCTCGCTGCATTATTGGCTGACTCTGGAGCAGCGACTCCCTCGATGGCCCCTGATCCAAATTTTTCTGGGTGCTTCGAGATCCTCTTTTCTACCGCATAAGCCGCGAAAGAAGCGATGGTTGCTCCTCCTCCGGGCAAGATTCCAAGGAAGAAACCGATGAACGTTCCTCTGATGATCGACAGGATGGAGTCTTTCCAGTCCTTGAGCGTAGGGAGAAGGTTTGAAATCCGGGTCTTATAGATCTCCTGCTTCGAGGCCTCGTCAATGTTCAGCAAAACTTCTGAGATGCCGAAGAGACCCATGATTACGGGAATCAATCCAATCCCATCCATGAGCGTATAGCTCCGGTAAGTAAACCTCTCGATTCCAGAGATGGTATCGGTTCCGATGGCGCCCAGAAAGATCCCCACACAGGCCATCATCAACGCCTTCATCATGGATCCACTCGCCAAGTAGATTAAGAGGGTGAGACCCAGGAACATTAAGGAAAAATATTCTGGCGGCCCGAATTTGAGGGCTAACTTGGCTAAGGGAGGAGCGACCAACATAATGAGAATGGTGGCTACAGTTCCTGCAATGAAAGACCCAAACGCAGAAATTCCCAATGCAGGACCGGCCCGGCCCTGTCGCGCCATTTGATAGCCGTCAAGGCAGGTGACCACAGAGGCTGACTCACCAGGGATGTTGACGAGAATTGAAGTTGTGGAACCGCCATACATGGCCCCATAATAGATCCCAGCCAGCATGATGATGGCCGATACAGGAGACATGCGGAAGGTGGAAGGCAAAAGCAAGGAAATGGTAGCAACGGGTCCGATCCCTGGAAGTACTCCGATCAAGGTACCAATCACACAACCAATGAAACAAAAAAGGAGATTATTCAATTGGAAGGTGACAGAGAAGGCTAAGGAGAGATTTGAAAGGAAGTCCATTGTTAAAATCCTAAAATTCCTCTCGGCAGTTGAGTCTTCAACCACAATTCAAAGACAGCATAGGAGGAAAAGGAGGCTATTACACTCCCTCCTATGGCTACCGCCCATCTTTTGGATTCCATTCCAGAACGGAAGAGATAGACTAACAAGAGAAAGGTGCTTATCAAGAACCCAAGAATCTCCAAACAGACCGCATAGGCGAACAAAGCGACCAGGGCCCAGATCAATTTCTTCCATTTTTCTTTGGGATACCAGGATGGAACAATCTCTTGCGATTGATCTGATAAATAGGCCTGCAGGAAAACGATGATGGAAAATATCCCTAAAAGGATGCCCACCAGAAGAGGCAGTAAACCAGGACCCGGATTGTGGAAGGATCCAAAAGACAAGCGGCTCGATTCAATACAGATATAGATGGCAAAGGCCAGCCATACCAAACTGCTCATCTGGTCATGTCTTCTCATGTTTCACGTTTCCCTATGACAGAAATCGGTGTGACCAGATTTTGCCTCGTCCCATATGAGATAGGACGGGGCACAGATTTCTCTATTCCACTTTTACACCCAATTCTTTAACGATTTTGGAAAAAAGAATCTCCAGGTCTTTATATCTTTTTCTGGAGTCTTCAGGGGTCCGAAAATCGGGCCATTGCTCCACTTTCCAGAGGCTTGCTTTGATCTCTTTCGAATACTTCTCAATGGCCTTCTTCTGGGCATCGTAGACTCGTGCCACGATCTCGGGAGGCGTTCCTTTGGGAAAGGCAAGGGAGTATGGACAATCCAATATGATTGGATATCCAAATTCTTTAAAGGTAGGCACATTCGGCAGACCCTCCAGTCTTTTCTCCTCTGCAGCGGCTAATATCCTGATCGAGCCGGACTCGAGGAGACCCGCAGCGGCTGAAACCAAAGCCGCGTCACAATGTCCTCCTAAAAGAGCGGTGAGGGCTTCGCCGGAAGATTTATAAGGAACGTCCACCACATTAATACCTGCCTGCTTTTTGAAGAGCTCGAGAACAAAATCCCCTGCAGAAAGTTTTCCATAAGTGCTCACGGAAAGTTTACCAGGGGTTTTTTTAGCCTCGTCAACAAAGTCCTTTAGCGTTTTCCAGCGGGCTTCCGATTTTACAGCAATCCAAAAGGGATTTTTCGAGTAGATACCCAAAAGGATAAAATCATCCATCGTGTAATCCAGTTTTTTGACAACAGGCGATACGACAAAAGGAGTAATACTCCCGGCTAATATCGTATAACCGTCCGGTTTCGCTTTTGTCGTAAAGGCTGCTCCCAGTGAACCTCCTCCACCAGGCTTATATACGCTGATCAACGGTTGCCCCAGAAATTCAGCGATTTTATCCGCCATGATTTTGCTTCCCAGGTCCGTTCCTGAAGCAGGTGCATAGGGAACGATCATGTTGACGGGCCGGGTGGGATATTTCTCAGCTCCATAGCTCATGGAGAAATCGAGAAAAACCAGGGACAAGGTGAACAGGAAAAAAATCAAGCAGGTCGTAAATAGATTTCGTGAATTTTTAACCATCGTCAAAGCCCCCTTTCATTGAAGTAGGTTTAAATTATGTTACGAGCAAATGGTTGTCAAGAAAAAATAAGTCATGAAACCACAATGGTTAGTTCTTCGATTCTGAGATTATATTCCTAAATAGTGAGATTTAACCTCTTCATTATTGAGTAAGTCTTCTGGAGAGGATTCGTGTACCAGTGTGCCCCGGCTCATAACGTAAATCTTGTTAGATATAGTTAGTGCAGTATGGAAATTTTGCTCAACTAATAAAATGGCCATCCCTTGATATCGCAACCGCGATATGACTTGGGCTATTTCCTTCACCACTAATGGGGCAAGACCCTCAGAGGGTTCATCCAGAAGTAGGAGTTTCGGACCACTGACCAAGGCCCTGGCAATGGCCAACATCTGTTGTTCCCCACCGCTGAGGCTGCTGGCTTTTTGTTTGCGTCGCTTACTCAAGATAGGAAAGGTTTCAAATACTTCTCTCTCCCCCCATGGTTTGATGGTCGTGTCGCTTAAACTTGAACAACGGAAAGGTACGACGAGGTTCTCTGCAACATTTAATGAACGAAATACCCTTCGGCCCTGGGGAACTAATGCCACTCCTCTGCGCATAATTTCATGGATAGGCCTACCCATTATTTCGTAGCCATCCAAACGAATCGTCCCTTGGCGAGGCTTCACAAAAGATATAATTGAATGAAGTAAGGTAGTCTTCCCCACGCCGTTTCTGCCCAACACTGCAGCGATGCTTCCTTTAGCAATGTGCATGGAGATCCCCTGCAGTATATGGCTATCTCCGTAATAGCTATGTATATCAATGACCTCAAGCATGCTGCGTATCCAGACCTAAATAAACTTCAGCCACCTTAGGATTACCTCGAATTTCCGCCTCTTTACCTTCAGCTAAGATTTGCCCAAAATATAATACGCTGGTCTTATCCGCTATTTTAAAAGCCACATCTATGTCGTGTTCTATAAAAAGGACTGTGGTGGATGAATCTAATTGTTCAATCATTGGTATAACCAAAGCAGTCTCAGCGATGGATAACCCTTGTGTAGGCTCGTCGAGCAGAAGTATTCTGGGTTTTGCTGATAAGGCTAAAACAATCTCCAATTGCCTTTGTTCCCCGTGGGAAAGATTTCGCACAGGGTAATTTCGCTTATCCCAAAGGCCCCATTTGCGAAGTAGAGATTCAGCGTTGGTTATTAGTTCCCTAAACGAAGAGGTACCACGGTAGAATACATATTTTGTCCGGGTTAATGCCTGGACCCCAAGAAAAATGTTTTCAAGGACTGAGAGATTGCTAAAGAGATTGGTAATTTGAAAGGTCCTGGCTAGTCCGAAGGATGCACGAAGGTGGGCTGTATAATCGGTAATATCTTGATCAAATAACAGGACTCTGCCACTCGTAGCTTTAACCATTCCACTGATCACGTTGAAAAGAGTAGTTTTCCCCGCTCCATTTGGGCCTATAATTGCTCGCTTTTCACCAATTTCAATAGATGAAGAGAGCATAGTCAGGGCCTGTAGACCGCCGAATTCAACTGAAATTTTATCAAGTGTCAATGCAGACATATTGAGCCTGTCCCAACCCAATATCTACTATGACCGAGGCTTGTGAGAAGTTTCTAAAAATGAACAATTGATCTAGATTAACAAAAATTCATCTACGTCAAAACCATATTCATAAATCCTATTCAGTCCATTTTCCTTTCATCTCCATATACGGTGTCATCTTCATGTATTCTTCAGGGCTCCATGTCCAGAATTGGCTGACTGCTGGATAAGATATAAAGGGGACACTTTGCCATTCACCTTTGACTTTTTCCACCTTACGGATGTAATAGGTCTGAATGACTTCTCCATATTTGTCAAACTTTATCATACCCCTCGGCGCTTTTAATTCAAGGGATCGCATCACCTTTACGAATTCCTCGCTTTTTATCTCCCCCTTTGTTTTTTCAAGCGCTTTGGCGATTACCATGCCAGTTACATATCCCTGCTCTGCAACATTGGTGGGCCTACGTCCATATTTCTTTATGTAAGCTGCATTGAACTCATTATTCTCAGGGGTGTCTAATAAGAAGCACCAATGTGATTCGGAAATGAGACCCTCAGCCGATTCAGCTTGTTTGGGTAATATATTGTCATCCAAGTAATACCCTTTTCCAATAAGTGGGATTTTTTTCTTAAGCCCATATTCTTCATACTGTTTGACAAATCGCAACGCATCTGAAGCCGCAAAGAAAACCATCACGACGTCTGCCTCACGGTTGACATTTGCCAAATAGGGTGCGAAATCCTGGTTTCCTAACGGGGGCCAGATCTCCTGAATAATTTTTCCTCCCATTTTCTTGAATGTCTGGCAAATCCCACCCACATGCTCATAACCAGCACCATAGTCAGAACCCATCACCACCGCCTTGCGATATCCCTTTTCGTAAGCCCATACCCCAAGAGGATGCGAACCCCCGCTGTTGGTGAAAGACACGCGTATGATGTAGGGATTGCTTTTTCTCTGGGTGAGGTCGTCTGCTCCGGCGTTGGATATGACAAACGGGATCTTGTGTTTCTCTACCAACGAAGCCAGAGCATAGGCCGAACCGGTATCAATCACCCCGGCCAAGATATCGATATTATTCTTTTGTATTAATTTACGCCCCACATCCAGGGCGCGATTTACCTGATTACTACCGATATCTTCAACAATGATCTCCATATTGCGCCCTGCAACCTTATGTCCTATTTTGTCCATGTAAAGATTAAGGGCATCCCTCAAGTCTTCTCCATAGCTCGTAAATACTCCTGACAGTGAAATCGCGTAGCCGATCTTCACGGGTGGTGCCGCATGAACTCTTGAATCATTGAAACCGTCCACCGCAAACACTACCATACCAACTATCAATGCGATTGATAATGTTGCCCATACCTGCCTGTTCTTCTTAATCATCGTTTTTTTACCTCCTTTGACTGAATTTAGTGACCATTTAAAAATGAGATGCCAATATCCCTGCTTACCTTTTTAATCCAATGGGTAACTCGAGCTTTTTCTTAATTCCACCGAGAACTCCCTCGGGAAAAAGCAGGACGACAACTACGTATACGCCCCCGAGAAACATAAGCCATCGATTTGTTATGTTGCTGATAAAATCCTGCAAAAAAACTATGATGATGGACCCCACTACTGGGCCGGCTAATGTTCCAGGACCTCCCAAAATGACCATGAAAAGGGCAGTGGATGAACGCACTAAACCGAAGTCCGCCGGGTTAGGACAACCATCGTAATAGGCATGAAGGATTCCTGAAATACCGCCGATAAGTCCTGAAATAATAAAGGCTAGGTATTTGTATAACCACACATTGTAACCCAAAACTTTCATCCGAGTCTCGCTATCGCGAATGCCCTTCAAGGCCAAACCAAAAGGTGAGTTCGTGAAAATCCAAAAGCCACCCATAACTATCAAGAACACGAGTAAAACAAAAATATAAAAAGAGACTGTATGTTCTAAGTTCAAGCCAGGAATGATCCGTGGTCTGAGGAGACCGGGGATGCCGTCATAACCTCCGGTAACAGCCTTCCAGCTAACAGAGATGCCATAAAATACCTGACAAAAGGCCAGCATGATAGCTAGGAAAAAAATATCTTTTGTGCGAATTGCGAGCAGTCCGAAAAGTCCTGCCGCTATGACTGCTGATAGAATTGCAATTCCCATTGCAGACCAAAAGGTTGCTCCCATGCGTAGCGTGACTATCGCCACAGTATATGAGGCGATTCCAAAAAATACGCCATGTCCTACTGATGCCAAACCCAAATGACCGAGCAGTAAATTGATGGACATTGCCAAAATGGAAAGAATAAGAGCTCTCGTTACTAAACCAATATAATATTCAGGTAGAATGAAGGGTACTATTATGAAGGCCAAGGCCGAAGCTAAGATTAGAATTATCACCCAAAATTTTTGGTTCAAATCTTCCCCCACAAGCCAGTCGGTTTTAAAGCTAAAACGATAGCCATGGGCGCAAAAATAGTGAACATAGCAAGCTCTGGGAAGAGAGCCTTACCAAAGTTGTCTAAAAAGGCGACAATGAGACTTCCCAAGAAAGCCCCCTTCATGCTCCCTAACCCACCTATAATAATGACTACTACAGCAAGGAGTAGAACCTCTATATCAACACCGGGATAGGCCCCAACAAAGGGTCCTCCGAGTACTCCGCTTACACCAGTTAAAGCAATTCCTAAAAGAAATACAAGAGTGAAGAGCAAGGGAACGTTGACTCCAACTCCTCGAGCCATTTGCTCATCATCGACGGCAGCCCGGAGAATGGCTCCCCATTTTGTTCTCTCCTGCAAAAACCACAGCCCCAACCCCACGAATATTCCTATGCCAATGACAAATAATCGGTAGGAAGGGAAAACGATGTTGCCTAGGTGGATGGAGGCATTTAAAAAACTTGGTTTAGGTAAAGCGGTTGGATCAGCGCCCCAGATAAGGATAGCACCGTCACCTATGATAAACATACACCCCATGGTGAGGAGGACTTGTAATAGCCGTTTACCATATATTCGTTGAAGCAAAAACCGTTGCAAAAGAAGACCAACGAACCCAGACACCACCATACCGGCTAACAATCCTATAAAGAAATTGTGGGTTGCATTAATGACGGTGAGTCCGATATAAGCTCCCAATAGATAAGAAGACCCATGCGATAGATTCAGGATATTCATCAAACCAAAGATGACTGACAATCCCGCACAGAGCAGGAAAAGAAGCATGGCGAATGAGATGGCATTGAGTGTCTGGACTATCCAAAATTCCATATCAATATCCCAATTTCAATCACTGCTGTTGCCTGTGGGTACTGATCGCCTTAAGCTTAGGTCCTTATATAGAAGATTTGATCGTCGAATTTGATTTGAATGATCGTTCTTTAATCCCAGTCCTTAGCAGTCTTAAATGGGGGATTTGGATTGTAGACAGACCATCCCCCGTCCAACGGCAAGGAAACTCCAGTGATATAGCCGTGATTTAAAAAGAAATCGACACATTTCATATAGTCTTCTGCGTAGGCTATCCTTTTCATTGGCATGTGAGCCGCCATTGCCGTTCTCCATTCTTTATGATTGTCATCAACGTAATTCAGGCCGATAACAATGCAGTTGACCCTTGTCCTTGGGCCAAGGTTACGAGCAAGGTTTTCTGTAAAACGTAAAACCCCGCCCTTTGCAGCATCATAGCAAGCGTCAGTAGGGTACCATCCGGAATGAATTCCGGGCAAGCCAGAGGTAAAAACGATGAGGCTCGCTTCAGTTAACAATGGCAATAATTTGTGTGTGATGATCATTGTTGCAATCAAATTGACATTCATTGAATCGACTATTTGTCTGGGAGTTATCTTATCGTGGCCGAAAGCGTTGGCGCCTCCTGCAACATGGATCATGGCATCTAATTGACTCTCGTTCTTCAGAATCTTGTCACACATCTCCTCCACTTCATCCAATGAAGTGTAATCGGCCAGGTAGGCTGCATACGGAATATTTGCTTTATTGAGTAGCTGATGAGTATCTTCTAGAGGTTTTTTCATTTTACTTCCATGGGTTAATATTCTATATCCCCTGGAGCCCAAAAATAGAGCTACTTCCCTACCAATTGAGCTTCCTGTACCCGTCACCAGTACTGTTTTCATACGCGCCTCCTTTGAATTGACACATCTCGATAACCAAACATTTCCTTACGTATTTTACTTGTCATCTATGCAAATTGTGCGTAAAGGTGAGCATATTCATAAGCCCCAAGAGGTCATTAAGCTTGTCCAAATTCAATATCGCCTCCACACTTTTATCAATTTGCTGATCGGCAAGAATGCCCTTTGTGAATTTCGAATAAAGCTCTCTAAACTGCTTTGGGGACAACGGCTCTTGACGCGACCCAATCGTATGCATCCTTTGGCGTGAGATTTTCTTTCCGTTTTTCATTTTGATGATCACTTCAGCAGGAGCTTGGACGAGTAGGGGAGACCTATCTGGATGAATAATTACATCGACCTTGGAACGAGCTTCAACGTATCGCGGATCTGACAAAACATCCATATCAACGTTGTCAAAATTTACATCCCCATCAAGGATCGCTGCTCCCAGAAGATGCTGGAAGCTGAACTGGAGGTCCCCTAAGGATTTAGGCTCCGGGCGGTTGCACCATTCATCGGCAGGGCTAGCATGGACTTCGATTTTCTCGACCTCGTTAAGTGAGAGATGATGCTCTTTTTTTAATTCAAGAACTACGTCAATTTGACGATGCGTAAAGAAGCAACAAGGATACTTTTTAATACCGATGTTTTGGAACTGCCATTCTTTACCTAAATCCTTACTAATCTTCCCTGGATCAACTTTTTCCTTACCGAGGAAGTTTGTGAGATAGGCTCCAATATCGGGATTGCCGCTCATCCCTTCTTTGGCCATCTCGGCGGCCACGATTCCTTGTAATGACTGAAAGGCCGATTCTAAGAAATGGGCGTCCGTTCCAAGATTCAATAGCGAAATGGCAGATGCTGACATCGCAAGCCCCAATGCCGAAGTCGTTTCTTCAACGCCCAATCCCAAAGCTTTGGCTCCGGCAGCCGCCGGTCCCACCGCACCAGGGAATACGACAATTCCTAAATGGTTCGTTGGAAACGAACAGGTCCGGGTGTGGACTTCAAGCCCTACCACAAGCGCCTCGATCAGATTTTTACCAGAAATCCTAAGATGTTCTGCCAGAGGAAGGAGTAAAGGGATGACGGTTATATCCCAGGACACCCCGCCAACGAAGCTATCATCTTCCAGCTCACTGGCATGAGCGAGAAAGGCATTTAGCAAAATCGCTTCCCATAATGAGGTTTTGAAGCCACAACCTATTACTCCAACATCTTCCCTGAGATTTCGTGCTTTTGCGATGTTAGACATCTTCCTTCCGGAAGGCGTTGCTGATCCAGCCAAGGTTCCCGCAACCGTTTTTAGAAGCAACCCTTTCGTGAAATCGACCACCTCTTTAGGAATTTCCGAATACCTAGTTTCCACTACAAATTTAGCTAGTTCTGTTGCAATCTGTGGGCACATTTTTTAACCCTCCTTAGCGTTGCTAATCAGATGTATCAGATAGGATATTTGATAAGACCAATGGGCCAGCCCAATTTACAGAAGAAAGAATCTATCCCTCTTTCTGGGGATGGTCAGTGGTACGATTTGTTACCTTTCGAATTGGCCTCCAGGAGGAAAGAGATCCCATCAGACAATTGGGACATCCTTCCGAAATACAGGCTTCCCTAAGCTACAAACATCGCCTTTTTCATACGGTCTTTTTTATTCTTCGTAATTATAAGAGCAATGGTAGCGATAAGATCGCTCAGGAGAAATGAGCCGCGACTTCCCATCTATTCAATGATTTTCTTCGCCGCCTACCCTATCTCCTCAATCCTAAAGGTGCTATGAAGTCATTGAGAAGGATTACTATGTTCCTTCCAACGTAAAGATCGTTGATCTGTTGACCTCCGTTTGGAGTATTTCTATGGCCCTTAAAATATATTTACGGCGCAATGCCTTCTCCTGCTCCTTCGTTAAGACCGAATTTCCCACGACGCAGGTGATGCTCTGGCCTTGTAATATTCTATTGACCCCCACCATTTGAGCGACATTTGGAACGGCAGTGATCTGAACAACAGGGATACCGATCTTCTCAATCCTGGATGCAATCGTTGCCCCGCAACGAGTGCTCGATCCTCAGGTGGAGGTAAGGAGGACGGCGCCGATATTGCCCCTCCTCTTGATCTCCTCTCCCATCTCCTCGCCCATTTCAGCACATCTTCGTGAAACCGTGGCATTCCCGGATGTAGAAAAGAAAGTTGGATGGAGTTTCCCAACCTTACCTTCCTTAACCAGATTGCGCATCACATCGGCTGGGACCAATCGATTCGGGTCTTCCAGGACCTGAACCGGGAAATAGCCTGTGTGAGCAATTTCATAATGAGAGGAGTCGAAATCCTCGGGGAGAAAGGTGTCTATCTCATATTTCGTCCATCGGAGATTTCCTCTTCCGCTCAATCCGTCTGGATTCCCTTTCGGGACCAAGCCGCCATCGCTGATCAGAATGATTTCACAAGCACGAAGGTTTTTTATGGGAGGAGGGGGCTCGACCTTTTCAAACTTTGGCAGGATAACCTCGCTTTCAAAAGGTTGACCTCGGAGCTTGGCCAGCAACTTCTCCACACTTCTTTCTGCGGCCGTCTTATCTGTATATTCATTTCTCAAAATAGTACGGGAGAAATAATCATACTCATCAGGTCTTGGCAGGCTCTCTCGAGATACAAGGCGTGCTTCTTTCTCTCCAGAGATAAGTTTAAAAGCCAGCCCCGTCATATGGCGGATGCACTCCGCCATATCGCGAGCACTATTTCCGGTCTTGCAGATATAGGCATACTTTCGGTACATGTCCACGCCAGGATTTTCCTGATACATCCCTGTCAGGACGGGTATGTTGAGCTTTTCCCCCACAGCCTTGCAGATAGCCCCGCAGGCGACCCCGTACCTTCCTGCAGCAAAAGCTGGTCCAGCAAAGAAAAGGTCCGGCCGATAAGGTTCGATCAACTTGAGTCCTTCTTCTCCAGCCTGTTCAGGATTTTTCGAAAAGTAGTTATCACCGCAAATGGTCGTCGCCATCACATCGGCCTTATCGCCAAGAGCTTTTTGCAGAGCCAGACCGGAACCCAGAGGACCTGTCTTAACCATAAAACCGATATCCGCTTTATCTTCGCCCCCTATTTGGCCAAAAAATTGGTTGAGATAATGGACCACTTTCAATTTTTTTTCAGTCATTTGCTCCTCCTTAAACAGAGGCAGATCCTAATATTCTTTGACGATGATATTGGCACTGCCCAGATGGTCATGGACTCCGGCGATCAAAAACTGTTCCACATCGATCGCGGGGTCGCCTGCATGTTGGACGATGGGATCCGGACAATAGATTTTGGTCTCCGCCGTCCCTCCCAGAAAACGTTCTGCATCCAGGGGAATTTTGATCCTTTCCATGGTGGCTCCAACCGTGATGATCAAGTTCACTGCTTCTGCATTGAATAACAGTGTATCTGCCAGGGTACCGTAACTGATCAACGGTTGGGTAAAGATAGCTGTTTTCACCCCGAGCTTCTCACACTCTTCTGCCACGAGAGCAAGGTCGACGTGGGGCAAACCGCCGTGAATCTTCGTCAAGATCACACCGTCCGCTCCTAAAACATTCTTCACCAGATTCGAAGCCATTACTGCCTGCCTTTTCCTTGGCACAGGCTCCATATTGGCGACCCCGCAGACCACCCCGGCAAAAATCAAGTCTTTAACATGGCGTCTGTAGAGTTCTTTGATGACCCCGTGATTTTGAATCGTGTACGTATCCAGGGCTCGAATGGTATGCGCACCCACAACCCCTCCATCCAGAACTTCATTGGGATGAATGATGGTGGGTATCAGGTTTCGGACATCCGTTCCATAAAAACATGGATCCGAGATGCCGATATGGTCATGCTGCGGACTGTAGATTTGATAATAGTAAGCCACTCGAGGGAGATTCGACTTCTTGTCGAGATTCGGAATATCCAATTCAAAAACCTCTGTCTCATCTACTGGATGTCCCTCTGCTCCCCGAGCGAGATAAACGGCTGTTTTCAGTCCGGCAATCTTTACCGCATCTTCAAAATCACGTTCCTCTGTCCCCTCTGGCATCGTGGGCGAGATGTGGACATGTCTCATTTTTCCATACCGGCTTATTTCAGCCACAAGACCAGACAGGTCGAGGAGAGCAGAATATTTTCGATTCGTACATGGGTTTGAGACGAGAACACCCACGCCTCGTAATGACCTTGTGCGTCCACTTCCAGCAATTTGCAATCTTCCAATGAAGCCAGGGAAATCCGCCTCCACTTTATCAATCTTGCACCGAGGTTGAACCACATCCAAAAGATTGACGATGCGGACCCGATCTCCAGGATAAACCAGGTGGATGTCCACCGATTTAATGCGACTGTCCTTAAGGAGGATTCCTTCCAGTTCCTTGAGATTTACATATAAAATACGATCCTTGGCATAGGTCTTGGATCCGGTTTGAATATCTTTAATGTCAATGGATTGAATCTCAAGTCTCATGTGAGCCTCTCTGATATTAGGGGTTTCTTGTTTTCAGCAGCCCTCAAGCAAAAAGAGTATCCGTTAATTTTTGGCTACCCGTTTTTCGCGAATGGCTTTAAACTCATTTCCTATGTTTTCAATCTTCTCTATCTCCACAGCCTATGCCCAGATTCCAACATTTTCCTCATAACCATCTTCTTCTAACCTACTTTCCTGTCTATTAAGGTTTTTGATTTTTCCAACTTCGTTCGAGAAGCCCCTTCCATCACTAAAGGAGCTTCCATTTTTTTTAAGGCCTCTGAGATCTCATGCGCTGTTCTTATGACTTGGGGGGCTAAGATCTTCTCCATTTGGCTTCGAGTGTATTCTGTTGTGGGTACAGCAATATTGATAGCCGCGACAGCATAGCCCTGTTTATCCACAATTGGAGCAGCGACTGCCCGGTTTCCAATAGAAAGTTCTTCGTCATTGACCGCATAACTCTTCTTCCGAACCTTATCCAATTCGTTGAGGAACATATCTAAACGAGTGATCGTACGAGCCGTCAGGGGTTTAAACTCCAATTTCTTAAAAATCGGCCCGATCTTTTTGGGGGGACCCATGGCCATCAGGACTTTTCCCATGGCCGTACAATACACAGGAAGCTTCGTCCCGATCTGAATATCAAAAGGGAGATACTTTCTCTTTCTGATTCGAATGAGGTAAATGATTTCTGAGTCCTCCAATATGGATAAATTAACCGTTTCTTGGACTTCCTTGAAAAGACTCTCAAGGTAATATTGAGCGACTTCCTGCCAAGCCAATCCGGAAATGAAAGAGTGTCCAAGGGTGAGGACTTTTGGAGCGAGGTGATATCTTCTATGGCCATCCCTCTGGATGAATCCCAGTTCCATCAAGGTGTAACAAAGCCGGGTTGCAGTGGTGTTGTTAGCCCCCAAAGCCTTGGCAATTTCAGAAAGGGTGAGAGCGTGGCCTGCTTCGGAAAAGGCTTGAAGGACGGATAATCCCTTGGCTAAAGAATTGATAAAATACCGGGGCCTTTTGATTTCAAGATTACGCATAGCGTAAATAAGTTTTGCAATGTTTAAAGTCATCCTAAATCCTTAATTTAGGGTTGTCAAGATTTTTTTTAAGCCTTTGTTTGCTAAGGAAAGGAAGACAATAAAGATCTCCTCGTCCTTCTTCCCTCGTTGGGATGAGGAATGTTATGGGTGGAGATGAAAGCAGTATTCTTCTGCCGCTTCCATCATGCATTTTTTTCTCACCACAGAAGGATGAGTCAGGATTTGACCGATACCCACAGGAGAGCCTCATTTAAATTATTTTTACAAAGAGCCATTCTCGGTTACCTAAGTTGTATCAAATCCTTTGCCTCTTCGGGTGTCGCCGGCTCCTTGTCTAAGATCTTCATAATGGCTACCGCTTTCTCCACCAACGCCTTATTGCTAGAGGCATGTTTCCCTTTTTCAAGGTATAAGGTGTCCTCCATTCCGATGCGTATATTCCCTCCTAAGAGAATCGATTGGGTCAGCATGGGAAAGGCTGTCGCCCCAATCCCGAAACCCGCCCATATCGCATCCGGAGTTAATGCCTGCCTCATGAGGATCATGTTGTTGGGTGTTGCAGGAATACCCCATGGAACTCCCATGCAAAGTTGGAATAAAGGTGGAGGCTTCACCCTTCCGGTTTTAAGAAGATGATTGGCGATTTCGATATGCCCTAGATCGAAGACTTCCATCTCGGGTTTGACACCCGCCTCCCGGATTTGCTCAGCCATCCATTCCACATGGGATAAGGAGTTAACAAAAACATGAGGGCCGAAATTCATGGAGCCTACATCCAGGGAACAGATTTCGGGTTCTAATCGCATGACGTGTTCAATTCGTTTTTGTGGTATACATAAGGTAGAGCCTGGGGCGAGACCCATGGGGTCCTGGTCGTTCGGAATAAAACGAGCTCCGGCTCCAGTGCTGAGATTGATAATCATGCCCGAACTTTCCCGAATACGCTGAACGACCTCCTCGTAGTACTTAAACTCCATGGAAGGTTTTCCCGTCACGACATCCCGCACATGGATATGGGCTACCGCTGCTCCAGCTCTATAGGCTTCGAGGGCACTTTCTGCTATCTCTTTTGGGGTGATAGGGAGTCCGGGAGTCGATCTGTCACCGAATGAACCAGTCACCGATACGGTAATAATTAACTTTTCCGGTCTCACGAGCGATGTTCCTTTAACTTCAATCGGCTTCTCCCACGGTCTTTCGGATACGGCTGATGTGGGGAAGGAGCGGAAGAAGGAGGATAATGGCCACGGCCCCAAAAATAACTAAGCAGATTGGCCTTGTGAAAAAGATCATCCCACTTCCACCTGACATAAGGAGCGATTGCCGGAGCGAGTTGTCCATGAGCGGTCCAAGCACCATAGCGAGGACAAGAGGGGCTCCGTCGTACTTGAACTTTTTCATCAGGTAGCCAAGAACTCCAAAGATCAGCATGAGCCCGATCTCTACTGGATTGGTGTTCAGGCTGTAGGCCCCAATCAGACAGAAGAGGAGGATGAGCGGAAACAATATCGGATAGGGGATCTTCAGGATCTTTACCCAGAGGCCGATGAGGGGGAGGTTCAGGATGAGGAGCATGACGTTTCCGATATACATGCTCGTGATCACCCCCCAGAAGAGATTCGGGTGGGCTGTGATGAGCCTGGGGCCAGGGGGCATGTTGTAGATCATCAGGGCGCCAAGCAAGATGGCCATGACCGCATTGGAAGGAAGCCCGAGGGTGAGGAGGGGAATGAATGCTCCTGCGGTGGCAGAGTTGTTTGCCGATTCAGGACCGGCAACGCCTGCGATTGCTCCTTTTCCAAACTCTTCAGGGTGTTTGGAAAGTTTTTTCTCAACCCCGTAGCTCACAAACGATGAGATGACCGCCCCTCCGCCCGGCAGGATCCCCAGGAAAAAGCCGAGTCCGGATCCCCTGAGAATTGGCCAGATTGAATCTTTCCAGTCCTGGAGCGTGGGGAGAAGTCCCTTGAACTCGGTTTTGAAGATCTCCCGTTCACTCAACTTCTCCTCTACATTCAGGAGAACCTCCGAGATCCCGAAAAGACCCATGACCACAGGCACAAGCCCCACTCCGTCAAGAAGGACGTCCAGTCCGAAGGTAAATCTCGGCCGGGCAGTAACGAGATCAAGCCCAACGTTCCCGATCACAACCCCGAAGCAAGCCATCATGAGGGATTTGAGCATGGAGCCTCCGGCTAAGAAGGTGAGCACGGTAAGGCCGAGAACCATCAGAGAGAAGTACTCCGGAGGCCCAAACTTGAGAGCCATGGCAGCAAGAGGAGGAGCCATAAAGGCGAGTCCGATCACCCCTAATGTCCCTGCGATGAATGAGCCGAAAGCTGCGATTCCAAGCGCTGGACCAGCCCTTCCTTTCCTTGCCATCTGATATCCATCGAAGCATGTCACCACAGAAGCTGCTTCGCCAGGAATGTTAACAAGTATTGAAGTGGTGGATCCTCCGTACATCGCACCGTAGTAGATACCTGAAAGCATGATGATCGAGGCAACCGGCGGAGCGTGGAAGGTAGCAGGCAGAAGAAGAGAGATCGCAGCCACAGGCCCTAACCCTGGGAGCACTCCAACAAGCGTCCCGATCAGGACCCCGATGAAGCAGAAAAGAAGGTTTACAGGTTGAAACGCAACCCCAAAACCAAAGAGGATGTGGTTGAGGATGTCCATCGTTTAAATCATCAATGTCAAATTTCAAAGCTCAAAATTCAAAAAAATTGTTCTGCCATTTGGATTTCAACTCATTTTGACTATTGCAATTTGCGATGAGCTACGGCACAGGGATTCACATGATCCTTTCTAATATTCCTTTCGGGAGTTGGGCCTTGAGCCAGATTTCAAAAATCACATAGGAACTAACCGTGACAAGGAATGATATGAAAAGAATGGTTCTGAGACGATAGGTCCCTTTGACCCGGAACAGGAGAGATAGAAGGAAGAAGGTGCTGATCAGAAATCCAATGGATTTGAGCACAAGCGTGTAGGCCACGAGGAGAAGGATGACATAGAGAACTTTTCCAAACTCGAGACCGGCCCAGAGATTCCGAAGTCCACCATGGCTCTCCTGCTTGCCAAATGAAGAGAGAAAGAGGGCAAGGGACAAGAAGGTGAGAATCGCACCTGCAAAAAAAGTGATGAACCCTGGGCCTGGCTCGTGGAAAGTGCCGAAACCATATTTTAGAGAACAGAGAGCAATCCCTATTCCGATAACAAGCCAGAAAAGGCTCGAAGATTGGTCCGTGTTTCTCATTCGGAGTCCAATCCCTCTCAGATTAGTTTATCCGCCAATTGAGCGATTCTTTATGGTGATGATGATTGGTTTTGAAGATACTGGATTCCTGCTTCCGCAGGAATGACTTAAAAACTCGTTAGGTCAAACGGTCATTCCCGCGAAGGCGGGAATCCAGAAGGTCTTATTAATAAAACCGCTCAATTTAGGTTATGATAAGAGCAAGGGAACCCCGCCCCATTAATCTTTTTTGTAAATGCCAAGTCCAAGTTCTTTGAAAAGCTTTCCATTTAACTCATAGTCTTTTTTAATGATCTGGATCAACTCTTCACTCTCCTTGATGTCACGAGGATAGCTGAGCCGATTGAGAATCTCCTTCACTTCCTCCGTCTCCGAGGCCTGCCGGAAGGCCTTACTGAGCGTTGCCACCACCTCCTTGGGAGTATTGGCCGGGGCATAAATTAGGATGATGGCCTGAACTGAAAAATCGTAGCCCTTCTCCTTTAGCGTAGGAATGTTTGGATAAAAGGGCATTCGTTTGTCATTCCAGCAGATAAGGAGTCTCATGCTCCCGGCATCCACATTCTCTTTCCATTCAGGGGTCTGAGAGGTTGCTTCAACATGTCCACCCATCACGGCTGCAACCGCTTGGGGACTCGTGGCGAAGGGCACGTGCGTCCATTTAATCCTCTCTCTCATGGCTAAGTACTCCATCGCCAAGTGCTGTCCGGTCCCAACGCCCGATGTGCTGTAACGGATCTTCCCTGGGTTCGCCTTGGCGTAGGCAATAAATTCCTCAAAGGTTTTCCAGGGGGAGTCGCTCTTCACGGCAAGGCCATAGAGGTAATAGGAATAACTCATAACAGGGATAAAGTCTTTGAGTGGGTCTTGAGCATTATAGGGGACTGGCTGTAAATGAGGAATCCGGCTTAGGGTGGCAGAGCTCGTATTGGCAATGGTGTATCCATCTGGCCTTTCAGCCTTGAGCCGCCCAAGAACCAAGGTTCCACCTCCTCCTGTGACATTGGTTACCACGATTGGCTGTTTTAGCGCTTTGGAGGCGATGTTCGCTATGGCTCTTTGGCTTATGTCTGTCCCGGATCCTGCTCCCCAACCCACCCAGAGGTTGATCAGTCTGGAAGGAAAAGTGTCAGCGAGGGTTTCACCTCTTACCATGACCAATAAAGCCATCGACAATAGGATGACTAAAAGTACTTTATTCATACAAATCTCCTTTCTTTCGGTCTCCATTCTGTTTTCAATTTACTAAAAAGACTGATTTTGTCAAGTTAATTTCCCAGATTAAAAGAGAATGGAGTTGATCAAGTAGATTATTTCAGATGGTTTCTCATCTACTTCGACTATGAAAAGTTTTTAAAAATGGTTGAGAAATTAAAAGCGAAAAAACCTTAGTGTTAAGAATTCAGGTCTTCCCGGGGCAGGAAAGCGTTTAAATTTAAGGCAACATTGAATGTGATCGGAGTCAAAAACACAAGATTATCATGAACGCACCCATTGCTTTATACGGATTAATCCTTTTCAAACATATCTTTGGGAGCGCCGCACACCGGGCAGACCCATTCGTCAGGGAGTTTGTCAAAGGGTGTGTTTGGAGGGATATTACCGTCGGGATCGCCCTTTTCAGGATCGTAAATATAACCACAGATTTTACATTTCCATTTTTGCATCTATTTTCTCCTATCAATGTCAAAGGAGCGCTTTGCTTTAGGAGCGGCGCGGGCCTTGAGGATAAAGGCTATAGACCCTCAAACAGAGTGCTCCTCAAACGAAATGCTCCTCAAGTGAAACGCTCTTAATTTCGGGGAATTGTCCTTTGCGATTATTTCAAGATCTCATCGTCATAGATTTTTTCGAGCCTCAGTTTGTGCCTGGCTTCCTCATTGGCTAAAAAGGTGAAGAGTTTAATCAATGCTTCATCTTTATTTTTTTCTTTCATATCGTTGTAGAGTTTGAGAGAGCGCTCTTCCATCTTCATCGCCTTTCGAAGGATGTCGGCATAAGCCATATCCGGGCGGAACTCCACATCGACCATATAGTCACTGATCTTGAGATCGGGAACCTTCTCAAACTTTGCCTGGGCAATTTTCCCCAAATCGATCTTCTCGAGCATTTTCCGATGGCCCACCTCTTGCTGAGCCAGTTCTGAGAACAGTTCTTTTGCCCCCGAATATTTTGCCACCTGACTGGCACTCGTATAAAAATTGAATGATTTGATCTCTTTATCAATGGCAAAATCGATGATTCCTTTAAATTTCTTCTCGTCCATAATTTCTCCTTTCTGCTACCGCTTCCGGTTGAACGATTTCTCCCACTCTGATCTAAACCCGACCCATTTTACGGTATGGTTTTTCTAAGGTCAAGAGGAAATTGATAAAGTTTTTTAGGTCGTAGCAGGGAGTTCGGAGTATTTCAGAATTAATAAATCGTCACTTATCATTGAAATTCTCCGAACTCCGAACTCATTACTCCAAACTATGTTCTTCGCAACAGGCGCATCGAGTTAAGGATGACCAGGAGTGAACTCGCCTGGTGCATGATCGCCCCCAGGATCATGGTCATCCTTCCCTCGGCTGAGAGGAGAACCAGCACGGTGTTGAAAACGATGGCGAAGACAAGATTTTCCTTGATCACCCGAAGGGCCTTTCGGGAGAGTCGAATGACCGTAGGAATCTTTTCGAGCTCATCGGTCATCAGAGCAATGTCGGCTGTCTCAATGGCCACATCCGTTCCCACCGCTCCCATGGCGATGCCGATGTCCGCAGCAGCTAAGGCCGGGGCATCATTCACCCCGTCACCGATCATCGCCACGACCCGGCCTTTTCTTCTCCACTCCTTCACGCTCCTCACCTTGTCTTCGGGAAGAAGTTTAGCCTCGTACCTTATGCCTAATTGTTTTCCAATGCGGTCGGCAACCAGCTCACTGTCACCCGTGAGCATCCAAATTTCCGATACCCCTTGCTCCCTGATCTTATCGATGGCTTCCTTGGCTCCTTCTCTCAAGGTATCAGCAATGGAAATGACTCCCAGGAGACGACGATCCAATGTCACAAGGAGGGAGGTCATCCCTTCCGCTTCCTTTGACTCCAACAGCCTTTTTGCCGATTCCGAAATTTCAATCCCTTCGCCTTTTACCATCTCAGAAGTGCCCACGATAATGGTCTTGGAATCCCATTGAGCCCTCACGCCCTTCCCCCTGAAATTCTCGAAGGATTCCGGGTGGGGAATGTTGAGATTCAATTCTTCTGCCTTCTTCGTGACCGCTTGAGCCAGGGGGTGCTCAGAACGTTTCTCAGCAATGGCTGTCCAGTAAAGAAGTTCTTTCTCATCCAGCCCATTAAAGGTTGTCATCTCTACGACCTTCGGTCTTCCCTCCGTAAGGGTCCCGGTTTTATCCATGAGAAGGGTCTTCAATCTCCCCATCTGTTCCAGATAGACTCCCCCTTTGATCAGGATCCCACGCCGGGCTGCGTTTCCTATGGCAGCCACCACAGCGGTAGGTGTCCCCAGAACGAGTGCGCACGGACAGGCGACAATGAGGATGGTGATCGCCCGGATGATCTCCCCTGTGACAAGAAAAGTGGCGAAGGCGATCAGGATGATGGCTGGGATGAAGTATCTCGAGAAGCGGTCCATCACTCTTTGAGTGGGCGATTTCTCCGCTTGGGCTTCCAGGATCAACCGTTTGATCTGGGCCAATTTTGTATCGTCAGCGATCTGTGTGGCTTCGATTTCGCAAGAGCCAGACTCATTGAAGGTTCCGCAGTAAACCTTATCCCCGGCCTCTTTTTCGACCGGGATCGACTCTCCAGTCAAAGTGGACTGATTGATCGAACCACAACCAGAGATAATTTTCCCATCGACGGGGATTCTCTCCCCAGGCTTGACAATCACAACCTCCTTGGGCTTCACGTCCTCAATCGGAACCTGAACTTCTTCATCCCCTCTTTTCACCCAGGCTGTTTTCGGAGAAAGTTGAATCAGGGAGGCAATGGCCTTCCGGGCTTTTCCCACAGTGAACCCTTCTAAGAATTCACCCAGAAGCATAATGAAGATAACCGTTGCCGCTTCTCGATAGGCACCCACTGCAGTGGCTGAAATGGCAGCCAGGGAGACCAGGGTATCCACATTTAAATCCGGGATGAGGAGCGTCTTGATCGCACTCTTTACAATCGGGTAACCGCCAAGAATCAAGGAAGCGATGGCAAGGGCAGTGGGGAGGTTGAGGGGACCCAGACCGATCCACCCGAAAATCCAGGAGAGACCAAGGGTAACTCCTGAGAGACTCAGGAAGATGAAGGACCTTCTCTCCTCCCAGAAGGCCCGAGTTCTTTCTGCGATGGTCTCCCTGACCGCATAACCGGGTTTGGTAATTGCTTTTTTGATCCGCTCTTCTTCTACCCGATGGGGGTCATAGTAAATGGTAGCTGTGGAGAGGACATAACTTACCTCTGCGGAGAGGACTCCGGGGACATGTTCCACCGACCGTTCGATATTGAGGGCACAATCACCACAGTGGATGTTCTCAATATTGACGACGATCTTTGATTTACCTTTTAATTTCTCTTCTTCCATCTGTCATAACAAAAAATCGCAAAGTGCAAAGAGCATAGCGAAACAATCTTTTTAAATCCGCAATCTGCAATCTAAAATCTGCAATTGATTCAGTCTCCCCAGCTCCATAAACCCGTGTTGTGAAGGCTATAGTACTGGTCGTTCAGCAATTTCTCATGAAGAGCCTCTTCATCGGCCAATCGTTTATACATATCCCTTCCTCGGGGGTCCTTGGTGAGTTCAGCCATGGATCGATAGTAAGCCTGAGCTTTCTTCTCTTCTCGAACGGCAATTTTCAAAGCATCCATGTCCGTCAATTGCTCTTGGCCTTTGGGTTTCTGGGTCTTCAAGGGAATGGCCTTCTTTTTAAGAGGGGTCCCTTCGTAAAGAATCCACTCTCCTTTCTCCTGAAGCGATTGAAGGAGGTTTTTCAATTTCTGGTAATGGTTCATTTCGAATTCAGAGAGTTGTTGAAACATATCCCTCCCTTTGGGATTTTTCGTATTCTTGGCTGCCTTAGAATAGGCCTGATAGGCATTCTTTTCTGCCTCCATGGCTATCTTAACCGCTCCTATATCCTCCCTCTTTGTCCATGGGATCTCTTTCCTGCAGGTTTTACAGAAAAGCTTCTTCTCTCTTTTGATGACGTCAGCCACACTCTCAAAGCCCTGGAGGGTCATGTCTGCCTCAGCACCGCAATGATAACAGGCAAAGGCTTTTTTTGAACTCGTCTCTAGCTTGATCTCCTGGCCGCAGGTTTTGCATATCACCCTTTCCTTCCTCTTGATGACATCCTCCACTTTTTCAAATCCTTCGAGAGTGATATCTGCTTCCGCACCGCAGTGTTGACAGGTGATTGTCTCTTTTTTACTCATTTCTATCCCGCTCTCCTTTCCCCTCATCGGTCATCAGGTTAAAGCTTTAATGATCTCCCTGCAAAAGGCTGGGAGATCATCAGGTTTTCTTGAGGTGATCAGGTTTCCGTCTCTCACCACCTCCGCATCCACATAATTTGCCCCGGCATTGACCAAGTCGTCTTTGATCGCAAAGAAACCTGTCACTTTCTTTCCCTTAACAATTCCGGCAGAGACGAGCATCCAGCCCGCATGGCAGATGGCAGCGATCACCTTTCCCTTCTGGTGCGCCTCTCTGACCATTCTTACCATCTCTGGATAACGCCTCATCAAATCCGGTGCATAACCTCCCGGGATGACGACGCCGTCATATTGTGACATATCGATCTCTTTCGCCTCTTTATTCACCTCCACAGGATATCCATGTTTGCTGGTATAGGTCCGGCTGCTTCCTGTTCCGACGATCGTGACCTCGGCCCCTTCCTCTTTCAATCGATAGTAAGGAACCCATAGCTCCAGATCCTCATAGTTATTCTCTGCAAGGAGAACTATTTTTTTCCCTTTGAGCTGCAACCCCTTTCCCTCCTTCCTGTCATTTCCTAATTAAATTATCCTATATTCCATTAATCCCCCCAACCCCTCTTTGTTAAAGGGGGGAGAAGGGGGGATTACTCCTTAATGGGCTTGTCCTTTTTACCCACGAGTCTCGGGTCAATATTGCCTGGCCCCCCGCAATCCGGAATATAGCAGGTCACATCACTGAAGGTGCAGGCTTGCTTGCAGGAAGAACATCGCTCAGGCACTGTATCGGCTCCAAACGTATAGCCACAATTTGAACATTTCCATTGCGTCATTGATTTCACCTCCCCCTTTCCGAATCGCAAAGCGCATAGCGCAAAGTGCATAGGGCAACAAATTCTTAAACGCCATGCTCTATGCCCCATGCCCTATGCTTGTTTTAGTCTTCGTACAGATTGAGGTCATAACCCAGTTGAATCGCCTTTAAATTCTCCTTGAGATAGGATTTGGGCAGAAGCTTTTCCAATTCAACATGAGAGATGTCGAGTTCGATCACAATTCTCCCCATTCTAAAACCAGTCTCCTTCCAGCTTCAAAGGCCCGTTGGAGTGCCTCAGGATGTTTTAAGATATCGCCCTTGGCCTCAACGCCTCTGAAGACCAGTTCCCCCACATATTCTGCGTTGAGAACATCAAAAAAATACTTGACCGTGAGAATGGCCCCATCGAAAACTTTCTGTCCTTTTGTCGCTCCCACAGAGATAAAGAAACCTTTTCTCCTTTTCCCTTCTTTTCCTAAAGAAGGATCTTTGAGGAGATATTTCCTCGCCCAGAGTGCTTGACTTCGATCAATGAGAGCCTTGGCCCAGGCTGTGACGCCGTAGAAAAAGATCGGTGAGGCGAGAAGGATGATATCTGTCTCCAGCAGTTTGGGATAGATTTTTTCCATATCATCGAGAACGATACAATTCCCGGTGTTGTCACATCCATGGCATTCTTTACAAGGGGTGATCGTGTAGTCGCTGAGATAAAGACGCTCTACCTTCGCTCCTTCTTTCTCGGCTCCCTTGAGGGCCTCTTCCAAAAGGAGTTCTGTGTTGCCTCCTCTTCTCGGACTGCCGAAAATTCCCAAAACCTTCATCAACCTCTCCGACATTAAACCATCTAGCCTTTCCCCCTCTCCCTTGACGGGAGAGGGTTGCCTGCCTACCGGGAGGCAGGGGGTGAGGGTGCCATATCGTTGTTTTAATCCCCCTCCCCTCTATCCCCTCCCGCCAGGGGGAGGGGATAGAATAGGTTAAATCGACCAGGGGATCGAATGGAGATCTCTTAAACCATCCAATTGGGGCTGATCAATTCCCTTATGTTGAATCAATACCTTAAAGACTTCACCCATTCCCCTCTCCGGTTCGATCAGATGTTTTAATGAAAGCCGAAATTGAAGGGCGTCTATTTCAGACATCTCTCTTCCCAGAAACTCCATCTCCTGGAGGAGTCCCAACGCAATGAGGAATCGATATTGGGGGACGAGGCCAGTGAACCGGAGGCCGACTTCCTCTCCTTTTTGAATCAGACTGGTAAAGTTGACATGAGCAGTGATGTCCTGTTCTCCCAATCGCTCATAAGGATTTTCTGAAGTCTGATGCTGAGTATAACAGAGAAGCGTTCCCTCTCTTCGATGGGGAGCGTAGAGTTCTTTCGCGAGATAGCCATAATCAATGGTCAGGACAAATCCCTTCTTCAAACACCGGGCTACTTTTTCCATCCAGTCCAAGGCCTTTAGATTCATCTCAGCCCGCTGGCCTTCTTGGAGGGTGATGTCCATGGATTGGAAATAAGGAGCGATCCTTGGATCCGAGGGTTCCCCCCATTGTTCTTCCAATTGGCCGTGATCCTGTGTGACATAGATCTCTTTTAGATTCCCATGATCGAAAATGACTTGGTGGACAGGAAAGGCATCCACCAGTTCGTTGGAAAGAAAGCAACCTTCCAATAGAGCCTTTCCTTCTTCGAAAACCTCCAGATCTATCCAGAATATTTTTCCCTCTTTTATATATTCTGCAAGCCTTTCTTTCTCCTCCTTTAATAAAGAAGGAGATGTCTCGATGAGGTGATATCGAAGGCGTTGATAGAAGGCCGAAGAATTCTTCTTCGCCCACTGGAGGACATCCTCGCAGAGAAATCCTCTGCCCCCTCCTTGCTCCATGACATCAAAGAATGGACCTCCTATTTGCTCTGACATCTGAGAGAGTTGCTTAGCGATCAACCCTCCAAAAAGGGGATGAACACATGGGCTGGTATAAAAATCTCCATCCCTTCCAATGCCCATCCTTTCCGATCGATAATAGCCGTAGTCAGGATGATAGAGACACCATTCCATAAATTGAGAAAAAGGAATGGCCCCTCTCTCTTCAATTTGAGAGAGAATAAATCTCCTCAGCCTTTCTCCCCGGCTTCTTTTCTCTTCTTCCATATACAAAGAAGTTCCCTGTTATGGTATCCGGATTGAACCAACTCCCAGCCTTCCTTCCCTTTCTCACCAAAGAGATCCGCCAGCCATTCCATGCCTCCTTGAAAGACATCGTGGACAAAACAGAGGCCATCCTGATCGCATTCGATGGTTCTTGTTTCTTTTTCAGCTTGGCGTTCCGGAAGTTCATGGATTGTGATCTGATATTCCCATTGGGTCATAAAAGCCTCTTTCGAAAGTTCAAATGCCAAAGTTCAAATGTCAAATCAAATCCAAATTGCAAATATTAAAAATTTTTGACTGTCAACTTTGACATTCATTTGATATTTGCCTGCCCGCCGGACAAGCAGGGATTTTGACATTTGGAATTAAAAGTTTGTTTGACTCCTTATTAACCCTCATAGGTTAAAACGCGGATCAATCCAATGGTTGCACCGGTATTGTCCGTGGTAGTCGTATCGCTGACCGAAACAACCTTTCTCACTTTGTTTTCAGCGATGAAACGATTAACCTTGTCATCCATGGTCTCTAACTCTTTTATCGTTTGGAAGATTTTTAACTCTGTCGTAAAGGTTTTGGTTTTCCAATTCTTCTTCTCTCCCATTTTGATACTCCTTTCTCCCCCCGCCCCCTGCCTACCGCAGGCAGGCAATAAATGGGGGCGCTACATTTTTAAAGAGTGTAGCGTCGGCATTTATTGCCGACGAAACTACTTCTTTAATCGCCTCTGCGATGCTTGAGGGGACCCTCTTCAAAGGCTTCGTGGACCCAGTTCAATGCGGCGATCATCTTTGGAAATCCAATGGTGGTCAACCCAAGAAGGACGGCATGTCGAATCTCATCCGGAGTGACTCCGATGGCCATGGCTCTTCGGGCATGAGATTTGATTGCCCCCTCTGATTCCGAACCAATGGCGATCCCCAGCTTGATCAGCCTCCGCATCTTTTCGTTAAGGGGTCCAGAGGCATGACATTTCTTGGCGAGACGATCATACTCCTTTTCAATCTCCGGGAATTCTTTCCTCAGACGCTTGTAGGAAAATGGTAGAAATTCCTTCTTTGGCATGTTTCCCTCCTTTCTCCTTATTCCAACGCGATGGTATATTTATTGACCATATGATGAGGGAAGTAAGATTCCTTTGCCTTTCTCAAACCCTCTTCTCCTAAATCCTGTTCCCGATTGACATAGGTATACCCCGACCATTGGTGTTCTAAAAAGGCCTGATTGATCGTAGGATAGAGTCCCTCATAAGCCGGATTCGCCTTTTCAATATGGATGACGACGGTTTCCGAATTAAGGGGATCTCCCAAGGTAAAGGCCTCCACTTTTCCATTGATCAAGATGGCTCCTCCCTGCACTCCTAACTCCTCAAAGTGGGTGAAGGCCTCTTTGGTGGCAAGGGATTCGTTGAGCAGACCTGGGATAGCCTCACAATGTCGGAGATCACACCAGTCGGCCTCCAATTGAAGGCATTGTGGAATCCATTCAGGAGTGAGGTGGATATATTGGTAGGAATATTTTTCCTGAAATTGTTTGATATGATTTCTTTTCCGATGATATTTTCTGCCCTTCAATTCAATCAAATCTTGTGTGAGATAGACATAATCGCATTGATTTAGATCCAGTTCGGCCCTCATCCCCGATGTCTTCCAATCGATCTGTTTTACCACAGTTTCAGGCACCCGAGCGATTTTTGGAGTCATCCCTTTTCCTTCAAGATAGTGAAGGAGACTCTGGCAACATTTTATCACATCTCCTTCTCCAATGGGAGGAAAGAAGAAGGAACCCTCCCCTCGGGCAGAAAGGAGGCATAGGAAGTTCTGAAGACGACTGATTTTGATCTGATAGCAAAGTCGCCAGATGAAAAGATTGGTAAAGGTGAATTCTGAAATCTGGGGAGGGAGCTGGGTGAAAATTTGATGAAAGAGAGATTTGTCTTCGAGGATTAAATCTTTAAATTGAGGAAATTCCGGCACACCACCCCATAATTCATCCATCATTGATTAGGCTCCTTCTCTCCCTTCTATCATCGGGTTAAATGGGCGACCATCGTGCAGACTTCCTTGAGATTAAAGGGTTTATAAATAAAACCATAAACGCCTGCATCGATGGCCTCTTTGAGGAAGGGGTCCCCCCTTTCTGAAACGATCAGAAGGATTCTTGGGCGGCGGGACTTCTGAATTTCAAGCAGTAGCCCCTTTTCTTTAACTCCGGGGCTATCCGTATTTAGGATGAGGATATTGAAATGTTCTTGAGAAAGGGAAGGTTTAATCTGATAACCACTATCTAATGTGATAACCTGGTGGCCTTCTCTCTCCAAGCATTCTCTTAAATAACCTCGACTGGCTAAGTCGTGGTCGACAATACAAATCTTACTTGCCATGATTATCCCCTTCCAAGTTGAGTTCACTCAAATAGCCTTTGGGAAGGGGATATTACCGTTTCTGTTCGAGTCGATTCTCCAAGATCACCTTATCAACGATCTCTCCACAGAAAATGCATCTCCATCCGAAAAATTCCTCACAGATGCCGTAGAATTTTTCGAAAACCATGGTTCCACCACAACGATAACATTTCATAATAATTAACCTCCAATTCTTAAGTTATTTGAATTTAAAGCAATTTTTATACCAAGGATTAGATTTTCTCAGGATATCAATAAGTTACCAACTTTCAAGAAATGGAGGATTAGGAGGGAATGTTGTTTTGGGAGGAAATTCGTATAATTTTAAACAAAAAAATTTTATATTTTAGAGTTATTCATTAAAAAATATTGAAATATTAATAAGTTATAAATATGTATATTTTTAGACATATTTGTATCAATTTTGTTCTTTTTCCAACCCATAACGCTTCATCTTTCCATAAAGGGTAGAACGATTAATGTTCAATCTTTTTGCTGCCTTATGTTTATTCCAATTGGTTTCTTGTAGAGTTTTTGAAATAAGGTTCTTTTCGTAATCTTGAAGGGTTGTGAATTCTTGCGTGGGTAAAGGCCTTTGGAGAAGGTATTGAGGGAAGTCTTTTACTAATATCTTCTCCTGTTTGGCGATGATGATCGCATGGTCAATGACATTCTCTAATTCCCGGACGTTTCCAGGCCAAGTGTGTGCTAGGAAAATCGCCATGACTTCAGGAGAAAAACCGGTGACTTCTTTTCCCCTCTCATGGCTGAATTTTTGTAGGAAATGAGAGGCCAGAAGGGGAATATCATCTTTTCTCTCACGAAGGGGTGGGACGAAAATGGGAATGACATTGAGTCGATAATAAAGGTCTTCTCTGAAGGTGCCCTTCTTCATCTCCTCGGTCAGATTCTTGTTCGTCGCAGCGATCACCCTCACGTCCACCTCCAGGGTCTCCTCTCCACCGACCCTTTCAAAACGGTGATCTTGTAAGACCCGGAGGAGCAGGATCTGGGTGGGGGGAGAAACCTCGCCGATCTCATCGAGGAAGATCGTCCCTCCATTCGCCATTTCAAACCGTCCAATCTTTCGCCGGATGGCCCCGGTGAAAGACCCTTTTTCATGACCGAAGAGTTCACTTTCCAAAAGGTTCTGAGAATAGGCTGAACAATTAGCGACCACAAAGGGTTTGTTTTTCCGATGGCTGTTGAAATGAATCGCCCTGGCAATCAACTCCTTTCCTGTACCGCTTTCACCCTGGATGAGGACGGTTGAATCCGTGTTCGCAATATCCGAGATCAACTCAAAGATCTCTTGCATCCGGGTATTTTTTCCGAGGATGTTTCCGAAACTGTATCGTTTCTCCAATGCCTGGGTGAGGAGAATATTCTTATCCTTCTCCCTCTTCAGTTCATCATGGAGATCTTTAATCCGGAGCATCACTCTCACCTTGGCCAGCAATTCTTCATTAATAAATGGCTTGGTGAGGTAGTCATCCGCTCCCAGATTGAGGCTGTTGATCTTATCCTGAAGGCTTGATCGAACGGTGAGGATGATGACCGGGATGAATTTCAATTTTTCATCCTCCTTAATCTTGAGGCAGATATCTCTTCCATCTACATCGCCCAGCAAGATATCGAGGAGGATCAGATCGACAGGCGTTTCCGATTCTGGAACCTTTTGACTTTCCACTTCTAAGATTCTCAGCGCTTCATCCCCGGAGAGGGCAGGGAGGACTTGATATCCCTCCAATTCCAGGAGCGCAGTGATCATCTCCACGGTATCCTTCTCATCATCAACGACCAATATTTTTTTCGCCTCTCTATCTTTCATTCCTTTTCCTAATACCCCAATAATACGATCGCTTTAACCCAACACAATATCGCTGAAAGATCGTTGAATGTCAATCGTAATTTGGGGTCTGCCCATTCTCCGTTTTTAGAAAATTGACAAAAGATTCGTAAAATATTAGATTTTATTTTAAAGGAGAGCGGGGATGGAATATCAGTATCAGCTTTTAAGGCTCATCGTGGGTGCATGAATGAAAGGACATTTTCAGTTTCTTTTCATTGGAATTTTAGCGTTTGGGTTGCTGCTTTTAGCTATTTTTTCTTCAGCTTGTTCCAATGAAAAATCAAGAAAGCCTGTTTCTGCCCCTATACCCGTTACTGTGAGCACAGCAATTCAGAAAACGGTACCTGTACAGCTTCGTGCCATTGGGAACGTTCAAGCCTATTCTACGGTTACGGTGAAGTCATTGGTGGGAGGGGAATTGGTAGGCGTCCATTTCACAGAGGGTCAGGATGTGAAAAAAGGAGACCTTCTCTTCACGATCGACTCCCAACCCTTTGAAGCAGCGCTCAAGCAGGCAGAGGCCAATCTCCAAAAGGACCTGGCTCAGGCGAAAAATGCTCAAGAGGATGCCCGCCGTTATGAATTCTTAATCCAGAAAAACGTGGTCGCCCGGCAACAGTATGATAAGTTTCGTACCGATGCAGACGCTCTCGAAGCCACGGTTCTCGCCGACAGAGCGGCTGTGGAGAATGCAAGAATTCAATTGGGTTACTGCTCGATTCGTTCACCCATAGACGGCCGAACTGGAAGTATCAACATCAAGAGGGGCAACATCATCGCAGCAGTGACCCAGCCGAACGCTATTGACTTGGTGACCATCAACCAGATCATTCCTATCTATGTTATCTTTTATGTTCCCGAGCAGAATCTGCCAGAAATCAAGAAATATATGGCAAGAGGCTCACTCAAGGTTGAGGCGCTCCCTCCGAATGATACGAGTGGCGGTGAGCAGGGTGTCCTGACTTTCATCGATAACACCGTGGATAAAACAACAGGAACAATCTTGCTCAAAGGAACCTTTGCCAACCGTGAGAAAAAACTCTGGCCGGGGCAATTCGTCAATGTCGTGCTCACACTCACCACGGAGCCCAATGCCATTGTGATTCCATCCCAGGCCATCCAGACAGGACAGGAAGGTCAGTACATCTTTGTGGTCAAGGAGGACTTGACAGTAGAGTCCAGACCTGTGATCGCCGGACGATCTGCAAATAACGAAACGATTGTCCAAAAAGGACTCCAGGTAGACGAAAAAGTGGTGACGGATGGACAACTTCGACTCTATCCGGGAGCCAAAGTGGAAATCAAAACTTCTGATTCAGCCACAGCCACCAAGAAAAACACACCATGAACATCCCAGAGCTTTTTATCCGGCGTCCTGTCATGACAACCCTTGTCATGCTGGGTATTCTCCTATTCGGCATCCTGGGGTATCGTCTCCTCCCGGTCAGCGATCTTCCCACGGTTGACTTCCCCACTATTCTGGTCATAGCCGAGTTCCCCGGAGCCAGCCCGGAAACAATGGCTTCAGCTGTAGCGATTCCTCTCGAGCGGCAGTTCTCAACGATCGCTGGGTTGGATTCCATGAATTCGACGAACGCCCTGGGGATGACACGGATCACATTACAATTCAGTCTGAACCGGAATATTGATGCTGCGGCTCAGGACGTTCAGGCCATGATCGGAAAGGCAGCACGCCAGCTCCCGACGGACATGCCGAATCCTCCATCTTATCAGAAGGTCAACCCCGCTGACTTCCCCGTTCTTTTTATGGCCCTGAGTTCCCCCACCCTTCCTCTTTCAGCCGTTCATGAATACGCCGATACCTTTGTGGCTCAGCGGATCTCCATGGTGAGTGGCGTGGCGCAGGTTCAAATCTTTGGGGCTCAGAAATACGCTGTTCGCGCTCAACTGGACCCGAAGGCTCTTGCGACGCGTTCCATCGGAATCGATGAAGTGGCTAAGGCAATTATGGATGGAAATGTAAACCTTCCAACCGGGATACTCTATGGAGCCCACCAAGCTTTCACCATCGAGGCGAGCGGCAAGCTCAATAGCGCTGAGGCTTACCGTCCTCTTATTGTGGCCTACCGAAATGGCTCGCCTGTGCGGCTCGGTGAACTGGGAAGAGTAATCGACAGCGTCGAAAATGACAAGATCGCAACCTGGTATAACCAGGTACGCGCCATCGGCTTGGCCATTTACCGTCAACCCGGAACCAACACCGTTGAGGTGGTCGATTCGATCAGGGAGTTGCTGCCGAGCTTTCGTGCTCAAATGCCTGGTTCAGTTAATATGAACATTCTCTACGATCGTTCTCTCTCGATTCGTGATTCGGTCAATGATGTTAAGTTCACCCTGTTTCTGACCATGTGCCTGGTCGTCCTGGTGATCTTCCTCTTTCTGCGCAATTTATCCGCCACCATTATTCCCAGTCTGGCACTTCCCATGTCAGTGATCGGTACGTTTTCGGTCATGTACCTTCTGGATTATAGCCTGGATAATCTTTCTTTGATGGCTTTAACGCTTTCAGTAGGTTTCGTGGTCGATGACGCCATTGTGATGCTTGAAAATATCGTCCGGCACATGGAGATGGGCGAGAAGCCTCTCCAGGCCGCTTTCAATGGATCGAGGGAGATTGGCTTTACGATTTTGTCGATGACGCTTTCCCTCGTTGCTGTCTTTATACCCGTCCTCTTTATGGGGGGTATCATCGGTCGGTTACTTCATGAATTTGCAGTGACGATTGGTGTGGCAATTCTGGTTTCCGGTTTTGTTTCCTTAAGTCTGACACCCATGCTCTGCAGCCGATTTCTCAAGCCGCCGGGGGAAAGAAGACAGAGCCGTCTCTATAAGACCTCGGAGCGCTTTTTCGAGGGGATGCTTCATGCCTACCGGTGGAGTCTCAGATTTGTCTTGAACCACCGCCTAGCAACCATCGTGATCTACAATCTCGTCTTCGTTGTCACGGTTCTTCTTTTTATGACCTTCTCCTATGGATTTCTTCCAAGCGAAGATATTGGTCAGATCTTCGGCTTTACCGAGGCCGCCCAAGGGATTTCGTTCGAATCCATGAAAGAACATCAGCTCGCTGTGATGGAGATCGTCCGGCAGGATCCGAATGTAGATTCCTTCGTGTCGACGGCTGGAGCAGGAGGCCCGTCGCTGACGGGCAATTTGGGTCGTATCTTCGTTACTTTGAAACCACGGTCAAAACGTAAGCTGAATGCGGATGAGGTGATTCAGGAATTACGTCCAAAGCTGGCAAAGGTTCCAGGAATCCAGGCCTTCCTTCAAAACCCTCCTCCCATTCGGCTCGGAGGGCAGCTGACAAAGGGCCAGTATCAATTCACCCTTCAGAGTCCGGAGATCAAAGAACTTTATGAACACGCTCCTAAACTTGAAGCGAAGATGCGAGAATTGCCTGGGCTGCAGGATGTGAACAGTGATCTGCAAATCAAGAACCCTCAGGTGAATATTGAAATCGATCGGGATAAGGCTTCGGCTCTTCGCGTCACAGCCAATCAGATCGAAGATGCTCTCTACAGCGCCTATGGAGCGAGGCAGATTTCCACGATCTATACTCCTATCAACCAGTACCAGGTCATCATCGAACTCGAACCTCAATATCAGACGGATCCCTCTGCTTTATCTTTGCTCTATATTCGGTCATCCACCGGCCAATTGGTTCCTCTGAATACAGTGGCAAATCTGAGCCCTGGCCTTGGCCCTCTTTCATTAAACCACCTGGGGCAACTCCCATCCGTTACCATCTCTTTCAACATCAAGCCAGGTGTTTCCCTGGGGGACGTTGTAACAGCTGTTGAAAAGGCAGCAAGAGCCACGCTGCCTGCAACCATCAGCACCGGTTTTCAAGGAACAGCCCAGGCTTTCCAGACCTCCATGAAAGGGATGGGTCTCTTATTGATCATGGCAATCGTAGTGATTTACATCGTCCTTGGAATTCTCTACGAAAGTTTCATCCATCCACTGACCATTCTTTCGGGTCTTCCTTCTGCCGGGTTTGGAGCTTTAATAACACTTATGATTTTCAAAACGGACTTGAACATCTACTCGTTAGTGGGCATCGTCATGTTGATTGGAATTGTTAAGAAGAATGCCATCATGATGATTGACTTTGCGTTGGACGCGCAGAGAAATCAGGGGAAAAACCCTACTGATGCGATTTATGATGGTTGCCTCATCCGATTCCGTCCCATCATGATGACTACGATGGCAGCCATCATGGGCACGCTGCCCATCGCGCTTGGTTTTGGTGCGGGTGCAGAAGCCCGTCGTCCCCTTGGACTCGCGGTAGTCGGTGGTTTAGTCTTTTCCCAGCTCATCACTCTCTATATCACTCCTGTGATCTATATTTTCCTTGAATCATTCAAAGAGAAGGTAAAGAGTTGGTTCGGTAAAATTTAGTTCGGAGTTCTTAAAACCTACATTTTCTTTTGTTTAGAGGCTAACGGTTTTCAAATCCCAAGCTCCAAATAAATTTCAAACTCCTCTTAGTCATTAAGTCACTGGGCAATTAAGTCATTCAATGACCAATGACTTATTGACTTAATGACACTGTAACTTTGTCATTTGATACTTTGGATTCTTAGCTGGTTTCACACGGTGGGATTTTTTCAGCAGTTTCTTCTTCTTTGCTGGTGTCAGTTCCTCTTTGACCTCCCAGTCCTTTTTGGCAAAGGAGTCCTGTCCCTTGATGAGAAGCCAATCTTTACCACTTCCTCTTCCTTTCATTAAAATGAGAGAAAAGCCACCCTTTAATTTTTTCCCATTTAAGGTGAAGCTGAGTCTTCCCTTTTTCAGAGCGGATTCTGGATCTCCTTCCGGTTGAAACTCACCTGAGTCCCAGATGAGAACCGCTCCAGCTCCATAATGTCCTTGAGGAATGATTCCCTCAAAATCTCCATATTCAAGAGGATGATCTTCCACCATGACAGCGAGCCGCTTATCGGATGGGTTCATGGAAGGTCCTTTAGGAATGGCCCATGATTTAAGGACCCCCGCAATTTCCAATCGGAAATCATAATGGAGACGTGTTGAATGGTGTTCATGGACGACGAATCTCATGTTTTTTATCCACCTCCCAACTATATATTCTATAAAAAATTTAAAATAAATTTTTGAAAATTGCTCAAGATCTGAAAGTCTTTTTAAGGGCAACCAAAATTCCAGCGAAGATTGAAATTCCTCCAAGGACTTTCCAGATCGTCAGTCCTTCACCCAAAATAAAGTAAGCTAAGATCGTGGACCCCAGAGGTTCTCCTAAAATGGAGACCGCTACCATGGATGCTGGAAGGTATTTCAGAGCCCAGTTGAAGGTCGTGTGACCAATCAGTTGAGGGATCAAAGCTAAAAGGAAGAGGAAGAGATAAGTCGACGGTGAATATCCCCAAAAGTGTTTTTGAAAAATAAGAGACAGGAGGATTAATATTAATCCTGCTATTGAATAAACAGGAAAGATGTAAGAGAAGAGATCCTGATCCTTTCGCATCTTTCTTCCCACAAGCAAATATCCTGATGCAGCGATAGCACCCAGAAGGGCAAATCCATCTCCCATCAAGGCTTCTTTTGAAAGCGTCATATCCCCGTAACTGATCCATCCACTCCCCAACACGGAGAGAGCAATCCCTAAAACTAAATTCATTCCTATCCGTTCTTTTAAAAAGAGCCAACCACCTATCCCAACAAAGATGGGATGGGTAGTTACCAAGACCACAGAACTGGCTACGGAAGTATATTTCAGAGAGGCGATCCAGAAGGCAAAATGGAGGCTCAGGAAGAGGCCGGAGAGAAAAAACCATCCTATTTCACTCCTCTCCCATCCTCTCCATGGTTTTTTATAACAAGCAAAGGGCGTCAACATGAGGGAGGCGAGCATCATCCTGTAAGTGGCGATGATCAATGCCGGCGCATCACAGAGCTTGATAAAAATCGAAGCAGTGGAGATCGCTAAGATTCCAATAGGAAGAAGCATCAACAGGGAACCCATGGCATACAACTTATATCAATTGGAACCCCTGTTCAAGTCCTCTCTCTTCTCCTCCACAGGTGGGGAGAGGGCCTTACCCACCCCCAGTTTTTTCAATCATCGAGGATTGAAAAAGTCACAACGACACAGGCAGGCCTGCCTGCGGTAGGCAGGCGAGTTTCCAAAGCTTTAGAATGCGGTCATTACTGAATGTGATGGATAACCCTCACTGACATCGGAGACCAAGACTCAAAAGGGCTTGGGGCTCATGGGCCCGATCGACCAAAGGTTGCCGCTCTAAAGCTTCTTCAACCCGCCTGCCTATGTCTTGGTCTATGGCAAAACAGTTTTCAGAGATTTCAGGACTTCGGAACAACGCGGCCTGGGCGAATCCCTTGGAGAGGCTTCATCGGCCAAAACCGCTTTCGGGTTGAGCAGATTGCTTTCAATGACAAACAGGAATCCCCTGGGTGTGGAAGGCTGGTGACCCCGCCCATCCGGAGCCTGGCCTTATGAAGCTTTGAAGAGGGGTTTGCCCAGGGCACCGGCGAAGAGAAGGAAAAACCGGAGGTGGGCAAGGCGCGGGGGTAAATTGACAGGGTGTTAAAAAGATGATATTTTCCGACTGTTCCTAAGGGGTTGCAGGAAAGGAGGGACTTGAAGAGAGTTAAGGATTAAGAGTGAAGAATGGAGAGTTAGAAAGTTGAGAAAGGAGGTTTAATATGTGGAAAAAATTATGTCCTATTCTCATCTTCATCTTGATTGTGACGGTTGTCATTTCCTTTGCTCAAGAGAAAAAAGCAAAGAAGATGTTCAAGATCGGTGTCACCCAGATCGTCTCTCACCCATCCCTGGATAAGGATGCAAAGGGGTTTGAGAAGGCGCTCGCTGAAGCGGGATTTAAGGAAGGAGTCAATGTCACCTACGATCGTCAGAATGCACAAGGAGACATGGCCAATGCCCAGACCATTGCTCAGAAATTTCTCGATGCCAAAGTGGATCTGATCCATAGCATCGCCACTCCTACCTCTCAAGCCATTGTGAAAACAATCAAGAATATTCCTGTCGTCTTCTCTTCTGTCACTGATCCGGTGAATGCGGGTCTGGTTCCCAAAACAAGTCCTCCTGGGACAAAATCCGGGACGAATGTGACAGGCGTCAGTGATCGTTGGCCTGTCTTTCTTCAATTTGAGATGTATACTAAATTCGTCCCCAAGGCAAATCAGTGGGGAACGATCTACAATGCTGGAGAGGCGAACTCTCTCGTCCACATCAAAGAGATGAGAGAGTCTGCAAAGAGATTAGGGGTTGAATTGATTGAAGCTACCGTCTCCAGTAGTGCTGAAGTCATGCAAGCCGCCCAGTCCCTGGCCGGAAAAGTGAAGGCCATTAACATCACCTCTGACAACACCGCTGTCTCCGCTTTTGAAGCGATTGTGAAGGTTTGCAATGAGAAGAAGATTCCCCTCTTTGCCGGTGATGTCGCTAGCGTCCCGCGAGGTGCCATCGTTGCGTATGGATTGGATTACGAACTGATCGGCGAGTCTGCCGGGAGAAAGGCTGTCCGTATCCTGAAAGGGGAGAATGCCGGTGATATCCCCTGGGGACAGGCAGAGAAATTCAGTCTCCATGTAAGTGAAAAGGCAGCGAAGGCACAAGGAATCGTTATTCCCCCTGACCTTCTGAAAAAAGCAGACAAAGTGATTAAAGAATAACGTTAGAGGTTAGGGGGTAGAGGTTGGAGGCCTCTATCCTCTAACCTAATGCCTCAAACCTTAGGCCTTAAACTTCAAACCTATTTATCATGGAAATACTCCTCGGCATTTTCCAAATTTCTTTAGAACAAGGGTTGGCTTATTCCCTGGTGGCCCTGGGGGTTGTCATCAGTTTCAGGATCCTGGCCTTTCCGGATTTGACTGTGGATGGCAGTTTTGTTCTGGGCGGAGCGGTAGTGGCTCGAATGATCGTCTTGGGCTACCCACCCTTGACGGGAATCATCGCGGCAACCCTCATTGGATTTGCTGCAGGTTGTGCTACGGGGTTGCTCAACACCCGGCTCAAAATCAATAGCCTTCTGGCAGGGATTTTAATCATGACCGTCCTTTACTCGGTCAATCTGAGGGTGATGGGGCGATCCAATACCCCTCTCCTCAACTATGTCACCCTCTTGACTCCCTTTGAGCAGATGGAGATGAGAGGACTGGTCATCATTCTCTTTTTTGGTGGTGTGGCCTTTGCCTGTAAGTTTCTCACCGACCTTTTTCTTCACACACAGGTTGGATTGGCCATGAGGGCAACTGGTGACAACGAGCAGATGATCCGGACCTTGGGCGTCAACACGGACAACATGACCGTCTTAGGACTGGGTATCTCTAATGCCTTGGTTGCCCTATCAGGGGCGCTGGTGGCTCAGCACCAGGGATTTGCAGATATCGGCATGGGCATCGGGATGATCGTGGCCGGCCTGGCTGCGATCATTATTGGAGAGACCTTGCTCCGTGCGAAGTCGGTTGGAATGAATACCTTGGCTGCCATCTTTGGCTCTTTTATCTACCGCTTGACCATCACCATTGGCCTCTGGTTAGGTCTGGCACCTACTGATCTCAAGATGGCCACAGGAGCCATGGTCATCCTTGCCCTGGGCTTTCCTGCCCTCAAGAAGGGAAAAGAAGAAAAACTTCATCTCAGAGGAATATAACGCATGGCGCAAAGCGTAATAATTGAGACCCTATGCCTGCCTACCCTGTCTGCCGACAGGCAGGCGCTAAGCACTTTGCCCTTTACGGTTCGGTTGATATGGAAAAGATGGTGATCATTCAAAATCTGAGAAAGATATTCAATCGGAATACGATTGATGAAAAGATAGCGATCGATGGGATCGGGATCGAGGTGAATAAGGGAGAATTCATCACCGTGATCGGGTCGAATGGGGCAGGCAAAACCACACTTCTCAATCTGGTCGCCGGTACCTATTTCCCCGACGAAGGGAAGATCTTTATCAATGACCTTGAGGTGACTCTTCTGGCGGAATATCGAAGAGCCAAATACTTAGGAAGGATTTTTCAAAATCCGTTGATGGGAACAGCTTCCTCCATGACCATTGGGGAGAATCTATCCATGGCTGAACTCCGGGGAAGGACAAGAGGAATTTCCTGGGGCGTGACGAAGAGACAGAGAGAACGATATCGGGAACTTCTAAAAACATTGGAATTGGGTTTGGAGGACCGTCTGTCTGACCGTGTCAGCCTCCTCTCCGGTGGACAGCGTCAGTGCCTCACCCTGTTGATGGCTACGCTCTCTCTTCCCAAGCTGTTGCTTCTGGATGAGCATACCGCCTCCCTCGATCCAAAAACTGCAGAGAAGGTCATTCATCTGACCGATCGAATTATCCGGGAGAATGAACTCACCACGATTATGGTGACCCATAATATGAGTCAGGCAATCAACTTCGGAGATCGGATGATCATGCTGCACGAGGGGAAGATTCAGTTTGATATTCAGGGCGAAGAAAAGAAACGTTTGACCGTGGAAGAAGTGGTCAAACGCTTTGGTGAAAAATTAGAGGACGAAACCTTGCTCTGTAACCCTGTCGTTGAATTAGATAAAGGATTGAATGCAATTCAAAATAAAGGGGTTGATAAAATCTGATCGTTGATCATATGGGGGGTCAACAACAGGGTAAACCAGCGGATGGATGAAAACGCCTCTCCGTATCTAAATAATCAAAAAATAGCATGGAGCAAAGCGCCTGCCTGCGGTAGGCAGGCATAGAGCATAGCGTCAAAACTTTTTCTCTTTGCGCTATGGACCTTGCAATTCTTGATTTAAAATTAGCATTTGAAATTCCTGACTATTGGTGGCAGGTATTTGGAGTTTGTAATTTGTGATTTGAAATTTAAGGCCTGTTTAGTTTACAGTCAGGACTGAGGATTAGGAAACCAAGATGCAAGGGGAGGTTCTCCTCACCATCACCGATGCTTATCGTCAGAGGTTCCCGGATCTCGCTTTTGGAATCGGGACGATCCAGTCCTGCACCTATTTTGAGAAAAGCGAATCATTCAAACTTTCCAAAAGGGAGTTCCTCCGTAAGATGCGGAGGAGGGCTAACCTCGCCCAACTTGAAGAGCGGATCAATCTCTACGATCAATTTTTCAAAGAATGGGGATATCCATGCCCCCTTCCAGATCATTTTAAGCGAACCATTGAAATGGGATTTCCGATTGTCAACCTCTATATTGATACGCATCTCATCGCCGAGATGTGTTACGGAATTCTCATGGCCATTCAGGATCTGGATCGTTTCCAAGGCGAATGGAGGCTCGACCTCGCTCAGGAAGGAGAGACCTTTCAGGGAGTCTCAGGAAGGATGATCCGCTGTAAAGAAGATGAAATCGTTCTTCGTGATGGAGAAGGGATTGTCTGTTCCCTTTTTCAAGGTCCGGATTTCAAAACGAGGGTGGAACTGGCAAGCAAGAATATTGTCGTCTATGTCTTTACCGCACCAGGGATTCTGGACGAACATGTTTCTAATGGATTACAGTTAGCCCTTGAGATTCTCGAAAAATTCGGTCGAGGGAAAGAACTTTGGTGGAAAGTGTTTAGACCATAGCAAGACAACAGGGATTAGGGATTGGGGATTTGGAGTTAGCTAATCCCTAACACCTAACCGCCATTCCCAAGAATAGAAAGGAGAAAGATATGCCCACCGTTCAAATCAGTTTGCTTCCAGGGAGAACTCCGGAGAAGAAAGAGGAACTCATTAAAAACGTCACCCATGCCATTGCCGATACCCTTCAGATTCCAAAAGACCGGGTTCACATCCTCCTCTACGAAATTCCCAAAGAGAATATAGCGCATGGCGGCGTCCCTCTGTCCAAAGGGAACCCATAGACAGGGATTTCTAATCTCAAACTCCAAAATCCCTGCTTGCGGTAGGCAGGGCATGCACTGTGCGGTTTTCACTGTGCTTTGCTCCATGTCACATAACCTTAGCGGTTTCGTGCAATTTCTAAGGATTAGGACATTTTTGGCCAATTTTTGACCAGTTTAATTTCTCCTTCCAGGAAAAAACCTTTTAAATCAAAAAGTTATAAACAAACTCTTCTGGCACAAAAAATGCTTATTATTGTTACAGTGATTCATTTCTGGTATAGTGGGGGCAACCCTACAGGGGGTGGGGGGATTCTTAAAGATATTCGGTTAGATCAAAGTCTATTCTCAATAGGAGGGACTTCTGTTTTTTCACCTTACGCCTTGCACTTTACGATAAAGGATAGTGCTTTGTTTGAGGAACGGACTTCAAAGGAACTGAATCGTAAGGGGAATAGAGATTTTAATATTCAAGAAACAATTGATAGTATTCAAGGACGAACTCACAAACATAAAACTATCTTTACTGGGCGGATTTCGCTTTGCCAAGGGGGACGATAAATCTTCCCAATTGACATCAATTGACATTGATGCTTGACAGGCGCTGGCAGAGAGTGTAATTTTCGGTTGTACATATTGAGGAGAAGTTAGAATCGTGAAAACGAGCCTGGGCCAAATGGACGGAAACGAGTGGGAATCATACTGCCAAAAGCTTCTGCATATGCATTATAAGGATTACCAGGAAGTACCTTCGCGGTTCGGAGGCGATTTGGGGATTGAAGGGTTCACTTGTTCAGGGTTCACATTCCAGTGCTATTGTCCTGACGAAGACCCCAGCGGTAAAGACCTATATGAGCTGCAAAGAGATAAGATTACCCGTGACATCGCCAAGCTAATCCGCAATGCCTCCAAGATTACAGAATTGGGGGCAGGCATAATAAAGGAATGGCACTTTCTTACCCCTATCTACAATAGTAAGGATCTGTTATCCCATTGTCGTTTAAAGGAATCTGACGTCATTGTGCCCGCGAACAAAAGGGCCGCCAGCATCGGATTCACGGGTGCCGATGTGTTGTATCGCTGGTGGGAGGAGTTCCCGCAGAGGGTCTCGAATCGAAAATACAGGCGATCCGGCATTTTCAGCTTCGAATTGGTGAGCGGAAACCCGACAGTTCTTGAGAACCGGACAGGAGTAGCCAGTGCCTGCACCGAGACGCTACACGTGTGGACAAAAGGTTCACCTGGCACGCGATGGAAGCAAATCACCCTCCGGGCACAGGTTGTCTACCGTATGTACGCGGTCAGCACTGCAGAAGCATATTGCTTGGCGATTCTGTCCACCGGGGACGTGGGTGGGACGTAGTTAAATTATTTAAGAAACCAGCAAAGAGTCCCTCAACCTTTTTGAAACCTCCGCTGTCAGCTCGCAAACCTTTTCAGCCAAAGGAATTGGAAGGGAAGCGGTCCCACAACTGGGAGTGAGGATCGCCCTCTGAAGGAGACTTTGATCGACTCCTTTTTTTGAAAGAGTTTCAATCCCTTCTCTAAAACGTTTGACCAAGCTTTTAGCATCCTCTTTTAATATATGCTCACTTGTTGGAACGATGCCCCACGCCAAGATGCCTCCTCTTTCTAAGAATGCTTTTAACTCCTTTGGATAAAGGGAAAGCGTCTCCAGATAACCATATGCATCGAAGCTGAGGATATCGAGGTTCGTCGAAAGAAGCACGCTCCAGTCCGTATTTCCACAGCAATGGACCCCCTTTAAACCCTTCACAGCGTCAAAACATTCATTTAAAGAATGAATCACATCCTCCCGACTCAGGTTTGAAAAAGCAGAACCAAATGAGGAGAGGGAGGGCTCGTCGAAAAAGAGTATCGTTGGAATTCCAGGAAAAAAGTCGTTGAATCTCTTTTCCATCCATCGGGCTTTCAATGAGAGGTGTTTGACGAGGATATCCCTCAAAGTAGGATCGTAGAAGATAGGTTTCCCTTCCTGATCAGTCAAGGCGAGTCCAAAGGTGATAGGCCCTGTGACCTGGCCCTTGATATATTTTATCTCTTTTCGGTGGTCCTCTGAAGAAAGGTCTTTTAAGATCCGAAGCCCCTTTGCAAAATCTTCAGTAATTTGAAAAGGCTCAAGCTCACCCCCTTCCAGTCTTTGGTAAAATTTCTCGATTTCCTTTTCAAATCCAAGGGAGGTATCCACCCAAACTCTTTGTTCCTTTTCATTCCATCTTAAGGAAGGAAATCCCTCAGAGTATTGAACGACCATACCTTCCAGAAAAGACCGCTTTGGCAGTTGGGGCCAAAATGGGATTTCAGGGAAGTTTTTAAGGATGAGCCCAAAAACTTCTTTCTCGCCCTGATGGGGGAAGGATCCGATTCCTGTAGTGATGAAAGGGTATTGAAATTCCATAGCTTTTCATAAGGCCATTCTATACAAAAAGTCAAGGACATTTTGCCACGCCCTTTATAAACCTGACAGTATTAGGCAGACTCGGCGAGAACACTTCCAAAGCCTTGCAAAGCGGGTTTTTTTAGAATGGAATGGGTTATAGAGGGCCTCACCAAGAGTGAAATCCAGCAAATTCGGTGAACCGTGAAGCTTAACGTTCAAAAGGTCCCGCTGCAAGGCTTTTCCCGTGTCCCCGTCGAGTCTGTTTGGGCTGTTTTTTGCAGCGTTAAACATTTGATTCCAGATGTAAAACTTGACAACTGGAGAATCGATGATTATCTATTTGAGGAAAATTCTTAGAGAAGGGAGGTCTGTCTTTATGAAGGTGAAGCCACTTCATGATCAGGTCATTGTTCAGAGATTGGAGGAAGAGGAGAAGACAAAAGGAGGAATCATCATTCCTGATACGGCTAAGGAAAAGCCGATTGAAGGGAAAGTGATCGCCGTCGGTGCAGGAAGGATCAAGAAGGATGGAACAAAGATGCCCCTTGAAGTCAAAAAGGGCAATCGGGTTCTCTATGCCAAATATGCAGGAACCGAAGTGAAGATTGATGGGGAAGAATATCTTATGATGAAAGAGGATGATATCCTCGCTATCATTGAATAATGGATGATTAGAAAGGAGGAGGTGTTCATGGCAAAAGAATTGAAGTTCGATCAGGAAGCAAGGAATGCAATTTTGGGAGGTGTCAATATTTTGGCCAATGCAGTAAAAGTGACTTTGGGACCCAAGGGTAGGAATGTGGTTCTTGAGAGGTCATTTGGCTCTCCTGTGGTCACCAAGGACGGTGTCACCGTTGCCAAAGAGATTGAGCTCGAAGATCATTTTCAGAACATGGGCGCCAAGATGGTGAAAGAGGTGGCCAGCAAGACCTCGGACACAGCCGGAGATGGAACCACCACTGCCACACTTTTGGCACAGGCCATCTGTCGCGAGGGATACAAAGTGGTAGCCGCTGGAATCAACCCCATGGATGTGAAGCGAGGGATTGATCACGCTGTGGAAGAGGTCGTCAAAGAGTTGAAGAAACTCTCCAAGCCTGTCAAGGAACAGAAAGAGATTGCGCAGGTGGGGACGATCTCTGCCAATAACGATCGGGCCATTGGCGATATCATTGCCGAAGCGATGAATAAGGTTGGAAAAGAGGGTGTGATCACTGTCGAGGAGGCCAAGGCTATAGAAACCACCCTTGAGGTCGTTGAAGGAATGCAATTCGATCGAGGTTATATCTCCCCTTATTTCGTAACCGATCCAGAAAAGATGGAGGTGGTGCTTGATGACCCCTTTATTCTGCTTTATGAAAAAAAGCTCTCCAATATGAAAGAAATCCTTCCTATCCTGGAACAGATTGCAAAGGCAGGAAGCCCATTACTCATCATTTCCGAGGATGTGGAAGGAGAGGCTTTAGCCACTTTGGTCGTCAATAAACTTCGGGGGACATTGAAATGTGCAGCCGTCAAGGCCCCTGGCTTTGGAGACCGGAGGAAGGCAATGCTCGAAGATATTGCCATCCTCACCGGTGGCAAGGCCATTATGGAAGATATAGGGATCAAACTTGAAAAAATGAAATTGGATGATTTGGGCAGGGCGAAGAAGGTGGTCATCAATAAAGACAACACCACAATTGTTGAAGGAGCAAGTAAACCCTCTGCGATCGAAGGCCGGATCAAACAGATTCGTGTTCAGATTGAAGAGACCACGTCAGATTACGATAAAGAGAAACTTCAGGAGCGATTGGCAAAACTCGCTGGAGGGGTTGCCGTCATTAAGGTGGGAGCAGCCACTGAGACGGAAATGAAGGAGAAGAAAGCACGCGTGGAAGACGCCCTCCATGCCACACGAGCCGCCGTGGAGGAAGGGATTGTCCCTGGCGGTGGGGTGGCTTATCTGAGATGTTTGCCCGCTTTGAAGAAGATTAAACTGGAAGGCGATCGACAGACAGGGGTTGATATTATTATTAAGGCTCTTGAAGAGCCCATCCGTCAGATTGTTCAAAATGCTGGCCACGAGGGTTCTGTGGTAGCAGAGAAAGTGAGACAGGAGAAAGGGGCTTTTGGATTCGATGCCGATAAAGAAGAATACACGGATATGATTGAAGCCGGCATCATCGATCCAACAAAGGTCGTGAGATTTGCCCTACAGAATGCTGCCAGTGTAGCTTCTCTGTTGATCACTACAGAGACCGTCGTGGCTGAAAAACCCAAGAAAGAGCAGGCCGGCCCACCGATGCCTCCGGCTTATTAATGAATGCCTCTCACTCGCCCCCTCTCCCCTGAGGGGAGAGGGGAAGGATGAGAGGATTAAATTTTCTTCAATAGATCCCTCAGGGTTTGCAATGGTTGATTACCCACCTGTGACTTTACCTGAAGATCCCAAGGAAGCCCAAAAGGTCTTTAACTCCCTGTCTATTAAAAATCAATTGGATATTGTTTTACAGGCTCGAGGAAAAGAGCGACACCATTATTTATTCCTTTCAGAACATCCAGAAGATCTGGTTCAACGACTTCCAGAACTGGAGGTCTTTTTAACGGTCAAGGAGGTTGGAGAAAAGGATAGCCTTGACTTGATCTCACTTACCACGCCAGAGCAGTTTCAATATCTCCTCGACCTCGATTTCTGGAAACGGGACCAGCTGGATCCGGAGAAGGTCCTGCACTGGATGGAGATTTTAATCGAATCGGGTGAAAAGAAGGTTGACCAATTTATTCATTCCACCGATCCTGAACTGATTGCCCTCCTTCTGAAGAAATTCATTCATGTCGTAACCCTGGAAGGGGAACTCACGGAGGTACGGGATCGAGCCCCCCTTTTTACTTTGGATCAACATTACTTTATCGGTTTCAAGGGAAAGGGAACGAGAGAGATTTTCCAACCTTTTTTAGAGGTCTTCTACCATGTTGATAGCGATGGATTTCGAAGATTAATGGATTCTCTCATCATGGAACTTGAATCGGAACTCGAAGAAACAAATTATCGTTTGAGAAACGGTCGTCTGGCGGATTATGGGTTCCCTGCTTTTGAGGAGGCTTTAGAGATTTATCATTTCGTTAACCCCGATTCCCCGGTCATAGAAAAAAGATCTCCTCAGGTCAAGGCTCAAGATGAAGTGAGTAAGGAAAGTTCCGTGTACTATCTGACCTTCCAAAATGAAGGTCCTTTTCTCTCCTCCTTTCCTCTCTAAGATTGATGATCCTCATGAGCAGGATCGATTGAAGCAAGAAATAACAGCGCTCTGCAATAAGGCAATCCTAGCAGAGGCAATTGACCTATCCAATATTGTGGGCATGGAGAGGGCCGTAAAAAAGGTCTACCACACTCTGAACCTTGGCCTTCAATACTTAAGCAAGGAAGAGGAGATAAAGGCTCTTGAGATCCTCCAATCTCTTCCCATACAGAGATTATTTCAATGTGGAGTGAGTACTACGATACTTCTAAGAAAAAAGGCAGAATCCATTTTAAAAGGGCCTTGGTTTTCAGGCAATCGGGAGAACCTCGTTTTTTTGGATCCTCCCCATTTTGAAAAATTTGAAGGGATTTTGAGGAAAAGGCCAGCTCTTTATCGAGATGGGATTTATGAGAACTTAAAGAACCTCCAGGATTTAAAAGAGGCGGAGGATTTTTTAGAATCCATCGAGACGATTACCAATTTTTTTGGAAAGGAATTAAATATCTATCCTCGTTACTTAAAGGAGCTGGATTTGAGCGGTTGCCATCCTGTGAGGTGGGGGGAGATCACTCTTTCTACAATCTTTCTTACCTCTTTAGCAAACCAAATTCTCAAAGGGACTTTTCAATTTGAAGCCATTGAACAGGCTCAGGTAAAAGATTTTCTCTTTCGGGTTTTTGAAAGAGAGGCCCAAGGGAAGGGGGTTATAAAGATGGAGATCAAAAACGGATTAAGAGACTGGTACTATTCGATCAAAGGCGAGGAACTTAGGCGGCAACATCTACTCGCTTTTCAGGATTTCTGTTTGGACTTATTGGAAGAGGAATATGGAAAGATACCTCCAGAAGAGGAGATCGACCCCCGATTTGTGAAGGGGCTTCTTATTCGAAAACAATATTAAACTTGACATTCCTTCTTACCTTTATCTTAAAGCACCACGTTAAGTTCTAATCAAGTTTCGTTTCTTCTTTGGTTTCAGTCCATTTTTCTCCACAGTCTTTGCATTCATAAAGTATTTCATAGGTAGTGGTCGTTACGGTTGCGGCATAGGCACATGGTAACTCTTCTTCGGCAATCTTTTTCTTTTCCAGTGTCTTTTTTGATTTGTGTTCACACGCCATAAAGGACCTCCGCTCAATTCAAAATATATGTATTAAGCATAGGATAAGTGTGTTTTTGTGTCAACCAGAATAGACCAAAAAGATGTGCTATTTTTAGACGGGAAACAAATGGTGATGGACGATGGGCCTTGAGTATCAAGAAAGTTAATTTTTTTAGAGGTTGACCTCTTTCTTGAAATCACAAATCGTGACTTCAAGTTGGATTGGCCTCCGGCAGACTACCCCTTGAATTAAATTTTGAAGGGTTAACCCTATCACTTCGCACCCCCCATTTATCTTCCGTAAGTGAAATCATCAGGAGATAGAGGCAACTTTCCCGATAGGACACTTTTTAGTTTTTTGATCACCTCATGATCTTCACCCAAGCAAGGAAGAAGAGATTGGATGACACGACCAATAGTACCATTACACAAACCCTGAAATTCCTCTCTAACTTCTGGAGGTAGACTGTGGTATTGGTTCACCAGATTGTCAACCCATCGTGGTAGATAGTTAAGATCAACCTTCTCTTTTGGATAGACATACCCCTCCAAGGCTCCTGCTTTCGCAGCAAAGTCATAGACCTCTTGATAAATTCCCATAAAGACCTCCTCTTAACCTATCAATAAACTGACCATTATTTTTTTCTTATTGTTCGACTCTATGTTGCATAGGCAACCGAAACTCATTCCAAATTCAACAATGACAATAATTGTGAGATATGGTTTATGATCGCTGTAGGTACATCTGCCTCGAGTTGTGCAAGGTTTCCAATACCACTCAACACCCCAATCGTCAACGTTCCAGCCGCTTTCCCCGCACGGATGTCCAAGGGAGAATCACCGATAACGATGGCATGGCTTGGGAGAACCTTCATACGTCTCAAACACTCCAAAATCCCATCGGGTGCAGGTTTTGGAGGGAATCCATCTTCACGTGTCATGATAACTATAAAGTAATGAGATAGGGCATGGTGATCGAGAGGACGCACAGCAACTGCCCTTGAGGAGGTTAATGCCCCAAGTCTGACCCCTCGCTCTTTTAGTCCTTTCAGAACCAACTCTAATCCAGCAAACGGCTGGACATGTTTAAAGACTTCCTGATAAACCTGTGGAATGACTTCCATGAATTGCTTAATCTTTTCGTCTCGGCCTGGAAAATCCTCTGGAATAATCCGATCCCAAATAAGGGACCCAGTGGCCATGGGTTCTAACACGTCTTCTTTCCTTATTTGGATACCAATCCGGGCAGTCACTTCGCGAAAAACTTCATAATAGGCTTCGATAGAATTTGTGAGGGTTCCATCGACATCAAAAATGATCCCCTCTATCTCCCATCCAGACCAGAAAATACTTGGAGGTCCTACCTTTTGACGTTTTGATAAACTGGATATTTTGCTTTCTTTAAGATTTTTCTTCACTTTAATTCACTCACTATCCTCTGCAGCCTTTTTAAAGTCTTCAGCGTTTCGAAGGCAGTACCCTATAACCTAAATTAGAAAAAAACAAATAATTCTTTGCTGAGAAATAATCATGGTTTCGTAAATATCTTTCAGGTCACATCCTTGTAGTCAGGTCCGTTAATCCAGATATCTCACTTTCATTTCCAATGGTTGTTTATGGGGCCCGTGGCTGGAGGTGGCCGCATAGCCAACCGGAACCACAGCCATGAACTCCCCCTTGGGCTCTCCCAGAAATTCCAATACCTTATCCTTGATCAAGTAAAGAATTCCCAGCCAAACGGATGAGAGTCCAAGAGATGTGGCGGCTAAAAGTAGATTTTCGACGGCGGCTGCGGAACTTTGTATTTCCATCGTACGGAAAAAATCATGAGCCATTTCCTTTTCGACTTTGAAAAGCTGGGTACCATGTCGAATCAGATCACCTGAATTCGCTATGGCAATGACGGCCGGTGCCCCGGCAATACTTCGGGCAGCCATGCGAAGCAAGGTCGATGCCGGTCGGGGGAACTCACCTGATTTGGATGTAACGAGACGTGCCAATTCCTGCCTTTTCTGGTCTCTCATCACGATAAATCGCCAAGATTGCTGATTATGAGCGGAAGGCGCTTCGTTTGCGGCTTGAAGCAAAATGTTTATATGATCGTCAGATACTTCCTGTTTCGTAAACAATCTGACACTGCGTCGGTGCTTAATCGTTTGTAAGGTCTCATTGAGGGAAAAGACTGAATCAGTGGGTTTCACGCTTTATCTCCTTCCCGGATTTAACTGGTTTGTAACTATTGATGAGTTAATGGGAAATACAAAATTTGAACGCCAAAGGTTTGATCATTTAGACCCATTCGGCGGCGCTTGGCTCTGCCCTTTAGGGCAGTGTGTAAAGCGCTGCTCAGGGTCACCCCTGCCTGCGCCTGCCTGCGGTTGGCAGGGCAGGCAGGCTGAACAAGCCCCAGCATTTATACTGGGGAGCCGAAGGGTTGACTTTAATTTTTGGCATTTGACAGGAGGTTCGTCATTTTCAGCTCTTCCAACTCCAAGGCGAAGAATTCCCAGAGCTGGGTCAGTTCTCTCACTTGCTCTTTAACTTGTTTATGGGTCTGAACAGTATCGTAAGTCTCCTGCTGATTTAAGTAGAGATCGGGGTCGGAAAGTCTCTGATTAAGATGATCCAGTTTTTGAGTGGCTTCGTGTAAAGATTTTTCCACCTCCTGGAATCTCTTTTCGAGACTGGAGAGCTGCCTCCGGAATTGGTCCCTCTCCTGAGCTCTTTTTCTCCTCTCCTCCTTAACCATATACGTTGACTTTTTTTTTGCAGATTTTTCTTTTTCCTCAACCTCAACCTTAACCTGAACCTCTTTCTTCACCCCTTCCTTCTCGGTCTGCTGCTTTTTATAAAGGGAATAGTCATAGTTTCCAGGATAGAGATGAGGGATTCCTTTATCGATTTCAATCACTTTATTGGCGATTTCATTAATCAGATGGCGGTCGTGAGTAATTAAACATATCGTTCCCTGAAATTGTTTCAGAGCCATTTCCAAAACATTTCGAGAGGGGATATCGAGGTGGCTGGTCGGTTCGTCAAAGAGAAGAAAATTGGCAGGCTTGAGAAGCATCTTTGCCAAGATCAGACGACTCTTCTCCCCACCGCTCAACACAGAGACCTTCTTTTCAATCTCATCTCCGCTGAAAAGAAAAGAGCCCAGGATGGTTCGAAGTTCAGTCTGACTTTCATCAGTGGCCACAGAGAGGAGTTCTTCAAAAACTGTATTTTCTGGACGCAGAATATCGAATTGGTGCTGGGCAAAATAGGTACGGGTTACATCCTTTCCTAAAATTACCTCACCTTCCTCAAAATCGAGAACGCCAGCTAAGATTTTTAGGAGGGTTGATTTGCCCGCTCCATTGGAACCCAACAGAGCTACTTTATCTCCTCGGTAGAGGTTGAGATCAACTCCTTGATAGACCATTGTCTCTCCATAATTCTTGTAAAGGTTTTTTACCTCAACGACTTTATGACCACTTCGTATGGGAGCAGGGAAGCGGAATCGAATCTCTTTCTTTTTCTCCGGAAGTTCAATCCGCTCAATTTTTTCGAGCATCTTGATCCGACTCTGAACCTGGCTCGATTTGGTATTTTTAGCCCGGAATCGCTCAATAAACCTTTCGGTCTGCTCAATTTTTCTCTGCTGAGTTTTATAGGTGGCCTCGAGAATTTGTATTCGGGCTTCTTTCTCCTCTACGTAGTGGTCATAGTCACTGTGATAGAGGTCGATCTTTTGAGCTTCAATCTCTGCAATCTGATCAATGAGGTGGTTGAGGAAAACTCGATCGTGTGAGACGATGATCATCGCACCAGGATAATCGGTTAAAAATTCCTCCAACCAGATGAGGGAGGACAGATCTAAGTGGTTGGTCGGCTCATCGAGAAGTAGAAGGTCAGGAGATTGAAGAAGGATTTTCGCCAAGGCAATTCGCATCAGCCAGCCACCGCTCAGTGCATCGGTCGCCCGGCCAAAATCCCTTTCTCTAAATCCTAATCCTTGAAGGATACGCTTTGCCTCAGCCTCCAGGCCATATCCTCCGAGAAGAGTGTAGCGCTCCTCGAGTTTTCCGTATTCTTTTGCCAGCCTTTCCTGTTCTTTCGGATCCTCAATGGATGAAAGTTCTTCCTCCAAAATCTTCATTTTATCCTGGAGGGATGTGATGGTTGTCAAACTTTTTAAAACCTCATCCAGAACAGGATTACCTTTAAAGGAAATGACTTCCTGAGGGAGGTAGCCGATCTTTACCCCTTTGGCAACGAGGATCTCTCCTTCGTCAGTGGATTCCTCTCCTAAGATCATTCTGAAGAGGGTTGTTTTCCCGGAACCATTGGGGCCGATAAGACCAAGCCGATCCCTCACTCCGATCTGAAGGGAGCAGTCCTTAAAGAGAACTTTGCTTCCAAACTGTTTCTGAACGTGGTTAAGTGTGATCATAGATGTCCGAAAATTAGAGAGACCTGGAGAGTGTAGTGCTACTGAAGTTTACCATATTCCTTTGCCAACCTTTCCTGTTTTTTGGAATCCTCCATGGATGAAAGTTCCTCCTCCAGAATCTTCATTTTATCCTGGAGGGATGTGATGGTTGTCAAACTTTTTAAAACCTCATCCAAACAGATTGCCTTTAAAGGAAATGACTTCCTGAGGGAGGTAGCCGATCTTTACCCCTTTGGCAATAAGCATCTCTCCCTCGTCAATGGATTCCCCCTCTAAGATCATTCTGAAAAGGGTTGTCTTTCCTGAACCGTTGGGGCCGATGAGGCCAATCCGATCCCTCACTCCAATCTGAAGGGAGCATTCCTTGAAAAGGACTTTGCTTCCAAACTGTTTCTGAACGTGGTTGAGTGTGATCAGTGAATTGGAAATCCCGTGCCTGCGGCAGGCAAGGCAAATGCGCCAGAATCCAAAATGTACAAAATTAAAATTTAAATATAATATTTCTCATTTTTCTAGTATAATCCTTATTTAGCGGGGTTTTCCTGTCCCTCAGGGGATATTGTCAGATATGGATTCGAAGGGTTTAAGTGTCGTACTTATCAAAATTATAACCCGCTTTCTTGTAATCCTCCAAGGCACGGGTCTTCAAATCGTCTCGCTTTGTCTTCTCCGCTTCCTTATCTGCTAATTCAGCCGCATGGCTCCATTTCCCCTCTTTTTCGTATTCCTTGATCTTCCGATCTGTTTCTGTGAGTGGACCTCCTTTGATCACCACGGTAGGGGCGAAGAGAATCCGGGAGACTGGATTTTTACATTGGGGGCATTGGGTTAAGGCGGGTTCTGTCATCCTCTGGATCACCTCAAAACCTGATCTGCAGTAATTGCAACTTTTTTCTGAATCAATAGCTCTGTATGCGTAGGTTGGCATAATCGTTAATGCAAAGCGCAGAGTGCATAGTGTTTTATATATATTGAGTATTTGCTTCCAAATTGTCAAGAGAGAAAGCCTTGTGCTATAAATGGATATCATGATCCCTTACCAGAACCTTTATATTTACGAGATTTCCGGAGTCATTTCAGATTCAAAGAAATTTTTTAATGAAGACTTCATAGGCTGCTGGAATGAAAGGGAGGCCTCCTTTCTCTTCTTTTCTCAACCCCACGATGAAGAGGTAGAGTCATTTATCGAAAAGAAGGGATACCCTCTCATCTCAAGGAATATCCTTGACTACAAGGCCTGGCAGGCTGGTGAAGAATTGAAACCTTTTAAGGTGGGTGGTCTTATCATCTCTCCACCTTGGGAAGAGGGAAGGATCGAGGGTGGGGAAGCCTTGGTTCATTTAGATCCCTGCGTTGTCTTTGGTACAGGTTATCACCCTACGACTCGAACCTGTCTTAAAGCACTTTGGGAGATTTATCAAAAAGAGAGGCCGAAAAAAGTTTTGGACCTTGGAACAGGCTCAGGGATCCTTGCCCTGGCTGCTGTAAAATGGGGAGCTGAAAAGGTGCTTGCCATTGACTGTAATGAACTGACTGTGGAGACAACATTACGTAATGTATCATCTAATGAAGAATCTCAACGGATTGAGGTGAGGATGGGAAAAGCGGAGGATTTTATTGAAGAGGAAGCGGATTTAGTTTGCGCCAATATCCATCTTCAGGTCATTGAGTCCCTGTTAAAGAAAAAGGCCTTCTTCAAGAAGAGATGGTTCATCCTATCAGGGATCTTTGGAAAAGATGCGGAAGAGATTGAGAGACGATTGATCCGCAGGTCCGTTGAAATCGTTCGGCGGTTACAAGAGAAAAACTGGTTGACTTTGGTCGGTTTCAATAAAAACGCCGAGGAAGGTTAAAAAATTATTGACTTCAATATATCATTGTGTTAAAAAAATCACATTTTACCTTCTCTTACAACTCCAAGAATTAAAATTTTCTTTTAATTTTAATAAAGTAACCCCTATCCTCGGCTCCATTAAGGGGAAAGGGTGGGATGAGTAATTTTTAAAAATTTGGGGGAATTATGAAATCGAAGTTGAAAAGATTAATTCTTATTTTTCTCATCATCTCCTTCTCTTTAGGCTCAGGAGTGTTGTGGGCAGCAACCCCCGCTCCTGAAAAAGAGGGTGCCAAACGCGCAGAGGTAACCCAACCTTCGGAGCCTGGGAAAAAGGGAGAAAAATTTGTCCTCAAGGGTCGAGAATATTGCTATGAGTGTATTGATAACTCTGAATGTTTGGGTTGCCATACTAAAATCAGCGAGAGGAAATTTGCTCAGTCCGTTCATGGAGCCAACTCCTGCAACAGTTGCCACTGGGATATCGCAGATGTCAAAGCCCATGTGAAGGTAAGAGGAGCAAGGATTTATGCGGAGCCGGTCACCTGCCATCGATGTCATAAGAAGGAAGGGGCAGAACATTATGCGAGCGCCCATTTCATCAATGACATTCAATGCAAAGACTGCCATAAAGACATCCACGAGATGACCCCGTGGAAAGGGGATAAAGTCCGGGTCATCCAGAAATGCACGACCTGTCACTCCGATGATGGTTATTCTGAAAGCATCCACGGTAAAGCCGTCCTCGATGGAAACCCGGATTCAGCCACCTGCACGGATTGCCATGGCCTCCATAAGATTCCCTTACTAAAAGGGGACGAACCCAAGAACGTAGCATTCCGGAAGGAATTCCATACTGAGGTTTGCCAGAAATGTCATGCAGATAAAGAGATGATGGAGAGAAACAAGGTTTTTCTCATCGCCACTCAGACCTATTACGAAAGTTATCATGGAAAGGTAGAGCATCTGGGCTACCCGAAATTGGTAGCGGGTTGTGCCGACTGCCACGGGTTTCACAGCATCCTGCCTCCAGATAATCCAAGGTCCCTCATCTCGGATAAACGGTTGGTAGAGACCTGTGGCAAGTGTCACCCGGGAGCCAATACTAACTTCGTTCAATTCATCACCCATGCAACCCATACCGATCCGGAGCGAGAGCCAGTGCTCTATGGGACCTTCGTTCTGATGACCGGCCTCCTCGTTTCTGTCTTCGGGGTCTTCTGGTTCCACACCTTCCTCTGGTGGCGGAAGGACTTCTGGGAGAAGAGAGAGTTGAGGGCCAAGGGGATCTTCTTCCCCCAACACGTGAGACCCGATGAAGCAGGTCACATCTATCGTCGATTTAGCTTCTTCGACATCGTGATCCATTTTACGATGATGGTGACCTTTATCGGTCTTGTCCTGACCGGGCTGCCATTGAAATTTTCCCATGCCCCCTGGGCCAGCGGTCTGATGCACTTTTTGGGAGGGGCGAGGATGGCAGGTTTGATCCATCGGATTTGTGCCGCCCTCACTTTTGGCTATTTCGGAACGACCATCACCTATATCTTCTATTTCCTCTTCTTTAAAAAGATCCATGGGAATCCCAACCCCTTGCAGAGGCTTTTTGGTCCGGATTCGCTCTGCCCTCGTTGGAAAGATGTTCAAGACATCATCGGGATGATCCAATGGTTCTTTAACAAAGGGCCGAAACCCCAGTTTGACCGATGGACCTATTGGGAGAAATTCGATTTTCTTGCTGTCTTCTGGGGGATGTTCGCCATTGGGCTTTCGGGATTGATGCTCTGGTTTCCAGAATTCTTCACCATCTTTTTACCCGGATGGATTCTTAACATTGCCACGATTGTCCATTCGGATGAGGCGCTCTTGGCTTCCGGCTTCATCTTCACGGTCCATTTCTTCAACACCCATTTTCGACCTTCAAAGTTCCCAATCGATACAGTGATCTTTACTGGAAGGATCCCAAAATATGAACTGGTGGAGGAAAGGCAGGAACAGTATAACCGTCTGCTGGCGGAGAGGAAGTTGGAGACCTATCGGGATAAATACCCCAGCGCCTTGGCAGATCTCTTCTCAAACGTTATGGGATTTGCCATGCTCGCCATTGGGCTTCTCTGCGTCTTCCTGATTGCGTGGGAATTTTTAGTGTAGTTTAGTTCGAAGTTCAGAGTCGGGAGTTCGGAGTCTTTTTATTTATATTCTACGAACTCCGAACTCATTTCTCCGAACTTCATTGGGAGATTTTGCAGCCAATTTTTTCGAGATAGGCCATATAGTTAAAGGTGGGGCTTTGATCTTTGGTATGGCAGTTTCGGCAGATACCAAGGGTCACTTTCCTCTCGATATTTCCCTTCCCTGGATGTCCCTTTCCTTCTCCGTGACAAGACTCACACTGCACCCCTTGAAGGTAAAAAGGGATTTCGGCCACCGTTGCATACTCTCCGATCTTCCCATAACCTGTAGAGTGGCACATCAGGCACTCCTCTTGGGCATATTTTGGGGAGGCAGCGATCGTCTGGGAGGCCTTGGCATGTTTGGTCTTGAGCCAATTTCTGTAATTCACCTCGTGGCATTTTTTGCATGAGATCGCTCCGGCGAAAGGACTCGTTTTAGGAATTCGGGCGATCAGCTCTTTTTCCGATAAGTCCTTTCCAACGTCACCCGCCACTTTTGGTTTATATAGCTTTGCCGACTCAGCACGATACGTCTCCAATTCTTTAATAATTTTTTGATCATCCGGTACAGCAAGTTGAACAGGGATAGCAGCATGTTTGTAAAAATTCTTATCTTCAAAGGCGAGAAGGGTTTTCTCCAATTCCTTCTGTTTCGATTCCAAGATCCTCAGCTCCTTTAACTTCATCTCATCCTGTTTTCCTGATTTGGCCATTTCTGCTTTAATTTGAATGGAATGGGAGACCAACCTTTCCAATTTCTTCTCCATCTCTTCCCGTTCACTGGAAATCATAAATTTAATAGGTCTTTTAGTTTCGGCCAGGGAGTAATCCACTCGGCCCAAATATCCTCCTCTGGGCTCCAATCGATAAATAGCGGTTCCATTCTCCCTTTCCATGACCACCCTTTTCGATTCGCCCCCCCCTCCTAAGATCAGATCGATGTCCCGATTTTCTCTGGCCAACTTCTTATCTTTTGATTCGCCCAATTGAGAGAGGATGATGAGGAAGTCACAATATTCCCGAAGGCTTTTGATCGTGGCTTTTAATGCCGAGAAAGGTTCGATAATGTTTAGTCCGGGGTCTTTCTCTTGGAGGGTTGGATTGAATTGATCATCCAGCAGACCCACTATTCCAATCCTCAGCCCTGCGATCTCTTTGATGGCATAAGGTTTGAAGACACACTTTCCAGTTTTTTTGTCCACGAGGTTGGCTGAGACGAAAGAGAACTTCGCCTTTTGGCTCACCTCGGAGAGGAATTTAAGCCCCATCATCAAATCTTTCTCCCCCACATTGACCACATCGTATCCCATTTCATTATAGGATTGGATGAGGAGGTCAACACGAAGGAGGGCATCCCTGCGTTTGGTTTCTGTTTGAGGAGGTTTTCGAAAAAGAAGATTTCCGGTGTCGAGGAGAAGGATCTTCCTCCCTTCCTTTTTCATCTGGGAGATCAGAGTCGCTTTCTTGGCAACACCGCCAAGAGGATTTCTGAATCACCCACAAGGCTCGACCTCCCCCATCAGATCATTGGTATAGAGGATGCTGAATTGAACCTTGGGTGCGGCTTGGTTGAGAGGATAAACAAATAGGTTCAGGATTAAAGCCGCAAATAAAAGGAAAAACAATCTTTTGGATTTCAATAAGACCCTCCTTTTTCCATTGATTTTCATACTAACAAAATGAAACCTTGAGATCAACTGTAGATTGAAGGTCTGGATGAAGCCTAGAATTGAATGAAAAAGGGACAGCGGGTGGTAACGAAATGGACTATGCGCAGTATGATTCCCTAATGCTTTATGACTTTCAAGTTCAATGTGTTATTTGCGTTCGATAACTCTACTTGATAGAATAGAAAAAGATTTGATTTTCCCCATGACGAAAAAGAAAAATATTCTCATAATTTTAACTATTGGAATCATCTTCCTAACCCAGGGAGCACCTTTAATGGGACAGGAGGTGAATCCTGCGACCTCTCAGTATCAACGGGTCATGGAGTGGAGAAAAGAACGGGATGAATTTTTTAAGACCCATGAGCGGTCTCCCCTCACGCTCAAACAGAAAAGAATTTTTAAAGGCCTGAAATACTATCCTTTCAATCCCCAATATATCTTCTCTGGCCAGATCGAACGCTACAGCTTCTATATTAATGACCCAAAGTATTATGCAATCATTTTGACTAATAGGGGGACCAGCAAACGTTATATTCGATATGGAAAGTTCCATTTCAAATTGAATAATAAGGAGTATGCGGTTGAAATTTACAAATCAATTTTGAGCGATTTCCTCTTCCTCCCTTTTAAAGACAAGACAAACGGGACGGAGACTTATGAAGGAGGAAGATATATCGATGCCGAAATCCTCGTCGGCTATAACATGGTTTTGGACTTCAACATGGCCTATCACCCCCCCTGTGCTTACAACAATAAATTGACCTGTGTTCTCCCACCTAGAGAAAATATGCTGGATATCTCGATCCGGGCCGGCGAAAAAAATTTCAAGTAGTTTTTAGTCGCATGGTGGCCGTGGAGAAGACGAGGATTGTGATAGACCATCGAGACCCTTTTCCGGAAAAAATTTTTCTTGAAATAGTTTTTGAAAATGTTAAAAATTGCTGTATTAACGGGTGGGGTTTTCGAAGAACAGTAACCTAAAGTAGTATACCTCTGCATCAAATTAGTTTATTTGCACGTGTAGGAGTATTCAAGGAGGGTATTCCCTTTGAGAAAAGGAGGAGTGTTGAATTATGGGGACAGGTAATAAGGTTGTAGTAATATCGATGTTGGCAGTGGCGATAGCGATTTTCCTGTTTCTTGTTTATCAATTTACAGCTTTTTATCATTACAAATCAATTGTTCTTGATAGGTTCCCTGTTGAACCTCCCTCTAAAGAGGTGAAGAGATTTTTCGAAGCGGAAATGGAGAAAAAGGAACAGGCGATAGAATTGGCAAAAAAGTATGCAAGGGGAAAGGATGAAATCTATGGGGATGCCCAAAATATTGCGGAAAAGATTAAAGGGGATGTGAAAATCATTGGATGGCATGCTGATAAGGCTATCCATGCTGGCCAATTATATGATCCCGAAAAATTCGGGTCCGGATTAATAGATGATTTTAAGGGATCCATGGAAAAAATTAAAAAAGGTTTAATCAAGCTGAAAGATTTGGGTTTCTTAATGGATGGAAGTCCAGCTTCTGAATTGCTCCTTGAAACCGAGCCAAAATATTTTGCTTCAAAAATAAAAAGACTCAAAGAGGAATATGTGTCTATACAGTTTTATTTACTTCCCCGAGGCAAAGGTGTCGTTAAAGCAAAGGATCTATCCGAAGAGGCCAAAAAGGTGGTGGATGATATCGACAAGGAAATAGAGAAGGCTTTAGGTATGACGAGGCATTTTTACCATTATAGTGACTCCATATATTTTGTAACCTTTCGATATCAAACTCAGGAAGATAGGGTAAAAAATAGAAGCCAGGGGTGGTATTTTGAGGTAGACCTCGATTCGAATACGGTGAGAGATGTCGCCTTCGATAAGGACCTAAGTAAAAAATACCAAATCACTCCTAAGGTTAAATAAGCTTTTATATTAAAAGGAGAAATTTTCATGGAAAGAGAAGTCAAATGGGGAATGGTGATCGATCTCAAGCGCTGTGTGGGATGCTTTGCCTGCCAAGTGGCGTGTAAAGCTGAGCATGAGACCCCTCTCGGTGTTTGGAGAATTTGGGTGAAAACCATTCAGAAAGGAACGTATCCGGAAATGGCCACCCTTTCCTTACCTTGGGATTGTCCTTACTGCGAGCGCCCCGAAGAAGCGAGATACCCTCGAATGTCAGTTCTTTTTCTTCCTTGGCTGTGTAACCATTGTGATCGGCCTATCTGTAATACAGTATGTCCAGTGGGCGCTGCCTATAAGCGGAAAGAAGATGGAATTGTTTTGATTGATCCCCACCGCTGTATCGGCTGCAACTATTGTCGAGCCGCTTGCCCTTATAATGTTCGATTCTCAAACCCCATTACCGGTATGATCCAGAAATGTGACTTCTGTGTTCATCGAGTTGATTCTGGCCTTCTACCTGCCTGTGTGGAGGCATGTCCCACGAATGCCATGGTATTTGGAAATTTGAAGGACCCGAGCAGTAAGGTTTCACAATTGATTTCAAAAGAGAAGATTCAGGTCCTCAAAAAGGAGATGGCTACTTACCCTAATGTCTACTATATAAATCTGGATAAGGACGTCGCCGATCCACTACAAGGATGGGAAAAGCACTATTATCATAAAGAATACAGAAACTTATAAATAGAATTCAAAAAGGGACAATTATGGAAGTTCAACTTTTATACAATGTGTTTCATCATGAATCGGTTAGCTTATTAATCGCAATCTACTTTCATATCGTCGGACTCCATGCAGGGTGCTCCATCGTATCCATCACGGCCACCTTAATTGGAAAAAAGGAATATAAACCCGTGGCCAAGATCGGGGCTATCTTTGTAATCATCCTCTTTTCCATATCACCTATCTTTCTTTTGACCGATCTTTTTCAGCCCTTACGTTTCTGGTACCTCTTTATCCATTTCAATCCCACGTCACCTCTCAGTTGGGGAACTTTCATCCTCTGTGCTTACCCCATTTTCACCGGAATTTACATATACTTTTTATTTAAAGGAAATGTTAGATGGTCAAAAATTTTCGGAGTCATCAGTCTCCCTACTGCTATTGGTGTTCACGGATATACAGGTTTCGTCCTCGGGTTTTGCCAAAGCCAGAGTCCTATGGAATACCGCGGTCATGCCCTCCTATTTCCTATGCTCCGCAATGATTTCAGGAATGGCTTTTATGCTCATTGTGGCCCTGGTTCGCTACCGTTTTACTTATAAGGACAAACCACTTGAGGATAGGGAGAAGGATTTAGAAATCATCGATCTTCTTGCGAAATGGACGGCGGGGTTTATGATTCTAAATGTTTTTTATGTGTTTTCTGACCTCGCCGTGATGTATTACCACACAGAGGATGCCTTTGAGACGGTCGAGCTTGTCCGTCTCGGAAAATTCAGCTTCCTCTATATCTGGGTGGATAATGTCTTGGGGAATATTGTCCCTTCCCTCATTATTATTTTCAGGAAGACACGGAAGTCACATCTTTTATTATTGATTGCTGCTATTTTGGCCTCCATCGGTGTCTTTATCATGAGATACGTGATGGTTTTTGGAGGCCAATACGTCCCTTTGAGTTGATCAGGAAGGAGAAGGGAAATGATACCGTCGTGATTTTTTGAAATTATGCCTTGGTAGTATACCGGCATTTCTGTTCCACCATTATCTTGGGCTTTCTGCCTATGCCAAGGAGGTGTTTGGAGGAAAACAGGTATCGCGACATACGAGAAAGCCCCTCAAAGGGATTCCGAGCATCTGCCAACTTTGTCCCGCCCATTGTGGGATTATCGGTTTTTTAGAGGGCGATCAGTTGGTGAAGATTGGAGGGAATCCAAAACATCCCAACAACCTCGGAAAGTTATGTGCCAGAGGTCTGGCCGGCGTAAATATGGCGTACGATCCAGATCGAATTACCTCTCCATTGATGAGGAAGGGAGAACGAGGAAAAGGGCAATGGGAGAGAATCTCTTGGGATAAGGCCTATACCGAAATCACTTCAAGATTGAAAACAATATACCAAAGCGGGCAGAAAGGAGACTTCGTCTTCCAATCAGAACACGAGCCCGATGGCATCCTCAGGCGGTTCTTGGAGGCCTTTGGTAAAACCCTCATCCTCAATGAGAGATAGCCTCAACTTTGGCAATAGGGATTGGGGTCAATGGCTTACCTGGGGGGAGGAAAGAGGGAGTTCCTGATGTGGCCAATAGCCATTATATCCTCAACTTTGGTTCCAATCCTTACGAAACCCATGAATACTATGCCGGCTTCATCGGGAGATTGATGGAAGGACGGTTCCAAAAGAAGGCCAAGCTGGTTACCTTTGATGTGAGACTATCCTATACAGCCGGCAATAGTGATGAGTGGTTTCCAATTAGCCCAGGGACCGATGGAATGGTGGCTTTGGCCATGGCCAATGTCATCCTTAAGTCTAATCTTCACAATAAAGATTTTATTGAGAGATGGACAAATATCCCTACCTCTGCACTGGCACAATACTTATCTCAGTACCCCCCTGAGATGGCAGAGAAGACCAGCGGTGTTGCTGCATCGGATATCGAAAGGATTGCAAAGGAATTTGCCATGTCTATGCCTGCCGTAGCCATTTCGGGCCGTGGCGTGAGTAGCCATTTGAACGGCGTCTATAATGAGAGGTGCATATTCCTTTTGAATACCATCGTAGGAAGCATTGATATTCCTGGGGGATATTGTCTTCCAAGGACTTATCGTTTTGAGGAACCGGACTATAAAGCCATTTCTCCAAAAAGAGAAGGCATTCGATTTGGAAAAGGTCCAAGATCACTCCACAAAAGTTTATCTCCATGGTGAAACGTGGAAAGTTAACCCCGAAATTGTATTTCGTTTATGAATCCAATCCTGCCTATAAAAACCCTGAGAGCGGTTTGACTTCTGAAGTATTGAAGAATGAAAAGTTGATTCCCTATATTGTGGTGGCAGATAGCTATATGACCGAAACAGCCGCATTAGCTGACATCGTCCTCCCCGCTGCCACCTACCTGGAGAGTTGGGGGATCGATTCATCTCCGGCGTTGGACTTGAATCCTTTTGTTGGACTCCAACAGCCTATCGTTCCTCCGTTTGCCAAATCTGTTCCCATCTCAGATATTTGTATAGAGCTTGCACACAGGATCGGTGGGGGCCTACCGCGATACTTCAAGTTCAATTCTACAGAAGAATATATCAAGAAGGTTGCCTCAGGAATTGAGAAATTGGAAAAAGGAGGGGGTTTCAAATACTTAAAAGAGAACGGAGTTTGGTTCGATAGCAATGCGAAGCCGAGATACAGATCGTATGAATTGAAAAGGTTTAGCACACCTTCAGGAAAGATTGAAATCTATTCAGAGAGATTGAAAAGAAGAGGATTCCAACCTCTTCCTACCTACGAACCGATTCCAGGCCATGGGGACCTTAAAGGGAAGTTCGTCCTTGTGACTTATGAACCGAATGTGATGGGATCGAGGACAGGAAATTTTAAATGGCTGGCCGAGATTAAACATCGCAACCCAGTCTGGATCAATAAGGATGTTGCCAAACAACTTCATATTGAAGAAGGAGATCGTATTAAAATTTCCACCCGAATCGGATCATTTGTGACGGATGCCCGTTTAACCTTTGGCATCCATCCGAGGGTGATCGCTATCGAAAGAAATTTAGGTCATTGGGGATATGGACATATTGCCCGCGCCAAAAGATTTAAGAGCAAGGATCCTAATACCAATTTGGTCTGGTGGGAAAAAGAAGGAAACGGTATCTCTCCCAATCCAATCATCTCAGGGAATTCAGACCCAATCGGTGGGGGAGAGGCCTGGAATGATACTTTGGTGATTATTTCGAAGGCCTAGGAGGAAGGACTCGATGAAAGTATTGAGCACAATAAGATGGTTGATGTCAATGATAAACGATTAAGAACATCAAGGTCTTATTGAAATCAAAATGGGTTATTTTTGGTGTCGGCCCCATCCTCACCTTGATAGGAGTCGTGTTGGTGATCTGGGTGGGGCACACGTTGACTGCCCATCCGCTGATCTGCCTTTCGTGTCATGCAAGACAGACCAGTATTTCCATGTGGTCACCTTCGACGATTCATCCTGCCCGTGTCACTTGTGTGAATTGTCATGCGAAAGTCGGTCAATTGTTTCCCCGTGATTTTTTCGCTGATGAGCGGGTAAATGAAAACTGCCTATTTTGTCACAAGCATGTGGCTGAGAAGGAGAAGGAAGAAGCCCATCACATGAAAATTGCCCACAAGCTTCATATCGAAGAATCGAAGCTGATGTGCATCGATTGCCACAGAAATATCGCCCATGAAAAAATGGAAGCCGGAACGAACCGGCCCCGCAGGTTAACTTGTATGGAGTGCCATGAAGAGGCGATTGCAGGAGGGCCTGAAGCCTGCATGAAATGCCATACGAAGATTCCAGTGTCCTCATCCTCGTAGCTTTTAAATAGTTTGGAATGAATCCTTTATTCCATCTTCCTCTCAGGGTAGTAAAATGGTTTTCTGAAGGAAAAAGAAGGCTATCTACGGCCTTCTTTTTTTTCTTTTTATATTCTTATTTGTAGGAGTTTTTAGATATTCAGAAAGCCCTTCGTTTTGTGGCCTCTGTCACAATATGAAGGAATATGTCGAATCTTGGAAAACATCCTCGCATAACAAAGTGTCCTGCCTCAATTGTCACCGCAGACCAGGTATTTTGAATCATCTTAAAGGGAAGTGGGTAGATCTCCAACTGGCTTGACTTATCTTATGGTTGGAAAAGGGATCAAGAAACTCCATTACGAAATTGATGATGGTAATTGTTTGC
>CAWGAV010000023.1:0-80851 GCA_963820625.1 uncultured delta proteobacterium
GTCTCGTATAAGGGAGAAACTTAAGATAAGGTCAAACTTGACCTTTGAGGTTGAAACCGTTAAACCCGGAGGACTTCCCCGTTATACTTTGAAATCTGCAAGGTTTAAGGACTTTACCCGGAAGTAAACCCTGTTGTTGCATTCAGATCATGCTGCATTGACTGGGGGTATTAATAATAAAGGGCTTGAAAATTTAGGTAGCAGAATTTAACAGGTTCGTGAAATAACACTTGTTTGTCACCCTAAACTTGTTTCAGGGTCTCATAACCCGTTGATTTAATAAGATGCTGAACCAAGTTCAGCATGACATATTGAGCCTTTTTTGAATTTTTTAGCAACCTGTTACTGTAACAATAACGTGATGGAGAAAGCATGGAATACGATCTGAAGGCAATGGATTTAGAGATCAAGACGATTGAAGAGAGAACAAAAAGGTTGAAAGAATTGGGCCGTGGTTTTGAAGCGGTGGAGAGGAATGCAGATGCGATTTTGACCTTCACCTACATCCTCAGGAAGAATATTTCTGATATCCTCGAGTGAATCAGTCCCTCCTCTCCTTTCCACGAAGTGCTTCCAGGACTTTTTCAGGTGTGACCGGAAGGCTCTTAAATCTCACTCCAATGGCGTCATAAATGGCATTGATGATGGCAGGCGCGGGGGCCAACTGGGTTCCTTCCCCTGATTCTTTGGCGCCGAATGGGCCTTCAGGATCGTTTGTTTCGACCTCCACGGAAGTAATGGAAGGGACCTCCATGGCAGTTGGAATACCATAATCCAAGAAGGAAGGATTTAGAACCTGTCCCTTCTCTGTGATCACCTCTTCATAGAGCGCCTGACCCATTCCTCCGACGACGGACCCTTCCAATTGTCCTTCCACCAGCATGGGATTGATGGCCTTCCCGCAGTCATGGCTTGCCACCATTCTTAAAACCTTCACCTTTCCTGTTTTGGTATCGACCTCCACTTCAGCGGCCTGGGTCATGAAAGAATAGGCAGGAGAAAAATTTCCATCTTCTTTAAGAAGAGTGGTCGGTTCTTTAGCCGGTGGGTGGTAAGAACCTCTGCCGATGATGGGCATGGGGCGGTCCGAATATTGATAGAATTTAATGGCTTCTTGCAAGGACATCCCTCTTTGAGGACTCCCTTTCACATAGATCCGACGGTTCTTCGCTTCCAGTTCTTCGGTGTTTACTTCCATCTTTTCAGCCACGGCCTCAAAGAGTTTTTCTTTCGCTGCTTGAGCAGCTAGTTTAGCAGCATTGCCTGCTCTCAGTGTGACGCCGCTGCCGAATGTTCCGGGATCGAGGGGAGTAATTTCCGTATCTGCAGCCGTGATTCGAATGTCCTCTAAAGGAACGCCCAGTTCTTCTGCAACGATCTGAGAGATGACCGTCTCAGCGCCTTGGCCAATATCTGCAGCGCCCGTCAGAAGAGTAATGGCACCATCCCGTTCGATCTTCACAATGGCACCCGAGGAGATATGGCTCATATTGCTTACCCCGCTTGGAAAACTGGCGCCAGCAAGGCCCACTCCTCTGCCGAACGGGAGTTTCCCTCTCTTCTCTTTCCAGCCAATCCCTTCTGCTGCCATCTTTAAAGTATCGCTGAACCCACAGGTCTGGACTAACAGTTTTGCAGGATGTGGCTCTCCGGCCTGGAAGGCATTCTTCAATCGGAGATCGAGTGGATCGATCCTCATCTTTTCAGCGATGCTATCAATCTGCGCTTCCACAGCAAAACGGACCTGAGGAATTCCATGTCCCCTCATGGCACCCCCAACAGGTTTATTCGTATAGACATGGTAGCCTTCAAAGAGGAGATTTTCGAGACGGTAGGGAAGCATGATGAAATAACAAGCCAGGGTAATCATCAGAGGGGCTGTGCTATTATAGGCGCCTCCATCAGCAATCACCTTGAACTGTTGGGCCAGAATGGTTCCATCCTTTCTCATCCCTGTCTTGAGTTGAATTTGCATCGGATGGCGCTGTCTTGTAGAAATAAATACCTCTTCACGCTCATAAACGAACTTGACCGGTCTCTTTATCTTCATAGCAAAGAAGGCAGCACAAAAATCTTTGGCATAGAGGTCAATCTTCTGTCCAAATCCTCCTCCTACTTTTGGCTTGATCACGCGGACTTTACTTTCAGGAATATCGAGGGTGGTCGCCAGATTCCTCCTGAGAAAGAAAGGGATCTGGGTAGAGGCCCAGAGGGTGACTTTTCCAGAAGGATCCACCATGGCCAGGGCAGCCTGAGGTTCGAGAGGGCAATGATTGACCGCCTGAGTATCAAAGGACTCTTCAAAAAGAAAGTCCGATTCACGGAAGGCTCTCTCCACATTTCCAAATTCCTTCCGGATGGAAGCGCTCACATTGTTCGGAACTTCATCGTGAATGATGGGAGCCCCGGGTTTCATGGCTTCGATGGGGTCAAAGACGGCAGGGAGTTCTTCATAATCCACCCGGATCTTTGAGATGGCCTCCTCTGCCGCATCCAAAGAGGTTGCGACAACCGCCGCAACTTCATCTCCGATATAACGCGCTTTGTCAATAGCGAGTGCATATTCATCCTTCGCCATGGGAACAATGCCATACTTTTTTTTCGGAATATCTTTTCCACTGATGGCACCTTTGACACCGACCACTTTCTCTGCTTCGGAGAGATCAACATGAAGGACCTTCGCATGGGCAAGAGGGCTTCTCAATATTTTTCCGTAAAGCATCCCTGGCAGGGCGAGGTCGTCTGTAAATCGTGCTCGGCCAGTTGCTTTCTCCCATGCGTCGAGCATGGGTTCTCTCTTTCCAACCACATCCAATCTCTCCATGATGGTCTCCTCATTTGGTCATTGAGTTAAAATTATGTCATTGTGTCATTGCGTCGTTGGGTCGTTGCGTTTGTGGGACAGAAAGACACAAAGACGCTAAGACGAAAGGACTTATTTACTGTTTTTCAGCGACGGATAGGATTGCCTCCACAATCTTCACATAGCCGGTGCAACGGCAGAGGTTTCCGGAAATTGCCCGTTTCACTTCTCCTTCTAATGGATGGGGATTCCCATCGAGGAAAGCCTTGGCTGTCAGGATCATCCCGGGAGTGCAGAATCCACACTGAATGGCTCCTTTTTCGACAAAGGCCTTCTGAAGAGGATGAAGTTCTCCATCTTGGGCCAGGCCTTCAATGGTGACAATCTTCTTTCCCTGAACATCAACGGCTAAAGTCAGACAAGAAAGGAAAGGCTTCCCCTCAATCAAGACGGTGCATGCTCCGCAGGCTCCCAAATCACAACCTCGTTTTGTTCCTGTCAAACCCAGATCCTCTCTCAAAACCTCCAGAAGGGTTTTGTGGACTTCTGTGAGGACTTCAAACTCTTCACCATTGACGTGAAGTTTGATGATACGTTTCATAAGGAATTCCTTTCAAATAGTTCGGAACATTTAGTTCGGAGTACTCTTTTTTGAAACTCCGAACTCTGAACTCCGGACTTAACACCTGAAATCTTCCAATGCTTGTCTCAGCAGAATTCCTGCGATCCTTCTTTTATAGGCAGGAGAATAGATGGAGGTCCGCATTGGGGAGATCTCCCGAACGGCCTGATCGGTAACTTTTTCGATCGTTTGATTGTCAAGAGATGCATTCACAAGAATCTTCTCTGCTTCTAAAGTCTCTACGGGTCCAGAACCAACTCCACTAAAGATTATCTTTGCCTTTTGGATCCTGTCCTCGTGCCCTTTCTCAATATGGAGAGCTAAAGAGACAATAGGAAATTCAATGGAATCCCTCCGCCTCCATTTGAGATAAAATGTTTTTCCAGCAGGAGGGGGAAAAAGAATCTCCTTCAGAATTTCCCCTTTCCTTAGTGAAAGAGGTTTTTTCCCATCCTGGGTATAAAGTTTATGGAGAGGAAAAACCCGTTCTCCATGAGGGCCCACTGCCTTAACCTGAGCATTCAAGGCGATGAGTGTGGGAGCCATATCCCCACAATAAGCAGAATGGCATTCCTTAGACTTCCTTACAACATGACAGAGCCCTCCTCCTGCCTTGTAACAGGGAGACTTCACACTTCTCCAAAAGGCGGATTGATTATAGAACCGACACCGATTCCCTTGACAGAGATTTCCCCCTAAAGTCCCCATCGTCTGATGAGCATAAGCTCCTACCTCTCGGGCAGATTGACAAAGAATAGGGACTCTCTTTTGAATCAACGGGGAAGAGGCGATGCTGTGGAGGGTGGTCAAAGCTCCAATCCTTAATCCATCTTTTCCATTTAAAATATATGCCATTTTGGGAATCGTCTTAAGATTGATGACCTGCTTTGGCTGAATGACCTTGTGTTTCATATTGACGAGAAGGTCTGTTCCTCCTGCGATGAGAGCAGATCCTTTCGTGTCTGAGGCAAGGGCGTGGGCTGCCTCTTTAAGAGTCTTCGGCTCCAGATATTCAAATTTAGGAAGACGCATCTTTAACTCCTTTAAGCCAAACCATGTCCCTGCCATGACCCTCTTATAGGGAGAATCGCAACGGGCATGAAGCCTATAAAGTAATATTTCTTCTCCGATAACAGGAAATCATAATCAAGATTTTCCTGCCTTGTCAAGGTGAGTGAATTTTCGCTAAAGAATAATGAAGAAAGCGAATCTCTCAAAATAGGATTAGAAATTTAGGTTCGAGGGATTCTGAAAGGTACTTATTTGATTGTTGATTTGACCACATCGTTGGAACTGAACCCGGCGCCTTGAACGACCTTTCCGATGGCTGCATCCACACCAAATAGGTCGGAGACTTTAATAGCTCCCTTTAGTTTGCCAGTGGTCCATCCGAGGGAGAGGTTCGTAGCGGGATGGAGGATCTCTTTCCCGGGTTCATAGACCTCTAAGGTATCTCCAATTCGAATACCTGATAATTTTCCTGCATTGAGGTAGATGTTTTCTCCTTCGATCTTTGCAATGGTGGTGGTCCAATCCAAGAGATCGAGTTGTCGGAGGAAACCTTCCAAGATATCATCCAGACCGAAGTCAATCGCTTTGATCACGGCCTTCCCCTTGCTGTACTCTCCTGTCTCCTTGGTGCCGAAGATAGGGCTTCTCCCAATAAAAGTTTTTAGCAGGTTTCCGGTGGAGGCATCGATGAGACGGATTTCTACTTTTGCCGTGGCAAAAGCAACTTCTTCATCGGAGGTTTCAGAGGCTTTAGAGGAAAGGAGACTTACATCTGTCACCGTCCCCAGGGCAAATGCCTGGATTCCTAAGGATTGGTGAGCACGCTTCATCACTGATGGATCTGAAAGGTTTTCGAATTTAAAACCCTCCCGATTTAACATCTCTGAGACAACGGTCTTATCCAACGTCGCTACCCGTTGGGTCGCCTCCAATTTATCAGAAAGCTTTTTAGCAACGGCCTCTCCAATTTTCTCATCTTTGTAAGAGGTATTATTCTCGAAGTCTAAAATACCCACCTTTCTCTTAAACCCCGTTTGAAAGAGGGGAAGGGAAGGACCATAAAAAGGTCTTGCGGGGGTTGAAGCAACCTTGGTTTCTGTTTCTTTCTTTGAAGAGGTTGTTGGAGTGGAAGGTTTTTTAGAAGTAGGGGTCTCTGACTTCGGAGGATTCACACCTTTTATCGTTTCCATTCCTTCGACGGTGACTGTCTTTCCTGGAGGGATTTTCTCCACCTTCTCCTCTTTCTTCTTTCCGATCAAAGGGAGATTGGAGCAGGAGGTTAGAAGAAAGAAAAACGCTGTTAAGAGAACGAATACACCTAAAAATTTTTTTCTATCCCGAATCATAAATACTCCTTTTTTTATTAATTTTTGGTGAACATGTTGGTAATATAGTATCAATTTTTTTAAAGATGTCAAATCCCCCAAGGAGAGCTCTGGGAAAATCTAAAAATATGAAGAGCTCTCTAAGAGGTCTCTGGTAAATATTTTAAGGGTTTTTCAGAGACCTCCTGAGGGAGGATTAAAAAAGATAATGGTATATTGCATTTCAAAAGTCAAGGCAAATTATTGAGAGCCCTAAAAAACTACTCTAATCTCTCTTGATTACACAGATTAGAGATTTCTGGACTTTTCAGGAATCTCTTTTTTTCGTCCTCCGGTTTTAAATCCTATTGACTCCTCGAGTCCGATCTAATAAACTCCGATTAAATTAAAGTTTTGTATTACCGTGGGACAAGGAAAAAATTGATATGGAATCAGAAGTAATTATTGTAATGCCTGCTTACAATGCGGTGGCCACATTAGAAAAAACCGTTAAGGATATTCCCTTATTTTATATTTTACAGAAGGTCCATATAGTGCAATTTAATCTCTTTGGAATCTAATCAACCCGAAGGGCAGAGTTCCACGGGCTTTGCCCGTGGGTGAATGTTAAGGCGGCGATATGATATATTTAGGACATGGAAACCCGAGTTTCTGGCCATGGAGTTTATCGAACGGAATACCACGTTGTTTGGATTCCGAAATATCGCCGCCGTATCCTGAATCCTGGTGTGCGGGGCTATTTGAGAAGACTTTTCCCGAGAGTGATAAGGAGTTTGCCGGGGTGCGAGATCATTGAGCAGAACATGCAGGTTGACCATATTCATATGGTGATGGTGATTCCGCCGAAGTATGTGGTGAGTGCGGTCATTGGGCAAATGAAGCAATACACGGCAAGTCGGTTGCGGGAAAAGTTTAGGTGGTTGGAGAGAGTGTATTGGAAGGAGCGGGTAGTTTGGTCTCCGGGGTATTTTGTTTCCACGGTTGGACTGAACGAGAAACAAATCGTTGAGTAAGTGAAATGGCAAGCGCATCAGGATTCAGGTCAAGCGAAGCTTGAATTGTTTTAATAAAGTGCCACGGGCTCTGCCCGTGGGTATCTACTATAAAAAGAAGAATTTAGATGTCAAAACGTAAAGCTCAGCGCAAGGTCGTCACTCAGAAGGAGAAGCCTAAAGACCATCTGCCAAGGCGTCGTTATTCCTTGGAGCTCTTGATCATCCTGTCTCTGGTCATTTCAACCCTTGCTGCCTTTGGGCAGGTACGAAACCATGAATTTTTAAACTGTATACCCCAATTGAGCGAAAAATTAGGCTGCTTCCTTAAGAGTTTGGTTGTTTAAAGCGTTACCAATTCGATCATAAAGTTGTTTCGTTGCTTTGTTGAAAGTTAAATAGAGGACTTTGGTCCCCTGTTCCCAGCCAATCCTACCGGCCCGGTTGAGGATGAGAAAACGAAAGGTTTTCCACTTCCAACCTTGATAGAAGCGAGTCCTCTTGGGATTGGTTGAATGTTTCTTCACTAATCCCATCTCGTGCTGGAGGGAAAGGGACAGATTGTAAGCCATTTGGCTGATCTGAAAGTAAGCCGAGTTAGCCTGGTAGGTGTTGGTTGGAACGTAGCCAAAAGCGAAATCGTCCTTCAGTTCACTGAGGGAGTTCTCCTGGCCGCTACGACCCGAAACAAAAAGGAGTAATTCCTTGGCCTCCCATTGTTTGGTGTCCGTCACGACCGCAGAGTATTCGTAAAAACCATCATTGGGTGAGAAGAGGTCTAATTGAAAGTTTTTCCCAGGTTCCTTAACCTTTTTCCTAAAAATGAACACATAATGTTCCTTTTCTAAAGAATCGATGGGGCTTTTGAGCCAGAAATAGCTCCACGTTTCGTTGACGGAATACCAAATTTTTCGCTTTTGGGCGGCCGTCTTCAAGGCCAACAGTTTCCAGAAAGGGGCCTTAATCGCAAAAGAGATTTGTCGGTAGAGCAAGTAATTGATGACTTTGGGGACACAAAACGCGCTGTCCGCCCGGAAGCGGATCGAAAACATGGGCAATCGTTTTTGAATTCTCTTGATCAGCTCCAGAGCCCGATGCGAATCATGGACATTACCCGGTCTGTTCCAGATGGTTAAAAAATGTCCCGTTTCGGCCACGTGAGCGGTCAGAGGAAAATAGGAGGGGGCTCCTCGTTTGATCGGATTGTACCCCTTGATAGCCCAGGTGGGATGGCCCTTGGTGCTGACCACGGTTCCATCCAAATCGATGGTAATTTCCAATAGACCCAGGGACTGAAGTTTCTCGATGACCAGTTCGCCATTGAGCGCAATGAGTGCTTTTAACGAATCGGAGGCAAATTGTTTCAAAGCCGTCGAGATTTTGGTCCGATGAGGAATCCGGGTTAATCGCACCACCCGACAGAAAAGAGGATCGCTCCGAAGGTAATCAATATGTTGGAGCCGTTCCGCTCCTAAGAGAAACATGACAACGAGCACGAATAAAATATCTCCGATATGGTAATCTCCGAAAAAATGGTAATGTTTAAACGTCTCCTTGAGCCGAGCCTGGAGGCGATACAACTGAAGCACATGATCCACTAATGCAAGTCCGGAATAGGTGGTCATGTCTTGCCGGACAAATTTTATGGGAAGTATTTTCTTCAATTCAGACATAAGGGATAGACATCTATGAGAGATAGAATTAGAGGGGGGAAGGGAGGGGTGTGGATGACAGAATGGTAAAAAATTATGGTTTTCTATATTTTTTTCTTGACAAATAACACCTAATATGTATTATAGGTGTTATGTACCGTGAAAAGATTTCTCTTCATCGGAAAAAGGTTCAAATCTTAACGGGGAAGAGGGATCAATTGGAGAGGGTGGCGATGGGGCGGGCTCCGATGGTCGCCGCCTCCTTTATACCCCGTAGAATTAGGCCCGGTGGCCCTGTGGTGTATTATCTTTCCGCCTCGATAAAGGGGGAGAGCCGGCATCGCTATATTCGGAAGGGGGAAGTGGAACATTGGCGCAAACGGGCCTTTGCCTGGCGGAGGTTCATCAAGGCGATGGCCTCGTGGGTGAAGGTGAATAAGGAGATGGAGAAGGAGTTAAGGGAGATCGGAAGGCTTCGGTGTGAGGCATTGCCTGGAGGGAAGCGGGGGTGATGGAGAAGCTGATTGTTTTTAAAGAGAACAAGGTCGAGGTGAGGAGGAGATTGAAGGATGGGAGGATTGACTATTTAGATCTGACGTCTTGGAGTTTTCAGGACAGGCTATTTGGATTTTTGATCGAGGAGAGATTTTTTGAGTGGTGTGGGTCAAGTTTCCCCACACCACGGGAGAGGGAGAATATTCCTGTATGGTTTTTATTAGGGTGTGCCCTTCAAATGAAACTTCACAGGACAGCCGCCTTTCAGAGGTTACACTATATCTTACGTTCTGGCTCCATCCTGACGAGGGTGAAGTTCAATGTGGGATTAACAGGAGGGGGATTTAACTCGAAGAATAAGAAAGAGCGAGAGAGTCCGATTGATCCGGACACGGCCCGTAAATTTTTTACCGATACGGAGGCTTCCAAGGTCGAGCAGTGGTATAACACGGATGTCCAGAGATGGTTGAGGCGGCATCGCGGATATTCGGACAAGGAGGGGATATTTATCTTAGACCCCACCTTGATTCTTCTTCCTGATAACCCCAATTACCAGGGGGCGGCCCTCTTAGCGTTGGATAAGGAGGGGAAGTATGTCGATGTGAAGAAACTTCCTTTAGCCGAGAGAAGGAAGTTTAAATATACCCGGGCTTATAAACTTACGATGTTACTTCACTATAGTCGGCAGGATGATTATTTCATGTTTGCGGGCGGTCAGTTAGGGAGGGGGGATGAATCGGGGCTCAAGCGGGGAGAGGAGTTAGTCGACCATTTCGTTTCACAGGTTGGCAAGGGGGTGATTAAGCTTCTGATTATGGACCGGGAGTTTATCGATGGGGCGATGATCACTCGTTTCAAGAAGATCCATAGCATCGACTGTTTAGTGCCATTAAAGTCCAATATGCATGCTCTGATGGATGCCTTGGGGATTTCAAGGTTAGAGGATACAAAATGGGTGATAGACCATGAGGTCAGAGATGAAACGGGAAGGGTGGTTGAGGTGGAAGAGGTCGCCGGGGTTGGGAAGGTAGAATCGTGGCAGAGTTGTGAAGTACCTCTTTATATTGTTTTAGTGAGGACGAGAAAGAGCAATGGCAAGCAGGAGCTGTGGGCTTTGGCCTCTACAAAGATCTTTGATGATCCCAGGTCAGCAAGGAAGTTGTACACGGGGCGCATGCAGATCGAGGAGAGGATCGATCAGATTAAGAACTGCTGGTGGGTGGGTTCCTTTACCACCCCTAATTTTAATGCCGATGCGGTGCATGTCTTTTTTGTTTTGCTCACCTATACCTTGATTCAGTTATACTTGAAGTCTACCTATCATGAGGAGTTCGCCACAAAAACCATCGAGAGTTTAAAACAAGAGGAGAGATTAGGGAAGGATGCGGTGATTGTTTATGCAGAAAAATACTTTGCCGTCTTTGACGTCGATGAGTATACCGAGATCATTCTGTATCTCAGGGAAGAAGCCCGATTGAGAATGTGTCGATGGATTAAAAGGTTTAGGAGGAATAAGATCAGAGCGCCCTGAAATAGAACCATTTATTAATCCTGGTTCTTTCTATCTATTAAAAAACCACGAGGAAGAAGCCTTTTTGGCCCTTCTCTAAATACTCCTCTCTCTTACTATCCTTTCTATTCCTGACAAGATTACTGATAAGAATTATCTCTGCCCCCCATAGGTGCCCCACCTGAAAGTCAATGGCTCTTGCTAGGAATCGCAGTAAGCTTACTTTCTAATACCTCGCTATGTCTGAATTGAAGGGAAGTATTTTAGTTCTTCTTGCAATTAATTGTGTTTTGTTATATCTCATCTATAGAGCCTTTCTGGATACGGGTATTTGTTTTGTGTCCACACTACTTTTACCCAAATCTGAAAGGCTTTTCCAGTCTTTTAGGCTAAATTCTTTTCATTTTTTTTAACTCAATTGGGGTATACATAACGGAAAACCGACATATACAGTCTGGATTGACTCTCAAAGGTGTAGCGTGGGCTTTCACGACCATGCATGCGGGCCATTGGCATCCATTGACATGGGCTATCCCACATGCTCGACTGTGAACTCTATGGCTTGAGCCCAGGCGGGCATCATTTGACCAATTTGGTCTTTCACATTGTCAACACTCTTTTGCTGTTCTTAGTTCTTAAACGGATGACGGGAAGACTCTGGAGGAGCAGCTTTGTTGCCGCTCTGTTCGCACTGCATCCCCTCCATGTGGAGTCGGTTGTATGGGTGGCAGAGCGCAAGGATGTTCTGAGCACTTTTTTCTGGATACTGACGATGTGGACATATTTCCGTTATGTTGAACGGCCAGAGCTCAATAGATATCTGGCAGTCCTCCTGTTCTTTACCCTGGGCCTTTTGTCGAAGCCGATGCTCGTGACTCTGCCATTTGTGCTGTTTTTGCTTGACTATTGGCCTCTTGGCCGGTTTTAATCTGGAGAATCGACTGCAAATTCTAAATCACACACCTCCGAATCAATCAATTTCAGTGATCGAAAGTCCGTTGCCCTTCGTTTGGTTCGGGAAAAAGTTCCCTTTTTTCTTCTTTCCGCAGTATCGAGTATTTTTACTGTCTTCGCAGCACAGAGAGCGGGAGCTGCCGCACCCTTGGAGAGTTACCCCCTTGGTATCCGGATAGCTAATGCTCTGGTATCCTATGTCAGTTATATCGAGAAGATGATCTGGCCTCGTCACCTGGCAGTCTTCTACCCGTACCCAGGGACATTGCCCATATGGAAGGTAGCAGGGGCTGGTTTGTTGTTAGGATGTCTGACCGTTTTGGTGATTCGTGCCGCACGTAAACATCCCTATCTTGTGGTGTGTTGGTGTGGTATCTTGGAACTCTTGTTCCTGTGATTGGACTGGTGCAGGCGGGATCACAGGCCATGGCTGACCGGTTCACATATGTGCCCCTGATCGGTCTTTTTATCATGATTACCTGGAGTGTCCCGGATATATTAGCAGGATGGCGTTACCGTAGAGTCGTGCTCTCCATATCAGCAGGCATACTGCTTTCAATCTTGATGATCGTTACAAGATTACAAGTACAGCATTGGCAAAACGACATTACGCTCTTTACACATTCGTTGAATGTAACTGCTAACAACTTTCTAAGCCACAGCAACCTGGGAATTGCTCTTGCAGAGCAGGGGAAGATCCAGGAGGCCATTTCCCATTATGCCGAGGCCCTGCGAATCAAATCAGACTTTGCAGATGCACACAACAACTTAGGAGGCGCGCTGAGAAGACTTGGGAGGCATGAAGAGGCCATCGCCCATTTTACCGAGGCCCTCAAGATCAGGCCTGACTTTGCCGAGGCGCGGGGGAACTTGGGAAACATTTTTTCCGATCTTGGAAGGGTTGAGAAGGCCATCGCTCAATATAACGAAGCCCTCCGGATAAGGCCCGATTTTGCTGAGGTACGTTTCTCTTTGGGCCTGGCGTATTTTTAACAGTTGGGAATCGCGACACAGCCATGAAGGAATACGAGATCCTTAAAAGGATCAATCCGGATCTGGCAGATAAACTTTATTCCGAGATTTATAAGTGAATCACACCGCCCTTGCAGGGGGGATTAAAAATATTGAATCAAAACAATTCAGATTTATTACTCAAAGCATATTATAGGTACCATTGCAACAAAACCGTCATTGCGAGCGAAGCCCTGCACCGCCCTAAACCAGCACGGTTTGGGGCACCGCATGGTGTACAGGGCGAAGCGAAGCAATCTCCCGGATTGCCACGTCGTCCTGCTGTAGCAGGACTCCTCGCAATGACCACCTTTGGTAGGGTTGATGTAAACTATTTCATGATCTCCGTAATATGTGTTTTTTGACATTACGACATAATCTCTGACGGGTGAGGGTGGGGATCAAAAAATAGGCCCAGGGAGTGGGAGGGTAAAAAAAGGCGGCCCAAAAGGACCGCCTTTTTGCTTACACTTCTCTCAGAAAGTATAAAGCAGCCTGGTGGTAATGATCCATGGATTTTTAGGTGAGAAGTTTTTATTAGCAGCATCTCCACCTACTGTGCCATGTGGTTTAAATACATCCAGAGCATCACCGGCAAAGAGATAACCACCACCGAAGAAGAATGTGAGATTCTTGTAGATCTGTATCTCGTTGATCAGATCGAACTCCCAACCGATGTCGTTGTCATCCCTCAGTATTTGTGCAGTAGAAGCCGCGGTTGGATTCTTTCTGGCTGTACCAAAGGTATTCCCATGTGAAGTAGTGTCGCCGATGTAGAGTCCCTGAAGAGTGAGTTTATACCAGGGTGTTGCTTTTACACTTCCGTAGAGCTTGGCAAACCAGGTCCCGCCAAATGCGCCTCTGCTCATCTGCTGATAATTGCCCTCTTGGGCGATACCGGTCCCTCCGTCTGCTACTGCATTGAAGCAGCTGTACATAACGAGCGACTCTTGAGAACTTGGCGACTGTTCCGAACCAGGGGGCACCATATAGGAGCCGACTTTTGTGCTGATTTTCCCGGCCGTGGCAGCTGCAGGATTGCCAACACCTGTCCCGGGAAGGCCGCTGGTTGAAGTCTTGTTCGCATCAGCGCCAGAGGCATACATTCCGACCGCTCCAAAGTTCAACTTCTCCCATGGGAAGTCAACTTTACCTCGAGTTGCCCAGCCGCGGTACTTAACTTCTGGAACAAAAACGCCACTAACGTTGGGTCTTGACTCAACCTTTCCAAAGTCGTAAACGAAGTCAAAGTTGAGATCGACCGGACCCGCCTTCCCATCCGCATAAACTCCTAACCACCACATGTTGGCCATTTGGGTTCCAGCGATAGTAGTACCGTAACTTGCTGATGTTGCACCCGTATTTGGATTACCGGTGACGGTAGCCCAACTGATTCCGGTCATATACTGTAACGGATAGGTATTCATGTTGTAGTAAAGGCCGTAACCACCGACCGTGAATGTCCCAACCTTGGCATTCACATGGAGGCCATACATATCCGCATCGTCTGCAGCATAGTCAACACCTTCGAGTATCTTGGCCCAGATCGGGATGATCGTTACAGGATCGGCCTTAATGCCACCGGTGATGCCGACACCGTCCGTATACACCACCATATTTGGCCGGACACCGAATGGTTGAGCGCCAACCCTTACCGTCATGGGTACTGGAATTCCGAAATAAGGAAGGCCGACGTCGATATAGACATTTTTAACCTCGACAGCAGCTTGGTCAGTGGACCAGGAACCCATGTTGTTCCTAAAACTCGCCTGGGTTATGTTACCAGCAGTAGCGGCACCCCATCTGAGGGCATCAATCTCGAAATAGATGGTGCCACTCAAATTCGGGTCCATGATGGCATCGAATCTGAGAAGACCGCGGGAATACGCATAGGCTGTATTGTGGTCCAGTGATTTTGTTGGTTTTGAAACTGGAAGGGTGGTGTTAAAGGAAGGGGTGATCCATGTTTGGAAGACACCCGAGTGTGCTCCTTGTGATGCAGCTACCGCGCCGAAATAGAAGGGAACATTTACATTCCAGACCGTATCGAAATCGATAGATCCCGATGCCTTGAACTCCAGCTTTTGAGCATAGGCCGTTGTGCTAAAAGCCATGATCAAAAGCCCAAATAAAATTAATACAATCAACTTTTTCATCTCTTTTCCTCCTCCTTGATATTTTAGCGTCTTGTGAATCGTGTTTTGTGATGCTTACAACCCACTAACAAAATTCACTACCACTACACTACACCCCCTAAATTTTCACCCCCTTTCTCGTTTGAATTTGTGAAGAAATAATACAAAAACATTAAAATTTTTTAATTTTATACCATCCTTAAAAAATCTTGTCAAGCTTTTTTTTGGAAACAGCTTTTTTTTGGAAAAAACGTGTCCGTTATCCGTATCCTGTTAATAATTACTCAAGGATTTAGGCAACTTCGTCAACATCTGACTAATGCGTTCATATTTTGAAAACAAGGGAGAATACCGATCTTCAGAGATATGTTTCAAATCTTCAGCGAGGAGCAACTGAGTCTTCAATTTTTCTCATATCAATTTTTACGGACACGTGGTTAAAATAGCTCGAAGAAAAGGATGTTGCTTTTGATTTTTTTATCGAAGGTATCCCCAAAATCAACAGTGGCCACGACCAATTCCACATTGCCGTCATTGTCCGCATCCTTCACCTGAAAGTCGGAGATGTAACCATTGACCTCCCGGGTCTTCCAGCTCGTTAAGAGACTTCCTTCATCCCAGACCAGGCTATAGACCTCTCCCTTATCGAAGGATCTGATACGATCTAAGAGCCTTGATGGGGCGTGATTTTTATTGATAATCACCTCATTTATTCCGTCTCCCTGCGGGTCTCTTATCAAAATCCGGCCAGGGATATAGACTCTCCAGGCAGGCGATGTTCCAAATCTATAACCCAAGTCTTTCTTTTTCCAGGTGTCATAAAAATTGATCGTTCCCCCAAAATTGTCCTTGCTACGCCACCGGAACTTACCGTCAGCAGAGACGACATTCAATTGCTCCAGGTCATCAAGGGTGATAACGTCTAAGGTCTCCTTACTTCGGATATTTGCCAGGGCGAGGCCGAAAATTTTTGTGTCACTTGGGAAGGGCATCTTGGGCCCTTTTTCAAAGGACTTGTTTTTCCAGACAAACTTATAAATGGGGCCGACAGGAACACCTTCCGATCCCATGTTTTGTCCTATTAATATGGGCCCTTCTTTCGGATGATTCAGTACGCGGAGATACCAACCGGCCTTTTCAAGGATCTTCTTAAATTTCCCCTCTTCATATTCTAAAATGAAGGAGCGGAGATTATCTCCCACTACAGAGGTGACGATGATCTCAGCAATGCCATTTCGGTTTACGTCGGCGACATCAATGGTTAGGAAATTGTTCTGGGTTCCTGTCTCAATCTTCTGAAACAGACTCAACTTCTCTCCATCATATTTAAACACGTAGAGGTTGTGGTTATCCATAATCACCACCTCGTTCTTTTTGTCTCCATCCACATCGCCAATGTCAAGGCCTTTGATTTCGAAATTAAAGGTCTGGCTCCTTTTATAACCGCGACCTTCGGGACCAGTCCTCCCGATCTCCTCCCTTGGCTGAATGAGATAAGGATGTTTGGATTCGGGAGGCCGGCCAGCCGTGACACGACGCCCCAGAATTTTATACCCTATGTCTTGCGCAAAATCGCCAATTTTTACCATGACATCATCGATGCCCTTGTGCTGAGTATAAGCACTAAGAGGAGGCTTCTCCTCAGTAATGCTGACCAGGCGCGCATCGAGGCTGATATAATCGCCGACCTTTGTGATACTTCCGAGAACGATATAGTCGGCTCCGACTCTCATCCCGATCTTTGTGGCGGCTGTCTCATCAAGACGCATCGGCCTCTCTTCATAGAGAGCCTTCTCGACAACGGATCGATCGATGACCACAATCCTTCCTTCCACGGTGATACGGGATGAAAGGATTTCATAAATGCCTTCCCGCAGATAATCGAGATTCTCTTGGCTGTAGATCATGAAAGGAAGGATAGCCACCTTGTAAACCTTGCTTGGGTCTCTGGTTTGTTTGGTTTGGGTGATCGAAGGGGAAGGGAGAGTAAGGATGAGGGCGAGAAGTAAACATAACAATATCCCTTTAAATTTCATTGGAATCCCTTTCTTTTAGTGGATTTAATACCCTTGAATGGGACACGATAAAGATATCATGATTTATTTGTAGAAATTTGTCAAATGAGATTTTGTTTATAAAATAAGAGTCAATAGTGGTCAAAAGGTCAAAGTAACGATGCCTACCACAGGCAAGGATTCTAATTTCGTTAATTGGTTAGTTATAAAATAGATTATCCCTTGATAGAATGTAGGGGAGCCCCTCTGCGGGCTCCTCAATAGGGTGGCCACGGAGGGCCACCCCTACAGGAATGATAAATCACATTTCTAAGGTTAAGAGAGGAGACGATGATTTAAAGGTGATTGATCAGCCTATCTTAAATACCATCGCGGCTCCAGTATCCCCGGCGGCACAGCCAGCCCATAGGCAATAACCTCCACCGAGCATGACCACCTCTTCTATTAATTCAGCGATCAGTCTCCCTGCAGTCGGTCCCTGGGGATGACCATAGATCATAGAGTTTCCATAATTATTCATCCCATACACATCCATCCCCATCATTCGACTCATGTAAATATCATTGACGACAAAGGGGCTGTGAGTCTTTACAGCTTTGAGATCCTTGACAGTAATTCCTGCATCTCGAAGGGCCATCTCCGCTGCAGGAACAGGAGCTTCAGCCATATAGCCCTTTTTAGCTCTTGCAAAGCCATATGAGATAATTTGAACCTCCACCTTTGGATCTGCGCTCAGCTCTTTTGCTTTTTCCCGAGTGGCGACGATAACCCCACAGTTTCCATCTGCAGGATGTGTCTGCGCCCCGTAACTGTGGGCGCCTCCGGGCTCGACAGGATCAAGTTTCGCAAGGCCTTCGGCTGTCGTAGGGGTCACTCCCTCATCTTCTTCGACAAGTTTAGTCTTATTTCTACCAATTTTAACCTCGACTGGAAACATATACTTTTTTTGAAAGGCCCTATCGTTGGCCAAAGAGTCTAAATATTGCTGATATCTCCTTAAGGTGACCGCATCGCATTCTTCTTTTGTGGCTCCTATTTTTTTAGCCACATTTTCAGCGGTCTGGATCATTTTAAAACCTGCCCATGGATCTCTGTTAAAATTGTCCATCATCCAGTTTTCAGATTCTACCTCTCCCCCTGGGCCCAAGGGGTTGGGCCAAACCGTATGAGGTCCATTTGAACAGCGATCTGACATGAGAGCATACCCTGTCTGGTATGCTCCGACTTCGATATTTTGGGCAGCCAGATTGATAGCCGTGGTGGAGGTTGTACAGGCTTGATTGATCATGAGAGCCGGTACTTCTTTTGCACCTTCCACTACCATGGCCGCTGCCCACGTATGGCTATAGAAAAGGTGATGTTGAGCTATGGTAATTCCAAAATAGAGATAGTCGATCACGGTCGGATCAATTTTCCTTTTTTTAAACCATCGGTTGGCTGTTGTTGCTCCAAGAATGATAGCATTTTCATTGGCAAGACTTCCTTGCCAGCGACAAAATGGTGAAGAGTAATAACCTTTAAATGGGATAAATGCCTTACTCAATCTACTCATAACATTTCCTCCTCCCTTAAAGTTAGAAATCAAATTTTGTATCAGACACTGTTAAATATTTCACATAAGTTATTATAATATATTTTTGATGTCAATTCATTTTTTCGAGATTTCTGAAAAAGTTTAGAACTCTCTGATTACACAGATTAAATGTCGATTACGCAGATAAAATTAAAGCGAAAAAATCTGGGTAATCAAATCAAAATCCCTGCCTGCGGTAGGCAGGGGTGTAATCAAAGAGCTTTAATGATTTTTTCAGAGCTCTCCTAAAAATTTCTTGACAAATAAGGGGTGATTCAGGTTTAATCATTAACGTGTCCGATATCCGTGTCACGTGTCCGTGAAAATAAAACCGCTGAGCACTCATTTCTCTGTCCATGACGAAGGCGGACACGGTCACGATGAAATGATGAGGAGGTATTTATGGCAACACCCGTGACAGTACCAATGGTAGGTAAGATTGTTTCGGTTTCAGTGAAGGTGGGAGATAAGGTAAAAGAGGATGATCAGGTGGCAGTATTGGAAGCCATGAAGATGGAAATGCCTCTCGTTGCTCCAGTGAGCGGAGTCGTGAAGGAGATATGCGTCTCTGCAGGCCAGGAGGTGGAGGCGGAGGCTACCATTGCTGTGATTGAGTGATGGTGATTGGTGATGGTGATAGTGATTGGGAACAATCATTCCATCACCAATCTTTATTTCCCATTTCCCATTCTTAAATTCAATTGACACCCTCCTATCTATATGATATCCAATGATTTTAAAAAACGTGTCCGTTAACCGTGTCACGTGTCCGTGAGAAAAATTAGAGAAATCAACTGCCCTTAAATGATAAAAATTTTATATTATCTTTTTATAAATGATCGTATTCGGACACGAATCACGCCTGCCTGCGGTAGGCAGGGACACGGGGACGTAATTTAGAGGAGATATGTACCGAGATAAAACTATAGCTGTCATTGTTCCGGCCTATAATGAAGAGAAATTGATCGGTAAGGTTCTTAAGACGATCCCAACCTTTATTGACCACATCGTCGTGGTGGATGACGCCAGCAGCGATCGGACAGGGGAAGCGGTGAAAGCTCATCAGCAGGAAGATTCTCGGATCATTTATATACGTCATACAGAAAACGAGGGGGTCGGCGGAGCTATCGTCACCGGCTATAAATGGGCCCGAGACAATGGAATATCCATCAGTGTGGTCATGGCAGGCGATGCGCAGATGGACCCGAAGGACCTTCCTAAATTATTGGACCCTGTTGTCGATGGAGAAGTGGATTATTCCAAAGGGAATCGCCTCTTCACCGGTAGGGCTTGGAGGGTTATCCCCAAAACACGTTATCTGGGAAATGCGGTCCTTTCTTTTTTGACGAAGATCACCTCTGGGTACTGGCATGTAGCGGACTCCCAATCAGGCTATGGAGCCGTTAACTTGGAGGTACTTAAAACCATCGATCTCAACAGCGTTTACAAACGTTATGGAATGCCTAATGATTTTTTGGTGAGATTGAATGTCTATCATTTTAAAGTCAGGGATGTGCCTGTTAACCCCATTTATGGAATTGGAGAACGTTCAGGCATTAAAATTTACAAAGTGGTTTTTACCCTCTCCCTTCTTCTTCTGAAGCTCTTTATATGGCGCCTCAAAGAAAAATACATCATCCGGGACTTTCATCCACTGGTCCTATTTTACTTAATGGGTTTCGTCCTTACACCTATTGGTTTTATTTTTGGCTGCTATCTTCTTATTCATAGACTTTTGATTGGGCCTGTGGCAGCAACCAGTGCTCTGTTTGCCGCCTTCTTCACGATATCAGGCCTTCAATCCCTCTTCTTCGCCATGTGGTTTGATATGGAATATAATAAAGAGCTGAAATAAAATTGTATTGAAATCCAAATGTCAAAATCCCTGCCTGTGGCAGGCAGGCAAATGTCAAATCAATGCCAAATGATCAAATGTCAAAAAGTTTCTTTTTGTTTCTTTGGATTCGGGATTTCATTTGAACTTTGAGCTTTGGCATTTGACATTGGTTCACTAATGAATATCTGCATCCTTACTTCTTCCTTTCCATCCCATCCTCATGATATTGCTCAGGCCCCTTTCCTGATTAATTTTATCGAAGGATTGAAAAAACGGGGGCATCGGATCTACGTCTTTACCCAGGATCGCAAAGGAGAAAAGAAAGAATTTTTAAAAGGTGTAAAAGTCAAATGGTTTTCCTGGATCAAATCGAAGAAACCCCTTGTCCAGCTCAACCCTTTTAACCCTCTGGATTTTCTTCGAATTGTGAATCTATTTTATTACGGGAAGAAGGCACTGCTCCCCTTTATAAAAGAGAATAAGATAGAAGCATGCCTTGCCCTCTGGGTTCTCCCCAGTGGTTATTTTGCTAATCAGGCCTACCGCCAAGCTAAGATTCCTTACTCCATTTGGTCCCTCGGGTCAGATATTTATCGATATGGAAGAAATCCATTTCTCTATCCAATAATGAGAAGAATTATTCAGGAGGCCAAGGGTGTTTTTGCTGACGGTTTTGATCTTTCGAAGAAGATAGAGGAACGGTTTGGAAGAAAGTGTTTTTTTTTAGCCACCACACGAACCATCCCCCCTCCCCCCCCTTTGTTAAAGGGGGGTTGGGGGGGATTAACAAGTAAACCATACCGTTTTCTATTTGTGGGAAGAATTGAGAAGGTGAAAGGAATCGACCTCCTGCTTCAATCCATGGCATTGCTGAAAGAGGAAGCCGTGGATGTTCATCTCACGGTCGTTGGTAGAGGAGGGATGGAGGAATGGGCAAAGGATTTTATTAAAATGAAAGCACTTGAAGGACATGTTTCGTGGATGGGAAATGTACCGGATGAGATACTATTTTCCCATTATGAATTATCTGATTGTGTGGTGATCCCTTCCCGGTCTGAATCAATCCCTCTGGTATTTTCAGAAGCATTAAGGTTTAATAAAGAACTAATCGTGACCGATGTGGGTGATATGGGGATGCTGGGTCGCCAATATGGAGTGGCCTGGGTGATTCCTCCAGAAAATGTCATGGCATTGAAGGAGAGCATGAAGAAGAGAGCTGAACTCAAGGGTAATGGGAAAGAAGAAAGGAATGAGGACAAAAGGGAAGCGTTGAAGCGATTATTCGATATTGAGACTTCCGTAGAGAGATTTTTAGAAGATTATTTATAATCCCCCTCTTCCCCGTGCCTACCGGACAGGCGGGCTTCGAAAAGGGGATCACCGTCATCAATAGCCGAGGACTTTGGCGTCAGAAGATGAAGGGGAATTTTTCACGGACACGAGGTGGAGAAAAAATGAAAGCAATCATTTTGGCTGGAGGTAAGGGGACAAGGCTGGCACCTTATACCACTGTATTCCCTAAACCTTTAATGCCCATTGATGGAATGCCCATTCTTGAAGTGATCGTCAGACAGTTAGCTCATTTTCGGATTAAAAAGATGGTATTCACTGTGAGTCTACAATCAGAACCCCTCCTCTCGGCCTATTTTGGAAATGGGGGCCGATACGGAGTGGATATTCGTTATTCTAAAGAAGAGAAACCTCTTGGAACAGCTGGGCCTCTTTCCATCATCCCGAATCTTCCGGAGACCTTTATCGTGATGAATGGAGACATTCTCACCACTCTCAATTATCAAAGGTTGATTCAATATCATCATCAACATAAAGGGATTGTCACGATCGCTATGAGCCAGAAGAAAGTCCAATTGGAATTGGGAGTCATGGAGTTTAATCGTGCCCACCGGCTGACTCGATATATTGAAAAACCGATGCTCTTATACTCTGTCAGTATGGGGATCTATATTTTTGAAAAAAAGGTGCTGGAATGGATCCCCTCTCAGAAATATCTGGATTTTCCTGAATTGATCCAGAAACTCATTAAAGGAAGGGGTAAAGTAGTCTGTTATCCCAGTGACGATTTTTGGTTGGATATCGGGAGGCACGAAGATTATGAGGAGGCGCAAAAGAAATTCCAGGAGATGAGGAAGAAGTTATTGTATGAAAAGTGATGTGAACAAATCCCCCTAAATCCCACTTTACTAAAGGGGGACTGAAGGGGATTACACGAGGCCTATTATGACAAAAGTTCTGGTTACGGGAGCAGGAGGATTTATTGGAAGCCATCTGACCGAAGAATTGGTCAGACAGGGAGAAGAGGTAAGGGCTTTTGTCCGATATAATTCGAGGGATGAAAAAGGTCTCTTGGAAGATTTACCCAAAGAGTTGCAAAGTCAAATTGAAGTGATCCCTGGGGACTTAAAGGATCCAGATGGAGTAAGAAAGGCAGTGAAAGGATGTGAGAAGATCTTCCACTTAGGTGCCCTCATTGCCATTCCTTATTCTTATGTTCATCCGTTTAATTTCGTTCAGACCAACGTTATAGGCACGGCCAATCTTCTAAATGCATGCCTTGGGGAGGGGACATTAGAGAGGGTCATTCACACCTCCACCAGTGAAGTCTATGGAACAGCGCAGTATATTCCCATCGATGAGAAGCATCCTCTTCAAGCCCAATCTCCCTATGCTGCCAGTAAGATCGCAGCAGATAAGTTAGTAGAGAGCTACTATTTTTCCTTTGGTCTTCCCGTCGCCACCATTCGGCCCTTCAATACATTTGGCCCTCGGCAATCCCTCCGAGCCATCATTCCCACCATCATCTCCCAGGCGATTGAGGATAAGAAAATTCGGTTAGGAAATACAATGCCCCGTCGGGATTTTCTTTTTGTGAAGGATACGGTGAGAGGTTTTATTCAACTTGGAAAATGTGAAGAGGCAGTGGGGAAGGTCGTCAACATTGGGGCCGGAATGGATATCTCCATTGAAGAATTGGTTAAAAAGATCCTTGGTCTAATGGGAAAGCAAGGAGAGATTGAGGTGGAGGATCGGAGAATTCGGCCAGAAAAAAGTGAAGTGATGCAACTTCTTTCCGATACCCGTTTGGCCCAAAAACTTTTTCAATGGGCACCCCGATATACCCTTGAAGATGGATTGAAAGAGACCATTGAATGGTTTCGTAAGAATTTGTCCCGGTTTAAGGTAGGAAGTTACCCATTGTAAAGAACGTGCCCGTGTCACGTGTTGCGTGTCCGGATAAGTAGAAAAAGAAATAATAGGTACTCTGGGTCGTCCCAGACCCAGAGCAGGATGCCTTGGAATCTCGCTGGCCCCTATATGAAACGATGGCGAAATTAATTCACTTTATAGAAGAGAATTCATGTTATTTCCTGACCAGCACAACTTACAGGAGAAAACAGCTTTTTAGGATCAATCAATACGCTCAGATATTGTGTAACATTATTTATAATCTCCGGAATAAGAAGAAATTGTCCTTAGTAGGTTTTGTGATCATGCCTGAACATTTCCATCTTTTGATCGTACCGGGCAAAGAGGTTAAGATCTCTTGGATAATGCAGGAGATTAAAAAGGGGAGCGCTCGCTTAATAAACAAAGACAGGTTCTGTCGGGCTCAGGGACGAGCCCGACTACCTGATAATGAATCAGTCATCTTCATAACGAATTTAAACACGGGCACGGAAAACGCCTGCCTGCGGCAGGCAGGGACACGGACACGATGAAAACATGGCGGTATCCGCTTTCGGATATTGATCTCGGGAAAGAAGAGGAACAAGAGGTTCTAAGGGTCCTGGACTCAAGGTGGCTTTCCACAGGTCCGGTGACCGAAAGATTTGAAAAGGCTTTTTCTGAATACATTGGCGGGGGTTATGCGATTGCTGTTTCGAGTGGGACGGCTGCTCTTCATTTAGCCCTGGTAGGCCTTGGTATAAAGGAAGGAGATGAAGTCATCCTTCCCTCTCTTACCTTCATCGCCACAGCCAATGCAGTTCTTTATGTTGGAGCAAAACCTGTCTTTGCAGATATTGTAAGCACAGAAGATCTCAATATTTCTCCTGAGGAAATTGAAAAAAAGATTACTAAAAAGACGAAAGCCATTATGGTGATGCATTATGGAGGCTATCCCTGTGATATGAAGGCCATCTTGGGGATGGCAAAAAGATATGGTCTTTATGTGATTGAGGACGCAGCCCATGCGCCTGGTGCAGAATATCAGGGGAGAAGGTGTGGGTTGATCGGAGATATAGGTTGTTTCAGTTTCTTTTCCAATAAGAATTTGGTGACCGGCGAAGGTGGGATGGTGGTGACTCGGAATAAAGCATGGGCAGAGAGGGTTCGAAGGATGAGGTCCCATGGGATGGAGGCGCTTTCATGGGATAAGTACCGCGGTCACCTCTCGTCCTATGATATACGAGGGCTCGGTTATAACTATCGAACGACAGAAATTCAGTCCGCTCTGGGTTTGGTCCAGTTAAAAAAATTGGATCGAAATAATAGAAAGAGGAAAAGATTGGTTGAGATTTATAGAAAAGAACTTCAAGAGGGTGAGGGGATCTCTATCCCCTTCTCAAAGTTTAAAGGCAATCCTTCTTATCATCTTTTCCCGATTTTGTTGGCGCCTTCCATTGATAGAAATAAAGTGATGGAGAGGCTAAAGGATTTTGGAATTCAAACAAGCGTTCATTATCCTCCAGTACATCTCTTTTCCCTTTATCGAAAGAGGTTTGGTTATAAAAAGGGAATGCTTCCCAATACAGAAGAGGTGAGCAGGAGAGAGGTAACCCTCCCACTTCATCCACGGATGAAGGTGAAGGATGTGGAGTGGATTGCGAAGAAAGTGAAAGAGGCGATCAAAGAGATAAGCTAATGTAAAATGTCAAAGCTCCTGCCTGCGGTAGGCAGGCAAAGTTCAAATAAAATTTAACAGGACGCGGAAAAATAACCCTTTGCTGTCACTCCCGGAAAAGCGGGAGTCCAGAAGGGTTTGGTAAGACTGGATTCCTGCTTCCGCAGGAATGACATTCTAAGTCTAAAAAGGGGTTTTTCAGTAGTCAGCCAAAAAAAAATTTTGACATTGAGCCATTTTGTCATTCATTTGACATTTAAGGATTTTGATATTTGAACTTAATTGCGTATTTAGAACAGCTCATAATGAACCGAAAACCATCATACTTTTCCTTAATGAAAGGATGGATATGGAGCTGAAGGTTTTTGAATCTCCTGGAAAAGAATGGGACGAATTTGCCTCCCGATACACCGATCTCATCTTTTATCAATCGGTATGGAGCGAGGTGCTGAGGAAGGGGTTGGGAGGACAACCCCTTTATTTTTATCTAAAAGAAGGAGATGAGATTGTTGCGGGATTGCCAGGGATACTACTTAGTTTTAAAATCTTTAAAATTTTATATGCCTCTATTCCTTATGGAAATCTCGTTGGGAATAAATCATACTTTTCACCATTGATGGGACTTTTGAAGGAGGAGTTTCGAAAAAGGGGGATCGATCAGGTCAGGATAACGGAGTCGCCTTTTTTTGAATCCTATCAACCTGAATCTTTTAAGCCAATCTCTGCAAAATGTACCCTATTAGACTTGAGAGGGTTTGATAAAGAGAAAATTTGGGAAGGTTATAAAAAAAATATTCGTAGAGATATCAGAAAAGCCCAAAGGGGCGGGATTACGATTCATAGCGGGGATTCCAGAGAAGGTATCAATATATTCTATAAACTCTATTTAGCCTCCATGGAACGGAATAGGGCTATGGCGAAATATCCATTCCGCTGGTTTGAGGCCATTTATGAAATTATGACTAAAAAAGGGTTAGGCGCTATTCTCATCGCCGAGTTGGATCAAGTAGCGATTGCTGGAGTGGTGCTCATCCATTCACTTACTTCAATGCACTATTTCCATAATGGTTCTCAACATGAATTTTTAAAGTTTTGTCCCAATGAGCTATTGGTTCATTCTTCTTTGGAGAAGGCCATTGAGAAGAGGAATTCATTTTTCGATTTTATGGGTTCAGGTCCCAATGACCTTTCCTTACTCCGATTTAAAGAAAAATGGGGAAGTCAATCGAGTGGATATTTCCACTTATGTAAAAGATTATCATCCCTTTCGATGCAAGATTTGGGAATCAGGCAAAAGACTGGGAAGTTCTCAAATAGGGAATTGGATGGTAAAATTAATTCGAAAGTAAAGGGATAAACTTGATCGAGAATGTTGATTGGGGGAAAAGGGCCCAAAAGGGATTTTTAGCTTCAGGCATTGATCCTGCTGACCGAAGAGGCCATAAAAATTATTATATTGACCTTCTCCAGAAGATGGCACTGGAGGAGGTTCTGGATTTAAAGGGAGACGAGGTCGTTTTAGATTTTGGATGTGGAAGCGGACGGTTTTCTTATTGGATTGCCCCAAGGGTGAAAAAAGTGGTGGGTTTGGAAATCACCCCTGAAATGATCGATTTAGCTGAAAAGAATCGTACCTCTGAAAATGTCGTATTCATGCTATATGATGGAATTCATTTTCCAGTTTTTCCATATCCATTTGATATCGTTCTCTCCGTATGGGTCTTACAGTACATGGAGATGGAGAGATTGAAGAAGACGGTTTCCGAATTGGGCCGATATTTAAAGCCAGGGGGAAAAGTTTATTTCATTGAGCAGGCATCGGATAATCCAAAGGTGGGCAGGCCAAGTATTAAGGAATATCTCAATGCTTTCAAAGAATCAAAATTGGAATGCCTGCAATATTACCCCATCCGTAATGGCCGCTGGTGGTTACTTTATCTCATCCGGTACGGGCTGATCCCTGAGGGATGGTTTCGGCGGATCGCTGTTTGGGAATTGATGAAAACCAGAAAGACAAAAAAACGTATATCCTACTATAGAGACTATCTGTTCTTAATAAAAAGGCCATGACCCCGAAGAGAGGTTATCAACTCCATTTATCCCGAGGGGATTTTGTTCTAAAAGATGTTCAGGGCCGAACCCAGAAATTCAGAAAGATTATAAGCGTTCTTCAAGATTTTCATCCCGGGACCCAATCTTTGAATTGCCTCGATATAGGATGTTCCAGCGGAATTATCACCTCTCTACTCGGGAATCATTTCCGGTTGGCGATTGGGATAGATATTGATCAAGAAGCGATTCAGTATGCCAAAAATCACTCTTCATCGCCCCGTGTTCAATTCCTGATAGCTGATTCCTTGGTACTCCCATTCCACGACAACTCGATGGATGTTATCGTATGCAACCACGTCTATGAGCATGTACCCGTTGCAGATCAGATGATGGATGAAGTCCACCGCGTTTTAAAGGAAGATGGGTTCTGTTATTTTTCAGCGGGGAACAAGTATATGATGATTGAGGGACACTACAAGCTTCCTTTTCTGTCCTGGTTTCCAAAGCCCATTGCGCATCGATATTTGAAAATAACGAGAAAAGGCAATTACTATTATGAAGATCACCTTTCTTTAAAGGGATTGAAGCATCTGGTGAGAAAGTTTCAAATCCATGATTACACCCTTTCCATCATTCGAAATCCTGAAAAGTTTTTTGCAATCGATATCTTTCATATCCAAACATTTTTATACAGATGTATTCGATGGGTGGCTCCTTACTTATATCCCTGGATTCCCACTTACGTATGGATATTGACGAAAAAGTGATGCGGGCATTCAATTACAAACTGGTATTGAAATGGGCGATTGTCATTGCCATTTTTGTTTTTTTAGGAAAGATGGTATGGGACAATTGGAATCAGGTGAAGGACACCCCGTTTAACTTCCAACCTTTTCCTTTCATTTTGTCCACCCTCATCTTTGTTTTCAGTTATTTTATACAAATTTGGGCATGGTATCTCATCACCCTGAAATTAAAAATTGCCCTTTCTCCCTCAGAAACCTTCAAGGCCTGGTTCTATTCGCAATTAGGTAAATACCTGCCGGGGAAGGTCTGGCTTCTTCTTGGACGGGTTTACTATTATGAATCGAGAGGGAAATCGAAAAAATCCATTTCTGTTGCGCTCTACTTCGAAACGGTTACCGTTATTATGGCAGGCGGTATCATCTTTTTGGCTGCCCTCATCTTTTTTAAAGAGATGGGCCCAGTTTATTCTGGGAAACTATTCTGGTGGCTGATTCCTCTATTCCTCTTAGGCTTTGTCTCTATCCATCCCAAGGTTCTTCAAAAAATATTTAACTGGACCCTTGTCCAATTTAAGAGAGAACCTGTCTCTCTATCTATTTCATATTCTGATATCCTGTGGATATTATTGGTCTGTATTGTATCGTGGGTGAGTGGGGGAGTCGGTTTTTATTTCTTTGTTGACTCTGTATATCCTGTGGGACCCCAATACATTTTATTTTTGACGGGAGCTTTGGCCTTTTCAAGCACTCTGGGGTTGGTAGCCCTTTTTGCTCCCAGCGGATTAGGAATAAGAGAGGGGGCTTTGGTCTATTTGCTCTCGTTTATGGTGGCGACTCCGGTGGCGGTGATCATTTCTATTCTCACCCGTATCTGGATGACCCTCATTGAAATAGGACTGATTGGAATGGTATATTTAATCAGTCGATTTCAAAAAGAGTCAGAGAAAGGGAGTCAAAATGTCTAAGCTAAAAAAGAAACAAAAATTGGATAAAGGGGAAAAGATTCCCTTAACCTCCCAACCTAAAAAACAATCCTTCCCATTTCATCATCTGATTGCCGTCGCGCTCATTGTTGGAGTGGCATTGGTGGCCTATTCGAATACCTTTCACGTTCCGTTTCAATTCGATGACCAGATCAATATCATTAATAACCCGAATATCCAAATCAAACAATTTTCCTGGGATGCGATTGGAACGTTTGATCAAAAATACTTATAAGGAAACGATTCGAGTTTTCTCACTTTTTACTTTGGCACTCAATTATTATTTTGGTGGAGTTCAATGTGTTCGGCTATCATGTGGTGAATCTTATAATCCATATCGCCTCAGGAGTCTTCTTATATTGGTTCCTTCTTCTGACATTCAATCTCCCCTCCTTAAAAGAAAAATATGGGTCCATTTCATATAAAGTGGCCCTCTTTACCAGTTTAATCTTCGTCACCCACCCCATCCAGACCCAATCGGTCACTTATATCGTCCAGAGAATGTCCAGTATGGCTGGGATGTTCTATCTCCTCTCTCTCATACTCTATATTAAAGGAAGACTGTCCTTTGGTAGGACTCGTTTGTTTTACTTTGGAGGCATGGTGTTGAGTTATTTACTCGGGGATTTTTTCAAAAGAGAATGCGGCCATCCTTCCCTTATTTGTTGCTCTCTATGAGTTCTATTTTTTCCAAAATTTGGACCTAAGCCCGAAGGGGCAAGAAAATCCTTTTCTGCTCTTGTTGGGGCTCTCCTCATTCTTGGAGCCTTTGGATTTATCATCTGGGGGAAAAGGTATATTAATGTCATCGTAGAAGGTTACGAATATCGAACTTTTACCATGTTGGAGAGAGTTCTGACCCAATTTCGGGTTGTCCTTTATTATTTGACTCTCCTCTGTATATCCCCATCCATCTCGTCTCAATCTGGATTACGATTTCCCCATTTCCAAAACGATTCTTGATCCTCCCACCACTCTGATCTCTATTTTAATCGTCGCCGGGCTTATTGGATACAGTATTTGGACTGCAAAGAAGCGACCTGTCCTCTCATTCTGCATCTTATGGTATTTCGGAAATTTGGTGATTGAATCGTCGATCTTTCCTTTGGAAATGGTGTTTGAACACAGACTTTATCTTCCTTCAGTAGGCCCTTTTATTCTTTTTAGCCTCTTGATGGTAAGAGGAATAGAGAAATTGGAAGAGAAAATTTCATTCTTAAGGCCCGCGATTGGGTTTGATAAATCAAGCCTCTAATATGAACATGAAGAGGTTTGATGGTGAGATAGCCGATTGGTTTATCTTATTTCTCATCATACCCTTGCTATTAATAGGGACTTATCAGCGGAATTCTCTCTGGAATGACGAAGTAGAGCTTTGGAAGGACTGCGTTAAAAAGTCACCTAAGAAAGAAAGGACCCACCACAATTTAGGTTTTGCCTATCACGAACTGGGAAGGTGGGATGATGCCCAAGAAGAATATGAGGAGGCGTTGAGCTTAAATCCTTATTATTCCCTATCGATGTATAACTTAGGTTTGGTTGATTACAATAAAGGGCTCATGGACGAGTCTATTTATCATTATAAAAAGGCTATCGAATTGGATTCAAATTTTCCAGATTCCTTTTACAACCTTGGTCTTGCCTATTATCAAAAGAGTCTTTATAAGGATGCAATTGAGGTTTATGAAAAACTTTTGGGAGTCAAACCTGATTATGAAAATGCGTACAATAGCATGGGGCTCGCTTATAAAGGATTAAAGAGATGGGACAAGGCGATCCAGTCATTTCATGAAGAACTGAAATACCATCCCGATAATGCTTATGCCCACCTCTATTTGGGGGAGACTTATGAGGCGATAAAAAAATATTCTATGGCACTTGCTTATTATAAAAAGGCCTTGAGCTATCCCAATTTACCCGATGCCGAAAAAATTCGTAAGGTGGTTTTATCCATAGAAGCAGGCCAAAAATAGAAGAAAGGGAAAGAGGATTAATGGGAAAGATTAAAACCCATCTGATAGAGATCGCAATCTTTTTGGGAGTGATCTTTATCCTTTCAATGGGGACCTATTCAAGAAATAGACTTTGGAACGATGAGATTAACCTCTGGGCCGATTGCGTGAAAAAATCCCCCAATAAGTCACGGCCATATGTCAATCTTGGGTTTGCCTATATCAATGCTGGAAGATATGATAAAGCATTTGAGACGGTCCAAAAAGCCATTCAAATCAACCCCAAAGATGCCATGGCTTACTATAACCTCAGCATCACCCTCCAAAAAATGGGAGATCCGAATAAAGCGATTGCCATGGGGAGGAAATCGCTGGAGATCGATCCCGAACTTCATATGGCTTACTATACCCTCGCAGGAATCTACTTTGAGAGCGGACAATATGAAGAGGCGGCCGAAGCTTACAAAAAGTTCCTCAAAGTCTATCCTTATTTCCCCAATACTCATCATCTTCTGGCCATCGTCTATGCTGCCCAGAAGCAGTTTGACAAGGCCGTTACAGAATTTGAGTGGGAAATTCGAATCAATCCCTACCACACTCTGGCCCACCTGAATTTAGGGCAGATCTACTGGTATGAATTTCAGAACAGACAGAAGGCCATCTATCATTTAAGGGTTGCCTTGGCGTTGGACCCTTTTCTTCCCAATCGAAAGGGGATTCAAAATCTGGTACGCCTATTAGAGGGATTGTCATAATGGCCTCTTTAGGTTTCTCACCCAATTGCCTCACCACAGCCATGGGCATTATGCCCCATACAGATATTGAAAGAGCTCTGGAAGTAGCCTTGACTCTGGATATTCCATTCTGGCCCCAACTCCCGAAGGTCAATTACTTTGAGGACATGTATGTCCAAGCTCTGGGAAATTTTCCCGGAGTGAAGATCGATCCTGTTCATCAAAAAATCTATTTCGACCTCTCCCGTTTTTATGAGGAGCTCCCCTCTTATTTCGAAAAGGCAGATGACCCTCAGACCTTTAGATTGACAAAGGAGTTTTCCATTGTATACCATCAGTTTTTGGAAAGAGACCTTTCCCATTTTCCGGCCATCCGGGGTCAGATGATCAGCCCAATCAGTTTGGGATTGAAGATCGTGGACGAGAACCAGAAATCGATCATCTACCATGATGAGGTCAGAGAAGTCCTTTTCGATTTTATTCAAAAGAAAGTAAATCAACAATACCAGGAATTAAGAGAGAAGAATCCCAATGCCTTTGTATGGGTGGATGATCCCGGGTTGGGACTCATCTTCAGTGCCTTATCAGGATACAATGAGTTCCAGGCAAAGACCGATTTGGATCGGTTTTTAGAAGGATTGGAAGGACCCAAAGGGGTTCATCTTTGTGCCAAACCGGATTGGGACTTTCTCCTCAAATCAAAAATAGATATCCTCTCCTTCGATTCATTCAATTGTGGAGTAATGATCATCAACTACCCATCCTTAAAAGATTTTGTAGATAGAGGAGGGGTCATTTCTTGGGGGATTGTCCCTACGTATACAGAACTTTTGGATCAGGAGACGACCGATTCTCTGATGGAAAAGCTGGAAACCTTCTGGGGAGACCTCTCCCGGAAAGGAGTGGACTCCAATAAGTTACTTCGTCAATCCCTACTGGCGCCGGCCACCTGCAATCTGCTGAATCCGGATAAAGAGAAGACTGTGGAGAAAGCGTTTGAAGTATTGAAGGAATTATCGGGAAAGATACGAGAGAAGCATCATCTTAGTGAGGAATTCGGAGTGTTGAGTTCGGAGTTGTAACAGAGATTTACCGGACACGTGACACGGATAACGGGCCCGGGATCAATGAGGTAGGATATGAAACGAATCGGTATTATTACCAAACAGAGTAAACCGGATGCTGCTCCTATTGTCAGAAACTTGGTGGAATGGCTCCGGCCTAAAAAAATTGAAGTGTATATTGAAGAAGGAATGACGAAACTGTTCCATCCCCTCCTTTCAGGACCTTATTTGAATTCTGTCGGAAGGGAAGACATCCCAGCTCATGTGGAGATGATTATTGTATTAGGTGGAGACGGAACACTTCTCAGCGTTGCCCGTCAAGTATGGAATAAGAATATACCTATCCTTGGTGTCAACCTGGGTGGACTTGGTTTCCTGACAGAAATTAGGTTAGATGAGTTGTACCGGGTTTTGGAAAGAGTCGTTCAGGATGACTTTGAAATCAATGAGAGAGAAATCCTGAATGTAGGTGTGATCCGTAAGGGGAGGCAGATCACAGGGTTCACCGTGCTCAACGATGCGGTGATCAACAAAGGAGCCTTGGCGCGGATTATTGATCTCGAAACCACCATCAACGGAGAATATTTATCGACCTTCAGGTCTGATGGCTTGATCATATCGACGCCCACAGGTTCAACAGCCTATAATCTTTCTGCAGGGGGACCGATTGTTTACCCATCGCTCCATACGATCATCATTACTCCCATTTGCCCTCATACCTTGACCATCCGTCCCATTATCATCCCCGATGACGTGAAGATTCGAGCATTGCTTAAATCGAGAAGCGAGGAGGTGCTCCTCACATTGGATGGTCAGCAAGGGTTCTCTTTAGAATTTGAAGATGTGGTAGAGGTGGGAAAGGCTGAGGGGAAAATTCTTCTGGTCAAATCTCCCTACCGACATTACTTTGAGCTACTGAGAGAAAAGCTGAAATGGGGAGAAAGATAACAAATTTAGAGTTAAGAATTTAGAATTGATATTTACTAAAATCCACGATTCAAAATTTTTAACTCATAACTTATAACTCTTAATTCATAGTTGTCATTTTATGCTTCTTGAGCTTCGAATTAAAAATTTTGCCATTATTGATGAGTTGAATTTATCCTTCTCAAAGGGCTTTAACATCCTCACCGGTGAGACGGGAGCAGGGAAATCCATCATCCTCAATGCCGTCCACCTCCTTTTAGGAGATAAAGCGACTGAAGAATGGATTCGAAGTTCTGAAGAAGAGGCGAGCGTGGAGGCTCTTTTCGAGATCTCTGGAAATTTGGAGATCAAGGGGAAGATTAAAGAAAAGACTCCCCATTTACAGGGTGCAGGAGAAGAGGATTCGCTCTTAATTCGGAGGGTGATCTCCCGATCGAGCAGAGGAAAGGTTTTCATCAATGGGAATTTGGCCACCCTTGGAGTGCTTTCTGAAGTGGGTGAAGGGCTTCTCAGCATTTATGGACAACACGAACATCAGTCACTCCAGCGGATGGAGACCCATATTGATATTTTAGATGAATTTGGGGGACTGCTTGGGCTTCGAGAGGAATTTCAAAAACAGTACCAAGAATATATCTCATTATCTGAAGAGGTTGAAAGGATTCGAGCAGAGAAGGAAAGAAGGGCGAAAGAACGGGAACTGATGGCCTTCCAGTCAAAGGAGATTGAGGCTTACGGGATCCAGATCGGAGAAGAAGAATCCTTAAAGGAAGAGCGAATCATCCTTACTCATGCGAAGAAATTGGCGGATTTTGCCCATGCTTCTGAAGAAACGCTCTATGCAGAGGAAGGTTCAACAATTGAAAGAATTCAAAGAATCCTCAATCAGGGCCGAGAGATGGCGGCCATTGATCCTTCCCTTTCACAGCCCTTGAAGGCACTTGAATCCACTCTCATTCAATTGGAGGAGATCACCCTTGCCCTGAGGGATTATTCGAGAAGGGTGGAGATCAACCCGATGAGGCTGGATGAGATTGAGAATAGGTTAGAAGAGATCGACCGACTGAAGAGGAAATATGGTTCCTCCGTCGAAGAGGTCCTCTCCTTCAAGGTTAAGATCGATGGGGCATTGAAATCGTTCACCTCCGATGAAGAGAGACTTTCCCAATCGGAAGGCCGCCTGGAGCCCCTCCGGCAAACCGTGATCGGCTTGGGGAAGAAACTTTCCGCGGAGAGAAAGAAAGTAGCATTAGAATTAAAAAAGTCTGTAGAGAGGGATTTGAATTCTCTGGGCATGAGAAAAACCATTTTTGAAATTCATATTGATCCTTTGACCCTTTCTCTAAAAGGAGTGGATCGGGTGGAATTTCTCATCTCTCCCAATGTCGGGGAGGAGGTAAAGCCCCTGGCAAAAATCGCTTCCGGAGGTGAACTCTCACGAATTATGTTAGCCTTGAAAAGAATCTTGGCGAAAGTAGGTGGAAGACAGGTTCTGATCTTTGATGAAGTCGATTCTGGAATCGGCGGGGCTATGGCAGAAGTGGTTGGAAAGAAATTGAGAGAACTCTCACGGCATCATCAAGTGATCTGTGTCACTCACCTTCCTCAGATTGCCTGTTTTGCCGACCAACACCATAACGTGAAGAAAGAGGTGAAAGGGGGACGGACAATTACCCTGGTGGATCGATTAGATAAGGAGTCGATTGTAGATGAAATTGCCAGGATGTTGGGAGGGGTGAAAGTGACCGAGAAGACCCGAGCCCATGCCAGGGAGATGATTGAGAATGCCAAGAAGATATAGAACGTGCCCGTGTCCGACATCCGTGTCCGTTTAATTTCTTCCACGGACACGTGACACGGATAACGGACATGCGAAAGAGGATAAGATGATCCGTAAAGCCAAACTCAATGACATCAAAGAGATTCAGCGGTTGATTAAACTCTATGCCCCCCGGGGAGGCATTCTCCCCAGGTCTCTTAGCGAACTCTATGACCATCTTCGAGATTTTTTTGTCTTCGTCCGAAATCGGAAGATCGTAGGGATCTGCGCCCTTCACATCTGTTGGGACGATCTGGCAGAAATTCGATCTTTGGCAGTGGAAGAGGAGGATCAGAACAAAGGGATTGGTGCAAAGTTGGTGAAGGCCTGTTTGAAAGAGTCAAAACTTTTAGGGGTGAAAAGAGTTTTTGCGCTCACCTATCAACCCGATTTTTTTGAGAGACTGGGTTTTAAGAAAGTAGACAAGACCGTGCTCCCCCATAAAATCTGGACCGACTGCCTGAAATGTGTGAAATTCCCGGACTGCGATGAAACTGCCGTAGTCAAAGAACTGGATTAATCAATTGCGGATTTCGGAATTAAAATTCACAATTCGCAACTAAAGATTTATAATAGAAATTCCACATTCCGAATTCAGAAGGTTACTTCTCTTCTCCTAAAAGGATTCTCAAAACGGTGTTGGCTTGATGGTGGGCAGCAATTCCCACCCTCGGTGCCATCAAGCCCAATCCGGGTTGGGCCGCCGTCTTTTGGTCCCCCACGATGAAAATTTTTGAAGAGAGCCGGACCGTTTTGATCTCATTGTTCTCTCCGTAACCCGCCACGCCCGAGGCAGCCACAATATATTTATCCGGCATCTTCTCTGAGACGGCGTTGATCAACATGGCCTTTTCTTCAGCATGATCGAAGGCCTCCACCACCACCACTACTTCTTCAAAGATCCTTTCCACATTGTTTCGATCGAGTTTCTCTTGATAGGTCTGAACCTTTACATAGGGATTGATGGTGGCGATATTTTTTTGAAGGGCTTCCACCTTGGGCATCCCGATCTGATGGACGAAGTATTGTTGGCGATTCAAGTTGGATGGTTCCACCATATCGAAATCGACCAAGATAAGTTTTCCAACCCCGATGCGGGCCAATGCGATAGCAATGGCTGACCCAAGACCTCCCAATCCAGCGATTCCCACAATAGATTTTTTGATTTTCTGATGAATTCCAGGGGTATGTCTTGCCACCATGAGACACTCAAATTCTTCCGGCGGAGGGGTTTCTCCCTTTTTGATGAAGACCATCTCATCCCCCTCTTTAAGAGGGCTGTCTGAGTTCACCGGAAAGCCATTGTAGATGATCACATCGGCATTGGGTTTGAATTGATCTTTGAGATGAAAAAGAGTGGTGTTTGAAGGAATGGAGGTTTCTTTTTCATTGATCTTAACTCGAATATTTTTTGGGATTGTTTCTTTCACGAAGATCAGGTTAATGGATAGGGGTTGAATTGTCAACCCTTCGACACCCCAGTCTGAAGACCAGGGTTTGCCACTCGGCCTGAGCGGCTCGACTGAGCTCGCCGAAGTCTCGGGCCGAAGGCTCAGGGTTGACCCTGAGCGGCGATTCCTGCCCCTACCTTCAAAAACGGGGCATTCGACTGAGCTCACGCCCCAAGACTTGGTGCCGTCGAACGGGTCAAGGTCAGGTTTCCATTGACTTTTCATAAGGTTGATGTTATGAGTTTTCTTATTGTTTTTTTCTTCTTGTTCACGGAGTTAGAAACATTATGATGAAAATGTCTATCCCCTCAGGAAGACCAACGGTCGGGGAAGTTGATCTTGGGGCATTGGAATTTAACTATCGACAAATTCGAAAAAGAATTCCTGAGGGGGTGAAACTTCTGGCTGTGGTCAAGGCCGATGCTTATGGTCATGGAGCCATTCCCGTTTCTCTTAAATTGGAGAAATTAGGAGTGGAATACTTGGGCGTTGCGATTCCTGAGGAAGGAGTGGAGTTGAGAAGAGGGGGGGTGAAAGCCCCCATTCTTGTCTTAGGAGGCATTTTTGGAGAGGAGGTAGATCAAATTTTTCGTTTTCGCCTCACCCCTGTGATCTTTAGAAAGGATTCTTTAAAACTCCTTTCCCAGGAAGCAGAGAGGCGAAGGGGGAAGGTGAAGGTTCACCTCAAGGTGGATACAGGAATGGGAAGACTGGGTGTCCCGCTCAGCCTCTGGCCCGGTTTTTTAAAAGAGGTCAAACGATTTCCCAAAATTGAAATAGAAGGGATCCTTTCACATTTTTCCATGACTGACGAAGAGAAGGGTTATACACAAAACCAATGGAGAGGATTTCAAAGAGCCGTGGCGATTGCCCAAGAGGCGGGAATTTGTTGCCCATATCTTCATATGGCCAGCAGTGCAACGTTTACAGCTTTTCCGGGTTACTCAGCCAAGTTGGTTCGACCCGGAATCATGCTTTATGGTTCATATCCTTCTCCCACATTTCAATCCCTCATCCCACTCAAACCCGTGATGACCCTGAAGACCCGTATCCATTTTCTGAAATCGGTTCCACCTAAAACAAGGATCAGTTACGGAGGGACATTTACGACAAAACGGGAGAGCCTCATCGCTACCCTCCCGATCGGATATGCGGATGGGTACAGCCGTCATCTCTCGAATCATGGAGAGGTGTTGATCCATGGAAAGAGGGCGCCTGTTGTGGGGAAGGTCTGTATGGATTTCATCATGGTGGATGTGACTGATATCCCTCGAGTTTCAGTAGGAGATGAAGTCATATTGATGGGAAGGCAGGGGAGAGAACAAATCACTCCTGAGGAGATTGCAGAAAAAATCAACTCAATCTCCTATGAAGTGTTATGCTTAATAGGGAAGAGGGTGCCGAGAATATATAAAAATTAAAGTTCAAAGTTCAAATTCCAAAGTTCAAATGAAAAGATTTTATTTGGATTTTGAGCTTTGACATTTGGATTTTGAATTTTATAAGAGGGGGGCATCTTGAATCCATTTAAATGGATTGGAAGTTTTATAATTCGCTTTGTAGAAGAAGCAGGGAGGATCATGATCCTCTTTGCTCAGACTCTCGGTTGGATCTTTCGATCTCCTTTCGAAGGGAGAGAGATATTAAAACAGATGGAACAGGTCGGGGTCCGTTCTTTTCCAGTTGTCGTCATCACGGCTGCCTTCACGGGAATGGTATTGGCCCTGCAGAGTTTTACGGGATTTAGGCGATTCGGTGCTGAAACCATGGTGGGAACAGTGGTAGCCCTCTCCGTAACACGGGAATTGGGCCCTGTGTTAACAGGATTGATGGTCTCTGGTCGGGTAGGTTCCGCCATGGCAGCCGAGCTTGGAACGATGCGAGTAACCGAACAGATCGATGCCCTTTACACCCTGGCCACGAACCCAATCAAATATCTAATCGTCCCACGATTTCTGGCCACCGTAATCATGCTTCCCATTCTGGTCATCTTTGCCGATGTCATTGGAATTCTGGGAGGATATATGGTGAGTGTCCAGATTCTCGGGACCAACCCCACTCTCTATTTCCGAAGGACATGGAACTTTCTGGAATTAAATGATCTCTATAGCGGACTTCTAAAAGCTGTTTTTTTCGGAATGATCATAGCGACCATCAGTTGCTACCAGGGCTTTTCTACACAGGGTGGGGCGGAAGGGGTGGGCCAGGCAACGACTAAAGCAGTCGTCACCTCGTCACTGACGATCTTGATCTCCAATTATTTTATCACTGCATTTTTATTTTAATCCCCCCCTCTTCCCCCTTTACAAAAGGGGGGTTGGGGGGATTTTAGAATTGATGATGGAAAAGGAATCAACGATTAAAATCCGTGTGGTCAACCTTCATAAATCCTTTGGGGGAAACGATGTTCTCCGCGGTGTCAACTTGGAAGTGAGACAGGGGGAGAGCATGGTGGTCATCGGGGGAAGTGGTTCGGGAAAGACCGTTCTGATCAAATGTATCATCGGGCTTATGCCACCCGATGGGGGAGAGATTTATGTCAATGGCTTGGAGATCGCGTCTTTGAGCGAAAAGAGGATGAACGAAGTCCGAAAAAAATTTGGAATGCTCTTCCAGTGGGGAGCCCTCTTTGACTCGTTGACCGTCTGGGAAAACGTAGGGTTCGGGCTTCGGCACCAAACGCACCTCAAGGAGGAAGAGATCAGAAAGATTGCTTCTGAGAAACTGGCGCTCGTAGGGCTAAAAAATGTTGAGGATCTGATGCCTGCAGAGTTGAGCGGAGGGATGAGAAAAAGGGTGAGTTTAGCCAGAGCGATCGCAATCGAACCAGAGATCCTTCTCTACGACGAACCGACGACAGGAATTGATCCCATCATGGCAGATGCCATCAACGATTTGATCATTCAGATGAGGGAGAAATTGAATGTCACCTCCATTGCGATTACCCATGATATGAAAAGCGCTTATAAGATTGCAGATCGGATTGCGATGCTTTATCAAGGAAAGATCATTGAGGTGGGGACTCCGGAGGAGATCAGGAATTCCTCCAGCCCAATTGTCCAACAATTTATCGAAGGGAGATCAGAAGGTCCTATCAAAATTGTAGATCCATCCCTTCTCATATTGCCTTCTCGGCAAAATCGGCAGGAGGAGAAGTAGTGGATGGTAAAAGGAAAATGATTGAGGAGGTGGTCGAGGATGAAAAAAAAGAGTACGGAGACGTGGGTTGGCATCTTTGTGGTGATCGGAATCCTCCTTTTGATTTTTATGACATTGAAGATCGAAAGGTTCCAGATTGGAAAAGAGGGAGGGTATCTGCTCAACATCTATTTCAACTCAGCCGCTGGTCTGGCTAAGAACGCACCAGTAAGGGTAGCTGGAGTGTCTGTAGGGAGTGTCGAGAAAGTGGCATTAGACCAGGGGAAAGCCAAAGTCACTTTCCATCTTCCGGACCATGTTACGATTTATAAGGATGCAAAGGCTTATTTGAAATCGGAAGGCTTTTTAGGGGAGAAATATATTGAGATTACCCCTGGCACACCGGGGAATCCAAAAGTGGAACCGAATGGAATGATTGAACAAGGAGCTCCTCCGGCTGATGTCGAACAGTTTCTTTCCAATATGAGCGCTGTTCGAGAGGACCTCAAAGAAGTCATAAAACCCTTGGGGGATGTATTGAAGTCTATGGATTCTAAAAAAGTGGAGGGAATCATTACCAACTTCGATAAGTTTTCGGGCCAATTGACAAGTCTTGCCAAAGATTCCAAGGAAACGATTGAAAAAGCGAAGGATGCTTTCTCCCGGATGGAAGATATTGGAGAAAAGGTGAAAAAGGGAGAGGGGACTTTAGGGAAATTGATCACCGATGAAACCATCTACCGGGATGCCAAAGAGGTTGTGGAGAAGGTAAAGGAGACAGCGGAAGCATTGAAGACTGTCTCGGAGAAGATTGAACGGGGTGAGGGGACCTTGGGAAAACTCATCCAGGACGAATCTCTTTACAAAGACGCCAAGGAGACCCTTCAATCCATGAAAGGGATCGCGGAGAAGGTGGAGAAAGGTGAAGGGACACTTGGGAAACTAATCAATGATGATACCTTGGTGAAGGAAGCGGAGAAGACGATGAAAAAGGTTCAAAAAGCCGCTGAAGGGATTCAGGAGCAAACCCCCATCACGGTATTGGGGACCATCATCGGGCTTTTCTTTTAAAACCCTTCACCCTCTCCCTTGAGGGGAGAGGATAAAGGTGAGGGGCTAATGACACATGGCAATCCAAAAGATATTTTATCTATTGGTTATTTTTGTATCTCTCTGTTCCATCACCTCTTTTTCCGCGGCGGAAGAAAGACCGATCTCCATCAATTTTTGGCCACTCTTTCAATACCTCTCTGACCCAAAAGAAGGGACGAAAGAAATCGAGGGGATGGGTCCCTTCTTTCTGTGGAAAAAAGATCCCCATCGAAGACAATGGGGAATTCGGCCCCTTCTGTATTGGACAGGAGAGGAGAAAGAATCTCTCTGGAGATTAGAAGTCGTCTACCCTTTTGGAAAATATCAGGTCAAAGAGGGTGACAAAAAGGGTTACTTAGCTCCCCTTTCTCTTTTCAGAGAGGAAACCTTCGATGGGAAGAAGAAATGGGATTTCCAATTTTTTCCTTTCTTTATTGGAGAGACAGAAAAGGGGCAAGACTATTTTGGCCTCTTTCCCATTTACGGGTTTCTTTTAGAGCGCTATGGGAAGGATGAAATTCGTTTCTATTTCTGGCCTCTCTACAGTAGATCAACTTCAGAGGGAGTTCATAACACAAACCTGCTTTGGCCTTTTTTCTCCTTCATCGAGGGAGAGAAGAAGAAAGGGGCTCGCTTTTGGCCCTTTTATGGGTATCGTGAGGAATTCGGAATCTCAAGATCGGAATTCTTCTTATGGCCTATCTTTTTAAAACAGACCAAGGGAATGGATACGGATGATCCTGTGAATGAAGGGATGATATTCCCATTCTATATTTCAAAAGAGTCAAAACATTTCGAGAGCAAAACTTTTCTCTGGCCTTTCTTCTCCCATGCGAGGGATCGACTCACGGGCTTTGAACAGTGGGACCTTCCTTGGCCGTTTTTTCAATCCTTAAAGGGCGAAAACCTTTACGGGATAAAATTTTTTCCTTTCTATGGTTACAAAGAGAAAGAAGGAGAGTTGAGAAGGATTTTCGTCCTCTATCCTCTCTATCAATTGGAGGAGGACAGGGTGAGAGATGTTCAGGAGAAGACCCATCGCATCCTCCTCCTCAGTCGAATCCGAACAGGGGAGGATCGTCAAGGGATTAAAAAAGAGAATTCCCTTCGAATTTGGCCTTTTTTCGATTATGAAAGGGGTGAAACCGGCCATACGACCTTCTCTTTTCTCTATCTCTTCCCCTTTAAAGAGGATGGTTTTGAGAGGAACCTATTTCCACTGTTTCGAATCTTCCGTTGGGAGAAAGATCCGCAGAGAGGGAATTCAACCAATCTCTTTTGGGGGTTTTATAAAAGAATAGAAAAAGAGGATTTGGATTTCTGGGAGGTGGCCCACCTGATCGGGGTCAAAAGAGGGAAAGGGTGGAAGACGGTCTCCCTTCTCAAAGGCCTGTTTTGGTATAAGAGTGATGGGAGGATCGCAGATCTCAGGCTTTTCTACCTCCCCTTTCACATTCGTTGGTCTCATCGTCATCCCCCCAACCCCCCTTTCGCAAAGGAAGGTGAGGGGGGATTATTGTTACAGAATAGGGAAGACGATTTTAATTCAATGAAGAAGGAGTTTGCTGATGGGAGGCAAGAGGATTGGGATATTGGGGACCGGTTCATTTCTTCCGGAGAGGGTCCTCACCAATTTTGATCTGGAAAAGATCTTAAGCACCAATGACGAGTGGATCTATAAGAGGACCGGGATTAAAGAACGAAGAATTGCGGCACCCGATATCAACGCCTCAGACCTTGCCAAAGAGGCTTCACTGCGGGCCATGGAGATGGCAGGGGTCTCTGTAGAGGAGTTAAACCTCATCATTATGACCACCATGACGCCAGATACCGCTTGCCCTTCTGGAGCCAACTGGTTAGAGGCGAAGTTGGGCGCGCGGAAAGCGGTCTCCTTCGATGTGACCGCAGCCTGCAGTGGATTTGTCTTTGGTCTTTCCGTTGCCGAGCAATATCTTAAAGCTGGCACTTACAAAACAGCTCTGGTCGCATCTGTGGAAATTATGAGTCGAACCCTTGATTGGACAGATCGGGAAAGTTGCATCCTCTGGGGGGATGGGGCAGGGGCAGCGGTGCTTCGTGTCTTTGATGATTCTGAAAGGAATCAGCCCCTCCGGGAGTCAGGAAAGGAGATTAGCGAACTCCTTTCCGTCCACATTCACACGGATGGGGCCAATGGTGAAAACTTGCTTCTTCCTGGAGGTGGATCGAAAACAACTCCCATCTCCTATGAAAGTGTGGACAGGAAACTCCATACCCTTAGGATGATTAAGGCCAATGAGTCCGTTCGTGTGGCAGTGAAGCGATTTGCAGAGGCTGCTGAAGAAGCAGCTGCCTTTAACGGTGTCCAAATTTCCGATGTAAAGTGGGTCATTCCCCATCAGGCCAATCTACGCATGCTTCAGCAGGTGGCCAAGCGACTGGATGTCCCGATTGAAAAAGTCTATCTTACCATTGAGAAGTACGGAAACATCTCTTCTGCGACCATTCCAATTGCCTTGGATGAAGCGGTTCGGAATGGATCGATCCAAAAAGGGGATTTGGTCATCCTCACTGCATTTGGTGGAGGTCTCACCTGGGCGAGCAGCCTGATCCGATGGTAAGGATAATAACCAAATTACAAGCACCAATAATCAAACAATGACCAAAATCCCAATGATCGAAATTCTAAAAAGGCATTTGGTTATTGGGATATTGGACAATTGGAATTTGTTTGGGATTTGAAATTTGGCTATTGGAATTTAAAGGATTGCTTCTATGGATGATGTAATGGAATCCCTCGACCAAGCCCTGAAGTTTCTACAACGGAAGTCCCTTGACGGGTATGAAATTTATTTCAATCAATCTTCCCATTTTGATATTGAATCGAAAGATGGAAAGATTGAAACCCTTCAGGCCTCCCATTACCTGGGGATGGCTTTTCGTATTTTAAATCATCAACGAATGGGTTTTTCATATACCACCTTGCTGAACCCATCTCCTTCTGCCAGACAGAATTTTTCGAGCGAGCTGGATCGGGTAATAGAGGATGCGATCGGGAGTGCCGGGGCGACCTCTGCAGATCCCTGTTTCGATTTCGCACCTGTTCTCAAAACCCCTCCTCCGCAGCTTCCCATTTTTGATGAAACATTGGAGAGGATTTCAGAAAAGACGAAGATTGAAAAAGCAAAAGATTTAGAGGAGGCCACCAAGGCTGTGGATTCGGAAAGAATAAAAAAGGTGAGGAAAGCATCTTATCAGGAGGTTCTCTCCAGGACAACCCTGATCAATTCTAATGGGCTTCAGTTTTCTTATGACCACACTCTTGCCTCTGTGAGCGTGACCGCTGTGGCCGAGGAATCGGGAGAATCAGAGGTGGGATGGGATTTTGAAGTCAGCCATTTTTTCAATGATCTCGATGCAGAGAAAGTTGGTCGATCAGCTGGGGGAAAGGCATTGGAAAGTCTGGGCGGGAAGAGGATTCCTACGGGTGTCTATCCAGTACTCCTCCGGAATCACGTAGCTTCAGAATTTTTATCACTCCTTGCCCATTCCTTTTTAGCTGATCAAGTCCAGAAAGGGAAGTCTCCTCTGAAAGGAAAGCGAGGAGAAAGATTTTTTTCTCCCCTCCTCACAATTGTGGATGATGGACTTTACCCAAAAGGGATCTCAACCGCCCCCATCGATGGAGAGGGGATGCCGAATCAACAAACCTCTTTAGTCGCTCAAGGAGAACTTACCGGTTATTTATATGACAGATATTGGGCAGGTCGGGAAAATCCATCCTCTTCAGAGTCACAGGTCATCTCTACAGGAAACAGCCGGCGCCATGGTATCAAATCCCCTCCCGGGGTAGGGATCTCAAACTTTTTCATTGAGCCAGGAGACCTTGATTTACCTAAACTGATGGGAAACCTCTCTAAGGGAATAGTGGTAGAGGAGGTGATGGGTCTCCATACCGTAGACCCTATCTCAGGAGACTTCTCTTTAGGCTGTTCAGGCGACTGGGTCGATAGAGGAGAGAAAGTCCATCCAGTGAAATCGATCGCCATAGCAGGGAACCTTTTTGAACTCTTCCGAAAGGTGATTGGAGTAGGTGAGGACCTCAGATTTTTTGGAGGGATTGGGTCTCCAAGTCTCTTAGTGAAAGAGTTATTAATTAGTGGAAATTAAAAAGGAATTTCCAAGCATATTCTTTTTTTCCAAAGGAGAAAGCATGAGAAGGCGAGGTGGGCAAAAAAAGCCTTGACAGGAGAATCTTTAGTTTGGTATTAAGATAGGGCTTCCAAAAGTCGATATAAATCATAAACCGATGAAATAAGGAGATTGTTTTGGATAAAGATTACTTTAACATCCTTGTCTTTGGCCAAAAGACTTCAAAGACCCGGCACCTCCGAATACATAAAAAAACCTTTAAGATTGCACTTTATCTCGTTGGTTTTAGCTTCCTCTCTACTATTTTCTTCTTTTGTGACTATATTCAGGTCAGGAAAAAATCCTTCGAACTGAGTCAATTGCGTCAGGAGACGCAGAACCAGAAATCCCAAATCCATTTTTTCTCTTCAAAGATTGAAGACCTGGAGAAACAACTCTCCAAATTGAAGGATTTCGATAAGAAAATTCGTATCATTGCCAATCTGGAGAAGGGGCAGGAAACGGCTTCTTTTATGGGGATGGGTGGGCCATCTCCCTCTGATGTTCGAGAGAAATTGAGGGCAGAGAAAGACGAGAAGGGATTGGTTCAGCAGTTGAAGACCGATATCGATCGTCTCAAGTCAGAGGCAGCAAACCAGGAAGAGAGTCTTTCTGAACTCGAAAAACTTTTACAGACCAAAAAGGAAGTCCTGGTTCACACCCCTTCCATATGGCCGGTACAGGGTTGGGTGACATCGGGTTTTGGTTTTCGAACCAATCCCTTTACGGGGTTGACCCAGATGCATGAAGGAATTGACATTTCGAATCGGATAGGAATCCCTGTCACTGCCTCAGCCGATGGGATTATTTCGGACATCGGAAGTGATTGGGCCCATGGGAAGATTTTAGTGATCTCTCATGGATTTGGGATGATCACTCGTTATAGCCACCTTAATAAAGTTTTGGTTCGAGTGGGACAAAAGGTTAAACGAGGCGATAAAATTGCTGAAGTTGGGATGAGTGGGAAAACAACAGGTCCTCATCTCCATTATGAGGTAAGGCTGAATGGAATTCCGGTTAACCCAATGAGATATATTTTGAACTGATTAGTCTTCTTAATCTGAGAGAAAATGCCCGACGGAGAAATTCTTTGTCGGGCATTTTTGTTTTGGATGTTGAAACCTTAACCTATCCGTTATATAATTTTTTGAAATTACAGAAGAACCCAGAGGAGAAAGATATTTTATGATTGGGTCACTGATCAAGAAGATCGTGGGGAGTAAGAACGAAAGGGAGTTGAGAAGGATTCAACCTCTCGTCGATCAAGTCAACCAAAGGGAGCCGAAAATCAGTCCCTTGAGTGATGATCAGCTTCGGGCTAAAACCTCTGAATTCAAAGAGCGGATTGAGCGAGGCGAGGCGATAGAGGAGATCCTACCCGAAGCCTTTGCCGTCGTCCGTGAGACAGCGAAACGGACCCTTGGTGAAAGACATTATGATGTCCAGTTGATTGGAGGAATTGTCCTTCATGAAGGCAAGATCGCTGAGATGGCAACCGGTGAAGGAAAGACGTTGGTGTCCACCTTGCCCGCCTATTTGAATGGACTCAAAGGGGAGGGCGTGCATATTGTGACGGTGAATGACTATCTGGCGAGGAGAGATAGCGAATGGATGGGGGTGATCTACAAGTTTTTGGGCCTTTCTGTGGGGGTGATCCTTCACGAGCTAAATGACCAGGAAAGGAAGAAAGCCTACAACTGTGATATCACTTACGGGACCAATAATGAATTCGGGTTTGATTACCTCCGGGATAATATGAAGTTTACCCTTGAAGATTATGTCCAACGGGATCTGAACTATGCCATTGTCGATGAGGTGGATAGCATCCTGATTGATGAAGCCAGAACCCCGCTCATCATCTCCGGTCCTGCAGAAGAATCCACTGATAAATACTATAAGATCAACCGCATCATCCCCTCTCTGAAACAGGGGAAGGATTATCAGTTGGAGGAGAAGAGCCACACTGCCTTTTTGACGGAGGAGGGAGTGGCCCACGTGGAGAAATTAATCCATGTCGAAAATCTCTACGATCCCAGAAATATTGAGACGCTTCATCATGTCAATCAGGCCTTGAGAGCTTATACCCTTTTTAAAAGAGATGTGGATTATGTAGTTAAAGAAGGGGAAGTGATCATTGTCGATGAGTTTACCGGAAGGCTGATGCCCGGGAGGAGATGGAGCGATGGTCTCCATCAGGCTGTGGAAGCCAAGGAGAACGTAAAGATTGAAAACGAAAACCAAACCCTGGCCACGATCACCTTTCAAAATTATTTTCGGATGTACAAAAAATTAGCCGGGATGACCGGTACAGCAGACACGGAAGCCGCAGAATTCCGCAAGATTTATAATCTGGATGTAATGGTCATTCCCACCAATATGCCCCTGATCCGCACCAATTATCCGGATGTCATTTACAAAACCGAGGATGAGAAGTTTCGGGCTGTGGTCCGGGAGATCAAAGAACTCTATCAAGCTGGCCGTCCGGTTCTCGTGGGCACGATCTCCATTGAGAAGTCTGAGAGATTGAGTCAACTCCTGAAGAAACAGGGTATCCCGCACAATGTCCTCAACGCCAAACATCATGAGAGAGAGGCTGAATTCATTGCTCAGGCGGGTAGAGTAGGAGCCGAGACCATCTCTACGAACATGGCTGGAAGAGGGACAGACATCCTCCTGGGAGGGAATCTCAAATTCTTAGCCAAGACTTTGGTGGATGAGGAGCCTACCGAGGAAGCAATGAAGAAGGCTTATGAAAAGGCCTTGGCCATTGTTAAGAAAGAGAAGGAGAAGGTCATTCAGGTGGGAGGCCTCCACGTATTGGGAACCGAGCGGCATGAGGCCCGGCGCATTGACAATCAATTGAGAGGAAGATCTGGTAGACAGGGCGATCCCGGTTCCTCCCGATTCTATCTCTCTTTGGAGGATGACCTCTTGAGGATTTTTGGCTCGGAGAGGATTTCCAATATTATGGATCGGCTGGGAATTGAAGAAGACCAACCCATCGAGCACGGACTTGTTAGCAAGGCCATTGAGAGCGCTCAGAGGAAAGTGGAGGCCCACAATTTCGAAATCCGGAAGCATCTGTTGGAATACGATAATGTCATGAACAAACAGAGAGAAGTGATCTATTCCCAACGGAGAGAGGTTCTGGGTAGTGAAGACCTGAAAGACACTGTAATGGAGATGATCGAGGAACAGAGTGAAGGGCTCGTTGATTTCTATACGGATGAAAAGGAACATCCAGGGGATTGGGATCTGAAACCACTTCAAGATGCCATTTACCTACAATTTTTTTTCCGATGGTCCCCTTCTATAGAAGAGGATGGCTTGAATCGAAGCCGTTTGAAAGAGATGATTTTTGAGAGGGCAAAAGACATTTATCAGAAGAAGGAAGAGGAATTTGGATCACCGATGCTTCGATATCTGGAGAAGGTGATCATGCTCCAATCCATTGATTATCATTGGAAGGATCATCTCCTCGCCGTTGATCAATTGAAGGAAGGAATTGGATTAAGAGGCTATGGTCAGAAGGATCCTCTCATTGAATATCAAAAAGAAGCCTATCAAATGTTTCTTGAGATGTTGGAGAGGATTAAGAAGGATATGGTTGAAAAACTCTTCGCCATTCAGATTGCCAAGGAACAAGAAGTAAAAGAAATCAAGATGGAACGGAAACAGACCTTTGTCATGAGCCGTGGGGAGGCAGCCCAGGGCGGGAGTGGAAAGGCAGAAGATGGCAAAGGCGTCACCATTCGACGGGAAGGGAAGAAGGTCGGACGGAATGACCCCTGCCCATGCGGGAGCGGGAAAAAGTATAAGCGATGCTGCTTGCCCAAAGAGGAAGAGGCAAGGGTATAACCTAAGAGCTGCCAAGTGTGCCTGCAAAGTTTTCCAAAGCGACTTTATCTTATGGGTAACGAAGGTTCTTCTTGTTAGTGGTTCTTGAAATAGTTTTGTACCCTAATAAGTAATATATTAAGGTTTCGCTGTAAAACTTTTTAGCACACTCGTCAGCTCTTATTTTTTAAAAGGGGCGGGGAAAAGCATGAAGCCACTCGATTTAAAAGTTTCTGGTTTTCTTTTTTCGGGGATTTCAGCAGGGATCAAGAAAGATGGAAAGAGGGATTTAGGCTTGATCCACTCAGAGGTTCCTGCCCAGGTGGCCGGGCTCTTCACCACCAATGCTGTGAAAGCCGCACCGGTGCAATTGGATATGGAGCGCATTAAGAGAGGCCTCTGCCAGGCAATCATTGTGAACAGCGGTAATGCGAATGCTTGTACAGGGAGTCAAGGATTGAGAGATGCCAAAAGGGTTTCTTCCTTGGTTGCGAGACAGTTAGGAATCGATGAACGGTTGGTGTTTCCTTCCTCCACGGGTGTGATCGGAAGCCCCCTTCCATTGAAAAAGATTGAGGAAGGAATTCCTAAATTGATTGATCATCTTTCTCCAGAGGGTTGGATGAGCACTGTGGAAGCGATGATGACCACAGATACCTTTCCGAAGATTGAAGTGGCCACCTGTCGCATCAAGGGAAAACAAGTGAAATTATGCGGGATGGTGAAAGGTGCAGGAATGATTCGTCCCAATTTGGCAACGATGCTCTCCTTCCTTGTCACGGATGCCTGCATTAAAGCTCCCCTCCTTCAACGAATGCTGGAAAAGGCCGCTGAGGCATCGTATAACCGGATCACGATTGATGGAGAGACCAGCACCAATGACACCGTTTTGCTTTTAGCCAATGGAAAGGCAGGCCATCCCTTTTTGGATCGCATGGACCGGGATGGCGAAGTGTTCCAATCCATGCTCACAAAAGTTTGCCAGGATTTGGCTAAAAGTCTGGTGAAAGATGGGGAGGGCGCAACGAAATTGATTGAAATCTTGGTTCAGGGAGCACGAACCAAGGAAGATGCCAAACAGGCTGCATATGCGGTTGCCCATTCTCCATTGGTGAAAACCGCTTTCTTCGGAGAAGATGCAAACTGGGGGAGAATCCTTTGCGCTTTGGGCCATTGCGGTGCCCAAATCAATCCAAATCGAATCGATGTCTTTTTTGATAAGGCTCCGATCGTGAAAAACGGAATGGGAGTAGGTCCTCGATTGGAAGAAAAAGCCGGTCAGGTTCTCAAGAAAAAATCCTTCAAGGTCATCATTGATCTCCATCAAGGGAAGAGCCAATTTTCAGTTCTCACCACAGATCTCTCCATTGATTATGTGAAGATTAATGCCTCCTACCGGTCTTAAGAATAAAGATGGGGGGATAGGGTGGTAAGGAGATTGGGAGAAAAAGTCTCTATTATGATAAACTTCAAAATAAAGATGAAAACTGCGAAAAAAGAAAAGCAAGGCGATATTTTAGAATCTTCCCCCTCATTTTGACGATGGCATGAGTGGGGGGGACCTCTTTCGGGCAAACCTTCACACAGTTAAATACAGTTTTACAACCCCACACGCCCTGTTGACTATTTACTGCCTTCAAGATTTCCTCATTCCTTCTATCCCTTGGGTCAACGAGAAAACGATAAGCTTTGGCCAACATAGCGGGGCCTAAGAATTGGGGGTCCTTTTCAAAAGCAGGGCAAGTTCCGAAACAGATACCACAGAGGATACAGTTGATGTAGGGATCGATCTCCTTACGTTTTTCTTCCTCCATCAGATACTCCAATTGCGATGAGATGGGTTTTCCTTGGAGATAAGGTTCGATCTTCCGATAGTGATTGAAAAAAGTTGACATATCAACGATGAGGTCTCGAATCACAGGGAAGAGGGGAAGGGGTTCAATAAGGGCAGGTTTTCCCAACAGATCTTCGATATGGGTTCGACAGGCCAGGACATCTTTGCCATTGACTCGCATTGCACAGGAGCCGCACACAGCCCCCCGACAGGAATAGCGAAAAGCAAGCGTCCCATCTTGTTCATCTTGAATGCGCAGCAAAGCCTCAAGGAGATTCATTCCTTTCCTGGTCTCCACTTGAAAGGTTTCGATCCACTGCGCAGGGTCTTTCTCCTTATGGAACCGTTTAATTCTTAATGTTAACAAAGATGAATTCATAGGTTAACTGAAAAGTTCAAATTCCAAAGTTCGCACGAACTGATGAACCAAGGGTGAATAAATGTCAAATCAAGTCCAAAGCTCAAATGAGATGCCGAAACAAGTTCGGCATGACGAGGATGTCATTCTGAACTCGTTTCAGAATCCCGTCTTGAACTTTGACATTCATTTGACATTTGGGTTTTGACATTTGGATTTTTCGTTAGTATGTTCTCTCTTTTGGTGGGTAGGAGGTGATGGTCACCCCTTTATAATCAACCTTTACTCCCTCTGCCGTATTGGAAGTCATGGTATGACGAAGCCAATGTTCATCATCCCGATTTGGAAAATCCATCCTGAAATGGGAACCGCGGCTCTCCTTCCGGGCTAACGCTCCCTTCACAATCACCTCTGCAAGAAGAATCATTCCTGACAATTCCAGGTATTGAATTAATTCATAATTGAAGGCCAAATCTCTCTGCTCGAGACCAACCCTTTTCAATCTTTCTTTCAATTCCCTGATTTTCTTCCTTGCTGAGAGGAGATCTGATTCCTTTCGAAAGATTCCAACCTGGAAGGTCATCAAGGCCTTCAACTCATCCCTAAGACGAAAACAGGAATCCTCTTTCTTTTGTCCAAAAATTTCTTTAAGCTCGAATTGAAACGCCTTTAGATGATCTTGAAAGAAGGTCTGGTTAAAACTTTGTTTCTTTGTCTCAACGGTTTGGGCTGACTTCCTTCCAGCCCTCGCTCCAAAGACCAGCGTTTCTAAAAGAGAGTTTCCGCCTAACCGGTTGGCACCATGGACGCTGACACAGGCACACTCACCGGCAGCAAAGAGGCCAGAAAGAGGTGTCTCTCCATCTACATTAGTTGGGATTCCCCCCATAGAGTAGTGTTGGGCCGGTTGAACTGGGATAGGTTTTAAAATAGGGTCCACCCCTGCAAAGTCCATGGCGATCTGGCGAATACCGGGGAGGCGATCCAAAATTTTTTCTCTTCCTAAATGTCGAAGATCGAGATGTACATATCCTCCTTCAAATCCACGGCCCTGGTCGATCTCTGTCTGAGTGCCTCTGGCAACAATATCTCGAGGACCAAGTTCCATAAGCTTTGGGGCATAGCGTTCCATAAACCGTTCGCCTTTTGCGTTAATGAGATATCCCCCCTCTCCTCGGGCTGCTTCTGTAATAAGGATATTCGTCCCATAAAGACTTGTGGGATGGAACTGGACAAATTCCATATCCTCAAGAGGGAGGCCTTCTTGGTAAGCTAAGTAACAGCCGCTTCCAGTATTGATTACCGCATTCGTTGATCTAAGATAAATTCGACCATATCCTCCAGTTGCCAGAATAACCGCCTTAGCTTGAATAGGAATAATCCTCCCCTCGAAAAAATGGAGGCTAAGGACGCCCACACATCTTCCCTCCTCCACAATGAGAGAAAGTGCATACCACTCCTCATAGACAGGAATTTGAAGGCCGATGACTTGCTCATAGAGTGTGTGTAAGAGGTTGTGACCGGTTCGATCGGCTGCATAAGCGGTTCGGGGGAAACCCGCTCCTCCAAAAGGCCTCTGAGCAATTTTCCCATCTTCGGTTCGGGAGAAAAGGGTCCCCCATTGTTCCATTTCAATTACCCTCTCGATTCCCTCTCGGCACATCAACTCCACAGCATCCTGGTCAGCCAGATAGTCGCTTCCCTTGATCGTATCGAAGGCATGGTTTTTCCAGGTATCTTTAATAGGAGCGGGTGCATTTCCTAGGGCGGCATTGATCCCTCCTTGGGCAGCCACAGAGTGAGATCGCAGAGGGTGAACCTTGGAGAGAATTGCCACATCCCGGCCAACCTTTTTGGCTTCAATGGCTGCTCTCAAGCCTGCGGGGCCTCCACCAATGATTAAAATGTCGTGAGAGAGGATTTCCATTTTAGAAACGGGAATGGTACGTAGCGTCGGCATTCATTGCCGACAGGTTTTTCTTAGAATAAATAGAAATAAGAGAAGGCAAATAATCCAGCACTGATAATGGTGCAAGTCCAGAATAGGAGCTTTTCTTGTTTCACCATTCCAAAATCAATCAGAAAAAGTCGAAGTCCGTAGAGGGCATGGAAAATGAATACAAAAAGAAGTAGGAAGTCGAGAGCTCGATTTTCATGGAGCCTAGAAAGCCAGGAGAATCCGTTAATCTTCCCCACCAATGAATAGCCGGAGAGGATTTTTAGTCCTACCAGAATAAGAAGCAAAGGTCCGCTGAATCGAATAAAGTAATAGGGAAACATAACTGAATGCTCAATTCAAAATTATCAATAAGAAATTAGCAATTAACAGTAGAAATGAATTTTGCAATGATCATTTTGCATTGATTATTTTCCGAGGGTAGCTTTTTGGCGGAGGGGTTTTAATAGAAAGTCAAGGGCATCAAGAATGTCGATGAACACCAGATCGGCGTTTTCCATTGCTTCCACAGAAGCTCCCTCCCTGCTGATGATACAGATGCCGAAGCCAGCCTCCTGGATCATGGGTACGTCCTCAACCCCATTGCCAATGGCAACGCACCGCGTCGCCCCCAATTGGCGTAATAAGTCTAATTTCCGCTGGGAGGCACCTGCCTCTGCCAAATAGGCGATCTCCGCCTTAACTTTTCTCAACCTCGCCTCAATCAGCCCTTTCTCTCCTTTCGTCAGGATGTAGACTTGGGTTCGTTTGGAGAGAAGATTGATCTTATCTTTTGCCTTAGGGTGAACCCGCTGATCTGAGGCAAGGGTCCCCTCAAAATCTAATAGAATGAAATCGATCTCCAGAGGATTTAGCCCAGGTCTCTGAATAGTAATCATCATTCTTATCCTTTCGAAAAACGTTGTCGCATCACTTCATAAAGGATCATTCCCCCAGATACGGAGGCATTAAAAGAGGAGACAGGTCCCTTCATCGGAATTGAGAACAGTCTATCACACTTTTTCTTTACCAAGGGTCTAATCCCTTTTCCTTCTGCCCCGATGACAATGGCCAAATCCATGTTGAGATCGAGTTGGTAGATCAGATCTTTAACTTCTCCTGAGGCACCATAGACCCAGACTCCCTCTTTTTTTAATGTATCGATGGTGGTAGCAATATTCACCACCCTGGCAATCGGGAGATGAGCAGCAGCTCCTGCGGAGGCTTTGATTACCACCGGGGTAATTCCAACAGACCGGTCTTTTGGAATGATGATTCCATGGACTCCACATCCCAGAGCAGTTCTTATGAGGGAGCCGAAATTTTGTGGGTCCTGGATACCATCAAGGATGAGAATAAGTGCTTTTGTCCCTTCTTTTTTCCAATGGGAGAGAATTCCTTCAACATCAGTATATGGGGTTTCTTTAACCAGACCCACGATATTCTGGTGAACACCCCCCTCTGTCATTCGTTCGAGAGATTCCTTGGGGGTAAACGTCACAGGGATTTTTCTTTTATTGGCCAGATCGAGGATTGATTGAAGAGGTGGATGAGGGGTTTGGGTGCTAACCAAGATCTTTTCAATTTGGATGTGAGACGATTTTAATGCTTCTTTGACAGGATGAATTCCATAGATGATTTGAGACATAAATCTTGAAAATTACAAATGCCAAAGTTCAAATTTCAAATCAAATCCAAAGATCAAATGTCCAAAATTTTGATTTGGGAATTTGACATTGATTTGGCATTTGGATTTTGACATTTGGAATTATGAAATGTCCTCGATGATTTTCTGAACTGCTTCAAGGGGGTCTTTCGCCTCTTTGATGGGGCGGCCGATCACAAGATAGTTCGCCCCTGCAGAGATCGCTTCTTTTGGCGTGAGCGTTCTCTTTTGGTCATCCTTTTTATCGGAAGGAGCACGGATGCCCGGAGTGACAATGAGAAATTTTTCTCCGCATCGTTCCCGAATGATCCCGATTTCTTGGGGAGAGGCAACCACTCCATCCACTCCTGCCTTAGAAGCCAGGAAGGCAAGGCGTCCCACCTCTTCTAACAGAGGGCCTTGGACCCCCACTTCTTTCAAACCATTTTCATCCATGCTGGTGAGAATAGTAACGGCCAGAATAATAGGTTTTGTGATGCCAAGACTTTTAGCCATTGTCTTGGAGGCCTCTACGGTCTTTTTCATCATTTCAAAGCCTCCCAGGGCATGGAGGTTGAACATGGTCACATTCAGTTTAGTAGCCTCCTCTCCTGCCTTGGCCACGGTATTGGGAATATCGTGGTATTTGAGGTCGAGAAAGGCCTTTTGACCCTTCTGGCGGATCATATCAATGACCTTTGGCCCCGCATGAGTGAAGAGCTGTTTCCCCACTTTAAATATCCCCACATGACCCTTCAAGAGGTTCACCCAACGTTGGGCCTCTGTGAAGTGGTCCACATCGAGGGCAAAGATAATCTTGTCTTTGGGATTGTCCATAAGAGAATGATTTGTCGAAAAATCCTGAATTTAGATACCCTAATATATAAATGTTCTAAAGGCGCTGTCAATGGATAATTTAGGAGAGCTCTGAAAAAATCTAAAAATATGTAAAGTTCTCTGATTAAAAGATTTAAATAACGATTACACAGATTAGTTGCTCACTGGAAAATCTCTGGAATCTTTTTGAAATCTATGTAATTGGTCATGGCCGGTTGGCCTCCCACAAAATATGAAAATAGCCAAGTCTTATCCTCCCCCTTGATGGGGGAGGATTGAGGTGGGGGTGGACATGGCATGCTCCCCCTCACCCCCGCCCTCTCCCACCAGGGGAGAGGGGGATAATTGGGGTTATTTTCTAACTAATTTTCATGACGGGTATGACACCCTCGAACCATGAAAATTGATTTATTTTCTAACTAATCAGAGGCCTCTGATAAAGATTTTGAGGGTTTTTCAGAGACCTCATTTATAGAATCCCTTACTGAATCCTATTCATTTCAGGCTATCAATCTTTACAAGGAGATAGCGGTCTGGTATATAAAAAGAAAGGGTAGGGTTTTTATAGCAGGAGGAAGGAAGATGGTGATGGATGAGAAGGAAATCAAAGAGGAGAACCGGAAGATCCGCTACTTACGGTTCTTAGTCGATTTTTCTATCTTATCGATCCAACAGGATGAACTCTTCCTCGAAGAGGCACTGGAACTTGTGGAGGATGTGAAACGGGCAGCCTGTGCCCTCTTCCCCGGAAAAGAAGAGACGTTTGAATTGATCTACCGGCCCAGGTTTAATCTGGTGATTCAAGAAAGATTTGGATTCCAGTGAAAAAAGAAGAGGAATTTAAGAGAGGAATTTAAGAAGGTAGAAAATCAGGATTCGCCAATCACGATGATATTGTCTTCTGTGTGAGTGAGCTTTTCTATCCCATCTTCGGTCACCGCATAATCGTCTTCAAGAGCCACGGCACCTATCTCCGGAAAGATAAACTTCGGTTCAAAAGCAAAGACCATTCCGGTTTCTAAAGGCTGGGAAAACCCCCTGGCGAGAAGAGGGAGTTCATCAATTTCTAAGCCAATTCCATGTCCAACGAAGGGAGCCTGGTTCTTCTTGGTTCCAATGAAGTAATCTTCCAATCCTCTTCTTTTAACAATTCTGGAACAGAGGTGGTAAAGATCGGAACAAGGAACTCCAGGTTTTGCAATTTTTCCCATTTCATCTCTAATCTCTAAGGCTGCCTCATAAGCTTCCATAAGCTTTGGCGGGAGAGATCCAATCACATAGGTCCTTGCCCCATCCGTGATGTAACCGTTATAGGCAATACTAAAATCGATTTGGATGGGCACATCTCTTTCAATCCGATTAAAGCTGGAACCTTGGGGAAAGGCGGGGGAGATTCCCGGGCCAATAACTGAGACATCCAAGTGAGTGAGAACACTGCCCGAGTTCCCTGATAACACACAGGCATTGACCATATCCTGGTTCCAGGCTCTCATTCGGGTAAGTCCTTGATGCCCTCGACGCCTTCCTAATTCAATCAAGTGGGATTCCGCCTCAATTTCGGTCATTCCAGGTTTGAGGACCCTCTTGGCATATTCGAATACCTCATCAAGAACTTGTGCAGATTGCCTCAACTGATTGATTTCGTAAGGGGATTTAATCATCCTCACCTGTTTAATTGTCTTTGAGATGTCCACAAACTCCGATTGGAAAAAAATCTTTTCCAGTTGTCTGAATTGGCTTACCGGCAAGACATCAAACTCAAGACCGATGCATTTTAGCCTTCCTTGTTTTTTAAGAATGGAGGAGATCGATCTTGGACGTTCGATGAGGAGGGTGTTTTTTACGGGAGATTCCTTCTTGGCTCGATCAAAATCTTTTTGAACCATGAGAAGAGGGTCCCCCTCAGCGGGGATGAAAAGGTAAGAGCGTTGGATCGTCCCGGAAAAGTAAAAGAGGTCGACATTCTGAAGGATCAAGCAGGATTCAACCTTCTCTTTTTTTAGATAAGACTGGAGACGCTCGATCCTGTCTTTGATCTCTTCCGGTGGAGTCAATTGCATTCAGTTTCCCATTTCCTGATCGATCATCTCTTTGATCTTCGATAAAGCATCATCCCTCTTCACCAGAAAGATCTCTCCAGTCCTCCTCTTTTTAATTTCCACCAACCCTTTCTTTAAATTCTTTTCTCCTAAGGTCACCCTCAACGGAATCCCGATAAGATCCGCATCTTTGAATTTTACTCCCGGGGTCTCTTCTCGATCATCGTATAAGACTTCTATTCCATTCTCCAAAAAGGTTTGGTAGAGTTGCTCTGCCGTCTCCTTCAGGAGGTCCATCTTGATATTGACAGGGAGAATGAGAACCTGGAAGGGAGCCATAGGCATTGGGAAAATGATTCCATTTTGGTCATAGTATTGTTCGATAGCGGCGGCAACCGTTCTTCCTACACCGATCCCATAGCACCCCATGACAATCTCTTTTTCTCTTCCCTGTTCATCCAAAAAAGTGGCTCCCATGGCCTGACTATATTTGGTGCCCAGCTTAAATGTGTGACCGACCTCAATTCCTTTATCCAACCTGGTCCCTTCCCCACAGAGGGGACAACGGTCTCCGGGAGTGAATTTCCGGATGTCCACAAATCGAGAGCCCTGAAAATCTCGACCCGCGTTCACATGGATAAGATGGGCATCTTTTTCGTTAGCTCCGGTGACGAAATTGACCATCTCTTGAATGTCCAGATCGGTGAGAATAGGGACGGAGAGTCCGGTGGGGCCAGCGAATCCCTTGGGAGCGTGGGTGATTTCTTCTACCGTCTCTTCACTGGCTAATTGAATGTTTTCTGAACCCCAAATGGCTTTTAACTTCTTTTCACTGATCTCATGGTCTCCGCGAACCAAAGCCGCAACGCATCCCTTGTCGCTTTCGAAAATGAGGGTTTTCACCAACTCCTGGGGTGAGACATTGAGAAACTGCGTGACCTCTTCGACGGTCCGCTTGTCGGGGGTCAATACTTTCTGGAGAGGCTTCTGAGATCCTTTATCATGAGTGTGACCCCTTTTCACTTCTCTTCGAAATTCCGCTTTTTCAATATTGGCCGCATAAGAACAGCGGCTACAGCTGACAATGGTTTCCTCTCCGGTTTCAGCCAGCACCATAAATTCATGAGAGAAGGTCCCCCCGATCAGACCGGTCTCCGCCTCCACCGCCCTGAATTTTAGACCACATCGGATGAAGATGCGGGTATAGGCCTCGATCATCTTTTGGTAACTTTCATCGGCTCCCTTTTCATCGACGTCGAAACTATAAGCGTCTTTCATGATAAATTCACGGGCCCGCATGACGCCGAAGCGGGGCCGAATCTCATCTCTAAATTTGGTTTGGATCTGATAGAGATTGAGTGGCATCTGGCGATATGACCGGATCTCTTTTCGGGCAATATCCGTGATGACCTCCTCGTGGGTAGGGCCCAAACAACAGTCCCTATTGTGGCGATCCTTAAACCTTGCCAGTTCACTCCCGTACTCTTCCCACCGGTGGCTCTCCTGCCAGAGCTCTGCAGGTTGAACGAAGGGGAGCAATACTTCAATAGCACCGGCTCGGTTCATCTCCTCACGGATGATGGCCTCCACCTTTCGAATGGATCGAAGACCCAGGGGTAGGTAGGAATAGATACCGGAGGCCAATTTCCGGATCATCCCTGCTCGAAGCATCAATTGATGGCTAGGGACTTCTGCTTCAGAAGGAACCTCCTTCAATGTCGGCAGCAGATATTTTGAATATCGCATTCCCATTCCTCCTAAAAAGGCTCCTATTCGAAGCCTTTACCATTCATCTCTTACCTTTCACTTAACTCAACTCATAACTCTTAACTCTTAACTCTTAACTCCTAACTCATCATCCTTGATTTTTCTTCTTATCTAAGATATATAAACTTCTCACAAATGAAAAGAATTGCTCCCGTTCAAGGGTTGACCCTTTTATTCCTGATCGGTTTGATCATTTTGGACCTCATTTTCCGAGGCCAAATTCCACTCTGGCGTTCTTTGCTCTTTCGTTACACCCTTTTATTAGGTCTTCTCTTTGTCCTGAAATTATCATCGGATCGAAAAGTAATAGGGAGGATAGGAACATTCTTTCATCATTTTTCTCCCATCCTATTTGTCGTCCTGGTCTATGAGTCCCTCGGTGATTTAATCCAATATCTCCAACCCGATATCGACCCTATGTTGATCCAAATTGATTTTTTTATTTTTGGGGTTCATCCCACCCTATGGATGGAGCAATGGATCGTTACCTGGTTCACGGATATCATGTCTTTGGCTTACCTCAGCTATTATTTCATCCCAGTCGTTTTAGTTGTCGTCCTTTATCTTAAGGATCGGATGGTGGAGTTTGATCGGGCAATGTTTGTCTTGGCCTTTGGGTACTATATCTCATTTATCGGCTACATCCTTTTCCCTGCCATCGGGCCCCGTTATGCATTAACCCATCTCTACTCCGTCCCTCTTGAAGGAAGCTTCCTCACCGATTTTGTCAGAGATATCTTGAATGCTTTGGAGCATAACAAGCGGGATTGCATGCCCAGCGGCCACACACAGATCGTCCTCATGGCTTTATTCCTGGCCTATCGCTATCAAAAGTTCCTCTTCAATCTCTTTTTCCCTATTATCTGTGCTCTCATCCTCTCCACGGTCTACTTGAGATACCATTATGTCATCGATCTTTTGGTCGGAGTTGGGTTGGCGATAGGGTGCACGATTGTCGGTCCTCTACTTTATGGATGGTGGAAAGTGGAAGGTAGAAGGTAGAATTTTTTAATGGCCTACTTTCTACAGTCCACTCTCTACTTTCCAATTAGAGTGGAATCTCATAAACCCGATAGCATTTGTAACGTTTTCCACCCATCGCTTCAATCCCATGTTGCATCAGCACATTTTCTTCAAGAATCCACGAACATTCTGCTTGGTAATAACCCTTCCTGATTCCTCTTTTAAATGTCTCGATATAGAGGAGGCCTTCCACGCCTTTCTTCTGAAAGGTCTGCTTCACTCCAAGAAGCATCACTCGAATGGTCTCAATCTTTCTTGAATAATAAAGAAATTTGAGTCCCCCCAGCAGGCCGATCTTCCCGTTCAAGTGTTTAAGAACCTGATTATAATCTGGGAGGGAGACTGAGAAACCGACGGGTTCTTCTCCCCGATAGGCGAAGAGGACCAAATCAGAAACGACAAGGGACTTCAGCTCTTTTGCCAGAAGGTTGATCTCTTCCTCGGTCAGGGGAACGAATCCCCAATTCTTACTCCAGGCTTGGTTGTAAATTCCTTTGACAATCTTTAACTCATTATCGAAATCACGGAGATTGATGGGGCGAACATGGAGTTGAGGTTCCCTTTTTCTCAGCCTTTCTGTAATACGATCCAAACGATCCAGAAGGAAAAAAGATTGTGCCAGCCAATAGGCAAAAAGATCCATAGCTTTCTTCAATCCAAATCCTTCTAACAGGTTAGGGTAGTAGGGAGGATTGTAAGGCATCATCAGGCAAGGGGGGGCATCGAATCCATTTACCAAAAGACCGCATTCATCGTTGGTGGAGGGATTCATCGGTCCTGCCACCTTTTCCATTCCATGTCCTATTAACCAATCTTCAACCTTAGAAAGGAGAGCACCTGCAACCTCCGCATCGGGAATGGATTCGAAGAATCCGAAGAAACCCACTTTCTCCTGGTGAAACTCGATGTAATTGTGATCGATAATCCCTGCAATTCTTCCTACGATCTTTCCCCCTCGATAAGCCAGAAAGAGGATCATCTCTGCATGGGAATGAAAGGGATGTTTTGGACTAAATTTCAGAAGCTGGTCTTTGATGAGGGGAGGGACCCAATACGGATCTCCCTTATAGATCTCCCAGGGAAATTGGATGAAGGTCATGAGGTCCTGGTGATTTTTTACCTCTTCAACCTGGAGTTCCTGTCTTGACATCCCATTGGTTTCCGTCAAATCAGTCCCAATTGTTTTCCTACCTTGTCGAAGGCGCCCAGGACCTTATCCAACTGCTCTTCGGTGTGCGTCGCCATATAACTCGTCCTGAGCAGTTCCCTTCCGGGAGGGACAGCAGGACTGACGACCGCATTGACAAAGACACCATTTTCAAAGAGAAGTTTACACATCTCGTAGGTCTTCATGCTGTCTTTAATAATGATGGGGATGATCGGGGTTTCGCTTGTGCCTGTGTCATAGCCGAGCTCTTTATAGCTTTTGAGCATTTTATGAGTATTTTTCCAGAGCTGTGTTCTTAATTGAGGCTGTTCTTCAATGATATCCAGAGCGGTACTGACCGAAGCAACCAAGGAGGGTGGGAGACTGGCGCTGAAAATCATTGAGCGGCCAATGTGCTTGATAAAATCGATCACCACTTTTGAACCCGCTACAAACCCTCCAATGGCAGCGAGGGATTTGCTATACGTCCCCATGATGAGGTCCACCTGATCTTCCAGACCAAAGTGTTCCGCCGTGCCCCTCCCCCCTTCTCCCAAAACTCCTACCGCATGGGCGTCATCCACCATCACCCTTGCCTCATAGGCTTTGGCTATTTTGACAATGTTAGGGAGATCAGCGATGTCCCCTTCCATACTGAAAATGCCATCCACGATGATCAATTTACCTTTGTCTTTTGTTGCTTCAAGGACCCTTTCCAGATCCTTCATATCATTATGACGGTATTTTTTCACTTTTCCGAAAGAGAGACGACAACCATCAATGATGCTGGCATGATCGTATTTATCAATAATGGCCACATCGTTCCGACCCAGAAGGGCAGAGATGGTTCCTAGATTGGTCTGATATCCGGTGGCGAAAACGAGGGCTGCTTCCTTTCGAAAGAAGCGGGCCAACTTCATCTCCAGTTCTTCATGGATTTCGAGATTTCCGTTGAGAAATCGTGAACCGGCACAGCCGCTTCCAAATTTTTCAATGGCTTTGATGGCGGCTTCCTTTACACGAGGATGGTTGGTGAGGCCGAGGTAATTATTGGAGCCGATCATGATCACTCGTTTTCCATTGACCACCACTTCAGAATCCTGGGGCGATTCGAGCTTTCTGAAAAAGAAATAATGACCGCTTGCTCTCAACCCTTGGGTCGTTTCATAAATTTTCAAGCATTTCTCAAAGACATCCATAGGATCACCTCTCCTTTTCCTATAACCAATTTTCTTTTTGATACCATTCGAAGGTGAGTTTGGCACCTTGCGACAGCGAAATTTTGGGTTCAAAACCCAGGGCCTTTTTCGCCTTTGTAATATCACAGACCCAGTTCCTCTGGAGCATTTCTTCCACTTTGCCTTTATTGAGAAGGGAGGGCCTTCCAAAAAGTTTGGAGAGATATTCTGAAAAAGAAGCCACTCCCGCTATCATCCATTCCGGAACACGAATGCACAGAGCGGTTACTCCCATTGCCTGCGCAAAGATATCCCCGACCTCTTCCAAGCGATAATCTTGACCGTCTGAGAGGAAGAATATTTCACCGCTGGGTTCCTTGGCTTGAGCAGCCAGGAGAATCGCCTGAACGATGTCTTCCACATAACATAGGCTGATGTGCTGGTCTTCACCGGAAAGGCAGAATTTAATCCCCTTGGAGAGGAGTTTAAAAAAGGCATAGATATCCTTGTCTCTTGGCCCATAAACAGCGCAGGGCCGCAGGATTAGCAAGGGGAGTTCGTGAACATGGACAAGAGCCAACTCCTCTCCCATCCTTTTGCTCTGTCCGTAGGGGGAGACGGGCTCGCATTGATCAGACTCCTTTTTCCTGTTCCCGTTCTGACAAGGACCCGCAGCAGCTTGGCTTGAGAGATAGATGAATTTTTGGATACGAGGGTTTTTTTTGAGACAGGCATGGATCAAATTCTCTGTCCCCATTGCATTGGCCTCAAAATAGGTCCTTTCATGGGTGGCCTTTGTCACACCTGCCAAATGAAAGACCTGGTCGACACCTTTCACCGCTTCCATTAAAGAATTCTTCTCAGAGCAATCCCCGAAGGCAGTCTCGATAGGAAGACCTCTCAACCACTTCAGATCACTCGTCTTTCGGAGGAGGCATCGAACCTGGACTCCTCTTTGGACATGGGCTTCAACAAGGTGGCTCCCAATAAATCCTGTACCTCCAGTAATCAAAACCTTCAAATTGTTTCTACCTTGGTTAAATTTTATAAATTTTATCTGTTTTCAAAGAATTGTCAAGGAGGATTCGACATTTTGAGAATCATCCTCTATGGCTTTAAGGTATATTGGAAGGAGAGATGAGTTGATCTTCTGCTCCGATAAATCGAATATCTGTGAGGTGGGTAAGCAAGGACCCATTGAGACCTGACCCTCCCAAACTCAAATCCGATACGACCACTCTTCCAATCTTTTCCAGTTTGGGACCGGGTCCCCCGGATTTCTGGATTCCCCAGATACTATGGATGGCATAGTGTTTCCCTTTGTCCTTGCCCAGGTAGAGCATGATGTGACCGGGCAGTCGGAGGATGGTCGCGAGAGGGATGGCTTGATCTAAAATCTTTCTTTTTTCTTTGATGCTCTTTCCCTCCACCGGACCCAGATCCATTCCAACCGTTGCCTGTTCTTTTGAATTTCGTGGCATCAGAATACCAAAGGTCCTGAAGAGGTCCATGATGAATCGGGAACAGTCCCTGCCACCAAACCTATCTCCCCAACCATAGGGGTGGTCAAGCATTTTAAAGGCCTGACGTGCAATATTTTCTTGAGTATAGGGAAGAAAACCTCGATGAACATCCTCGTCCGCACGGATGTATCCTTTTTGAATAGTCAACAGTCCGTTGTCCTCTCTTGAAGGGATATGGATGACATAGAATGCATTAGTTATTTTAGTTTCGCCAGGGAGAGTGAGGAGAGGGAAGGAGTCCCCCATCTGGGCAAGAAAGACTGGTTGTCGCAAGGATGGGTCACTGAAGACATGAACAAAATTTCCTATAACCACCAATCGGTCTTTTGCCTCTGAATAATCCACTATTTCACCTCTCTCTTTGGCTATAGCTAGATCATGCGTGCGTACCCATCCACGGATAAAGGGGGTCTGGACATAGGCCCACTCTTTATCTTTGCTGAAGTGGTAGATTCCAATCTGAGATCCTGGAGAGATGGAGGAATGTTGAAAACGATCGAACTCATCGTGATGAAGGGTACTCAAGGAGAGCTCTTCTGCGGGAAAAACACGGATATCTGTCCGTTTGACGATGAGACCAAAAAGCATTCGGCTATTTTCTTTTACGGACTCTTGGTTCAGATTGTTTCTCAATTCATTCCAAAAAAATTCTCCAAGAGGGATTCTGCTTTTGCCATATCGAACTTCTCCGGTTCTTCCAAAATTTTCCCAATCCTCCTTGAGAAGGAAGAGGACCTCCTCCCTTGTCCAGTCTTCCTTTAGATCTTTTACCCTGCAGAGAAGAAGATCCTGTCTCTTTAGATTTTCTTCATTCATCTTATGAATGTTTTCAGGGTTTAATAATAAATTCGTTGGGTTTTTAATCTTTTTAATCCAGAATGCAGGCCTCTCCATCTCCGGAGTAACATGGGGGAGTCGAGGTGAAGCGATGAGACCCTGAGGGAAATGCCCCAGGATCATGAGGGGAAGAAATACAATGGTTACGATTCGTTTTATATAAAAGGATATCATTGGAGAAGCATACCACATCAATTGGAGATTTCATCCGCCTACGCAGGGGACCACGCCTGCGTGCCGAAACACCGTGCCTGCACAAAGCGTTTCGGCGAAGGCAGGCACTCCGGTGTGCAGGCACGGCCTTGGCCGTGGAGGAATGCGTAACTCACACCGATAGCAATGCAGCGCCGCAGGTGTCATGCTTCGGCGGATTTTGCTGAGGGGCGGATGACCCGCCGAAGCCCCCGCCTGCCAAAGAACTTGTTCGGCGGGCAGGTTGGCGCAGGCGGGTATGTTTCTGGGGGTACCACGGGCTTGCCCGTGGGACTCCATTAAAATACCGGCTCCAATCGGTTATCAACTGACGAATAACCAAGTTTATAAAACCTGTCAAGATTTTTTCTTGACAAGATAGAAAAAATGTATTAAATTTTGTCTGTCTCGTTTGGTTGGAGGCCAAATCGAGTTACCGAAAGTTGGTAGCTCTTTTTTTTGTGTTGATTCGTAAAATAGTAAACCTCAATTATTTCAGTTACTTTGAAAATAATAAATTCAATTAGAAGGGAGGTAGATCGCCATGGTTTGTCAAACCGTCAAAGTGGGAACAGAATGTATCTTCATGAAGAAGACAGGCTGTTCCTATAACGGTGGGAGATGTTATCCTGTCGTGGAGTCCTGCAAAGGGTGTGACCGAGTGGTAACTTACGAAGTAGGTTCCTATTGCAAGACCTATTGTGAGCCCTCTATTAAGTGGGCAAAAGGGCCCTGCAATTTCGCCACTCACGTCAAGAAGGAAATTAAAGAGGATAATTTCAAATTGAACCCTTTGAAGGCCTCGAAGCGAAATGTGAGCCAAAAGGTTTAATGAATATCCTTAACATTTGGTGATCGTTTGAACGAAAGCCCTTCTCTTATCTGCCTTCTAATACTTAAGCCGTTGGGAGAAGGGCTTTATTATTTTTTGGAAGTCACCCAACAGATGAAACTCATCACAGCACAGATGATAAAAATAAAGATGTGAAGGCCAAACCCTGAGGCGATTGCTTTTTCTTTACTCAACCCGGCTATCAGAAACCCGGCCGCCCATCCCGCCTCCAGGGTTCCCCAATTCCCAAACCCACTGATCGGTAACGCACTGGCAATCAGACCTACCGTAGAACCAAAAATCACCCTCCAGAAGGAAATGTCAATTCCAAATCCCCTTAGAAAGGCATAACACATCCAGAAGGCCATGATCCATGAAATCAATGTTGTCAAACTGACGGGGAGATAGGTCCTCCGGGCTTGAATGGCATAAAAGTCCTCTGCGACCTCATTCATTTTCCTTTGGATCCATAGAAAGGATTTAATACTTTTTGACCCTCTCCACTTAGATATTTTTCCGGAGATATCTGAAAACCATCTCAAGAAGCTACTCATGTGGAAAAAAGCAAGGAAGATGAGGCCGAGCAATAGGGCGGTCAGCAAAATGATAAAAAATAGGTTATTTTTAAAAAAGCTTTGAAATCCAATCGAAGCGAATAAAAAAATCATTAGAATAGTAAAAAAATCGTAAACTCTTGAGGTAATTAAGGAAGCCAATCCCTCCGTCATGCTCATCCCACTGATTTTGTTTATAAAGTAGGGATAGGAGAGTTCTCCCAATTTTGAAGGAAGAACCATGATCGATAAATTATGGAATACGGTAATCCTGAAAAGTTCTGAGAGAGGAATGCTCTTTGAGTGAATCAGCCATCTGAATCGGACGGCTCGGAAGAGAAGGGCGAGGATATAACCAGCTGCTCCTAACGCGGCCCAAATGGGATCGACGGTTTTTAAAAGAGTATAAAGGCCTTTGAGAGAAATCTGTGAAAGAAGGACGAAGAGGATGACAGCGGTGATGAGGATGGAAAGGAGAAAATGTTTCAACGAAGGGGCTCCAGGATATTGAAGAAATATAAGGGAAGACTAATATAGTTTAAATTTTTGGTCAACCCATAAAATCGTGTTCCTTGATGCCTATTTATCAGCCGGAATGAGGGGGATAAGATTATAATTTCATGTGAGATTTGACGATCATCCCAAAACATGGTACAAAAAATAAGTCACCCCGCCGGCGTAGCTCAGTGGTAGAGCAACTGATTCGTAATCAGTAGGTCGAGGGTTCAAATCCCCCCGCCGGCTCCAAAAGGTGATTGATTAACTACCTCCTCGTTTCCTTGGGTTCCCCACGCATCCAATCAAACGTCTCAACCCCTTCCTTCGATGAATAGAAAGCACCGCATTTTGGGCATCTCACCCCACTTTTTGATGACTCCTTTGTTGTCCATGCACAGCCAAAACAAAACAAGGACAGAATTGCCATTAAGCAAAAGATGATTACCCATTTACGCATTTGAACGACCCCCTCCTTTTACTCATTTTCATTCTTTGCTATTATGCAAGAAATGAACAGATCAATCAACAGCTCTGAAAAATTATCCCGGACATTCTTCCAGCATGCCTTTAAAGTTTTTAACCTCTCCATCCATCTCCTTTTATCAAAGATCTCCAGTTGACCCATTCGGTGGCGTCCACCTCCGCCCTTTAGAGCGGTGTGTATAGCGCCGCTTCCTTCGGCAGGCTCAGGACACTGAGGTTATCGAAGTGCAGGGTCAACCTTGAGCCCTCGGTCTGAGACTTCGTCGTGAGATCAGTCGAACGCTCAGGCCGACGGCAAGCCTCAACATTTATGCTGGGGAGTCGAAGGGTTGACACACCTGTCTTTTTTCTTTATCTTTTGTTTTAAGAAATTGATTTTATGCGAAAGGGGGATTCTTAAGAGCGAATGACGCTCGGGATGGGAGGAGCTTCATGGTTAAGAAGTACATTAAGATAATTATTTTGGGATTTTGCCTGATCAGCCTTGTTTTTTCGATTCCTTCGTGTGCAGTCAATCCAGTCACCGGTAAACAGGAACTCATGCTCCTGAGCGAAACGGATGAGATGAATCTTGGCCGTGAAACAGACGTCCGGATCATTCAAGAGTATGGCCTCCATGAAGATCCGAAGTTGACCGCCTATCTTAATGACCTTTGCCAACGTCTGGGCAAGATCTCCCATCGGCCTAACCTGACTTACCATTTCAAAATCCTTGACGTCTCAGTGGTGAACGCGTTCGCTGTGCCTGGTGGCTATGTCTATTTTACTCGCGGCATTCTGGCCACTGTGAACAGCGAAGCGGAGCTGGCTGGTTTGATAGGACATGAAATCGGCCACATCACGGCCCGCCATTCGGCAAAACAAATCAGTAAAGCCCAGCTCGCTCAGCTGGGATTGGGTGTAGGAGCGGTCCTGACCGAGTCGATTCCTATCCTGTCTGGATTGGCCCAGGTGGGAGTGGGCATGCTCTTTCTTCGATTCAGCAGGGATAATGAGAAGGAGGCGGATGATCTGGGTGTAGAATATTCGAGCAAGGCAGGCTATGACGCCAATCAGATGGCCGATTTTTTTGAAACCCTTGAACGAATGAATCCGGGTTCGGATCGCAGCGGTCTGCCAGGCTGGTTTTCCACTCACCCGAGTCCGGAAAATCGTGTCCAGGCCGTCAGGATGCGGGCAAAAGAATGGCAGCAGAAAATCGACCTGAAAGATCTTAAGATCAACCGGGACATTTATCTAAGGGAGATCGACGGTCTCATTTTTGGGGACGATCCGAGACAGGGATATGTTGAAGAAAATGTTTTCTACCATCCGAGTCTGCAGTTTCAGTTCCCTGTGCCTGTTAAATGGAAGCTCAATAACAAGCCTTCACAAGTGCAAATGGTCAGCGAAGGGCAGGATGCAATCATTCTGTTTTTTGTAGCAACCGGCTCTTCATCCAGAGAAGCGGCCAGGACATTTATGAATAAGTCCGGGGCCACCGTGATCAGGTCCGAGGTGACTCAGGTAAACGGTCTCCATTCACAACGGGTTGCTTCAGAGATTCGAACTCAGAAGGGGGTATACCGGTTGTTGTCCTACTTTATTGAGAAGGGGAAGGATGTCTTTGTGTTTCATGGCTTGACTTACATCGACCGGTTTCAATATTATGGATCGGTCTTCGAAAATACCATGCGTCAATTCAGTGAGCTCTCCGATCCAAAAAGAATCAATACAAAACCTGACCGTATCCGCATTCGTTCTACCAAGACAACGGATACTTTTGAGAATCTCCTGCGATCGTTTGGAGTTCCGAATGAAAAACTGGAAGAGATGGTTCTGCTGAATGGAGGAAATGTGAACCAGGTGATTCCAGCGAACACTTTGATCAAGGTAATTGAAAAAGGACGGTGAAGGGAATAGGGGCTTGGATGAGTTGATTAATCCCCGAGAATAGTCTGATGAAAATTCGTTCATTGGTTGAAAAAGATAGGGCAAGGCTGCTTTCGATGCTGATCAAGACCCGCGCCTTCACTTCTGCGGAAATCGATGTGGCGATGGAATTGGTCGACATCGTGTTGAAGGATCCAAGCCAAAAGGATTATCAGATTCATTGTATAGTAGATGACCAGGACCAGGCCATCGGTTACATCTGTTATGGTTCAACTCCCATGACCCAGGGAACTTTCGATCTGTACTGGATTGCTGTGGATCCTGATTTCCAGAAAAAGGGGGCTGGTTCAAAACTTTTAGAATTTTTGGAGGAATGGGTGAGGGTGGAGGGAGGACGGCTTATTCTTGCAGATACCTCTACGATACCTCATTATGAAAAGACTCAGAAATTTTATCTAAAGAATGGATTTCGAGAGGTGGCGAAAGTCCCGGATTATTATCATCCCGGTAATGATCGGATTACTTTCTGCAAGAGGCTAACTAAAAAATAGCGTGACCGTGTCCCTGCCTCCCGGGAGGCAGGCGTGACCCGTGTCCGTTAAGGAAGATTTTGGAGGAGATATGGAGAAAAAGAGGATAGGGGTACTCACTGGCGGTGGGGATTGTGCAGGACTGAATTCAGCGATCAAGTGGGTGGTGAAAACGGCATTGGATGATCGGCTCCAGAAGACCAGGAAGATCGAATATGAGGTCGTTGGGATCCGCGACGGTTGGAAAGGTCTGGTTTTGCCAGATGGGGACGAGGGTGATCCGAATCCAAGGATTTGCACCTTGACAGAGGAGATGGTGAGAACTTGGGATCGATATGGGGGAACGCACTTGGGGACTTCCAGAACCAATCCCTATGATCCTAGTAATGATCGATCCAAGATCGTCATCGGGAATATAGAACGGTATCATTTGGATTACTTAGTGGCGATTGGTGGGGAAGATACCCTTGGGGTGGCCCACAAGCTTTATCTGGAAGGCGTGAAAGCGGTAGGCATCCCTAAGACCATCGACAAAGACCTTTCCGGGACAGATTACACGCTGGGATTTGAGACTGCCGTGAATGTGATCACTGAAGAAATTGATCGTCTCAGGACGACGGCAGGTTCTCACCGAAGGATCTTTATAGTGGAGACAATGGGAAGGTATGCAGGCTGGTTGGCTCTGGAAGGAGGGGAGTCGAGTGGGGCCTATATCATTCTGATCCCCGAATACAATTTTGAGATTGAGCGGGTCAACGAATTGCTCATAGAGGGGAGGAGAAAAGGGGCCCGATACGAAATTATCGTCGTTGCGGAAGGAGCGAAACCTGTCGGATACTCTGAAGTTGCAAAAGAAGAGGGCATCGACAGTTTTGGTCATAAGATTTTAGGAGGGATTGGGGAATTTTTGGCAAAGTGGATTTCCCAGTTGACGAAAATTGAGACGCGAAGCATTACGCTTAGCCACTTACAGCGCGGAGGGGTTCCTTGTGCCTATGATCGGCGGATGGGAAGGTATTTTGGCATCGCTGCCGTGGACCTGATCGTGAAAGAAGATTTTGGAAAGATGGTAAGCTACCGGAATGGGCGGATCACCGCTGTTCCATTGAGAGAAGCTATTGGCAAATTGAACTTGGTGGATGTTCAAAGCCAATATGATACAGAACGTTATAACGGCCGACGAACCATACTGGGTTCATAGACACTTGAGGTCCAGATCGTAAGCAAGATAGCTACAATTTAGATAGAAGCAGGTGGAAAGTTAAATCCGAAGCACGAAATCCGAAATTCGAAACAAGCACGAATGCTCAAAATCTAAATGACCCAAACAAAAAAGTTTTGAATTTTGAAAATTGGAAATTTGGAATTGTTTCGGATTTCGATATTCGGATTTCGAATTTTTTATGTTCAGAGGAGTCTTTGATGTTCTTTCTTCATGCAGCGATCCATGACCACCTTTAATCCAGCCTTCTCAGCTTTTTCACCCGCCTCTTTGTGAATGACCCCTTCCTGCATCCAGACCCCCTTTGCCCCTCGCTGGATGGCTTCTTCCACAATGGGTGGGACATCCTCTGATCTTCGGAAGATATCTACCACATCCACTTTAATCTCTTTGGGAATTTCTGAAAGGCTATGGTAGACCTTTTCTCCAAGAATCTCTTCTTCCTCAGGTCGAACTGGAATGATCCGATAGCCCTTTGATTTAAGATAGGATGCCACTCTATAGCTGGGACGATCCTCTTTTGGAGAAATCCCTACCACGGCGACTGTCTTACAGCTATGCAGTGTATTCTTTATTTCTTCGTCTTTCATGCTTCCTCCCAAAGAAAATATTTTCTACTTTAAACTTTTTACTTTTAACTCTAAAGTTAATAACCCAATGGAGCAGGAGGATCTCCAGGAGACCTCCCGCGAACCGGTGCGCCTGAAGGAGGACTTTCTTTTTCACGACCCCCCTTCTCCCAAGGGATGGAGCCGTCAACAAAGGCCTCCAGGATGGTCTCTTGCGAACCTCCATCGCTGGGGAGTCCTGTTTCGATATTCACTTTGATGAGTGTAATCCCTTTAGGGGGGTTAAGGGTTTCGATAGGAGTATTTTTTAAACCCTGATCCATAAAAGAAATCCAGATGGGAAGGGCTGCCCGAGATCCCGTCTCATTTTTTCCCAAAGAAGTCTTATCATCAAAGCCCACCCAGACTCCTGTGAGAAGAGAGGGGGTGTATCCAATGAACCATGCATCGGAGTAATCGCTGGAAGTTCCCGTTTTCCCCGCTATCGGTCTTCCGAGAACTTTTGCCCTCTGGCCTGTCCCGTGTTGAACAACTCCCTGGAGGAGATGCGTCATGATAAAAGCATTTTGTGGGGAGATCACCCGTTCCTTTAGAACAGGAGAAGGAGCTTCGCGCGTTTCATCCTCTTCCTCTTTTTCCTCCGTCTCGATATCGATATAAGGAGTGTTTTCTTCGAGAACTTCACCTCCCATGGTGACAATCTTTTTAATGAAGATGGGTTTGACCCGTTCCCCTCCATTTGCAAAGACAGCAAAGGCGGAAGTTAATTCCAGCATGGAAATCCCCGAAGTGCCGAGGGCGATGGAGAGATCCCTTTTGACGGGTGATTCAATCCCCAACCTTTTGATGAATTTAAGGGCGTAACCCACCCCAATGTCCTCAAGGATTTTGACGGTGACGACATTTCTGGAATGGGCGAGGGCATTCCGGAAAGTGATGGGTCCCATAAAATCCTTATCATAATTCTTTGGAGCCCAATAAGTTCCTCCATCGGGATCTGAATACTCCACAGGAGAGTCCAGGAGAATGGTGGAGGGGGTGTAGCCTTTCTCCAGGGCGGCTGCATAGATAACGGGTTTGAAAGCCGAACCGGGTTGTCTTCGAGAATTAAGGGCACGGTTAAACTGGCTCTCGCTGAAATCGCGGCCTCCCACCATTGCCCTGACATATCCGGTTTTCGGATCAAGGCAGAGCAAAGCGCCCTGAACGAGAGGCTCTTGTTCCAAAACGAGAGCAGGGGACTGATCTTTTGTAGGAGATTCTTTCACGCGAACATAAACCACATCTCCGGGATTGAGAAGGTCCCCAGGGGTTTTCACTTTTTGCGGTTTGTAGTTCGGTGTGGGTTTAATGTTGAGGGCCCAAGACATTTCGGAGAAGGGGAGAATCCCTTTCCGGTCTTCTACCCAAACGGTGTAGAACTTTTTCAAGTCATCTTTGGAGAGGATCACCCCTTCAAAATTCTCGTTCTGGGGGAGGGGGGACCATGATCCTTTCTTTTTATTTAAAAGTTCCTTCACCTCCTTTGGAGAAAGGGTATGGAGAGGGCCTCGGAAGCCCTGCCTCTTATCCAGTTCCCTTAACCCCATCTCCACAGATTTCTTCGCCACCCTTTGAAAGGATAGGTCAAGGGGGGTGTAAATCCTCAGTCCTTCCTGATAAAGTTTTTCCTTCCCATATTTTCTCTCTACCTGGTGCCGAATGAACTCTGTGAAGTAGGGCGCCTTGCTGAAATAGGCGCTTTCCCTCGATTGAATTTTCAGTGGAATCCGAGAGACTTTTTCTTTCTGTTCCTGGGAGATGAAGCCTAATTCGGTCATCCGGGTGAGAACATAGGCCTGTCGATCTTTGGCCCTCTTTAAATTGTTGACCGGCGAATAACGGCTGGGGGCCTTTACCAGACCGGCCATCATAGCCATCTCTGCTAAATTGAGTTGCTCAACCCGTTTATTGAAGTAACTCTCGGCAGCGGCCTCTACGCCATAGGCTCCATTCCCTAAATAAATATTATTGAGATAAAGGGTGAGGATTTCCTCTTTGGATAAATCCCGCTCCAGGGCGAAGGCATAGGCGACCTCCTTCAATTTCCGAAGTAAACTTCTCTTTGGCGTGAGAAAAAAGGTCTTGGTCACCTGCTGAGTGATCGTGCTTCCTCCCTGGACAATCCTTCCAGCGAGGAGGTTTTTGAACATCGCCCGGAGTATTCCCTTGTAATCGATCCCCTTATGTTGGAAAAATTCCGCATCCTCTGCGGCAATGAAAGCGTTTACCAACTGTTTAGGAATCCGTTCATAAGAGATGGGGATCCGATTGTCCATCAAAAATTTTCCGACCACTTCATCTTCTTCAGAGTAAACGACCGAGTAGGCATTGAGGTTTCTTTCCTTCAGCGGCGTAAAGTCAGGGAGACGATGGGAGTAGTAGAAAAAGAGCAAGGCTCCACAAATGAGAAGTAAAAGGGCAGAAAGGATAAAGGTGTAAATGACATAAAACGTCAATCCCCTTTTCTCTCTCTTTTTGGGACGATTTCGTTTTTTCATGAGGAGAAAGAATCAACCAAAAAAGGGAAAACCCTTTGGATCGGGTCTTCCCTTTTTTATGACTTCATCATTAGGCGGCTATTTTTTCTTTTTTGCCAATTGGGCCTTTAAATCTTCCACCTGCTTTTTTAAGGCCTCGTTCTCTGCAGTGAGAGTACTGATAGTCGCTTCCTTCTCGGCGGCCTTTTGGATCTCTTCCTTCAGTTTTTGTACTTCGAGTTTTAATTTATCGTTGTCCGATTTGAGGTTGGTGTTTTCGGCTTTAAGTTTCTCATTTTCAGCCTTGATATCGGCTCCACATCCCACCACAGCAACAACAAGCATACCAATCAAGAGCAACGATAAAATCACAGATACACCTTTTTTCATCTCCCCATCACCTCCTTTTCAAAAGTTTAATAGATTGATTTCTCTTTCAACAAATTATAGATATCTGTCATAAAAAAATCAAATAAATTTTTGAACTTGACAACCCTTTCAATTTATAGTGATACTTTAAAAAATTTATTCAAATTGTAACACTACTTCCTTCTTCTTTCATCCCTTGCATCGCAGCAAAGGGAGGAGAGAGGGAAGTGGTGATCACCCCTCAACCCTAATCCCTAAGAAAATGGAACAAAAGCCGATCTTCTGTTGTCTATAGAGTTAGGGGAAGCATGGATTTTTGATGAAGACTTCTCCCAAGATTCAAAAAGAGGTGATCGAGTGCTGCAAGGCAGGGGATGAGAAGGCCTTTGCAGAGATTGTCCTCCACTCCCAGAAAAAGGTGTTCAACATTGCTTACCGGATGCTGGGCAATATGGAAGAGGCGAAGGATTTGGCTCAGGAGGTCTTTCTCTCGGTCTTCGAGTCGATCAAGGATCTGAAGGAGGAGATCAAATTCGATGCCTGGCTCACGCAGATCACTTTAAACCACTGTCGGAACCGTTGGAAATATTTAAAGCGGAGGCAGTATTTCAATTCCGAATCCTTGGACGATCCGATAGAGACCGAGGATGGGAATATGCCAAGAGTCATTTATGATCCTTCTGATAATCCTGAAACCCTCTATGAAAAGAAGATGATTCAACAATTCATCCAGAAAGGGCTCCTGAAACTGAAAGAAGATCAGAGGGAATTACTGGTGCTGAGAGACCTCCAGGGGTTTTCTTATGAAGAGATGGCTGTATTACTTGGCCTTCCCGAGGGGACGATCAAATCGAAACTCCACAGGGCAAGAATGGATCTGAAAGAGGTATTGGAAAGGTCCGCTCATTAGAGAGGGGAGGAGGGTCTATGGATTGTGAAAAAGTGAGAGATCGGTTTTCCTCCTTCTGGGAAAAGGAATTGGCGCCCTCTGAGGAGAAAATCGTCAGGGAACATCTTTCTTCATGCCCGGGGTGCCAGAAGGAATTAGAGCGATTCGAAAAAACGATGCGATGGCTCCACTCTGTTGGAGAAGTGGAGGTTCCGGATGGATTTCTCCCCGAACTTTATAAAAAAATGGAAGGACGAAAAGGGGCTACCCCGGGCGGGAAGGTCAGAGGGAGATGGTTCAGATTCCCGCTCTCCTTGAAACTTCCGGTCCAGGCAGTGGCCATGGTGGCCATCGTTTTCTTAGTGCTCTATCTCACCAAGATGATGCCAATGGAGATGTTCCGCCTGAAGGAGACCCAACCAACCTCTTCCTCTCTTCCTGTAGAGAAAAAGTCAGAACAGGTATTGGCTCAAAAAGAGATAGAAAAAGAAAGAAGGGTAATGGAAACACCTCCTGAGACCCCTCGGCCCAAGGAGGCCGAACCGGCCCAAGCCCCCGCTGCAGCAGAAGGGAAAGGGGAAGGAGCGTTAGTGGCCCAGATGAAGGAAGAAGCTAAAAAGGTGGAGGCCCCTCCTCAAAAAACAGAGATCATGGCCTATCAGATCGAATCGAAGGATGCGGAGAGGGCAAAAGTTCCATCCCCAGAACAGGGAAAGGTTCAGAAAGGGTTGGTGGCAAAGGAAAAGTCTGTTCTTGCTTCGAAACCTCCTCAAGAAATCATCTTGAGAATCTCCGATCGGGAGAAAGTGATTTTCCAACTTCACGAACTGGTCAAACAATTTGGAGGAGAGATTGTCAGAGCAGAAGACAATATGCTCCTTGCTTCTCTTCCCACTGCCTCCATTTCGGAATTTGAAAAAGAATTGGGAGAGCTGAGTGCTTCCGCCAAGGCAGACAAGGCGATCGCACAAAAACAAGCCGTAGGAAGTTTAAGAGCTGCGCCAGGAGTGAAGAGAGAAGAGGTTGACGGAAAAAACAGGGAGTCAGCAAGAAGGGTGTCCGATGAGAACCGTACGGTCGTGCGCATCCTCCTCATTCAGGAATAATCCTCTTTTACCAGTTGTGTTTGACTTCTGAGCCCAAGTTTTGTATAAATAAACTCTATTATTCATCCAATTTTATCTTTCTCCAAATTTCCCCAGCGTTTTAAAAGGGAAAGTGGTTCTTCATGAAGAGAGGAGGGATTTTCATGACCAAACCATGGAAATTTTTAGGAACGGGATTGATTCTCCTGTTGCTATTCTTGGGTTCTTATCAGAAGGGATGGACAGAGGAGAAGTATACAGTCAAACCGGGTGATTCGCTTTATGGGATTTCAAAATCTTTTGGCGTCAGCATCGAGGCGTTAAAGAAATCTAATGCCTTGGAGGGAGATTCGATCAAGCCGAAACAAGTCCTAACGATTCCGCCCCAGAGAGAAAAGAAAGTGGATGAAGCGGCGGGGAAACCCTCAAGTCAGTCCCCTAAAAAACTTACAGCGAAGAACATTAAAAAACTTTCAGGGGAGACGGATTCTTATGTCGTACAGAAGGGAGACACCCTTTCCGGTATTTCAAAAAAGGTAGGTCTTTCCGTAGAGGAAATTAAAAAGATGAACAGCCTCCGTACCTCCGCCTTAAAGATTGGCCAAATCCTTCTTTTCCCAAGAGACGAGAGCCGATTGGATGGGGAGGCAGAAGAGCTAGGGGATGGGGAGGAAATGGCAGGATCTTCACAGGCAGAAGGGGAGAAAGGAGGGTCGGTTGCTTCCACCCCTCTTGGAAAATGGAACAACCCAGAGGAAAGAAATCTTTTTGTCAGAGTGGTGAGGACCTTTTTAGGGGTGCCCTATAAATTAGGAGGATCCACGTTAAGAGGGCTTGATTGTTCTGCTTTTGTAAAGAAGATCTACGAGATTTTCAATATCCAACTTCCAAGAACGACCCGAGAACAGTTTTCTGTAGGGAAGAAGGTGGAGAAGGACCAATTGGAGGAAGGGGATTTAGTCTTTTTTAGACGGCGGGGGAATAGCTCTCATGTGGGGATCTATGTCGGTGACAATCAATTTATCCACGCCTCTTCTTATACCCGAGAGGTGAAAATAGATTATTTAGATACTCCTTATTACAGCAAACGCTTTCTCAGAGGAGTTCGGGTGAAGGAATTGGAGAGGGAGAGTTAAATTAATGCCAAATGCCAAATGATAAATGTCAAATGGCCACATCCCTCAACCGGGATCGGATTGCATGCTGCTCAACAATTTTTGCTCAGTGTTCATATTCCGACGAAGGAGAGTAAGTAATGATCATCGCCATCAATTCTAAAAATCCGCAACCCAGATTGATCCGAAGGGTTGTGGAGGTTCTTGAAGGAGGGGGGTTGATCGGATATCCTACGGATACGATCTATGGAATAGGATGCGACCTCTTCAACCCGGAAGCCATTCGAAAGGTCCATCGACTGAAAAAATTGGATGGAAAGAAGCCACTCAGTTTCATCTGTTCTGATTTGAAGGATATCAGTCGTTATGCCTATGTCTCCAACTATGCTTATAAAATGATGAAACGCCTGCTCCCCGGTGCTTACACCTTCGTGTTGAAGGCGACAAAGCTGGTTCCAAAGATAGCCATGACCAAACAGAATACGGTGGGGATAAGAATCCCCGACAACAAGATATGCTTAGCTCTTGTCAAGGAGTTGGGGCACCCAATTATCAGCACCAGCGTTTATAAGCCCGATGAGGGGCTGTACAATGACCCCGCCGAGATCGAAGAGCGCTTTGGAAAACAGTTAGACCTTGTGATCGACGGAGGGGTGATCGTCGCCGAACATTCCAGCATCATTGATCTCACCAATGATATTCCCAAAGTGATTCGAAAAGGGAAAGGGGATGTAAACCTTTTCCAATAATGGCGAGTGACGCAAGAAAGGAGGAGGAGATGGGGCGAAAAAGTCTTCCACCCACCACTTTGCTTTTCCCTACTCCGGTCGTTTTGGTGACCTGTGTGGATGAAGCAGGAAAGCCCAATATCATCACCTTGGCTTGGGTGGGAGTTATCAATTCAGAACCTCCCATGATCGGAATTTCCATCCGGCCGGAGCGATACTCTCATACCTGTGTGAAGCGATCCAAAGAGTTTGTCCTCAATCTTCCTTCCGAGGAGATGGTCAGGAAGGTGGATGCCTGTGGTGTGCTTTCAGGGAAGGAGACCGATAAGTTTGCATCCATGGGATGGAAACAGGTGGACGCCCAGAAGGTGAAACCTCCCTTGATCGATGAATGTCCTGTTCAAATGGAATGTAGGGTTAAAGAAATTATTTCTTTGGGAAGCCACGATCTCTTCCTGAGCGAAATTGTAGCCCTCCATGTCAAGGAAGAAGTTCAAAAGGAGAGAGGTCGAATCGATATCACCAAGGTCCTTCCATTGGTCTACTGCCCGGGTGCCAACGAATATTGGAACCTCGGAAAATGCATCGGCCATTATGGTTTTACAAAAGGAAAACCCTGAAGTGACAGAACCGTTGAGGGCAGCTAAGATTGAAGTCCTTGGAATGTATTGAGACATGAAGGAGACTCGAACTATTTTCTATTATGTACTTCAGGGCAAGCCCTGAAGGGACTCAACCATGATCATTGACTGCCATACCCATATCTTTCCAGATGAAGTGAGAAGAGATCGAGAGGCCTTCTGCAAGAGGGATGAAGGATTTTCATTCATTTACAATAATTTAAAAGCGAAGATGGTCGGGGTGGAAGATTTGATTGCCTCGATGCAAGAATCCGGAATAGACCGCTCTGTCATTTGTGGGTTTCCTTGGAACCAACCTGATCTATGTTCCCTTCATAACCAATATCTGATAAAGTCCGCCTCACGGTATCCAAATCGATTAATTGTTTTTGTTTCGCTCCTTTTTTCCAATCCAGATTGGTCAGCGGAAGAATTGGAACGGGCCATCAAGGCTGGGGTAAAAGGGGTAGGGGAGATCGCTTTCTATCGGGATGAAATGACTTCTCAGGATATTCATACCATGAAACCGATCCTTACCCAAATGGAGAAGCAGGGGATTCCTCTTCTCCTCCACACCAATGAGACGATCGGCCATTCCTACCCCGGGAAGGGAAGGACGCCTCTTGAACGCTTTTATGAACTGATCCTCTCTTTTCAAAACCTTCCCATCATCTTAGCGCACTGGGGAGGAGGCCTTCCCTTCTACGAATTGATGTCAGAGGTGGCGAAGGGCATGGCCAATGTCTATTATGATACGGCGGCATCGCCTTTTATCTATTCGAAAAAGATTTATGCTATCGCCAGAGAGATCGTGGGGATAGAGAAGATTTTTTTTGGGACAGACTTTCCATTGATTTCACCTCGACGATATTTTAAAGAATTGGAAGAATCCGGCCTCTCAGGACAGGATCAGGAAAAGATCCTCGGTCTCAACTTTTCAAGACGGTTCGGATTATAGATAGGAAGGCAAGGTGATGAAGCATGCCTTTTTGGATCACCACAGCCACACCGAGAGCCCCATTCACCATCTGGACGCCAGGGCAAAAATCATCGTCTTCTTCACTTTTATTTTGATTGGAGTTAGTTCTCCCCCCACTTCCTTTCTTCTCTTCAGCCTTTTGGCCATGGCTCTCATCGGCATCGCCCTTTTGGCAAGACTTCCCTTAGGCCATTTGCTCAAGAAGGTTCTGGTCATCCTCCCTTTTCTCTTTGTCGTGACCATTTCCATTCCCTTCATGAAAAAAGATGCCGTGGGTGGGGGATACAATTTAGGCCTCGGAGGCCTTTCCCTATCCCAGAGCGGTCTCTGGATTCTATGGAATGTGGTCATTAAATCATGTTTGGGGGTTTTTTCTATTATCTTGCTCTCTTCCACTACTTCCTTTCCCCAATTGATCAAAGGCATGGAGAGGTTGGGTTCCCCAAAAATTTTTACCATGATCACCTCCTTCATGTACCGTTATTCCTTTATCCTCATCGATGAAATGTACCGAATGAAGCGGGCCAGAGATTCGAGATGTTTTGGAGGGAGAGGGTTCTGGCAAACAAAGGTCATCGGACACATGATCGGAACGCTTTTCTTGAGAAGTTTTCATCGTGGGGAAAGGGTTTATCTGGCGATGCTCTCCAGAGGTTATCATGGCACGATGCCCGAAACCACAGCGAGAAGATTTGGGTTGGGCGAAATAATTTTTCTCTTCCTTTCTCCTCTTCTCTTATTTCTGAGGATCTATTTAGCATGACATTCAATAAAGTTATTGAAATTGACCATCTCTCTTATGATTATCCAGACGGGACACCTGCGTTAAGGGACATCCGTTTGGAGGTCTACCAACACGAGTCCATTGCGATCCTTGGCCCAAATGGAGCTGGGAAGTCGACTCTCCTCTATC
>CAWGAV010000024.1:0-15397 GCA_963820625.1 uncultured delta proteobacterium
CGTCTTTTGCTGTTAGCGGCAAAGTAAAAATACCTACTGCAAGCGAATCAAAAGATTTGGGATCAGGAAAGACCGATTTTGGCATTAATACCATCTTCACGAAGAATCTCAGCAAGAGATTGACTCTTTATCTTAATTTGGGATACACCTTCATCGAGGAACATCGGGCAAACAACGAATTCAACTATTCTATTGCGGGGCAGTTTGTCCTATCTGACAAATGGGCTTTGGTAGGAGAAATCGTTGGAGTGAATAACTTCAATGGTCGCAAGGGTGATGATCCTTTCTCTGGCCTTCTTGGAGCTCAATACCTCATTACAGATAGCATTGTCTGGGACGCGGGAGTTGAGATAGGGATGAATAAGGCCGCTCCAGATTTTCGGTTTACAACAGGGTTGACATTGTTCTTCAAATCTTGACCTATCGGAACGGAAACTAAGGTTCTTCAGCCATCGGCCCCATAGGGGAAATCTTGTGAATCGCCTTGAGCTTGATCATGGATTGCCATAGTAACAGTAAAATTTCAATCGAAGGAGGATCCTATGCACATACCTGATGGATATCTAAGCCCACAGACATACGTTCCATTGTACGGAGTATCCATTGGTTTCTGGGCGATTGCACAGAAAAAGCTTAAGAAACAGCTGTCTTTAAAGCATGTCCCCTACCTTGGCATGGCCGCAGCATTCTCTTTTCTTATTATGATGTTTAACATTCCTATCCCAGGGGGCACCACTGGCCATGCCGTAGGAGCTGGTATTATTGCCATCCTTTTAGGGCCTTGGACAGCAGTGATAGCTGTGTCTGTGGTGTTGATAATCCAGGCCATAGTCTTTGGTGATGGAGGTATCACCGCAATCGGGGCGAACTGTTTTAACATGGCCGTGGTCATGCCTTTTGTATCTTATGGGTTGTTTAAACTCATAAGAGGGAAATCAGAGGGGGGGATAAGGGTTGCCGTCGCAGCTTTCCTTTCCGGTTACATTGGTCTTGTGGTGGCAGCGCTTTTTACTGCGGTTGAGTTCGGAATTCAACCTTTGATTGCTTCAGGGGCAGACGGCAGACCACTCTACGCACCATACCCTCTCTCAGTGGCGGTGCCAGCCATGGCGATTGAGCATCTGTTTCTATTCGGTATTGCCGAAGGGTTGGTAACAATGTTATTGCTCAAGTACTTTCTGAAACACGAGCACGACCTCGTGTATGCCATAACGGGTCACTCAGCAAACAAATAATTTTCAAGGAGGCTTGAGATGACAAAATTTCAGAAAAGACTCTGGATAGGCCTTTTGATCATGGCACTGCTTACTCCTCTCGGCATCCTCCTTCCAGAAAAATTTAAAGCAGAGGAAGCATGGGGCGAGTGGGGAACAGATAAAGTTGAGAAGCTCATTGGGTATGTTCCTGAAGGATTAAAAAAACTGGCCGATTTGTGGAAAGCTCCTATCCCTGACTATAACTTCGGTGGTGATGGTGCATCAATGACGGTTCAGGTGCTCTCTTATATCGCTTCAGGACTCATGGGCATAGCGGTGTGCGCCATCGTTTTCTTAATGGTTTCGAGGTTTATAGCAAAGCATGCCAAATAAAATACCTTCCTTTCTGTTAGACCAATCCCCGCCCGGCTCTTTCAAGCTGGGGAGGAGGAAAGTAAATATACCCTTCATTGACGGGGGCATAAATCATCTGACAAGCGTGATCAAAAAGGGGTACGTCCAGTGGGAGCTTTCATCCGAAAATGGGCTTTTCCAGAAGATCGATGCCAGGATAAAAGTCCTTTTCCTCCTCTTTTTTGTCATTATCGTAAGCCTGAAAAGAGGCTTATTGCCAGAGCTCTATATCGGGGTTTTTGTCTTTGTTCTCGTATTGCTTTCCCGTTTACGAATTGTTACGTTTTATAGCAGGGTTTTGTTACTGGGTTTCTTTTTGGGCTTTCTGGTTGCTCTTCCCTCTGCTTTCAATGTGATTACAAGCGGAGATATCATCGGGCCGGTAGTAAGAATTTCAAGGCCCTTAAACTTCTGGATCTATCATATCCCCGCAGATATTGGAATAACCAGGGAGGGCATTTATGGAGTGACCAGACTCACCCTGAGGGTAGTCAACTCCTTGTCATTATCATTCTTGGTGCTATATACGACTCCATTCCCTGAGATCGTGAGGGCTCTCAAGGTTTTGAAAGTCCCTGATACCTTTCTCATCATCATAACCCTCTGTTATAAATATATTTTCATATTCTCGAAGACCGTAGAAGATATGTACCTTGCGAAAAAAAGCAGGATGGCCCGGGAGGTGAGCAATACCGAGGCGAGGGAATGGATTGCCGGACGGATTGGATTCATCTTTAGAAAAACCCGCCTTAGGTGTGAAGACGTTTTTAAGGCTATGATCGGCAGGGGTTTTTCCGATACAATTAAACTTTATGGCTTCAGGAAGATGCGTACAAGTGACTGGTATGCAGGAACCTTTCTCTTATTCATAGGTGTTCTATTTCTATTGATTTGAGGTGTGGTCTGTGAAAAGTATGATAAGACTCGAAAACGTAAGTTATACCTATTATGATAAAATCTCTGCTCTTTCCGATGTAACCCTTGAAATTAATAAGGGGGACAAGGTTGCTATCATCGGCGCTAATGGCAGTGGGAAATCGACGCTTCTGCAGATCATGGCAGGGCTGAAATACCCAGTCACCGGGAGATTTCTCTTCGAGGAAACCGGGGTGTCCGAAGAGTCTTTGCGGGATAAAGGCTTCCTGAGATTTTTTCGAGAGAATGTGGGGTACGTTTTCCAGGATTCTGATATTCAGCTCTTCTGTCCAACCGTGCTGGACGAACTTCTTTATGGTCCTCTCCAGTTGGAAATCAACGAGGAAGAGGCTATGAACAGGGCTTTTGAATTGATGGAAATGCTCAATATAGAACACCTCAAAGACAGATCTTCCTACATGCTTTCCGGGGGAGAAAAAAAGAAGGTTGCAATTGGCTCCGTCTTAGCCATGAACCCCCAAATCCTGCTCCTCGATGAGCCAACCGATGGCCTCGATCCAAAGACCCAGTGCTTTCTCGTAGAGTTGATGCTTGCCCTGAATGAATCAGGGAAAACCCTGGTTATCGCAACCCACGATCTTTCGCTGGTGGATGAACTGCAAGCAACTGTAGGCGTTCTTTCAGAAGAGCATCGCCTGGAAAAAATCGGAAGTGCAGATGATATCCTGAGAGACACAGACTTGCTTCTCAAGGTGAATCTTATCCACGAGCATGTGCACCTCCACGGAAAAACCAAGCATACCCATCTTCATTCGCATTATCTATTTCACAGGCACTCATCCTGAAATCTTATCCTTTTTCCCTCGACAGGATGATGACATTTTTTTATCCCTGCCTTTGCTTTCGTAGGGATAAACTTATCCTTGCAAAAGCGGAACCCATGGATTGAAATACCTCTTTTAAAGCCCATTTCGCAATCGGAGCTGATCAAGAACGCCATGAAGAATTACTTGAAATTTTTTTCGCCGGCTCGGATCTCGATATCCAGCATGTTTTCTCTTGGGGGGAGCACACAGATAAATTTTTCATTATAAGCACAGGAGGGATTGTACGCCATGTTGAAATCCAAAATAATCTTATAATCTGGAAGAATTTCAGCCTCAATGTACCTTCCTCCTTCGTAGGTCTCTGTTCCGTTGGTCTTGTCCTTAAAAGGGATAAAGAGATTATCGCTTAAGATCGATTTGTAGATTTCTATCGTATATTCCTTTCCATTCAAAATGAAATGGAATTTCCCGTAACGGATATAGCGTTTGTTGGTCCCTTTGTTCGTGAGAAATGTTGCATAGTATTTCGGGTTGTTGATGTGGAGGACGGTGCGTTCAATCTGGCCTGAAAAGAAATACTTTGGATCGAATGGATAGTATTTCATTCCTTTAAAATTTTTCTTGTCTTGAGGAAGAAGGGGGGATCGCTGATGGTCCTTAAGAAAGGCATTCCGTTCTTTTCTCCACTCCAGAACTCGTTGGTCTTCGAGTGTCATTTCCTTTTGATCTTCTCCTCTTATCGTGACAGGAATTCCTTGGACCAGCAAGAAAATCCCGGTGATCAATAGAATAAAAATGATTTTTCCTTCCCTCATCCCGAATCACCAAAATCCCCTTTATCTTAACAAATAGGATTCTCAGACGCAAACCATTAGAGAGCTCTGAAAAACTTTGACGCGCTCTCCTGATGACACAGATTTTAAAAAATGATTGCACAGATTTTCCTGGTTTTCCAATACATCTCGCATCTGTGTAATCGGTTTTTAATCGGCGTAATCAGAGATTTCTGGACTTTTTCAGAAATCTCCATCAATGGCCTTGACAGATTCAAAAATATTCAGTATATTAGCGTTATTCTCAATAGAGAATAACGCTTTGGAGTAGGAAATCCATGAAGATTGCGTATAAGGTCTGGTTGGATAACAATGGAAAAGCTTTTGGAGATGGCCCTTATGAACTTCTGAGAAGGGTTGAAAAGAATGGGGTCCCTCCACCAGGCAGCCCAGCAGATGAACATGTCCTACAGTAAGGCATGGCGCTTAATCCATACCCTGGAGGAAAGGCTTGGTTTCGCTCTCCTGGAGCGAAAAGTCGGGGGCCAATCCGGAGGAGGGTCTCGGGTAACTCCCCATGGAAAAGACCTCATGAATCATTATGAGCGGTTTCGGAGAGATGTGGAAAAGGGTTTAGAGAAAATCTATCAAAAACATTTCGGCTCTATGGAAAGAAAAGGATGGAGATAAAGAAGATCTGTTTTTTAATCTCAATATTTTTAACATTCGTGTTCATTCAAGATGCACGGTCTTCGCCAAAGCGAATATTGATCTTCTCTGGTGCTGCAAGCAAACCTGCCACAGAAGAAGCGGTAAGAGTTTTCCAGGAGAGATTTGGAATACCTGTCGATGTGGTCTTTGGAGGTTCTGGATTTGTCCTCTCTCAGATGAAACTGACAAAAAAGGGAGACCTTTACTTCCCAGGATCTTCCGACTTCATGGAGATGGCGAAAAAAGAGGGTTTTGTATTTCCTGAATCAGAAAAAATTATTGTTTATCTCGTCCCTGCGATCAATGTGCAAAAAGGGAATCCAAAAAGGATCTATGCTCTCAAAGACCTGACAAAAGATGGCATTCGGGTGGCCATCGCCAATCCGGAAATGGTTTGTGTTGGAACCTATGCAGTGGAAATCATCGAAAAGAATCTTGCTCCGTGATGAAAAAGACTAAGTTCAGAAAGAATATCGTCAATTACACGGAGAGTTGTGAGAAAACAGCCAATGTCATCTCCCTCAAGGCAGTGGATGCGGTTTTGGGCTGGGAGGTTTTTCAGTATTGGGATCCTGAACGGATCGAGACGATCTATTTGAGGCCGGAAGAGATTCCCAGGATTGGGTATATTCCAATCGCCATTTCAAAATTTACCCAGGACAAAACTCTGGCCCAAAAATTCATCAACTTCCTTCTCTCCCCTCATGGGAAAGCCATTTTCAGAAATATCACTACTTGATGGATCTTCAAGAGGCACGACAATTTACCAGATCCGATACACCTATTGGAGGGGAGTATGTTCTTCCTAATGAATGGAGGACCATGAAGAAATGAGTTTCCGTTATACGATGATCGGAGCGGCAGTATGTATCTTCATCTTCTATTTGGGACTCATTCTATCCCTTTTCTATTTTGTTGGTGGTAAAGGATTTTGGGAGGCCTTGTCACACCCCAACACTCTATTTTCTATTCGATTGAGCCTGATCGCTGCCACCATCGCAACATTTTTTGCTGTGCTCATTGGACTCCCATCGGCCTATGCTTTATCTCGCTTCAAATTTGTGGGCAAGGGAATTTTGGATACCTTTTTAGAAATTCCGATGATCATTTCACCCATCGCCCTTGGCGCCGCTTTCCTCGTCTTCTTCAATACTCCCTTAGGGGAATTAATCCAAACAAAAGGTATTTTTTTTGTTTTTGAAGTCCCAGGCATTATCTTAGCCCAATTTGCTACGATTGCAGGTCTGGCAACACGACTGATGAAGGCCTCTCTGGATGAAATCTCCCCGAGGTATGAAGCGGTAGCTCGATCCCTCGGATCATCCCCATGGCGGGCCTTCTACCGGGTCACCCTTCCCCTTTCATTTAGGGGACTCCTCGCTTCTGTGATCCTTTCCTGGGCAAAGGCGTTTGGAGAATTTGGAGCCACTGTCACTCTTGCAGGAGCAATGCCAGGAAAGACGGAAACGATGCCCATTGCCATTTTTACTGCTTTAGCCTCTGCCAATATTGACAAGGCTATCGTCCTGATCCTCATCTTAATAGCCTTTGGCCTCATAATCCTTTACAGTGTTCGATTGACTGGGAAAAAATACCGCTATGATTAAGATTGAAGGCCTCACCATCCTTTTTGATTCATTTAAGATAGTGGACCTCAATATCCAAATTGAGGAGGGAGGATTTCATTTTCTCCTTGGCCCAACAGGGAGTGGAAAAACCCTCATCCTTGAATCCATCATGGGACTCCATAAGCCCAAGACGGGCAGGATCTGGATTGGTGACAGGGAAGTTCAAGGTCTACCGCCAGAGCGTAGAGGGATCTCTTATGTCCCGCAAGATCTGGCCCTCTTTCCCCATCTAAAGGTAAAAGAGAACATCCTTTTTGGAATCAAGGCAAGAGATCTGGACATGAAGATCTATGAAGAATATGTCCATGCTCTCGTCGAAGTGATGAAGATCGAACACCTTCTCGAACGATACCCTGCCCATCTCAGCGGAGGGGAAAAGAAACGGGTGGCCCTCCTCAGAGCCCTGGCACCCAAACCGAAACTCCTTCTCCTCGACGAGCCCCTCTCTGGCCTCGATCCGTCCATCAAAGCCGATGTTCAACATCTTCTAAAAAATCTCCATACCTCCTTTCATACAACCACCCTCTGTGTCACCCATGACTTCGAAGAGGCATACTTTTTAGGCGATGGGATAACCATCTTTATTGATGGGGAGGTAGAACAGGTCGGAAAACGAGACGATGTCTTTTTAAAGCCTCAGTCAAAAAAGGTGGCTCAATTTTTGGGTGCAAAAAATCTTTACCGGGCAAAGGTCCTCCGGAATGAGGAATCGTCTCAACGATTAACCCTCGGAATCAATGGCCTCCAATTTTCAATTCCAACGAGTTTGGTTCAAGATAAGATGGAGGTGGGGAAAGAGGTCGACCTTTTCATCCGGCCTGAAGAGGTGATGATCATCCGCGAAGGGAAACCTGTGAAGGATTCCTTAAGACAAAATATTTTTGAAGGGAAAATACTCGACATCGCCGATAAAGAAAGATATCACCTGGTTACCTTTCAAACGTTGGAGGGGAAAATCCCCTTTGAAATCTCCATCCCGAATTATACCTTCCGAAATCTAAATCTCTCCATCGGGAAGATCGCCAAAGTGGCACTCCGAGATGAATCCCTCTGGGTGATGATTTAAAAGGCCTTATGGTCAGTTGCTTTCTTCCTGAAATGTTGTTTTTACATTTTTGTCTCACATACAACTTCAATAGTAATCGTAGATAAATTATGCATTCCGAAAGAGGCCATCTATTGAATAAACTTACCAAAACGAATAAAAAAGTCAACGAAAATTTCATTGACTTACTTACCTATATTTAGTAGATTTCCCTTAAATGAAAAAGACTCGCTCTGTTCATTTCAATTTTCCTTCTCCTTATTTCACTGGAAGGTCATTCATCTGGAGTGCCCGAAGAACCTTTCCTCCGCATGGAGATGGGGATGCATTCAGCATGGATAACTTGTATTGCAGTTGATGCCCAAAACCAATTCGTTATTACGGGGTCTCAGGACAAAACCTTACGACTGTGGGAGCTTTCTACCGGAAGGCTCGTTAAGATTTTCCGGCCTCCCATAGGTGAAGACCCCATAGGTATGATATACGATGTTGCATTCTCCCCTGATGGGAAAATAATCGCCTGCGGTGGGTGGACAAAAAGCGGGAACGAAACATCTTATTCTGTCTACTTATTCGATCGGGAGAGTGGGAAACTTTTCGACAGAATATCAGGTTTCGCAGGACATATATTGAGACTTACCTACTCAAAAGATGGCAGGTTTCTTGCGATTGGATTCGGAAAAACTGGGGGCATTCGTGTTTACCGTACTTCAGATTATTTTGTTGCCGGAGAGGATGGGAACTACGGAGATTGGATTTATGGAGTTGATTTTGATTTGGAGGGAAGGCTTGTCACCGTCTCTGCCGATGGATTTACCCGTCTTTATGGGAGTGATTTCAAGTTGATTACGAAGAAGAAAGCGCCTGAAGGCTTCAAGCCAGCTTCCGCCCGCTTTTCGCCCGACGGTTCTAACATCGCAGTTACTTTTTATGATCCCCCATTATTAAACACAAAGTTAGATGTTCTTTCAGGGAAGGATCTCTCAAATCAGTACTCTCCTGATACGAGAGGTCTTGCTAAGGGAATGCTTCGTCCAGTGTCCTGGTCATTGGATGGAAAGTTCCTCTATGCGGGTAAAGGAAGTCGGGCTCCGTATGTCGTCCGTAAGTGGTCAGACGGAGGTAAAGGGCCATACAAAGATTTCGATGCAGGCGAAGCCCGCCTTCATGGTCTGGTCTCCCTAAAAGATGGAGGTGTTGTTTTTGCCTCGGCTTACCCCTCCTTTGGGGTATTTGATGCAAGAGATAGAAAAGTTTTGCATGTGAGCGCACCTATTGCGGATTACAGGTGGGGGAAGAAGAGTTTCTTTGTTTCCCAAAATGGGGATAGGATCCAATTTTGTTATGAGAGATATGGTAAGTCTTCTGCCCGCTTTTCGGTTAAAGAAAGATCCCTTAAAATTAACCCGATACTTGAAACAGATCTTTGGCCTGCCGTCACCCAAACCTCTGGCCTGGACATTACAGACTGGGAGGAGGAAACAAACCCGAAGGTGAATGGCAAACCAATAAAAACTTGGCAAAGTGGGCAAGGTTATATGTCCCATAAGCTTGCCATATCTCCTCAAAAGGATACCTTTCTTCTTGGGTCAAACTTTTTTCTCTATCTCTTTGACAAGGAAGGTAATGAGAGATGGAAAACCCGTACTCCTGGAGACGCCTGGGATGTCAATATCACACCCGATGGCAGAATTGCTCTGGCAGCACTGGGTGATGGCACAATAAGATGGTATCGGATGAATGACGGAAAGGAGCTTTGGCTTTCTTCCCTCATGCAGATAAGAAGCGATGGATTCTGTGGACGTCATCCGGTTATTACGACGCCTCTCCAGGGGCGGAAGAACTGATTGGTTGGCACGTAAATAATGGAAGCGAAGAGGCAGCCGACTTCTTTCCTATCTCAAAGTTCAGACGTGATTACTACAGACCGGATGTGGTTGCGAAGATCTTAGAGACACTCGATGAGGGCGAATCGATCAGACTTGCCAACGAAGAATCAGGTAGAAAGAGACAGGAAGTATCGATAGCGAAGATACTTCCGCCTGTGGTGAATATTCTTTCACCCAAGAATGGTTCTGAGGTATCTACCAAAGAGATTGAAGTGAAGTTCGAAATACGTTCCCATTCAGCAGAACCAGTGACAAATGTGAAGATCTTAATAGATGGAAGACCAATCGGGAGAGGTTCGACAACCAAACAAATCGAGAAAGATCAAGACATCCGAACGATGAAGATAATCATCCCAGAAAGGGATTCTGAGATTTCGATTATTGCAGAAAATAGGTATGCAGCGAGTGAACCAGCTACGGTGAGGTTGAAGTGGTCGGGGAAGGTAAAAGAGGATGAGTTTATCGTCAAACCAAAACTCTATGTCCTTGCTATTGGTGTAAGCAAGTATGAAGATAAGAACCTGACGCTCGAATTTGCTGCCAAGGATGCAAAAGATTTTGCAGAATCTTTCCTCAAGCAGAAGGATGGGCTATATCGCGATGTTGTGGTGAAGGTCCTCACTGATGGAAGGGCAACTAAGGATGAGATCATCGATGGATTCGATTGGATTTCGAAGGAAACCACAAGCAAGGATGTGGCATTGGTATTTCTGGCAGGGCATGGGATTAATGATAGCGGAGGGGTGTATTATTATCTACCTGTTAACACTGATTTGGAAAGACTCAGAAGGACTGGTGTGCCGTTTACGGAGATGAAGAACACAGTGGCTTCTCTTGCAGGGAAGACCATTCTCTTCATCGATACCTGCCATGCTGGAAATGTGATGGGGGCCAGAGCCATAGCGCCTGATATCACAGGTGTTGTCAACGAGCTGGCCAGTGCAGAAAACGGTGCAGTGGTCTTTGCCTCATCCACAGGAAAGCAATATTCATTCGAAGATTCTAACTGGGGGAACGGAGCTTTTACAAAGGCTGTGGTGGAAGGGATTAGTGGGAAAGCGGATTATACAGGGAAGGGAAGGATTACCATCAACATGCTTGATCTTTATATTTCAGAGAGGGTGAAGGAATTGACGAGAGGGAAACAGACGCCTGCGACTGCTAAACCCCAGACCATCCCTGACTTTCCGTTGGTGTTGAAGAGATACGTAAATGAGAATTGATAGATTGTTGATTTATAAGACTTTATTTCGTTCCGAATTCATAGTCCGTATCTCTCGACCTTTCCTCCGAAAGACCGCACAATTTTGCTTGACAAAGGCGATTAATTTTGATTTAGATTGATACAATTAGGTTCGCTCGATAAAGCCAACCTTTCCGTGAGGGGAAGGGCGGAAAGCGGCGGGTCTATTGATTACAAAATGGCCGAACTGCCGAGGGATGAAGCTTTGATAGGTTCATTTTTTTATTTGTCAAATCACCTTGATCTACCTCTATTTTTTGAGCGAAACCAACTAACCGAGCTTTTATAGCAAAGGAGGGTCAACCGTGAAAGCAAATCAAATCAATCAGCGGCATACGAAGGAGGACATGGGTCCGTATCAGAAATTCATGGCTAGACGGCTATCGAGAGGGATACCCGCTCGACCGGGAAGACACAAAGGGATGTGTTTTCGCACTATCATGCCTCGAATGGGTCTCGCGATCGTGCTGGCAATGATATGTATGCTCGGCATCAGCCTTCGTGGGATACACCGTATCTGCCGGTGAACGGATCACCTTCAAGAGTGCGGATTCCACCGTGAGTGCACCGATCCCAGCCACGGTGTTTCGTCCTAAAGGTACGCGGCCCGTTCCCAGGGGTTGTGCTCCTCCACGCCTGCTCCGGGATCAGGGCCAACGATTCCAAGTGGGCCGAGTGGTTGGTAAATTTGGGCTACGTCGCCATCCTTCCGGATAGCCTCTCACCGCGTAAGGTGTCCACCTTCTGCGGGGGCGATGCGCCTGACCGTCCGTTCTCGAGCCCTCGACGGCCTTGGAGCGCTTGCATACCTCCGGAGCCAACCTGATGTCATCCCGAACAAAATCGCAGTCATGGGATGGTCTCATGGGGGAGCCGCTACCCTGATCTCTGCGAGCGCCCGCTTCATCAACGCAACCAACCCTGCAGGCGGCGGGTATCAGGCCGCGATCGCATTCTATCCGGGCTGTGAAGCGTTCCAGGACGGCAATCTCGCTACCCCGCTACTCATGCTCATGGGGAGCGCCGATGACTGGGACCCCCCTGGCCGATGTGTCGAGCGTGGCACGGCCCTGCAGAGCGCTGGCACTCCAGTTGAGTGGAAGGTCTATAAGGGTGCGATGCACACGCTTCGACGAACCCGGCCCGAACCGCGAGGTTCGCGTTTCTGGACGTACCTATCACTTGGGGTACGACCGGACTGCGGCAAAAGACGCGTATGATCAGGTCCAGCGCTTCCTCAAGACCTATCTGCAGTAACTCGGCGGTGTCAGACTATCATCTGAAATGACCGATATCAATTTATGAAAAAATATAGGCAGAGTGGAGATTGTTTTTTTCCTAAGCATACTACGAATTATCAAGAGATGCTTTAAAGTACCTATTATATGGTTACCGAGTAAGGTAACGTGAAAGATTACCGGAACAGTGAGTGAATTGGTCGATGGGATTTATAAGATCGCGAGTTTTTCTTATCAAAGCATCATAAAATATTATTCACATTACGGGAGCGATATGTTCACACCCAAGGAGGAGATGAGATGAAAAAGATGATATTGATTGGGTTAGCTATGGTGGCGGTCTTATTGATCTGTAATAATGGTTATGCTCAAAGTGGGGTTCTTTTACCAAAGGATATTGTGATTAAAGCTCCTTCATCTGAGCTTCCTAAAGAAATCGCAGCATTTTCGGGTCAATGGAAGGGAATATGGAATGGAGCAGAAGCAAATTTCATCTTGGTTGTTAGAGAAATTGATTCAGAGAAAGCGGAAATTACATATGCCACTGGAGGTGGTGGTAGAGATATACTTGCAGCCTGTGAGGATATAACTGCAAAAGTTATCCTTGAAAAACCCCCCAAAATTAATTTTAATAGAACACTTAGGAGAGGCGGAGGACCCTCGGTGGGTGAAAGGGGTTGGTATACTTTTGAAATGCAAAAGGATTTGAAGACGCTTAAAGGAATTGTCGAATTCCCAAAAGCTACTTGGAAAGCGACTTTGGGAAAAACCCAATAAATTCCTTTGAGACGAAGGGCCATTTAAAGACAGGGTCAGTCAGAAATGGCCCTGTCTCTTTTATGCATATTTCTTTTAGAAATTAACAGTCTTCGGGATATTATAAGTTTGCACATTCGTAAGTGGAAGTGTGCAATTGGAATGAATCATAAAATTTAAAAATTTTTTTACATTTCCTCAATAGAACAACCCTCACCACTCTTCAATAAGAATTTCGATGCGCTGAGGGGTTTCGCATCCTTTCAAGGAGGTGATCATTCCTTTGATTGTCTTTGACAAAATCTTAACAAAAGGGGACAATGGGATCGCCTTCCCATCCACTTTTAGGGATGTCTCTCCTCTTCTTTTGGGTGTGAGAAATTCTTTTTCAATGAAATCGGCAAGCCCTTTCTTATCCTCTAAATCGAACCAGGGAACACCGACATTGAATTTTTGGTTCGAAACAATAGCGACGAGGTTATCCTTCTTTGTGCAGAGAAGTTTTTTATGCTTTTCCTTCCGAAAGACCTCGATCTTAGGCTGGATATCCTTTTTATATCCTTCTGAAAGGATGAGGTCCACATCCTGAATCAATTTCTCCCGAATCTCATCCAAAGTTAAGTCCTTCTCCACATCTCGAATTAAGGCAACCTTATTGGGCGACGAAATAACGACCGTATGAGCACCTGCCTGTTTATGTCGCCAGCTATCCTTCCCTTCCCGGTCCACTTCAAACCCATGAATATCATGCTTGACCGTAGCGACCCGGTAGCCCCGTCGTGTCAACTCGGGGACTAATTTTTCGATCAGGGTGGTCTTTCCACTATCCGATTTTCCAACAATAGAGATGATGGGTATCATTCGCACTCCGTGCGAGTTTTGAGTTCGGGGTTAGGAGTTCGGAGTTTTAGAAAATGAATCATATTCAAATGTCATTCTGAACTTGTTTCAGAGTCTAAAAAGACCCTGAAATGAATTCAGGGTGACAAGAGTCCAATATTAATCTTCTCCGAACTAAATTTCTCCGAACTCCGAACTATTAAAAACTGCGATCCAGCAACTGAACTCTTACCTTCTCCCCTGCCCTCACAATCTCCTGATCTTCAGGGATGACGATCAAGCCATTTGCCCTTACCATGGATCTTAAAATTCCAGACCCCTGCTCTCCGGTGGTGGTGACAAAGTATTGATCCTTCTCAAAAGAGACAGACCCTCTGATGAAATAACGTCTTCCGGGCATCTTCTTAATCTCCTCCTTCAAAATGGCCTGAATGACAGGTCGAAAGAGTTGACGACGGCCAATCATCTTTAGAAGCGAGGGCCTCACAAATTGTTCAAAAGACACCATGGATGAGACGGGATTTCCTGGGAGACCGAACATTGGCTTTCCTCCAATCATCCCAAAGGCCAAAGGCTGTCCTGGTCTCATGGCCACTTTCCAAAAGACCATCTCCATGCCCAAATTTTTCATAACATCTTTAACGAAATCATAATCACCCACGGAAACCCCTGCAGAGGAGATGAGGACATCCGCCCGGATTCCCTGACGAAGTTTTTCTTCAATCTCCTCTTTTCGATCCTTGGCAATGCCCAGTTGAAGAGGGATTGCCCCACAATCCATCACCTGGGCTGCCAGGGTGTAGGAATTACTTGAGATGATTTTGACCTCGTCCAAATCCCCATCTACATCGACTAATTCATCTCCGGTGCAGAGGATGGCTACCAACGGCCTCTGATAAACCGAGACAAAAGAACGTCCTACGGAAGCAAGCATCCCCACCTCTGCCGGGCGGAGTGTATCCCCCTTGAAGATCACACGATCTCCTTTTCTCACATCCTCTCCAGACTTCCGGATGTTTTCACCAAGAGCAGCAGCTTTAAAAATCAAGACAGATCCATCCTCCTTCTTTGTCTCTTCGACTGGAATAACCGTATCGGCCCCTTTTGGAATGGGAGCGCCCGTCATGATGCGGATGGCCTTTCCTTTCTCGATTTTCTTTGTCGAGATAAAACCTGCAGGGAGGTCTTCGATCACTTCTAAACGAACAGGATGATTTTGGGAAGCCTTCTGGACATCCTCAGATCTCAGGGCATACCCATCCATGGCTGAATTATCCAAAGGTGGGATATCCCTTTTCGCAGAAGATATCTTCTCGCAATAACCCTCCCCAAGGCATCTAAAAGAGAAACCTTTTCAAATCCTAAAGGGTGGATGTGAGAAAGAATTTTATCTAAGGCTTCATCGACTGCAATCATAATTAAACTATAACATAAAACTGACTTCATGAAAATGCAGAGTCTAAAGAAGGATTTGTTGGATAACTCAGGGTTAATTTTAGGCTTTCAATTTAAAATAATCTTATGCTATATGGTTATAAGGAGGGACTTATGAGAATAACGATCATCTGCGAAAACACAGTGGGCCGGCGGATTGGTTTAGGAGAACATGGATTTTCTGCTTTGATTGAGACAGATCAAGGGAATTACCTCTTCGATACTGGCAGTGGCCATTCGGTTGTAAGAAACTCCCTTGAATTGAACAAAGACTTACGGACTATCAAAAAAATCTTCTTGAGCCATGGACACTATGACCATACCGGAGGGTTGCCTGAAGTTCTAAAACTGAGAGGGAAAGTGGATGTTCACGCCCATCCCCATGTCTTTTTGGATCGATTTCACGTAATCGAAGAAAATGGAAAAGAAACAAAACGATTCATTGGCCTCCCCTTTAAAAAGAGTTATTTGGAATCACTGGGAGCAAATTTTATTCTTAACAAAGATTTTATTGAGATTGAAAAAGG
>CAWGAV010000025.1:0-54247 GCA_963820625.1 uncultured delta proteobacterium
CCATCTCCAAGGGGAAACGGACGGTTTCCACTAAATCGACTTCATCATCAACAACCAAAATCTTTTTTGGACTCATCGCTTAACCTCCTAATCTTTCTTTTGCCAACCTGAAGAGTTCTGCCTTGGAAAGAGCTTCTTCAGGGTAGGTGGCCGTCCCCACTTTGATGAGTACGGGTGCCCCTTGGCCTTCGAGTGGATATTTTTGAATTTCCTCCTCAATCCGTTGGCGGATCACCTGAGTTCCTTTGAGATTTGCCTCACATAGGGCGGCCAATATTTTTTCTTTCTCCCGCCTCAATAAAATATCCGCCTCTCTACAAAGACATTGCTTGACCTTTTCTTCCAATTTGTCTAACAAAGCCTTTTCGACCTCACCCCTTTCATCCAGCACCTGAATCAGAAAGAGGGTGAGGGGGGAATCGTTTTCCTGTGCCCGCTGAAACTCTTTGTCCAGGATGAAACGAAAATGAGACTCCCTTCTCTCGCCTTCTGCAAGAGGCAGGGTGAATGTAAACGTGCTCCCTTTTCCCACTTCGCTCTCCACCCAGATCTTCCCCTGATGGGCTTCCACCAATCCTTTTGTGATGGCCAGACCCAATCCTGTTCCGCTCACTGACCGGTGGAGCGAGCCTTCCACCTGATGAAATTTTTCAAAGATGGGTTCCAAATGTTCCGGAGGGATTCCAATCCCGGTGTCTTTCACAGAGACAGCGACCATATCACCGAAACCACCCCTTTTGTCCTTAGAAAGAGGTTCAGCAGTGATCAGAATTTTTCCTCCGTCCGGTGTAAATTTAATTGAGTTACCAATTAGGTTCGTCAGGATTTGCTCAATTTTTTCCGGATCTCCATAGACTCCTGGAAGTTGTTCAGGGACTTCCACTTCAATCAGAATCGGTTTTCCGTCAGCTTTGGGTCTCAGAGAGGATGCTATTAATTCAATGAGCCCCTTCAATGCTATGTTCTCAAACTTCAATTCAATCTTTCCTGACTCGATCTTCGAAAGATTCAGAAGATCGTTGAGAATATTGGTAAGTCGATCGATGTTTCTCTCTGCCATGGAGAGAAACTTCACCTGATTTTCGTTGATCTCTCCGGTCTTTTCTTTCAGAACTAATTGGACCGCATTCTTGATGGCGGCAAGGGGGGTCCTCAGCTCATGAGAGGCCACCGAAACAAATTCCGATTTTATGGCGTCAATCTTTTTCAACTCCTGGTTGGCTCTTTCCAATTGGTTGGCGAAGTCTTTGAGCCTGACAAAGCGTTGTTTCTCTTCCAGGACCTTCTGAATACGAATGATTAACTCATCAAGGTTGAGAGGCTTCATAAGATAATCACTCGCCCCTCGTTTCATCGCCTCCAAGGCCGAATCAATCGTCCCATGGCCAGTCATCATTACCGTAAGGATCTCAGGCTTTAACTTGGCAATCTCCGTTACTAATTGGAGCCCATCCATCTTTGGCATTTTCAGGTCTGTCAAAACGAGGTCGAATGGATCTTTCTCAATTTTTTGAAGAGCTTCTTCTGCCGTTTCTGCAAGTTCCACGCGAAATCCACCCAGGCGACTGAGTGCCTTATAGAGAAAATCCCTGATTTCTTTTTCGTCATCCACGACTAAAATTCTGTTTTCCATACCTTATCCTTTTTCGTTAGAAGAGGGGTTTTCTCTCCACGAAAGCCATTCATCTAAGGCGTCCTTTTTGAATCTCCAACTCCCACCCACCTTGCGGCCGGGGATATCACCATTTTTAGCCAATCGGTAGATGGTTCGAACATGGACACTCAAATATTCTGCTGCCTCTCGGGGTGTCATAATCTCTTTCATAGATTCGCTCCAATCGTGTTCTTCGGTTTATTTACTTCTAAGTCTCGATGTGTCCGAATAAGTTTCTTTTCCATTCTTTTAATCTCTCAATCTCCTTATCTCCCTATCTCCTCATCTCGAGTTATCTGTCCAGCGCTTCCCGCACCTTGTGTGTCAGAGTTTTTGGTGAGAAAGGCTTTTGCAAGAAGTGGGTGCCGGGTTCAAGGACACCATGGTGGACAATTGCATCATCCGTATAACCCGAGGTATAGAGAACTTTGACGTCGGGCCGTAAGTTTTTTAGTTGATTGGCCAATTCTTTCCCGCCCATCTGGGGCATCACCACGTCGGTAAACAGGAGATGGATTTTCTCTCCAATATGTTCCTGGACAACGCGCAATGCTTCTTCGCCATTGGCTGCCTCCAAAACCTTATACCCCTGCTGGTTTAAAAGGCGATGGGCCAGGTCTCGCACTGATGGTTCATCTTCCACCAAGAGCACTGTCTCGCTCCCCCTGGGTAAGAAGTCGGCCTCATCTCGCCCGTGCAAAGTATCTAAATCTTCCTCAACCCTCGGCAGATAAATCTTGAAGGTCGTCCCATGTGCCAGTTCACTATACACCCAGATATTCCCCCCACTCTGCTTCACAATTCCATAGACCGTGGAGAGGCCTAAACCTGTACCCTTACCTTTCTCTTTTGTCGTAAAGAAAGGCTCAAAAACTTTTTCTTTTACTTCCAGGGGTATTCCGACCCCTGTATCGCTGACCGATAACCGCACATAGGGCCCAGGGGTCACACTAACATGGGTACGAGCATATTCTTCATCCAGTACAACATTGGCCGTCTCGATCGTAAGTTTTCCTCCGGAAGGCATAGCATCCCTGGCGTTCACAGCTAAATTGAGGATTATTTGTTCGAACTGACCAGGATCGATCTTGACTCTCCCTAAATTCTTGGCTAATAGAGTGGTCAACTCGATATCCTCGCCAATGATCCGACGTAACATCTTGTCCAGATCTTTTAGGAGGGTATTCAGATCGAGCACTTTGAGGTCTAAAATCTGACGGCGGCTGAAGGCCAAAAGTTGATGGGTCAGATCCGTTGCCCGTTGGGTGGCTTTTTGAATCTCTTGAATGTTTCCCCACAGAGGGTCGTTTTCCTTGAGGTCGAGGAGGGAAAGTTGACTATAACCTTTGATAATCGTCAAGAGGTTATTAAAATCATGGGCGATGCCACCTCCCAGGCGACCGATGGCTTCCATCTTCTGGGATTGGCGAAATTGTTCTTCAAGGGCCCTCATCTCTTCCTCTGCCCGCTTGCGATCGGTGATGTCTTGGATGGTTGAACGAACCCCGGCAATCTTTCCTTGCGAATCTCTAAGAAACCGATCTTCGATCAAAGCTGGGAATGTTGTTCCATCTTTTCGTTGACAAGAGCGTTCGAATTGACGACCGGGTGGTATTTCCCCGGAGAGTTTCGCTATAACAGCCTCTCGTGATTTCCCTATCTCGGTAATAAACTGCCAAACGGGTTGTCCCAACATCTCCTCTGCGGTATATCCAAGCATTTCCAATTCAGTGCGATTAACTTGTGTGATAAGTCCTTCAGTATTGTATTCATGGTATCCCACGGGGGCCTCATCAAACAGATTTTTGAATCTCGACTCACTCTCTTGCAACGCCCGTTCTATTTTCTTTCGCTCGTTGAAAAGCTGTGCATTAGCAATGGCACTAGCGATCTGAGAACTCACTCTTTCTGCAAGTTTCATATGCTTTTCGGTATAGGTATTTTGCTTGATCGATCGAAAGTGAAGGACGCCGATGACCTGATCTTTGGAGATTAAAGGAATCATCATCATTGAAACCAGCCCAACCTGAAGATAGGGCCGAAGAGTAGGAAAGCGGTTTATGAACTCAGCCATGTCTTCTGATTGGATTAAAAGACTTGACCGTGTGTGAATAATTTCTTGGTTCACTGAGCCATTCAGAGGGATCACATTCCCGACCCGACGGCCCGGAACTTCTATTCCCGAGGCGTATGCAATGGTGATGGTGTTGTTTCCGAAATTGTTAATATTGATCACAATCCGATCAAAAGGGATGAGTTTGCGTACTTCTTCAGCGAGGCGTTCATAGACCTCGTCGATGTTCAGTGATGAACTGATGATCCGTCCAATCTCGGCCAAAATTCCATTCTCTTGGGCAAATCGTTTCGAGGTCCTCTCACTCTCTCGAACGGCTTGTTGTGCCTGCTGGCTATCAATCTCCACAGCCGCCAGGTTGCCCAGGAGGAAGAGCGTATCCAGGTCCTCCTGCTTAAACTGGTTTTTTGTGCGGTTGAAGACGTAAAGGACGCCCAGACTCTTCTCTCTTATCTGGAGGGGCACGACCATGCCGGCGACTACGCCTTCGTCGGTGACCACCTGGTCGACGATATGAGTAATGCCCCCATCCTGGTAATAGTCCTCAATGATATATCCCTTGCGAGTGGTCATTACCTTTCCACCAAGTCCCTTGCCGAACGGAAGCCGCATCTTCTTGAATGCCTCCGTCCGTATGCCGGAGAGGGTGCGCATGTAGACCTCCTGGCACTGCTCATCGGCCAGAGCAATGTAGGAGGTATCCGCGTGGAGCAGGTTTCGGCTCTGTTCTACAATATAGGATAAGTTTTCATCCAGGCTTTTCTCGGCCGACATGTTTACCGCCAGATCGTAGAGTACCTTGAACTTGCTCAATTCACTCTCCAGCCTCTGCTCCATGTTCCTACGTTCTGTGATGTCGCAGAATGACCATACCCTACCCATCATTGGGCCTTCCAACATCAAGGGACGGGAATATCGCTCGAAAACACGGCCATCTTTGAATAAGACAACGTCATTGTCTTCCTTATCAGAATCGTAGAGCGCTCGGACCTTGGCGAGAAAAGCCTCCGGGTCTACCAACTGATCAAGTACAAATGCCAACAAAGTATCATCATCGCCTTGTTCCAATATTTCCTGCGGGATACGCCACAATTGGGCAAAACGAGAATTGCTTGTGATGACTTTGCCCTGGTTGTCAACGGCTAAGATTCCATCAGCGGTTGACTCAAGGATACCCACAAGATTTGTCTTGCTCTCCCGCAATGCCTCCTCTGCCTGCTTGCGCTCGGTGATGTCCTCACAAGTCATCAAATTTTCACCCGCTTCTAATTGTACAGGAATAAAATTGATGGTCTTTTCTGTTCCATCTTTGCAAGTGGCTGTGAAAACTCTGGATCGTTTTTCTCCCGGCTTGGCTCTTTCTAAATCATTAAGCCAATCAGAAATGACATGATGTCTGTAAGTAGGATCGGGATAGGCTTTCCTAAACCAGGTTCTCCCATCCGGAACATCGGACAGATCGTACCCGAATAATTCTTTGAATTTTGGATTGATGTATCGGAAGGTTCCGTTTTGATCTATCATTACCATCCCGAAAGGAGAATTCTCGGTTAAAGCTTGAAATTTCTGTTTTTCAGTCCGTAGCGCTTCCTCTGCTTGCTTGCGCTCGGTGATGTCGCGAAGAAATACAATCATCTGTCTGCTGCCAACCTCTATATAATTGACACTGACCTCGATATCAATAATTCTACCATCCTTACACTTGTGGCGGGTTTCAAACCGATCTCCACCAACCTCCTTTATCTTCTGAATACGCCAGGCCGTCTCTTCCGATTTCTCTACTGCTTCGATCTCTGATATTCTCATGGTCAGCAGTTCATCTCGGCTGTAACCTATCAACCGGCAATAGACATCATTTACGTCCAAAAAACGCCCTTGCATATCTACAATCCAAAAACCATCCATGACAGTGCGGAGAATGGTTCTATACTTTTCCTCCCCCTGCTTGCGCTCAACGAAGAGCTGCGCATTGACAATGGCACCTGCAATCTGATGACCGACTCTTTCGGCAAGTCTAAGATCTCCCGCTGTATAGGCATTTGGCTGGGTGGCTTGCAAAGATAGGACTCCAATCACCTGATCTTTCGAGATCAAAGGGACAAATATCATCGATCGAAGTCCAGCTTTAAAAGTTGGCAGAATGTGTGGGAACCTGTTTACCACCTCATTTAGGCTTTCCGGTTGGAAGAGAAGGCTCGACTGCGTGCGCATACACTCTTCAATAACTGTACCAAAAAGAGGAACGATATTTCCCAATTGGTGGCCTGGTACATCAACCCCTGAGATGTAGGCAATAGTGGTAGTGTTGTCTTTGGGGTTGATGGTTCGGATGGCGATCCGGTTAAAAGAGATGAGCTTACGGACTTCTTCAGCAAAGCGCTCATATACTTCTTCGATGTTTAGAGTTGAGCTAACAATTCGCCCAATCTCGGCCATTATCGCATTTTCTTGGGATAGCCGCTTCGCCGTTTCCTCACTCCTTTGAAGCGCCTCCTCCGCTCGTTTGCGCTCTGTGATATCCTGGATAGTACAACGAATACCATTTATCCGCCCCTTCTCATCCAAGATAAGTCTATCCTCAATCAGGACTGGAAATGTTGTCCCATCTTTTCTTCGGTAGGTACGCTCAAGTTCCTTGCCAGGAGGCAGGGTGCCAGCTAACTTAGCTAAGATCTGCTGACGGACTATTTCCTCCCCTACATTAAGCTTCCAAATGGGCTGCCCAATCATTTCCTCGGCAGTGTATCCCAACATCTCCAGATCTGTGCAGTTGACATTGGTGATACGCCCTTCCGTATCGTATTCGTGGTATCCCAATGGCGCATTGTCATAAAGGTCCCTGAATTTGCTCTCGCTCTCTCGCAAAGCCTCCTCTGTGCGCTTGCGCATTAATGCCTCTACAAATACCGTGCACAAGGTTTCTATGTCTTGCTGATCGATGGAATCGTAACCGGTTTCTTTGTTGGCTAATGCAATCATACCAATGGTCTTGCGCATGTGTTTTAATGGTACCCCTAAAAAGGAAGTTAGGAGCGGATGCCCCTCAGGGGTTCCAACACGGTTCGGATGAGCAGCAGGGTCGTTGACGATCAGGGATCGTTCTTCTTTGAGCACGCTAGCCCAGATTCCTCGCATCTCCATGTTGTTGATCAAAAGCACTGAATCGGACCTCGGTATTCGACAGGCCTCCCACCCTGGATCACTCATCGCGAGGGTATCGAAGCGCCCTGCTTGGTTTATTTCCCCGATAAAACCGAATTTGCTTTTGGTCAACGCCTGTGCAACGTTAAGGCATTTATTAGCTATTTCTCCCTCTGTTTGACATGTCAACGCCCCAATAAGTACCTTATTGACTCCATCCAATAAGGTACTTTGCCTAAGAATTTTTTCGTCATTATTTTTGCGTTCGGTGATGTCTCGAACAGTGCCGCGAAACCCTATCGGTTGACCTGATGGATTTTTTACTAAGGATACAGAGGCCTCAATATATCGCTTTGTCCCATCTTTTCTAATAATCTCCCAATCGAATCCTTTCGTAGGTTCCCCTGTTTTGTAAACTTTGTTAAAGGTCTGGTACAATTTTTTGGCATTTTCTTTATCTGTATACTGTCGATCATTCATGCCCATTAATTCATCTTTGGAAAATCCATAAAGCCGGCAAACTGGATCATTAAAGAAGGTAAAATTACCTGGAAGGTCCACTTCATAATAGCCGTCTTCAATGTTTTCAAGAATAGTTCGATATCGTTCTTCCGATTCCCTCCGGGACGCCTCTGCCCGCTTCCGTTCAGTAATATCAATGACTATCCCCCTCAAGCCGGCCGGTCTGTGCTCACGAAAAATGAGATTGGATGATATGATCGCAGGAAATGTACTACCATCTTTTCTTAAACCAGTATATTCAGTGCCGAATAGCTTTTCTTCTCTAAAGAGCCTTTGTATATTCTGCTTGGCTTTTCCTCGATCTTCGGGAATAATCATTTGAAAAATGTTCAGACCCTTATTAAAATCTTCTTGGGTATAGCCGAAAACTTCAAATCCATAACGATTAGTAAACAATAGCTTTCCGTTCTCGTCGCATTCAAAAATAGTTTCCGGTAAGAAATCAGTTAATTCTCTGTATTTTCCCTCACTTTTCCGTAATGCCTCTTCTGATCGCTTGCGCTCAATGAAGAGCTGTGCATTGGCGATAGCGCCGGTGATCTGAGAGGCAATGCTTTCGGCAAGTTTCAGATCTTGATCTGAATAAGCATATGGTTTAGATGAACGAAAATGGATGGCTCCGATCACCTGATCTTTAGAAATTAAAGGAACCACTATGACTGACCGAAGTCCAGTCTCAAAAGCTGTTAAAAGGGTAGGGAACCTGGCCTGCAACTCATTTTTATCCTCTGTTTGGATAATAAGACCTGAGTGTGTCCGCATGACCTCTCCAGTTACTGAACCCGCCAGTGGTAAGACATCCCCAGATTGACACCCTGGCACAACAATTCCTGAGACATAAGGGACAATCACAGTCCCTTCTTTATGATTAATAATATTAATTGCAATTCCATCGAAAGGAATGAGCTCGTGTACTTCCTCGGCGAAGCGCTCGTATACCTCTTCGATGTTCAGCGTTGAGCTAATGATTCGCCCAATCTCGGCCATGATTGCATTTTCTTGAGCTAACCGTTTCGCCGTTTCCTCGCTCTTTCGGAGTACTCCCTCTACTCGCTTGCGTTCAGCCATTTCGTCCTGCAACGCCTCAACAACGCTCATAAGTTCTGTGGTTCGCTCCTGAACTCTTATTTCGAGTTCTTCGTGTACCGAATGCAGCGCTTCCTCCGCCCGATTGCTTGTCTGTTTGTCAGAAAGAGGTGTGATGATGGCCGGGTCTTTGGACGCTCGAGTTCTCTTCTGATCTTTTAAGTTATTATTTTTCTTTCTCTTTAGATTTTGTGTTACCATATCTTGTTCCTTTTGTTGTTCGGAAATGACTCTGTTCGGTTTTTTCGCCATCCTGATTTAACCTACCAAAGACATAAAATTTCCCGAGGATCAAGAAAAGCAAGTTTTATTCCAAAATGCTCCAAATTTTCATAAAGAATACAGATATTTTTCTATCTTGTTGTTATTTTTGGTGTTTTATGTTTTAAAAAGATAGGGGAGATGTGTATGGATGGTTTTAAATGGGAGGGTTTAAGAACTGAAATTTGAACAATTTATGAAAAGTTTACATAAAAGATGACAATTTTGCACAAGAGTTCAATAGGATATGAGGGCTTAAGAGAGGGGACATAAAAAAGCGTCGGCAATGAATGCCGACGCTACATTAATTATTTAAGGTTCCACCAATTACTTAGTGACTCAATAACTTAATGACTTTATTTTTTCTCTTTTAGTGCTGCCAATACCTTTTCTGGAGTGATGGGAAGATCTTTGATCCTCACCCCCACTGCATCATAGATGGCATTGGCAATGGCAGGGGCTGTTGGGACCGACCCCGGTTCACCAATCCCTTTGGCACCGAATGGTCCGAAGGGGTCATTTGTTTCGATCACAATTGTTTCAATATTCGGAACATCCTTGGCTGTGAGCATCTTGTAGTCAAGGAAATTTGGATTCATCACCTTTCCATCCTTCAGGATGAGTCTTTCAGTCAAAGCGTAACCGATTCCCATGGTTGCTCCGCCATAGACCTGACCCTCCAGGAGCATGGGATTGATCGCTTTCCCCACATCATGGGCAGCAATATATTTCAGGATCTTCACCTGACCGGTTTCCTTATCCACTTCGACTTCTACACCGTGTGTCCCATAAGCGTAGGTGACGGACAGATTTCCTTTAAATTCTCTGTCTAAATTCTCATTGGGAGGATCATAAAAATACTCAGCCATGACCATGCTTCCGCCAGCGGTATAATGGGCAGCCCTTAAAATTTTTCCCAGGGGAGATTTCTTCTCAGGATCCTTCTTCGAGAAGATGGTTCGATCCCGAATATCTAAATTCTCAGGACTTTCACCCAATGATTTGGCGGCGACCTCGAGGAGTTGCTCCTTAACTTTTTTCGCCGCACCTATGGCTGAATTTCCAGCCACAAAAGTCGTTCGACTGGCATGGGCTCCGACGTCCCAGGGACAGATATCGGTGTCCGTATGGGTGACCACCACATCTTCTACCCTGACTCCAAGTTCTTCGGCAGCGATTTGAGCGATGACCGTATCCGAACCTTGCCCCATATCTGTGGCACCGGTGATGACATTGACGGTTCCGAAATCATCCATCTTGATGATCGTTCCACAACCATCCGATTTATAGACCCGGGCGCCTCCGCCGACATGGATCATTGAAGCCATCCCAATCCCTCTTCCGTCTCTCCTTCCACGATTCTGTCGCCAATCCAACTTTTGTGCTACGACATCAATACACTCCCTTAGACCGCAGGTATTGATTTTGAAATTCTGAGGCGTGATTTCACCCGGTGTATTGGCATTTCTCATTCTGAAGTCGAGAGGATCGATCCCGGCCATCTCCGCCAAGATGTCAATCTGGGAATCGATGGCAAAGGTTGCTTGTGGATTTCCATATCCTCTCATTGCCTGAGAGTAGGTATTATTGGTGTAAACGCATTTGGCGACATATCGGACATTGGGAACTTTATAAAGAGAAGAGATAGGCATCATCATGACCGAGGGTGTGGTGGCACCCCAAGAAGTGTAGGCGCCATTATCGAGGGTCATTCGAATATCTCGAAATGTCAATCTTCCATCCTTGGTACATCCTTGAGCGATATTAATGATGGCAGGCTGTCTGGGTGAGGTGGCAAAAAATTCCTCTTCACGGCTGAAGAGGATCTTGACGGGTTTCCGGGTCTTATGAGCGAGCAAGATGGCAATGTATTCGAAGGCATAGGTATCGAGTTTGCTTCCAAATCCGCCACCGATCGTTGTCTTGACCACTCGAACCTTCTTATCCTTCAATCCCATGGCAGCGAGGGCGTCGATGTAATCCCTCTGGGCGAGGGATGGAATCTGAGTGATGCTGTACATGGTGAGATTATTTTTCAGGTCGAACAGAGCGAGGCATCCGCTTGTTCCCATGCAACAATGAGTGACCCAGGTCACCTTGAAACGATCTTCGGCAACAAAGGCAGAATTTTTTCTTGCCTCATCCACATCTCCTGCAATAAGTCTCCAGGGGAAATTGAGGACATTGGTCGGTTTTTTCTCTTTACCGCCTACATGTTCCTCATGGATGAGAAGTGCACCTTCCTTCATGGCCTCTTCAGGGTCAAATATAGCTGGAAGAATTTCATATTCGACCTTGATGAGATTGAGAGCCTCTTCAGCAATATCAGGATCTGTGACAGCCACAGCGGCGATCTCATCCCGCAAAGATCGGACTTTATTTGCCTTGAGAGGGACATTGTCTTTGTAAACACCAAATTTGATGGGAGGAATGTTGTAGCCCGTCAAAACAGCCTTCACCCCAGGAAGTTTTTCTGCCTTAGAGGTATCAATGCTTAATATCTTCGCATGGGGATGGGGGCTGTAGAGGATTTTCCCATAAAGCATCCCTGGAACCTTAAGGTCATGGATGTAAATTGCCTTGCCGGTAACTTTTTCCTCTGCATCCATCTTGGGGATTCGTTTTCCAATATTGATAAACTCTTCCATGATGACCTCCGATCAAAATCGCAAATTGCAAATTTCAAAATTCAAATGTCAAATCAATGACAAATGACCAAATGTCAAAAAAACTCTTTGAATATTTGGATTTTGAGCTTCATTTGAACTTTGAGCTTTAACATTTGACATTGCTTCACATTTTTTCACTGGCTGCTTTAATAGCCTGAACGATCTGGAGATAGCCTGTGCAGCGGCACAAATTTCCTGCAATTCCGTGGCGAATCTCTTCCTCCGTTGGTTTTGGATTCTCATCCAGGAGGGCTTTAGCAGAGAGAACTATCCCCGGTGTACAGAAACCACATTGGATAGCCCCATATTCGATGAAAGCCTTCTGGATGGGATGAAGATTACCTTGGGCATCGGTCAGACCCTCAATGGTGGTAATGCTTTTTCCATCCACCTCCATGGCAGGGAAGATACAGGAATTGACCGTTTTTCCATCTAAAAGGACTGTACAGGCACCGCACTCGCCCATGCCGCACCCTTCTTTTGTTCCCATAAGTTCCAATTTATCTCTCAGCAATTGTAAAAGGGTGAGATGAGGTTCGATCTCTACCTGAACCGATTCTCCATTCAAAGTGAAGATGATGGTCTGTTTCATTGGTTCGTTCTCCTTCACATCTTGTAGCGTCGGCATTTACTGCCGACGGATATCATTCGCCCCCAATAAATGGGGGCGCTACAGAATCTTTACCATAGCCTTTCAGGAAAGACAGTCTCTTCAGGCTGGATTACTCTCTCAATCGATTTCATCGCCATCCGCTTCACCAGGACCCTGATCATGTCTCTGCGGTACCAGGCCTCACCTCGGATAGTATCCCTGGGTTGGGCTTCTTTGGCAGCCGTTTCCGCCACTTCTTCTAAAAGTTCGTCACTCAGCTTTTTGCCCCTTAAAAGATTTTCAGCCTTCACTGCCCTTAATGGTGTCGGTGCCGCGACTCCTAAAGCAATCCTTACTTCCTTACAAACGATTTGATCTTCCTCCATCTTATGGAGAATGGATGAAATAGGTGAAGTTGTACAAAGCATGTCTGAACAGGTGACTTTGTTTTTATCCAAAGAAAGAAGAACGGAGACCCCTAAGATGGGAAGATCTAAGGCGAGGCGCCTCTGAAGTTTAGAGTAAGCAGATCCAGTATTCGGTAAAAGTTTGGGAATCAATAGCTCTTTAATCATTTCACCTGTTTTCAATACAGTTTCCCCTGGTCCTTTAAAGAACTCCTCAATGGGAAGGGTTCTCTCTTCTTTGAGGTTTTTGATCTTGACTTGAGTCCCGAGAACCAAAAGGGGAGTGGCTGTATCTGCTGAAGGGGCAGCCGTACAGATATTGCCACCAATGGTCGCCACATTTCGAATCTGGATGGAGCCAAGGAAATCGGCAGCATCGGCTAAGGCAGAGAAATTCTTTCTGATCGCCTCAGATTTCTCGATTGCCCGATGAGTGACCATGGGTCCGATGCTCAGAGATCCATTGGACTTAATTTGGTCCAGACCCGGAATCTCTTTTAGAGAGATGAGGATATCGGGGGCCATCGTTTTCTGCTTGATCATGACGATGACATCCGTCCCACCCGCAATCAATTTTGCTTTCTCACCGTATTTGGCAAGAAGGGTGAGAGCTTCCTCCAGGGTCTTTGGCTTGAAATAATCAAACTTTTTCATAGAAGCCTCCATCGCCCCCTTTCCATTTTCTCCCTCAAAGGGGGAGTGAGTGTGGGGAGGGAAATTTTTATTTCACAAGATCTGATAAAACTAAAACGGTCCAGTAAGGAGAGAGCATAAGTAGAATATTAGCGATAATGTAAGTAGGAATATAATATACGGCACCTCTAAAGACTGTTCCGATGGGAATATCCTTGGCCATCCCGGCAACGACATAGCAACAGATCCCAATGGGTGGCATGAGGGCTCCCATGGTTGTGGTGATTGTGATGACCTGTCCATACCAGATTGGGTCGTAACCCATTTGTTGAACGATGGGGTAAAAAATAGGAAGTGAAATAAGGAGAAATGCAAGGGCATCCATGACACAACCGCCGACCATATAGCAGATTAATATGATCCAGAGCAACATCCAATTTGGCAACGGAAGAGTACTAATCCATGATGCTGCTTCAAAGGGTAATCTGGTCACAGCAAGAAAACGGCCAAAAATTGTAGCACCAGCAACGATCATAAAAACCAGGCATGAAATACGAAGGGTGTCAACGCATGATAAAACAAATCCCTTCCATGTCAGTTTTTTTCTCACAATGCAAATGATTAGACCAACAGCGCTGCTCGCTGCCGCAGCCTCTGTAGCTGTTACCATCCCTGTAAAAAGGGCAACCATAATGATAAGAAACAGAATGACGATATCGATCGCATCGGGAAGGGCCTTAAACCTTTCTTTCCAGGTACTTTTGGGCCCTTTTGGACCCCAGTCCGGATGTCGATAACAGATGTATATTACGGTAGCTGCGATTAAGATAGTAAGTATGGCACTGGGTATGACATTTCCGAAAAATAGTTTACCAATGGATTGGCCTGTGTAGATTGCGTAAACGACAAGCACAATACTCGGAGGTATCATGACCCCGAGTGTAGAACCAGCCACCACCGCCCCTGCACTGAGTATTGGGTTGTAATTATATTTTTTCATCTCTGGTAGGGCCACTGAACCCATCGTTGCAGCCGTTGCTGTATTCGAACCACTAATCGCTGAGAAGGCGGCACATGCCATGATCGTGGTGATTGCTAAGCCCCCTTTATAATGACCAAACCATTTGTAGGTGGTGAAGTATAGAGTATCGTTATATCCTCCGTAATGTGCAAATTCTCCCACTAAAATAAACATGGGGATGACGGTCAGGCCATAATTCGAGAAAATATTCCACATATCTGTGCCAATCATTCCAAGGGCTGCTTTGAAACCAGCGATATAACTGAATCCTAAAAACCCAACCAATGCCATCGTAAAGCCCACAGGTATCCTGAGCAAGAAGAGGACGACAAACATGAAAAGAATTCCATAGACTCCAACAATCGGTCCTTCCATCTTTTATTTAGTCCTCCTTGTTCTTGAGGTTCTTAAGAAAATCCAGAATGAGTGTGAGCGAGAATACTGCGAACCCAAGCGAGACACTATATATAAAGGGGTGAAACATGATTTTTAAGGTTTCCGAGACCTCCCCTGATTTCGATATCTTCATCCCCCAAGCGAATACCTGCCAGGAAACGACAGCAAAGAAAATCGTTGTGATAAAATAATTAATCCCATCGAGAATCCTGTTAACCCGTTTTGGGAACTTTTCTGTCAAGATATCAACCACGATATGATCTTTTCTCTTCTGTGTGTAACCGAGTGCAAAAGCGATGACGATGGCTCCTAAAAACCCCACTGTTTCATAAGCCCCTCGCCAAGTTGCTTTAATAAAGGGGAGTCTCATAAACGCATTCACTGTTGCGATGGACATGAGGAGGAGTAGGGCTACACTACCTACAATCATAAGAATCTTATTCAAAAATACATTTATTTTTTCAAGATAACTCATTATCTTCCCCCGTCCATTCCAATAAAATAAGGTGCCTGGGAAATACCCAGGCACCTTATGGCTCATTACTTATACTGCTTTTCGTACTTCTCCTTTAAAGCGTAAACATCCTTCATGATCTGGTTGCCAGGTAACCCCGCTTTAGTGACTCTCTCGATATAGCCGTCGATGAGGGGTTTAATGAGTTTGGGTACCTCTGCTTTTTCACTCGCAGGAAGTTCAAAGATCTGAAGGTTATATTTTTCCTTCGACCACTTGAGCGATTCTAAGACATGATTATCAACATAGTTTCCTGTCCAAAGTGCCCATTCCTTTCTCATGCCATCGATCACTTTCTTTACATCGGCAGGCAAAGAGTTCCATTTATCTTTATTCATCACCACAGCAAAAGTCACAACCCATAAGTTCGCAATTGTTGCGTTAGCCGTGTATGCGGCATAGTTAAAGTCTTTGAGGACTTCCATTGAAGACACATGGCCTTTTACTGTACCCTTCTGGAGTGCCTCGGGTGTATCAGATTGCGGCATGGCAACTGGAATACCACCCAGGTTTTTTATGATATCTGCTTGAGTTCCTCCCACCCTCAATTCGAGTCCTTTTAAATCTTTAAGAGATTTCACTGGTTTAATGGTCATGATATTTGCGGGTGGGCATGTGAACAAGGTAATAATCTTTACCTGTTCAAATTCTTTGGGGTTATATTTTTCGATGAGGTCATAAAGAGCAAGGCTTGCAGCTTTTGCGCTCGAAAATCCAACAGGTTGATCAATAGCCTCTGAAATAGGAAAACGGCCTGGCTGGTAACTCATAGCTAAACAACCAATGTCAGCTGTTCCAGAGATTACCCCTTCGAACATGTTTTTTGGATTGAGCAGTGTGCTACCCGGGAAGGTTTGTATGGCCACCTTTCCGCCAGTCCTTTTTTCCACCTCTTTCTTCCATTCTTCCATTTGAACGCAGGGGAAGGTGGGAGCAGGAGGAAAGTTTGCATAAGTGAGTTTGATTTGCGCATGTGCAGGGACAGATAATAAACTGATCCCCAATAGAAACGCTACCATTAACATGATGGTTAAACTCTTTTGTTTCATTTTCTCTTGACCTCCTTTTTAAGTTTAAAGAGACATTTAGCGTATACTGTATACAATATTTCGGCCTCCTGTCAAGTTATTTTTAAGTTCTATCACCTCCTTTTTCTAATTTTATAAAAATCAAATATCTCCAATGGTTATACCGTTTTCCTCATGTGGGAGAGGAATAATAAAAACCGGTTTTTTAGCTCGATCCAATACTGATCGGGCAACACTCCCGAGAAAGGTTTGTTTTAAGAATCCTTTTCCATGTGTTCCAAGGATGATCATACTGCATTGCTCTTCATCTGCTGCCTTTAAAATCTCTTCCACAGGATGGCCTGGACGAACAAGGATTGTCGAAACCAATGTAAGACATTGAGGGGCATCTTGACTTTCCTTTTTACAAAACTCTTCTAAGCGTTTTTTGATCTGTTCTATTGCCATTTCCTGCTCGTATTTGATTTTTTCATCCCATTTAGCCTCGTCTACATAAATTTTCATATAGTGTCTTGCTGCAGGAGGAATAGGTTCGATGACGTGTAGGATGACAATCTCAGCATTATATTTTTCTGCCATATTCATGGCGTACCGATACGCATAGGCAGAGTTTTTACTCAAGTCTGTGGCATAGAGGATTTTCTTTATTTGTGTGACCATCATCTCCCTCCTATATTACAAAATTCCTTCAGATTCCCCGATTGTCAAAGACCCTCTTGCTCTTTCGTTCTGATCTCGGAAGGGTCCCATAGTTAACGACCTCTACCTTCCCGCTGACCAGAATCTGTTTTTTAATCATTTCTTCAATCGTATTGCCTAAGGTTGGATCTTCTGCTGGATTACCGCCTTCCGTCCTTTCCACCTTAATCGTCATGTAATCTTTGCCATCCTCTTTTCGGTCAAGGTGAATCTGATACTCACTCCCTACACCCTTTGTGTTTGAAAGGATGTGGTCAATCTGACCAGGGTAGATGTTGACTGCCCTGATAATAAACATATCATCCGAACGGCCCAGTAATCGGTCATGCATTGGAAGAATGGAACCGCAAGAGCATCGTTTGGGAACGATTTTAGTAAGGTCTCTGGTACGGTACCGAACAAGAGGTGCAGCTTCTTTCCGGAGAGTCGTGATCACCATCTCACCAATCTCTCCAGGTGGAACGGGTTGAAGTGTTTCAGGATTAAGAAGTTCGAGAATGTAGTAGTCTGCCCAGTAATGGATGCCTTCGTGATAGATACAATCGAGACCTGTGCCAGGACCGTAAAGCTCGGTCAGTCCTGGGATATCAAAGACGTGCTCGACGCCAAGAAGTTCTTTCATCTTCTTTCTCTGGGCATCACTTGAACGTTCAGAGCCCATAATCAGTTTTTTAAGAGCGATTTTGCCTCTCAGACCCCTCTTTTCCACTTCCTCTGCCATAAGGATTCCCATCGAGGCGGTAGAGCACAGGACAGTCGATTGAAAGTCTTCTAAGAACTGACATTGCATATCAATATTTCCCGGACCGATGGGGATGGCCATGGCACCCAGCCTTTCGACCCCTAACTGAAAACCAACTCCAGCTGTCCATACCCCATATCCCACAGCAATCTGGACCCGATCCTTTGTGGTCAATCCTGCCATCTCATAGCAGCGGGCAAACATATTGGCCCAATCATTAATATCTTTCTGGGTATAGCAGAGGACTTTCCTCTTTCCCGTTGTTCCTGAAGAGGCATGAATTCGAACTATCTTTTCAAACGGGGCTGACCTTAAAGGAAAGGGGTATCCTTCCTGAAGGTCTTTAGAGGTAGTAAAAGGAAGTTTAGCGATATCTTTTAAAGATTTGATATGCTTGGGTTTGACTTCAGCTTCATCAAATCGTTTCTGATAAAATTCGGAATTTTTATAGACATGGTTGACCGTCCACTGGAGTCCCTCTAATTGAATTCGCTTCAGTTCTCTCTCTGTCCTGATTTTCGGCATGAAACTCTTTCCCATTTTCTCCCTCCATTTTTTTCCGAACCCATCGTATTAAAAAAAGGGAATAGAGTCAAGTGATACTTGTCACATTATTTCAAATTTACAGCATTCGTCCCCTTTTGAAAGACAGGCCGATTCCTGGTCATCGACATCGTTGCGATGACGATTATCATGATATTCCCGGATATCGCCCTGTTCCTCCCATCGATTGCCAAGAGATAAAAATTAAAAGTTCTTAGTTCGGAGTTGGGAGTTCGGATTTTCAAACCAAAGACACTCCGAATTATGGAAAAATAGGGTAGGGGAAAATTCCTGCTAAAATGAAAATGGCAAGGGTGTCTAATCTACACTATTAACGAAAATAATAGTGAAACCGGTATTTAAGGCTCTGGTCCGCGAGGTGGAGAAAAGTTGAAAAGTAATTTTATCACTTCTTCTTTCATGACCTTTCCCATTTTATTTCTGGGGAGTTCTCCCAAGAAGAAAATCTCCTTAGGACATTTCCAATCTAAGAGATGTTGTTTACAATGATCTTGGATTTCTTTTATTGTGAGATTGACCCCAGGCTTTAAAACTACAGCGGCCACCACCTTCTCCCCCCATTTCTCATCAGGAATGCCTACGATACAGGACTCCAACACTTTTTGATGTTGGTGGATCACCGATTCGATCTCTTTAGGTGAGATATTTTCTCCTCCGGAGATGATGATATGCTTTAATCGGTCTGTGATGTAGTAATACCCCTCCTCATCCTTTTTCCCCGAGATCGCCTGTCCGAAACCATCCATCCACAAATACGGCCTCTGTCTCTTGGGGTTTTCTCCAATAACCTGGGGTGACATTGGGTCCTTTTAACCAGATTTCTCCCACATCACCCAACCTTACATCTTGAAAAGTCTCCGGGTTTACAATTCTCGCTTTCACATAGGGAAGGGGAAGGCCAATAGAACCAGGCTTTCTCACACCTCGGAAAGGATTGGAAAAATTCATTCCGGTTTCGGACATTCCTTCTCTCTCCAAAGGTTCCTTGCCAAAGACCTTTTTGATCCTCTCAAAATCTTTTGGAAGAAGTGGGGCGGAGCCAGAGGCTAAGAGTCGAATATGGTTGAAATTCCGTCTTTCCCCTTCCAATCTATCCATCATTCTTAAATACATTGTGGGAACACCCATAAAGATGGTGCAGGCCAGTTCCCCTTTTGGACGAGAGAGAATATCGATGACGGTTTCAGGAGAGAAATCATCGCACATCACTATCTTCGCTCCAGCGATCAACGAAGTGTGGAGGGCAAAGCATAGACCGTGAACGTGAAAGAGGGGAAGGGCATGGCAAAGAACATCCTTTTCGGTGATCTCCCAGACATGGATGATGTTCTTTGCGTCTTGAATCAGGTTCTGTTGGGTGAGGATCGCTCCTTTAGGTTGGCCTGTTGTCCCGGAGGTGTAGATAAGGATAGCAGGGTCATGAAGACCTCCATCCGTATTGGGTACTTGAGAGGAAGATTTTGGAAATAATTTCTCCTCGGTAAAGGGGGGTTCGGTATCAATAGAGAGAGTGAGTCTCTTCTCATCGATCGATCGGAGCAAGGCCTCCTCTCTCTTCCCAACGATGACAATCTTTGCATCGGTGTCCTTCAAAAAATAATACATCTCGTCTTTTTTAAAACCTGGGTTGAGGATCACGGAGATCGCACCGACCTTCTGAACGCCGAGATGAAAGATCACCTGTTCCATACTTTTGGCCATAAAAAGAATGACTCGTTCTCCTTTTTTAAGTCCCATTTCAATCAAACCATTGGCCACCCGGTTGGAAATTTGTTGGAGGGAAGAATAAGTGATTTGGCTTTCTAATTTTCCTTTTCTTAAAAAGAGGATGGCCTTCTTTCCTTCTAATCGGAGAGCGGTTTGATCAAAGAGGTGCGCGAATGTCTCATCCATTTTGTATTCCTTGTTTGAGCTTTACTTTGATTACCTATCCATTTAAAAATTCTTTGGTCTTATTGAAACATGTTGAGCAATAAATTTCAAAATATTTTAGCACATTCTTCATCTTAACGGGAGAATGGTCGTTATCAGCTTCGGTGGTGTTGGTCACGGCAGAAGAATAGAGCGCCCCGGTAATAACGTTCAGGGTAGGGGTAATTCACGAATTGCTCCTACGAGGATGCTGGGAGAAATAGCTTCGCCATTGCCGCCTGCTTGCAGGTAGGAAAAGGGATGAACGGATAGAGAAATTGACAAACATACCTCATTTTGCTAAAGATAATCCCATATTTAGCTATCTCTTTCGCTTTGAAAAAGAGGAGACGAGAAATGAATTTATCCACTGAGCAGCTTTTAGAAATCGCACAATATTCTTTTGTCCGTATGGATGGTGCCTGGTTTTTGGCCTTAGCCGGGAAGCTTGGAAAAGAAACTGCATGGGAAATTGATGTTGAAGCGTGGAAACAATTCTCATATGTGTTCGGGAAAAAAATTAGAAAAGAAATTATTCCTCATCCAGTATGGCCAGAAAGTTTTCTGGACGCTTTAGAGATTCTCAGTAAGGTTCTGAAAATTGAAGGTCGTAAAGTGTTTATTGAATCAGATACCATAACGGTTCAGGTTACAGACTGTGAGAACCAAAAAGCCATTGCCAAGGCTGGCATAGCAGATTGCGGAATTGTGACGGTACACACCTATGAGGGATTAATGAGAGGTTTATTTGGAAAAGAGATGGATGTGTTGGTGAAACATACAAAAAATCTGAATCGAGGTGATGATTGTTGTGAAGTGGTCATCTCCAGGCAGACTCATCAAACAAAGTAAAGGCGTCTGTTATACACGACCGACAGAAAAATAACAGTGAAAAGTGCAAAAGAGGTGTGACATATGTCTCGGATAAATTTTACAGGTAGAGTAGCCATTGTAACAGGTGCCGGCGGAGGACTGGGTAGAAATCACGCCATTGAGCTTGCGAAGCGAGGAGCTAAGGTGCTGGTAAATGATCTGGGTGGGTCGAAGACCGGGGTTGGCTCGAGTTCATCTGCTGCTGATAATGTTGTTGAAGAGATTAGGGTACTTGGTGGTGAGGCAGTCCCTAATTACGATAATGTCGCAACTCCGGAGGGAGGGGAAAATATCGCCCAGGCTGCTATAGATGCTTTTGGCAAGGTGGACATCCTTATAAATAATGCAGGGATACTTCTGGATAGTACTTTTGCGAAGATGGACGAAAATAAAGTGGGATGCTGTCGTTGCCGTTCATCTGAAGGGGACCTTTTGCGTTACAAAGCCTGCATTCATCCACATGATGCGCCAAGGTTATGGGAGAATTGTAATGACCACCTCAGGGTCCGGCCTCTTCGGCAATTTCGGCCAGACCAATTATGCGAGCGCTAAGATGGGCGTGGTGGGTTTTGCCAATGTGCTAAAGCTCGAAGGGGCTAAGTATAACATCAAGACCAATGTTCTTGCGCCTATTGCAGGGACCAGACTCACCGAGGATGTGGTGCCTCCTGAGATCTTCAGAAAGATGAGGGTTGATTTCGTTACCCCCGCGGTTCTTTACATGTGCTCTGAACAGTGCCAGGACTCCGGGATGATTATTAATGCAGGCTTGGGCTACTTTAGCAGATCTGCAATGATGACAGGCGAAGGTGCCATTCTTTCAGATGGAAATAAAATCCCAACGCCCGAGGAGGTTATGGAAAATTGGAGCAGGATTACGAGTCTGGAGAACCCCAGGTTCTTTTACCAGTTATTAGAGATGAGCAGCGTGTGGAAGTTGTGACTTTAACCGACAGGTAAAGGTTTCTGACCCACACTATTGACAGAAAATAATAGTGAAAAGTATAGGGTTGTTACCGAATATATTAGATTGCAAAATGTTGTGAATTGTATATAATTTCAATAAAATGAGTCCTACCGTATTCAGGGAGAAAGGTTACAGGTTCTATTTTCTTTCAAATGAAGAGAAGCGGGTTCATATTCATGTGACTTGTGAGGATGGAGAAGCAAAATATTGGCTGGAGCCTATTGTGTCATTAGCAGTATCTCATGGTTTGAATCCAAGAAAGCTGAATGAGATTCAAAAAATTGTCGAGGAGTATAGAAATGAAATCATTGAAGCGTGGCAAAGACATTTCAATAAGCGTTGAAAACATAACCCCCTTCGGCATATGGATTCTCGTAAAAGAAAAGGAATACTTCCTGAGTTACAAAGATTTTCCTTACTTCAAAGATCAGACATTAAATTCCATACAGAATGTTCAATTGCTTCATGGATACCATTTATACTGGCCAGACTTGGATGTTGATTTAGAAATTGATAATCTCGAAAACCCTAAGAAATACCCCCTAAAATCGAAAACAAAGAAGGATCTAAAAAATCGTTCCAGCGGTCGGGCAGTTGTCCATCGCTGAATTCGATTACTTCCGCCTCCTAAGGTTCTTTAAGAGCACTTCCAAAAATTCGGGGAAAGGTGTAAATTACAACCGAAAAGTGGCGATGCGGATATGCCTCGACCCCTATGAATAATTCATCCTTAAATTAACTCGATTCTATATCATATCGTTTAAAACAATCTTTTCTGGAAATATAGCATGAAATTCAACCCTTTTTGAGTAGAAGAGAGCCTTTAGTGGTTCAAGATTAATAAAAACATAGAAGCAGCTTAAAAAATAAGTTAGCTTCTTAAAGTAACATATATGACAACATTTGAGCTTAGCCGATTGCTTGATTATGATGAGAATAGCCTCCTCAGTGAACTCCGCCGGGTCGCAAGTCTCATTGACGAACCAATTCTGACTGCTCCAGCATTTGACCGCATATCAAAAGTTCACTCTAGCACTGTTCGCAGACATTTTCGTGGCTGGCATCGTGCCCTCAATAAAGCTGGTCTTGGACATCGATACTCTGGTGCCGTCGTTACCGAGAGGATGAGAAAACGATGTCCTAATAGGCACACAGATGAGGAAATAATCAACGAATTGAGAAACGTGGCAAGTAAACTTGGGCGGTTGACATTCACTGCTAAAACATTTGATGGACTCGCCAATATCCATTCAGCTACTGTAGTTCGTCATTTCGGATCTTGGGCAGCGGCTCTGACTAAAGCCGGACTTACCCCTGGAAGGGGAAGTAAGCGCTACACTGAGGACGACTACTTTGAGAACATCCTAACAGTGTGGGTCCACTATGGAAGGCAGCCGAAGTATATTGAAATGGATCTTCCTCCTTCACTTATTTCTTCTGGAGCATATGAGGCCAAATTTGGTAAGTGGACGAATGCCCTTCGCGCCTTCCTGGTTAGAATGGAAAGTGACTTCCGAGAAAATCTGGCTTCAAACCAGAATGTTGCAGTTGCCTACGACAACCCAAGCCCTTCTGTAGTATCCTTGAAAAATCCCCCTCCAGAACGTAGACCCATAAAATTGGGCATTCGGTACGAAGTTCTCAAGAGAGATAGGTTTAGGTGTGTTCTATGCGGGGCCAGTCCAGCGACGAACCCAGAATGTCAATTACATGTAGACCACATCGTTCCAATTTCAAGAAATGGGGTAACAGGAACAGACAATCTTCGCACTCTTTGTTCAAAATGCAATATTGGAAAAGGTTCAAAAACTGAAAGCAGCAGCTAACAACTGCATCAACCTGACGCGGAATAAACGTGCTTTGTTTTTGGCATTCGTGATTGCCCGCTCAGGTTATGCAAATCGTTCGCTTAGAAAAATATGCACATACTGGGGATGGCAAAATCACACATGGACATTAAGGGTGCCAAGGGGCCAAAGCTCGAATTGGACTTCCTGAAGATCGCCTATGCACTGGCGCACCTCAATGTTATCGGCGAGTCTGGCAAGGGCTACTTCCTCGTTCTTACACAGGCAATCGGGAAGAGAGCCAATGCTTGGACCAAGAAATACGGCACAGGTGATTCCATAGAGATTTTAGTTGGTAACCTAACAGTTCGAGAACTGGATGCTCTCCTTGAAGAGAAGAGGAAGAACCGGGAAGGGATGATCTTAGGTTCCCAGGGGAACGAAGTCGAGGGGAAGTCCAACGCCGATGCTGGTGGAGAGATTGGAGAAACGAAACTCCGAGAAGAAATCCAGAAGAGACATCCCCACGTCAGCAGAATTGACGATCCAAGAAAGTATCCACTGGGAATAGACTGGGACTTCTATGGAAAGACATAAAAGCGAACAAAACACTCCAGTGGATGGGTTACAGCCACCGCTGACCTAAATCGTTGAGGCTGTAGAAAAAGTTCCCAAGCAGATTCTTGGGCGAGATGCAGAAAAAAGTGACCTCATAGAATGCGCCACAATCAACGATCTCATGGTTGGGAAGGGTCAAGTGACCCACGAAAACGTCGTTCTCACTCGTCAAAAGGACTTTTCCTACAGATTCGTTAGCTGCGCAGGGACGGTCTATGCTAGTATCAAAAGACGATAAGTTCTTCAGCTCAAAACTCAAAATCGAAAGGGCTAAGCACCATATCCGGGAACTTAGCAACGAGATTGTAGATTACCTTAAGACCAAGCCTTTCAGGGTTGTTGTCGAGAAGGACCCAGACTCGAGCAATCATCTCTGGACGCTGAGGGTAAAAAATGAAGTGCCATGTCACTTGTCCGGAATCATTGGTGATGCCATCCATAATTTGAGAGTTTCCCTTGATTTGCTGGCTTCTGACTTGGTTTCAATGGCCGGGGGCAATACGAAAAATGTCTATTTTCCTTTCGGCGATGATGCCGACGGCTTCGAAGAAATGATTAAGAAAAGGCATCTCGACCGTGCTGGAGACGATGTTGTAGGAATAGTAAAATCGCTTAAGCCCTACAAAGGCGGAAATGAATTGCTAAGGACAATTCATGATTTAGATATAACTGATAAGCACAAGACCTTAATTCCTGTCGCGCATTATCCTGGAATCAGAAACTTTCAAATGTTGAACGCCAGTGGCCCTATGTTAACGATCAATAACATGCATTGCGGACCGATTCGAGATGGAATGGTACTTATGAGCTTGCCTCCCGCCCGAAATGTCCGCATTGGTCAGACATTCCAGCCGTCATTAAAGATTACCTTGAATGAAGGCCCACTCTCGAGGGACAAAGATATAGTTGAGGCGCTCAATGAACTTACGTCGCTTACCGAGGGGATAATCAGGACCTTTGAGGAGCATTTTGAAACCAAAGGAGCATAAAGGCGTCCGCTTGTACACAGCTAACACTTATAAGGCCTCCGATGTCAAGAGGAAAAAGTAATCCCAAGCGAAAAAGAAATTGATTTTCGTTTTAATAGACAAGGACTCTTTTGCCTGTTGACAGCCGTTCCAACTTGGTTTCTGTGCGGGTGCAAGAATCAATCGGCTTCACCATTACGCGAAACCCGCGGCGGGTTTCGCGAAGGTGAGCCTAATCGTTAACCTGGGCCTCAACCTTAACCTTTATCTATTGTCCTCGGAGTTTCTTTGTTTCCTCCATATCCACCTTAAAGGTCTTGGGATCAATGACTGACTCCGTAATCTTCCCTGGCCCTTTCAAGGCTGACATATCCTTCCATCACATCACTCACTACCGTTTCAAGCTCACGCTCCAGTGGATTTCCGTAGCCTCCACCACCGGCCGCATCGATAGTCACCGCATCTCCTGGTTTCAATTGCGTTAATCCAAACGGATTTCCAGGCGCTCCATTCACCAGGAACTGAGCCTTGGCTCCGGGTTTGCCACCGAAGAGACCTTCCGGGGGATGAATATGTCTTCCAGCCTGTATTCCTAAATTAACGGGTGGAATAGGAGCATACTTATCATCAGGTACTCTAAAAACTTCCCTTTGCCCAAGGCCTCCCTTCATCCTGCCAGGACCGCCTGAATTGGTGAGGAGCTCCCTGTTTTCTATAATGAGAGGTGTATCGCTTTCGAATATCTCAATAGGCGTATTCGCGCCATTCGCAGGGAAAATGTACACATAATTACCATCATTCATGGAACCTGCTCCCATCCCACCCCCCCTGATAATCACGGAATGCCACGGCCTCCTATCATTCCTTTTTCCATAGAACACATTCATCTGTGCGGGTGTGCCTCCACTTGCCGCAATTACCTTGTCGGGTAGGACCCCGGATAAAGCTCTGTAAATGATTTCGGTTATAAAATGTCCAATGACTAACCGTGCGGCCACGGCTGCAGGGAATCTGCAGTTCACGACGCTACCCTTCAGGGGCTTTCAGTTTTATGGGTCTTGCGCACCCATCATTGTTAGGTATGTCCGGACCAAACATGCTTTTCATGGCCATAAATACGTAAGCGTAGGTGAAGTTATACACGACATTGCCACCCCAATTCACCTGGGGAGAAGACCCATCCAGGTCAACCGTGATATCGCTTCCTTTTACCTCAACCGCCGCTTTAATCACGACATCCTCTTGACCTTTCATCTGCTCTATAATCCCTTCAGCCCGGTAAATGCCATCCGGGATCTTCTCAATCTCTTCCCTCATGCTTTTTTCTGTGCGGCTGATAATCTGATCGGCCAGATCATCCAGACCTTCTAAATCATTTTCCTTCAACATCTGGCATATTTTTTCAGCACAAACGTGATTGGCTGCAATCTGGGAGCGGATATCCCCAATCACCTCATCTTGTGTCCGTACATTCCACCGGATCATATCCATCACAGACTGATTGAGTACTCCTCCGTCATAAAGCTTTACAAGGGGTATGAAAAGCCCTTCTTCAAAGACATCATGGTTGTCTGAGGAGACGCGACCTCCAATATCTGAGTGATGAAAAACACAGGCGGTAAAAGCGGTCAATTTATTTTTATAGAAGATGGGGCTCATCACACACACGTCATTCAAATGTCCTGCCAAAGCCCAGGGGTCATTCGTGATGAATACATCGCCGGGTTTGTAAGTTTCCAGAGGAAGCTTGGTTACGAGATTCTTGATTCCCAGGGCCATAGCTCCAGATTGGCCAGGTGTTGCAAAAGACCCTTGAGCCAATTCCCGGCCTTTCCGGTCCGTGAACATGCAGGTGTAGTCATGAGCATCCCTGAGCAGGCTTGAGAATGCCGTCCGAGCAACGGTGCTGTCCGCTTCATCCACAACGGAAATCAATCTTCGCCACAGTATCTCTAACGTGATTGGGTCAAAGGTGCGTCCCATTTTCATGCCTCCTAAGCGCAGTACTAAAACCCCGTTTTCTGTCGCTCCCGCGAAAGCGGGAGCCCAGAACCTTTTGAAAAATACTGGATTCCTGCTTTCGCAGGAATGACAAAAATGGGTGAGCAAAAACTTTTTTAGCAGCCCGTTAGATCAATCCATAAAAATCCTAAATCATCCGTCGAGATCAAGGCGTCCTCACCCACAATGACGGTCGATTCCCTCTCTTCAATAATGGCAGGACCTCGAAACTTTGCAGCCGGAAAAAGTTTATATCGATCGTAGACGGTATAGGGGATAAAATCCCTGGCCATAGGGGAGTAAGCCTTGCGTTGCCCCTTGATCGCCTTATCGAGAGACTGTTTCTTTTTCTCAAGTTTGGGCAATTGCAGCAGTCGCTCAGGGAGACTGGCTCTCACTTTGAAATTAATGAACTCCACTTCGGAATCAGGATAGGTTCTTCCATATAACTTCTCATAGACTTCATCAAAAAGTCGGCGAACCTCCTCCTTCTTAATCTTTGTGAACTCTCTTTCGGAGAGGGGGACGTTGGTTTCAGCACCCTGTCCAACAAAACGCATATCCAGTGACCTTTCAAATTTGATATCCTTTTCTGTCGCTTCCTTTTTGAGTATTTTTGTAGCTTCCGCCTCCAGCTCTTTGAAAATCTTTTCTATTTCATTAAAATTAGCGTCGCCCAGAGAAACCTTATGGCTCCTGAGGAGGTCAAACGCCCGAGGGGCAGTGAAAAAACCCAGAGCCGAGCCGACTCCAGCGTTCGGTGGGACGAGTAAACGAGGTGCTCCCAATTTCTTGGCCAAACCGTAGGCATGAACTGGTCCAGCTCCGCCGAAGGCAACAATCGTCACGATTTTTGGATTTCCTCCCTTTTCTGCTATATGTGTCTTGGCGGCTCCGGCCATCGTTTCATTGATGAGATCATGAATTCCCCATATGGCCTGAATGAATGAAACTCCCAAGGGCTTGGCAATCTTTTCCTCGACACCACGTCTTGCGGCCTCCTTGTCAAGCTTCATTTCACCCCCCAGAAAGTAGTTTTCATCAAGATAGCCCAACAAGAGATCGGCATCGGTGACACAAGGGTCAACCCCTCTCCTCCCATAACAGATCGGTCCGGGATCTGCACCGGAGCTTTCCGGCCCAACCTGGAGCGTTCCCATCCTGCTTACCTTCGCAATGCTGCCGCCTCCTGCTCCGATCTCCATCAAGTCAACCACAGGCACCTGAATGGTCAGGCCACTTCCCTTCATGAACCTCTGAACACGACCGACCTCAAAGGTCGGTACGACCCCGGCGACCCCTTTTTGAATCAGGCAGGACTTGGCCGTTGTCCCTCCCATATCAAAACAGAACATTTCAGAAATATTGAAGAGTTTGCCATAGTATTGGCCCGCGATGACCGCTGCGGTTGGACCGGATTCGATGATCCTGACCGGAAACTCAGCCGCTGTTTCGACGGAGGTCACGCCACCACTTGAAAGCATAATGAATAGTTTTCCTTTGAAACCGATGGACTCCAGCCTTCCGGCCAGCTTGGAAAGATATTTTCCCGTCAGAGGCTTGACATAGGCGTTGGTCGCTGTGGTGCTGGTTCTCTCATACTCCTTAATCTGGGGCAAAACCCGATATGAAATGGAGACGGATATTCCAGAAGCTTCCTTTTCAATGAGCTCCTTGAGCATCAGCTCGTGGGTCGGATTCTCAAAAGAGTTAATAAGACAGACAGCAATCGATTCAACGCCCATGTTGAGGAGGGTGCGAACCACCTGCCTTGCTTCTTTGGGGTCTAGCGATTTTAGAACAGTTCCGTCACTCCGAATCCTCTCATCCACTTCGAAACGAAACCTTCTCGGAATCAAGGGCTTGGGAAATTCAGCGAATATGTCATAAGGTGCGTACCGGATCCCTCTTCCAATTTCCAAAACATCCCTGAAGCCCTTCGTGGTGATCAGGCCCGTCTTGGCTCCCTTTCTCTCTATAATAGAATTGATGACCAGGGTCGTCCCGTGAATCACTTCATCCATCTTCCCCACAAAGCCTGATGTATCGATCTCCAATTCTCTTATCCCTTGCTCCACAGCGTCAGAGGGATCTCTGGGAGTGGTCAGACACTTATTGATCTTTATCTCCCCTGTTTGATCGTTGAGCAGGACAAAGTCGGTGAAGGTGCCGCCAATGTCACAGCCTAACCGATAGAACTTTTCAACCATACTTACCCCCTAATCTGAAATTCCAAATCTCAAAATCCCTGCCTACCGGCAGGCAGGCAAATCCCAAACAAGCTCCAAATTCCAATGTCAAATGACCTAAACGCTTCTGTTTATAATTTCGGAATTGTTACATTGGAATTTATTAAGATTACACCTGAAAACCCCGTCCTGTGGACGGGGATGAAAGGTGTGTCTGCCAAAGGCAGAAAAAAACTTAACCAGATGCTGAAACGAGTTCAGCATGACAACATGGTTTGGCTCTCGTTTTTTGTCATCCCGAACTTGTTTCGGGATCTCGGTTTTGGGTTTAGAGAATTTGGGTTTTAAAGCCCCGCCCTGTGGGCGGGGTTCTTTATTTGTTATTTGGTGCTTGGAATTTGGTGCTTTCGGGTTTATTCCATTCTTTTAATACAAACTTTTGAATCTTACCGCTTGCTGTCTTGGGAAGTTCTTCAATAACCTCCACATACTTTGGAATCTTGTATTTGGCCACCTTTCCCTTAAGGAATTCGAAGACTTCACCGTTGCCCATCGTTTCCCCTGGTTTGAGGACAATAAAGGCTTTGCCCACTTCACCCCATTTCTCATCTGGAACCCCGACGATTCCTGCATCAAAAATCTTGGGATGGGCATGAAGAACCTTTTCAATCTCAGCGGGATAAATGTTTTCCCCTCCACTGATATACATATCTTTTCCACGATCCACAATGAAGATATATCCCTCTTCATCCATACGAGCCAGATCCCCAGTATAAAGCCAGCCGTCTCGAATTGTTTCAGCCGTGAGATCCGGGCGGTTCCAGTATCCACTCATGAGGGTAGGGCCCCTGATGATGATTTCCCCCACTTCTCCCGCACTGGCATCTTTTCCCGTCTCATCGACAATTCTCACCTCGCCATGAAAGACCGGCAGTCCAACAGATCCTATCTTGAGCACAGCATCATCGGGAGAGAGAAAGGTGATCGTAGAGGCCTCGGTTTGCCCAAAAATTTGGGAGATGGTAATTCCTTTCCTGTAGTATTCTTTTAACATCGCTTTGGGGACTCTTTCGCCACCTGTGAAGAAACATCTGATGGAGCTCAGGTCGTATTGGGTTAAATCGCACTCCTGGATGATAAATTGATAGACTGTGGCAGCCATTTCCAATAAGGTGACCCGGTATTTTTGAATTGTCTCAAGGATCTCATGGGAGCGGAACCGTTTTTTTAAGATGAGGGTTCCCCCTTTGTAAAGGACAGGGGCTGCTTCGACGAGGAGCCCTCCGGAGTGGAACAGGGGCCTGGAAACAATCATGATATCCTTGGAGGTGAGGTTGTAAAATAAATCTGCATTCAAAGCGTTAAAGAAGGTTTTTCGGTGAGAAAGGATAGCTCCCTTCGGGATGCCCGTCGTCCCGGAAGTATACATGAGAATATGAGGGTCTTCATCGCCTGCAGAAACCTGAAGGGGTGGTTCTTGAACAGGATATTCTAAAAGACTTTTTTCATAATCCTTTGCCCAGTCCGGACAAGGGGATCCAATGCTCATGTAATCTCCATTGGAAAGATTTAAATGGGAGCGGATGGAAGCGATGACCTCCTCGAACTCCGGTTCAAGGATGAGCATCCTTGAACCACTATCCTTGATAATAAATTCGAGTTCAGGCCCGGCTAACCGCCAGTTGAGGGGAACGAGAATGGCACCGATTTTTGAAAGGGCAAAAAAGATTTCGAAATATTGGTGGCAATTGTAAAGAAGAATGGAGATTCGATCTCCCTTTCGTATCCCCAATTCCAAAAGGAAATGGCAGAGTTGATTGGTACGTTGGTTCACCTCCTGGTAGGTAAAGGGATGATCCTCAAAGATGAAAGCTCTCTTCTGAGGTTGAAGAAAACTCCATTTTCTTACCCAATCACCGATGTTCATCCGCTACCAAGCATCTCGGGATTTGTCTATTCTAATCTGGTCGAGCCTTCTTCCATACTCACGGAACAATGGAAAATTGGAATAGTGGAAGATTGGGAAATCTAATAAAACATATTTTTAAATTCCTCATTTCATAATTCTAGTATTCCAGTATTCCAATTCGCCTTTGATTAATTATGTACAAAATTTGCGTTGACTTTTGGGCCGTTTTTCATGAAATTATCAATCCCAATCTTCCTATCTTGAGTAGAGAAACACTCGCCAAAGATCTTGGCCTCAAGTTTCAATCCCTCTTCAAGGGTCATTTTTGCGCCTTCTAAGATTGCCTTTTGAAGAAGTAAATCAATCTTTCGGCTCAGATGTCCAATATCGACCTCTGGAAGTTTCGAAGGGATAGGAATAGGACCTTTTTGGATCGAAGTACCCGTGGCTTTTCCCGAGAGAATATTTTTCACCCAATTTATAGCGGCCTCAATGAGATCGCCCTCCACTTCCTCCTGAATCAAGCCCATCTCTTTGGCCTGAGTTGAAGAAATGGGATTAGAGTGTCGGAGGATCGGCCAAGCCTTCTCTAATCCAATTAATCTTGGAAGCCTCTGAGTTCCACCCGCTCCAGGGATGAAACCGAGCTTTGGTTCGGGTTGAGCCACGAAAACCTTCTGTCCTTTTTTGGCAATGCGGGCAGTGCAGGCCATGGCAATCTCATTGCCGCCACCAAAGGCCAATCCATTCATGGCACAGACCACAGGTTTGCCCAAACTCTCGATTAGATTAAGTACAGAATGGTTTTTGAGACAGCCATCTTCTCCTTCCTTAGCCGTTTTTTGAGAAGCCAGCATTCCAATATCTGCACCCGAGACAAAGGCCCTTGTTCCGAATCCAGTCAGGACAGCCCCTTCGATTTTGGGGTCTTTCTGGATATCAAGGACGATTTCTCTCAACTGATTGAATACCTCTTCATTGAGAGCATTGAGCACTTTTGGCCTGCGGATCTTAATCAAAGCCACATTCCCTTTGTCCTCTCTTAACACCACAGGGATTTTCCAGGGTTGTCCAGTGGCAGCCTGTTTCGAGAGGATGTCGGCCACTTTGAATCCAGGATTTTCTTTGGCGTATGCTTCAACCAATTCGAGAGCCTTCTTCACACCAATTTTGTTCATCAATCCGAAAGGAGAGGCCATGACCAGGCCTACATCCAATGCCAACTCTATATCACTGATATTGGTGATTCCACTCCCCACAATTTCACAGATCATGCCGAAGTAGGCACCCAGGATACGATTTGAGACGGCTTCATAGGTTTCGGGGCTATATTCCACCACTTCTCCCTTTCCTGCTGTTTCCCAGGGTTTGCCAGATTTGACCTGATCGTCAAGTATTTTGGGGGAACGATACCAGGGCATGATCTTTGTGCTCATCTCGGACAAACCATGCTGCGTGATAGGATTTCCCCCAGCGAGATTATGGGCTGTAAAAGGGCCCACGCCCATACCAAGAGTTTTTTGGGCGATAGCATCTGCCTGCTTGATATTAGCCAACCCCTTCTCTACGGTTAATGCCGTCGCAAGAAAAAGTCCTTCAAAGATGGGATCAACCGCATAACCATAACGGCTCTTCACTTTGATCGGAGCCTTACCCATGAATTCGTAAAGTTTCATCAGATACTCGACCAGAGAAGGATCTGTATCTTTTCCTGGTACTACCTCTACCAAAATATTTCTCTCTGCCGGGAAGAAGTAATGGATCACCAGGCATCGAGATTTATCCTTCATCTTCTGAAAGATTTCTTCAGGGACCATATGAGAGGAGTTGGAGGCAAAGATAGCTGTTTTGGGACAGGCCTCCTGACACTGGTCGAAGATCTTATGTTTCACATCCATCCTCTCAAAGGCGGCCTCGATCACAAAGTCAGCGTCTGCGATTTTCCCATAATCGGTGGTGAAGAGCATGTTTTTGAATATGGCATCAGCCACCTCTTTCTTAAAAACACCCTTTTCAGCAGCCTTAGTCATCTTCGCTTCGGCCTTCTTCGAACCCGAATCCAGAGCAGCCTGAAGGATATCGACCACGACAACCGGTACGCCGTAGGCATAGAGGTTTTGACTGAAGTGAAGCGCAATATCCGGGCCGATATTTCCTGACCCGACGATACCAATTTTCCTAATTGTTCTCCCAAACATTGTAAAAGCCATAAGCACCTCCTCAAAAGTTAAATGTATCTCCAAATTGGAATATTGGAATAATGGAATGGTGGAATGATGATAACCCAATATTCCAATACTCCACCATTCCATGTTTTAGAAGATCGATGGTTCTTTAAATTCTCCGTAGATCTCTTTAAACACCTTTGTCATCTCACCCACCGTAGCATAGGCTTTACAGGCTTCGAGAAGATAGGGCATGACATTCTTCTCGTCTCTCGCTGCCTTTTCAAGATCTTTCAACAACTGAAAAACCTTTCGATTGTCCCTTTCTCGTTTGACCTCTTGAAGGCGTTGGATCTGCTCCTCCGCCGACCCCTGACGATATTCATGGAGTTCCACCTCCATCTCTTCCCCTTCGGTATATTTATTCACCCCAACCTTAATCAGTTCTCCTTTTTGGACTCCCTTCTCAAACTCATAGGCCTGTCTGGCCACCTCTTTTTGGACATAGCCAGTTTCAACGGCTTTGATCATTCCGCCTATCTCATCAATTCTTCTCATCTCCTCAACAATCTTTTGTTCCATCTGCATTGTCAACGTTTCGATGAAATAGGAACCCGCCAAGGGGTCTACCGTATCCCTCATTCCGATCTCTTCCATCAAAATCTGGAATGTCCTAAGGGAGAGGAGCGCTGCCCTAGGAGTGGGGATGGTATAAGCTTCGTCAAAGGAACAGAGCGCAGTGGTCTGAGCCCCACCCAATGCAGCGGCAAGGGCATAGTAGGCGCCGCGGATGATATTATTTTCAGGCTGAGCTTTGGCCATTCCATATCCACCACCTCCGAAGATGCCCCGGAGAAGAAGGGACCTATTATCCTTGGCCCCATAACGCTCCTTTAAATTGATTGCCCAGAGTTTTCTTGCCGCTCGGAACTTCGCCACCTGTTCCCAGAGGTTTCCAAAGACATTGAGATTGAAGGTGAAGCCTCTGACAAATTCGTCAATGTGATGACCCCGTTTGAGGACCTCCTCGATATAGGTATTGGCAATCTGGAAGGCGTAAGCGATTTCCTGGACCGGAGAACATCCTGATTCACGGATGTGATAACCACAGACACTGACAGGATTGGTTCTGGGGAGTTCCTTCATCGAATATTCAATCGTATCGCCAATGAGGCGAACGGCTGGCTTCACCGGAAAAATCCATGCTCCCCGTCCGATCATCTCTTTGAGAATATCGTTTTGGGGGGTGGCGCTCACTCTATCTTTTTTAAATCCAAATTTTTCCACTGTTGCCTGGAACATCGCCAGCATGATGCTGGCCACAGCATTGATGGTGAGCCCAGCGCCAATCCGGTCAAGGGGGATGCCCTGGAAGGCCACTTCAAAGTCACGGAGCGAGTCGACCGCCATACCCACCCTTCCCACTTCACCCTCAGCCAATGGGTCATCGGAATCAAGCCCCATCTGTGTGGGGAGATCAAAGGCCACATTGAGTCCAGTCTGGCCATGAGAGATCATCAGTTTGAAACGCTCATTGGTCTCCTTGGGGGTCCCGAAACCCGTGTATTGCCGCGTGGTCCACTCCCGGCTTCGATAACCCAGTGGATGGATCCCCCGGGTAAAAGGATATTCTCCGGGGGGAGCCAAATCCTTCTCAGGGTCAAAGCCGATTTCCTCTAAATCCTTTTGGGTATAAAGAGGTTTGATGTGGATGCCCGACTGGAGGATGACATCCTGGACTTCGTCCTTTTCGTTTTTAGTATATCTTGCGACACCCATACGGCCTCCAAAATTTCCAAATCCGAATATCGAAATCCTAAACAAATTCAGAATCTCAAATTTCAAAATGTTTTTGTTTTGGAAATTGGTTTTTTGAACATTTGTATTTGTTTCGGGTTTCGTGCTTCGAATTTAGAGTTTTCCCCGATCAAGATCGGGGCTTGATATGTTCTTTGATCCATCGGATCGATTCGTCAAAAGGGGTCCCTCCTGGGAATATTCCTTCAATGCCTATTTTTTGTAATTTAGGGATATCCCTTTTGGGGATGACACCTCCGACCACGACCATGATGTCATCGATCTTCCTCTTTTTCATTTCCTTCATCAGTTTTTCACAGATCGGCAGGTGGGCGCCGGACATAATGGATAGGCCGATGACATCCACATCCTCTTGGATCGCTGTATTGGTGATGTGATCGATGGTCTGATGGAGACCGGTGTAAATGACTTCCATTCCCGCATCGCGTAGAGCTTGGGCCACCACCTTGGCTCCTCGATCATGACCGTCCAGACCAGGTTTTGCGACTAAGATACGAATTTTTTTCTCCACCTCTTCTCTCCCCAAAGTTGACCCAAATAAGATGTCAAATGCCAAAGTTCAAATTTCAAAAATATTCCAGTTTTGTAATTTGGCATTTGAAATTTGGGATTTGGATTTTACACGTTAGTGTTTATGGGGTTATTCTTCCCTCTTCAATTTCCTTCAGAATAAGATCCTTCCCCCTCGTCAGATGCTTTCGGACAAGCCTTTCTGCCAATCTTGGGTTTTTCTTCCTCATTGCTTCCAACATCTGCCGGTGGTCTTTGTGAGAATAACTCATGCCATTTTCTATATGGAGCAGGGCAGACCGATAGCGATAAAAGTAATCGCGGAAGCTATTGATCATCTCGACCAATTTTTTACTTTTGCAGGATTTATAAAGGAGGTCGTGAAATTCGGTGTGGAGTTGAACGACCTTCTCATCATCTCCTTTCTCCAAGGCATCCTCCGATTCCTTCAGTTTTTTCTCCAGAGTGGAGATTTTATCCGGAGTGATATGAAGGGTAGCCAGGTAAGCGGCATAACTTTCGAGAGCACTCCGAATCCCAAAGATTTCTTCCACATCCTCTTTGGTGAATTCCCTCACCGCAAAGCCCCCTTTTGGAAGCCGGGTGACCAATTCATCCCTTTCCAGTTTATGGAAGGCTTCCCGGACAGGGGTGCGGCTGATTCCAACCTGATGGGCGAGTTGTTCCTCGATGAGACGCTGCCCGGCTTTCAGTTTTCCGTGAAGAATGGATTTTTTTAATGATTCATAGACTTCTTCCCGCAGGGATTTCTTTTTGCTGACCCGAAGGCCTCCTAATGTAGTTTCCACAGAACCCTCCTTTTGATTTAAAATTTTGTATACTGTATCCAGATTTATATCTTTTTATACGCCAAGGGGCTTAGCTTGTCAAGGGTTTTTTGGAAGTCTTTTCTTATCTTATTTTAGCCTCTTAACTCCGAACCCTGTACGGGCGATTCATGAATCGCCCGTACTTAACTTTTTTATTCTGTTTCGGGAGCGGTGGGTAAAGAAGATGAAGACCATGATGAGAAAGGAGAAGAGGGAGATTAAGATGAAACTCCAACTGTACGAGCCTGTTAGGTCTTTGGCTTTTCCAACCAGATAGGGTGCAACAAATAAGCCGATGCTTGAGCAGGTGGAGATGACTCCGAATCCCAATCCAACATTTTCTATTTTTAACATCTCTGGGGGAAGGGAATAAATAGGAGCGGGAATCATCGCTGCAAAGATTCCCATCAAGATGACGAGGAATATAAACGAAGAGCTGAAATTGAAAAATAATGCCAAGATGGCCAATGCCATGGCTCCCATTCCAATGAACCATTCCTGGTGTTTAAATCGGTCTACCAAATATCCAATGGGGGCACTGAAAAGAAGGGAGCCCAGAAGAGGGATTCCGATCAGGAACCCGCTCTGTTCAATCGTGTAGTCTTTCTGGAGGAAAAGATTGGGTGCAAAGGTAGCAAAAGAGACGAAGGCAGCGTTGAACCAGAGCCAGGAAAGACCCACTAACCAGATGGGATATCCCATTTTTCTTAACGACTTTAAAATACTGAGGGGTTTATTTTCCCCCATTTCTTGTGAAGGAGGTAATCGATAAAGGCTTAAAAAAAGGATAGACGTGACGAGTAAATATATCCCGGTTAATAAAACAGGAACACGCCATCCCCATAGACTTCCCATTTTTCCAAAAAGACCAAAACAGATGACTGAGCCAAGGGGGACGCCGGTATTGAAAATACCCATGGCCAGGCCTAACTCCTTTTCTTTAAACCATTGAGAAAGAAGTTTGGGAAGGAAGACAGAAAGGGTGAGGCCACCTATTCCAGCAATGATTCTTCCCAGGCCGAGGGCAGGGAGATTCTCTCCCAATCCTACCAGCAAGGTTCCTCCAATCATCAATAAAAAACAGCCTGTTCCTAAAAACCTCATTCCATAACGGTCTACGAGAAATCCGCCCAAAAGTGAGACGAAGATGCCTGGAAAAGCAAAAAGGCTCATCAGGAGACCCGATTGAGCATAGGTGAGATGAAGGTCAGAGAGGATAAAAGGAAGGATGGGCGGGATGGATTGGAAAATGAGTGTGAAAGCAAGAATAGATAGATAGACGATGCCCAGGATCACCCAGCGATAGCTTTCTTTTCCCATAACCTCTTTTAGGGTCCCCTATCAAACAAACTCGTAGCCGCAGGCTTTAGCCTGCGAAAGCCCGATAGGGTAGGGGAGTCCCGCCAAAGGCGGGATCAGCCTCCCAATGGCTTAATCTTCCATCGAAGAAGGGATTTTGACCCGATCCTCTTCGTTATGATATAACCGGCCAGATCCAGCACCTTTTTAGATTGATCAATGATGGCTGTGTCACTGGTAGCAACCACTCCGGGAAATCCAATTAAAATTTTCTCCGGAACTTTCACCGCCATAGCCTCCCCCGAAAGAGTCTCTCTCTTTAACTGGCTTCTCACCTCTTGAGCCAATTCCCCACTCATACTAATCGGAGCATCAAAGAGGAAAAGAGTTTGACGCGGCTTCATTATTTTTATGGCATGGATGATGAATTGGATAGCTTTTTCTGTCGTTTCCGTTTTTTTGAAGCTTCCGGAGAGACCTGAGATATCTCTGATGAAACCATCATCTCCGAGAATGAGAGGCCGACAAGAGAGCCCAGCTTCAATAGTAATCAGAACATTATGACCATCAATAGCGAGGTCTTTGTTTCGAACTCCCTGGATAGAGATTTTTTTCTTTCGTCTCGCTTGCGAATCAGAACTTGAAAAAACTCCCCGATGGAGCAGGTGGCGCTCATCGGAAGTCAGTCCGTACCGATTTCCAACCAGTCCCAGCGTCGTCTTCCTTGGATACCCCCGATTGAGAAGGTAACGAAAATCCTCTGCGGCTTTTTGAAGATCTTTAGATTTCAACATTGCCTTCATATCGGGTATCTATTCGTTAAACTTGATGGGTGATATGATATCATAATTTCCAATGAGGGAAAAAGAGATTTCTGAAAAAGTCCAGAAATCTCTGAGAAGTCTAATAGTTTTTTCAAAGACCTCAAAAACATTCGTTGACAATTGAAATAAGATGTGTGTAAAAATAGAATAAGAGCTGTGAATTAATAAAATGGACAAGGAGGATTCATCATGGCAGCGGAAGAGATCAAGGTTTATTCGACACCGACTTGACCCTACTGCAAAATGGCGAAAGAGTTTCTTTCGCAAAGAGGGTACAAATTTACTGATTATGATGTGACGAAAGACCGGGCGGCATTAGATGAGATGGTGAAAATTTCGGGAGCGCGAAGCGTTCCGGTGATTTCCGCTTGCAGTGAGGTAATGGTAGGGTTTGACCGGACCCGACTGGAGCAGATGCTGAGCTGCATCAAGCAAAGGACAGAGGTTTAGGTTGAGGCTGAGGTTGAGAGATTTTAACCCTTAATCTTAACCTGAACCTGAACCTTTCTTGTTCATCCGCATTTTTAAGAACTGTCCTGTGTAGGATTGTTGCGAGGTCATGATCGTTTTGAGATCGCCTTCTGCAACAATCCTCCCTCCTTCTTCCCCTCCTTCCGGGCCCAAATCGATAATGTAATCTGCACATCGAATGAGGTCCAGGTTGTGTTCAATCACGATGAGCGAATGGTCCTGGGAGAGGAGTTTCCGAAAGGTCAGAAGAAGAAGTTCAACATCAGCCATATGGAGACCGGTGGTGGGTTCATCGAAGATAAAGAGATTTTTCCCTTCCTGTGTTTGACCGATATGCTGAGCCAGTTTTAAACGCTGCGATTCCCCTCCGCTCAGCGTATTGGTGGACTGGCCGAGGGTGAGATATCCCAGGCCTACATCTTTTAAGATTTGAAGCTTTGAGAGAATCCGATGGTGGCCCTGAAAGAATGTTATGGCTTCATCAACGGTCATATTTAACACTTCTGAAATATTCCTATCTCGATATTTCACTTTGAGGATCTCAGACCGGAATCTTTTCCCTTCGCACGTTTCGCAGGTGATGATGACATCCTCTAAAAATTGCATGTCGAGAACTTGAAACCCTGCTCCCTGACAGGTTTCACATCGCCCCCCTTCTGTGTTGAAGGAGAAGTGGCGGGGTTTAAATCCATATCGTTTGGCCTCCCGGGTGAGGGCAAAGAGATCCCGGATCTCACTGAACACCTTAATATAAGTGGCTGAGTTCGATCGAAGACTTTTACCGATGGGTGATTGATCCACCAGAATGAGATCATCGATCTGTTCTAAACCTTTGATGGAGTCAAAAGCCCCTTTTTCAAATTCTGAGTTCCCATTCCTTTTTGCTCCGGCATAAAGAATGTTGTGAACCAATGTGGTCTTCCCGGCTCCAGAGACGCCCGTGATGCAGACCATCACTCCCAATGGGATTCTGACATCAATTCCTTTTAGATTGTGTTCCCGGGCATTATAGATGGAGATCCATCCCTTCGGCTTTCTAATAGGGTGTGTGGGAGCAGGAGACATTCCGTCTTTTAAACATCGGGCCGTGATGGAATCCTGGTTTTCCAGAAGGGATTCCACTTTCCCCTGGAAGACCACAGAGCCTCCCCATCTCCCGGCGCCAGGGCCAAGATCAATAACTTCATCGGCTGCTCGTATCACATCTGGATCATGTTCTACCACGACCACTGTATTCCCTCCTTCTCGTAATCTCTGGAGGGATCGCAGGAGGCGATGGGTATCCCTTGCATGAAGGCCAATGCTTGGTTCATCTAAGACATAGAGCGTTTCAGTCAAAGCTGAGCCAAGTGATCTTGCCAGGGTGATTCGTTGATATTCACCACTGGAAAGGGTTCTGGTTTGACGCGAGAGGGTTAGATACCCCAATCCCACATCCACCATGAATCCGATTCGGTCGTTAATCTCTTTGAGAAGACGCTCTCCGACCTTCTTTTGAAAATCTCTAATCCGTAGATTTTTAAAGGAGAGCTGGAGATCTGAAATAGGCATGTCGCAAAGCTCAGCAATGTTCTTTCCCGCCAGGAGCGAATAAAGTGCTTCCTCTTTGAGTCGGGTATTATGACAAGTGGGGCAGGGGGTATAGGCTCGATATTTGCTCAGAAAAACCCGGTAATGGACTTTGTATCGCTTCCCTTCCATCCACTCAAAGAATCCTTTGAGACCGATGAACTCTCCTTTCCCGTTAAGCAAAATATCTTTCTGATTCTGCTGAAGCTCTTCAAATGGTTTTTGGATTGGAATTCGGTTCCTCCGGCAGGCCTCCCATAGATACTCATAGAGGTCTTCGTAAGCGGGCGTGTTCCAGGGAGCAAAGGGTTTTTGTTTCAGTGCCTTTTTCGGATCCGGGATGACTTTTTGCCAATCAATTCCAATGATCCTGCCAAAACCCTGGCAAGTAGAACAGGCGCCGAGAGGGCTGTTAAACGAAAAGAGAAGGGGTTCTGGTTCCGAAAAATTTCTTCCACAGCGATTACAGGAGAAGCTCCTATTGAAGGCGGCCCTCTCACCATTCTCTCCAATCACTTCAATTTTGCCATTGCCTAATTGAAACCCTCTTTGAACGGCTTCGGATAATCTCGATCTATCCTTCTCTTCCAAGAGAAGTCGGTCAATGAGAAGAGAAAGGGATTTTCGCTGTTGGATCTCAGAGAAAGGCAAAGCAGTGAGATCAAGAATTTCCCCTCCTTCCCAAGTTCGGTAATATCCATTTTTGATGAGATCTTTTACCTTGAGCTCTTTTTCTTTATCTTCATCCAGAGAAACCCGGCTGAGGATGAAAATCTTGATACCTTGATATTGACTCAGGATCTGTTCCACGACACTCTCCACGGTATCTCCAGATACTTTGATATGGCACTCCGGGCAGAAGACCTCACCGATCTTGGCGAAGAGGAGTCTCAAATGGTCATAAACTTCAGAGGCTGTCCCAACCGTGGAGCGGGCATTCTTTACCGTGTTTTTCTGTTCGATGGCAATGGCGGGCGGGATTCCATGAATGGCCTCGACATCAGGCCGATCCATTTTCTCTAAGAATTGCCGCGCATAAGTGGAAAGAGATTCAATGTAACGTCTTTGGCCCTCAGCAAAAAGAGTGTCGAAAGCAAGGGTTGATTTGCCTGAGCCTGAGACGCCTGTGATGACAGTAATCTTTCCTCTTGGGATTTTACAGTCGATGTTTTTAAGGTTATGGGATCTGGCACCAACAATTTCGATAAATTTGTCCATCACGTCAATTATAATACATAAATCCATCAATTCTTCAAATTCAACCGTTCGGCCCCGCGAAGGACTGCCTCTATTTCTGAGCGATTATGCCGATGATTGAGTTAGTTTTCAACATCAACTCAGGAACTATTCGTTGACAGGTCATCTTTATTGACTATAATATGACAACATATATAGAATAAGCTTAAAAAATAAGTTGGGCCACACATGGACATAGATACGATATACCGAAAGCTCGGCGAGTTCGTGGTCTCGTTTCAGTGGCTTGAAAACCGCTTCAGAGAGATCGGCTGGCTCATTCTTGACCCACACAGAAAACACTGGCCGCCCCGAGCCCTGCGGAATGAAAGCTTCAACACGCTCGTGAACAAGGTGCAGAAACTCTACCTCCCCCTCATTGATCGCCTCGCACCCGATGATGCAGAGGAAAGGAAACGCGCATTTGAGGCAATAGTCACCGAGAGTCATGAACTCCGCAGGTATCGCAACCGCCTCATACATTCGGCCTACATCGAGCTGAAAGCCGGGGGAGAGATCATAGGACTCCTTCGGTCAAATCCCAGACTCAAAGAAGAGCCCACATCGGGTGAACTGCTGTGGGACCGGGAGGTTCTCAAGGATGAATCCTTTCAATCCGGAATGAAAAGAATGGGCGAGGTTGCCTCCGTACCTCAACATGCACTACGTGCAGTTGATTCACTGGGCACCTTTTAACAAGACGCGAAGAGGCCCAGCAAAGCCTTCCAGAGCAACTTCGGGTCCCGCGCCACTCGCTGTACCCGAAGCACCCGAAGACTGACGTTACCCCGCACGATAAAGACCTTGTTCATTGGACTTGCTAAATATATAAAAACTTATATAATATTCTGGTGACTATGAAGCCGCTGAACTTCGTGGGATCGAGCCTCGATGATCTTCGGAACTTCCCCGATGAAGCTCGCCGTGCCGCAGGCTTCGAACTCCGTGCGGTTCAAAGCGGACTCGAACCAAGCGATTGGAAACCAATGCAGGTAATCGGCCCAGGCGTGAAGGAAATCCGTATCCACGTTTTGGGCGAGTGGCGAGTAATCTATGTCGGTAAGCTACGCGATGCGGTTTATGTGCTTCATGCATTTCAAAAGAAGACTCGAAAAACGAGCCGGCATGATATTGATTTGGCTCGCCAACGGTACAGGCAGATTGGAGGTAACTTATGAGCGAGACCGTTGTTAATTCTTCTGGAAACGTATTCATTGATCTCGGGTATTCTCCGGATGAAGCCGCAATTCTTCAGATGCGTGCCGATCTTATGGCCGATCTCCGGAAGTTCATCAAAGCCAAGAGGCTAACGCAGACCAAGGCTGCGGAAATCCTCGGCGTTAGTCAATCCAGGATTTCAGACTTGATCAGAGGTAAATGGGAAAGATTTAGTCTCGAAATGCTTATCACCCTTGCGACGAGAGCCGGCATGCGTGTCACTCTCAAAAAGGCGGCATAGGAACGGGGTATCAACCCGATCCAGCGGATGCGGTAAATCGCCCCGCTGAATTATCTCGTTATCCCGACGGTGGCGGAAAAGAAATCGTTTTCTAACTGCTCCATGTCTTCCTTTCTGTAAGCACTATTTTTTCTCTCTGCCATAAAATCCAGACTTATGAAGTTCTAAGAATCGAATTTTCCATTGGCAAATCCGGAATTCCATAATATACTGACTTTCACTACTTGCTGATAGCTGATGGGTAATAGCTGATTGTCTAATGAACCTCCTAACCATCTGCTATATGCAATCTGCTATTTGCTCTCTTAGGTAGTTAAAGATATGGCCTTAGCAATCAAAGCAGAGGGAATCTACAAGACCTTTCGATCAGGTTGGTGGGGAAGGAAACAGAAATTGGTTCTGAAAGGGATAGACCTCGAGATCGGGGGAGGAGAGATCTTTGGTATTCTGGGACCCAATGGAGCAGGGAAAACGACGCTCCTCTCCATCCTTTCCACATTGCTCCTTCCTGATCAGGGGAGGATTCAAATCCTTGGCATCGATGCCCTACAGGATGGACAGCGGATCAGGGAGAAGGTGAACATTTCCAGTGGAAATGCAAATTTCCTTTGGAGCTTGACCGTCAGAGAGAATCTCCACTTCTATGGAATGCTTTATGGTTTGACTGGAAATCGACGAGAGGAAAAGGTCAGAGCGTTGATCCACCTTTTCAATTTAGAAGAACATCAAGACGTTCATTTTGATCGGCTCTCCACAGGGATGAAACAAAGGCTCTCCTTAGCCAAGTCCCTGCTCAATGATCCAGCCGTTCTTTTTTTGGATGAACCTACTGTTGGCCTCGATCCAAGCGTCTCCATCATGATTCGTGAACAGATCCGGTTGATCCAGAAGGAGAGGGGAATGACCGTCCTTCTCACCACACACAATATGAAAGAGGCAGAGTTCCTCTGTGACCGCATTGCTTTTCTAAGGAGTGGAGAGATTCTCACCACCGGAACGGCGGAGACTCTAAAACGGATGGTTCGGATGGGAGATTTGGTGAAGATTGAATTTAAAGGGACGATTTCGGAGGATGAATTACTCCGTGCGGATGGTGTGATTAACTTCGGTATCTCTGGAAATCTGTGTGAAATCATTGTGGATGACGGGGAGAGAAGATTGGGGAACTTGATCGCCTTGCTCTCCCAGGGCGGCGCCCAGATCAAAAAAATCACCTTGGGACAGACAGACCTGGAGGATGTCTTTATTGAATTTGCATCACAGCCTACCCCTGAAGAGAACACCTAAGTACTCCCGTCCTTCTTATTGCCTGCCGCCTGCCTGCGGTAGGCAGGGATAAGAGGTGACACGCTCAAGGAAATCGAAAATAAAATTGAAAGTAAATTACCCCGCAGCAGAGCTGCGGGGTATTAAAATTCAAAACCTATTTCCATGTTGTCATTCCTGCGAAAGCAGGAATCCAGTTTATATTGGTTCCCTGTTTTCACAGGGACAAGTCTGGATTCCCACTTTCGTGGGAATGACAGATGAGGTAAACTTATAGCAAGCTACATGGAATTATCAATTTAAAACTCTAAAACATTTCGCCTTCGGCGAACCTGTTTCCATCCGCCCAGCAGAGCTGCGGGGTAATTTACTTTTTTGATGGTCCTTAAAGACTTGTTTCTGCCTCACAACTTACGCTTAACGATTGAGTATTTACGCTATGAGCTATGCGGTGTGTGGTGTAGTGGGCTTTGACTGGGGGAGAGAAGTCCGGAAAAAATTGAAGGTGTGGGTTGTTAGTGAAAAGCATCTTTTTCAAAGAATTGACAATTGAACGGGCTGTTCACCAAATAACACTTGCAAACATTATACGTTCGATATATAAGAATGACAAATTCCATTTTTGGGAAAGAACATCGGTGTCAGGTTGAAGAAAGGAGGGAGTCCATTTGATCAAAGACTTATTCCTCTCTCTCGCGGAGAAACTGAAAGGCTCTCCCAAAGTGATCGGGGAGATCATGTATGGACTGATGCTCCATGAGATGGACCTGGAAATGAAGAAGGAAAGAGGACACCTGGATAACCTCTTTATGCTGGTCATCTTTGGAGATCTGATCGGTCTGCCATTACTTCCGCCTTATTATTCCATGCGACTCCTGCCTCATATCATTCCTTCTCTTGAAACATGGAAAAGAAGAGTGCTGAGGGAAAAAGATCTGACCGATTTTGTAGCCCATGATCTTTGAATGTCCGAAAGATTGAGTCATTGAGAGAATTTTAGGGATCAGGTCTTGCCATATCACATTTCAAATAAAAAATAGTTTTAATGGATTCTTTTTCGGAGAGGTGTCCTTTACATTTGGATAATGGGAACCTATGGTTTTGCAGGTTAGCAGCAGGAAAGCCATGAAGAAAAAGGCGGTTGTTCTTTCAAGTGGCGGGCTCGATTCAACCACCGCGATGGCCATGGCTAAAAATGAGGGATATGAAATTTACAGTCTTAGTTTTTCTTATGGGCAACGCCATGTTTTAGAATTAAAAGCCGCTGAAAAAGTGGCAAAATCACTGGGTGCCCAAAAGCATCTGGTCATTCAGATTGATTTGGGAAAAATAGGAGGCTCAGCCCTAACGGATAATATCGATGTACCCAAAGCAAGAAATGAAGAAGAAATGCAAAAGGAGATTCCTGTAACTTATGTCCCTGCACGGAACACCATCTTTCTTTCATATGCCCTGGCATGGGCCGAAGTGCTTGGAGCTTCAGATATCTTCATCGGGGTAAATGCAATCGACTACTCGGGATATCCTGATTGCCGTCCCGAATACATCAAGTCCTTTGAAGCCATGGCAAACTTGGCCATCAAGGCAGCAGTAGAGGGAAAAATGAGGATCCTTATACGGACCCCGCTTATCAATATGACAAAGGGAGAAATCATTCGAAAGGGGATCGAACTTGGAGTTGATTACAGCCTTACGCATAGCTGCTATGATCCCTCCCCAGATGGAAAGGCCTGTGGGCAATGCGATAGTTGCCTTTTGAGAAAGAAAGGTTTTCAGGAGGCAGAAATTCCAGATCCAAAGTAGGCAGGGGGTTGCCCATTAAAGGGCATCTGTCCATAAATTAAAGCGCATAGCGCCTGCCTGCGGTAGGCAGGCATGGAGCAAAGAGCATGGGGTAAAGAAAATCTCAAATTTCAGATTTTAGGTTGCAGATTTGTCATTTCACTACCCTCATAAACCAATGCCATGAAGGTTGAGTTTAAGGGAATATTTCGATATATTCTGATTATCAGAATGAGGAGGAATCTTTTTTATTAATGTGTCATCGAAGAATTTGCAAAGGCTACTGATTCAGACCTGGGCGTTTGTGATTAAGAACTGGATCATCACGAAGCGGAATGTCTTCAGCCTCTTCGAGATCCTCTTCTGGCCTGTGGTCGGATTCTTCTCTGTTGGACTGTTGACCAATTTCCTGAGCCTGAGCGCCGAGATGAGCGGGTTCATTCTCATCGGCGTCATCTCCATGAGCGTGATTCAAGTCTGCCAGATTGATGTGGCTTATGTGCTCCTCTACGACCTTTGGTCAAAATCCCTCAAACATACCTTCATCGCACCTGTCCATCCTTTCCAACTCATCTTAGGATCCTGGTTGATTGGCGTCATCCGCTCCTTCGTCGTCTTCCTGCTGCTTATTCTCTTAAGCGCTCTTGCCTTTGGTTTCGATTTTTTAAGACCCGGCGTAGGCCCGCTCAGCCTTTTTCTCTTAGGCCTTTTCCTCATCTCTGCTTCAGTGGGAATCAGCGTCTGTATCCTGGTCCTCCTTTTTGGATATAAGGCCGAGGTGGCAGCCTGGTCCATCAGCAGCCTCATGGCCCTGATCTGCGGAATCTACTACCCCATTTCAATTCTTCCATCTCCTCTCCCTGAGATCGCCAGGGGGATCCCCCTGACTTATTTTTTGGAATATTTTAGATCCTTTTATGGATTTAGTCGGGGAGGGAATTTATTAGGATGGGGATTTGGTCAGATAGGAGTTTATCTGGCCATCGAAGCAGTGCTCTTCAAGATCGTTCTTCACCACGCAAGAAAGACGGGCGTCCTGATTAAACTTTCAGAGTAACCTCTTCCTCATCCAGGGTGAGTGATTCCCCGCAATGATGGCAAACGAGGGCCTTTGAAGAAACTGTTTTCCCACAGGTCTGACACCGCCTGGTCAACACCTTAGGAAGGATATGGGCCGCGCGGAAGGGGGAGACAGCCTGTGCCTTCTTGATGAGAATGAGGGTGAGAATCAATCCAAATACCCAAATCATAAGGCCCAAGAGAAGAAACCCCCCGGAGGATTTTAATGTCCCCACAACGAGAAAGTCATCATAAAGCCAGTGAAGGGAAATGGCCAGGGCAAAACCGACCCAGATCAAATTCTTTTTCCCTTCAATCTTTGCCTTTCCCATATAAAATCCGAGGATGGCAGAGAAAGAAATATGGGCCAGATAGGAGATAATGGCTCGAAAAAGGCCCACAGAAAATCCAAATCCCAGCATATATCCCACGTTCTCAGTGGCTGCAAAACCCAATGCGGCTGAGATCATGTAGATCATCCCATCCATCACTTCATTAAATTGTTTGGAACGATAGACGGTCAGGCGGACAGCAAGATATTTGAAAAACTCCTCCACGATTCCCACCCATAAGAAAGAGAGAAAGAGGTTCCGGAGGATGAAAGGTGACTCTCGATCGTGAAAGGGAAGGAGGCTTTCTAAAAGGACAGCGGGGATGGTTGATAACACTCCGGCAAAGAAGGCCAGGAAGATGAGACGCTCGGGTTCCTTTTCATATTTATCCATTTTCCTAAACTTTTTGAGCCAGAAGAGGGCAACGAGTAAAGAAAAAACCACAGCAAAAATCACAGGGCCTCCCACATTCGCTTTATCTTCTCCTTGCTGATCTTGAGGTAGTCCCTATCCTTGGAGAAGACTTCGAGGGTGATCGTTTCATCGTATTGGGTCTCTTTGAGTTCTTTCATAATCTTTTCGAAATCAATGATCCCGGCACCGATTGGCAGATGACTGTCTTCCTTTCCGAAGTTGTCATTGGCGTGGACATGGCCGATCCGGTAACCATAGAGACGGATAAACTCCGAAGACCTATTCTTTCCGCCCCCCAGATTGGCATGGCCGACATCTAAAGTCAGCCGGATTTCCGGAAAGGTTTGAAAGACAGGTTGGAACTCATGAGGTTGGGAAAGAAAGTGGGCCTGGGGAAACATATTTTCAATACAGAGGGTGATGTTGAGGTTCACAGACTTCTTCAAGATGGCTTCGAGAGATTCCATGGCATATCCCTTCGCCTTATCCAGAAGGAATTTTCCTAAACCGGTGATGAAACCGGGGTGGAGCACAACCTTTTCAATTCCCAATTCCGCTGCCGCCTCCAAGGCTTCGAAATTTTCCTTGAGGGAGGCACTCCTCAGACTTTCATAGAGGTCAGAGGTCCAGACAAAAGTGGGAAGATGTCCCATGATGCCCATTCCATATCGATGAAGGACCTCCAGGATTGACCGTTTTTGTCCTAACATTTTTTGTGGGGTAGCCTCAGGAGGATCCATCGTCAGTTCCACATAATCGAAACCCATCTCTCCAATCTCTTCCATTTCCCTCAGAAGAGGTTTAACCGGAAAATTCATCGCCCCATATTTCATGGTTTACTCCGTGCCTCGTGATGCGTGAATCGTGATCGCACCCGTAGCGCCCCCATTTACTGGGGGCGAACCATTTCGTCGGCAATAAATGCCGACGCTACCACCTTAACTCCTAACTTTCTTTTGTGCTTCTCTCACCCAGATTCTTATCTGTGCCTTTTGAAGAGGATTTCTTCCTCGGGAAACTTGCTCTATTTTTTCGTAGAGTTTTTCCGGGTCCTCTTTTGCAAGGGCAGAAATGGAGTGGATATCCACCATTTCCAATAACAGAAGATTTTCAACACCCAATCCTTTTAATTGAACCAATTTAGCTTTCTCCACCCATTGGATAAGCAGCTCCTTGGGGATAAGGAGACGGAGCGCCAGTTCATCCCTTTCTTTTTTTTCTTCCGTTTTTGAGAGAAGATCGTCAAGGGTGGTGATTCCTACTTTCGGAAGCTCCATTCGAACCTGAGGTTCTATCCAGTAAGCGTCTTTGAGTCTGGGATAATAAGAGTCGACGGTGTTGGAATCGATGGCCTTGAAGATGAGGACAGAGAAACTTCCAATCAGAATGGCTGTTAAGATCATGGTCAGAGGTCTTGTCTTTCTCTCCAGATTGAGGCGATAAGTGGATTCTTCCCATCCCCTTCCAGTTCGAAATAGGGAGATGAAGTTAACCATCACATAAGCTTGAAGGGCAAAGGGAGGAAATCCCAAAAAACCGGGGAAGGGCATTTCAAAACCCTTTCCCTCCTCGAAGAAGGGAACGGTATAGACCCATTTTGACTGGGCCCAAAAGTTCCAGAACTCCCAGAGAAAGCCGCAGATCAATCCAGCGATGAGTAAAAGGTAAATTATTTGTGGTTTACCTTCTTCCAGATCTTTCAAGAGAGATTTTCCTTCGAACCGGTAGTTGAAAGGTTCTAAGAGGAAGATGAATCCAACCCAGATGAGGGGGAAGCAGTATTCAGGAATCAGCACAGAAGAAACCAGGCAAAGGGTCCCAAAGAGAATTAGAACGGGGTGTCCTTCGTTGGAAATGATGGTTTTCTTGAGTCTCGAATTTTTAAAGAGTCCTAATGCCTTCAACAATTCAGTTGTTTCGAACATCCCGGGGAGGACGGTCCCGTAAGCAATGGCATAGCCTAACCACCTTTCCACCCTGGAGTGGGGGAGGTTGATATAATACCAATTTTCTAAGGAGAGGTTGGCGGCTTCAAAGATCAACCAGATGAAGAGCGACCAGGGAATCAGCAAGAAGAATTCTTTGGTCCGGCTGAGGAGGAGAGAGTTTCCTTTTAGACGATAGATGATTGCATCAACAATCAGGATATAGGACCACCAGGCAAAGCAATAAAACCAACTGTAGAAAGGATCGACCTTTTTGAAGAGGAAGATTTCGGAGAGAAGGAGGAAGGCGATTCCAAAAATCCCATGAATGGGAAAGGTCTTTTTCATCAAGGCCTAATTTAGCATATTCATGACCTTCAAACAATTGGTAAAAATCCCTTGCCCCCTGTTTTTCTTCTCCCGATCCCACTGGTGGTTTGAAGGGATGCCCTTTGTCCCCTAGCCCAACCCCTCTTAGAGGCTTCATAAGGCCGATGTTTTAGAAGGGTGAAGTAACCAGCCTTATCCAAGCTGGGAGTTCGATTAGGTTTGGAAGCGATGTGCCCAATCGCTAAAGCGGTGCGGCCGATGAAGCCTCTCCGAGCGGCTCGGCCGGGTCTGGTTGTTTTCCAGTCGTCTGCGAGCCATAAAAACTGTGGGTGGGCAAGGTAAAAATCCTTGGCATTCGATTTCTTTTCGATACAATTGGTCACGGCCGGGTGGCCTCCCCTGCCTGCAGCAGGCAGACTGAGCCTTCGGCCCTTAGGCCGTGGGGGGCGAAGGGTTGACAGGATAGTGAAGAAAAACTATATTGACCTCCATCCACCATGGGAGCAACTTTCGTTACCATGAAAAGAAAGCCATTTCTTTGGTTTATTTTAACAATCTTATTTCTCTGTTTTCTATCCGGGTGCGGACGACCCAAGCTGACCGGGGTGGAAACTGATAAAATTGATACCTCCCAAGACCCCGTCCAGACGTCCACCAAGTCTGATGACCCCATCATTAGAGAAATTAAAAATGGCCATTTCGCAATTACCCCCGTGGCAGAATACAAAATATCTGGAGTGGTGGTCAGCAAGGAAACGTATTCCTCAAATTGGGACGGGGAGATTTCACCGGTTGATTTAGCCATTGTCTGGGGAAAACTGGCAGAACCCGAGTATGATAGAAATATTACCTATAGCCAAAGGAATCGATGGTATTTTTATCAATATAAACCAGGAAGCCCTTTTGATAATTCTTATGTGATCGCTCACTCCGGAAACCATCATATCGTCCCGGCCAATGAGAATGTTCACATGGCCATCAAGACGATTAAGGAAAAAGACAGGGTCGGGTTAGAAGGTTTCTTGGTGAATTTAAAGGGAACCTATAAGGGGCAGACGGTCACGTGGAATACAAGTCTCTCCAGAACGGATACAGGCAATGGTTCCTGTGAGCTTTTTTATGTCTCCAAAGTCAGAATCGATACAAAGGTTTATGAATAAACATCGATCGCAATCTTAACTCCTATACTTGGGCCTTTTGTTCGATTCGAGGATCTTTTTTCTGAGGCGCACGGATAACGGGGTCACCTCAACCAGCTCATCTTCTTTTATAAACTCGATGGCCTGCTCAAGGCTGAGAATCTTAGGTGGAATGAGCTGCAAGGCTTCGTCCGACCCTGCTGCCCTCATATTGGTGAGTTTCTTCTCCTTGGTTACATTGACATCGAGATCGTTCTCTCTTGAATTCTCACCAATCACCATTCCCTCATTTGTTTTTTCCTCACACGATTCAATTTACATACTGTCCAACAATTCGGCCTTAAATAAGACGTTCTCTTCTCTGTAGTGTATGATTGGTACTGGATTCGGCCTCCTTTTGTCGAATTACGCGTCAATATTGTCGAAGTCCTCAACTATTTGAAACCACTAAGAACACCGGCTTAATCCGAATAATAATCGACAGAAATTTCCTCTGGTCTTAGTCCGATGATATAGCAAGATTTCTTTTAGGGACGAGAGTTCTCAAAAAACTCATAGGCAACCAAACTAACGGGAAATATTATGAAAACAAATCCAAGAAGCCATTAGACTTTGTTTTGATCTATGGCCAAAAAATGAATTGGCACAACATTTGCTGCTTGACATATTCAAATGATCATTTAAAATATATATTTGAAATATGTAGATCAGAGTAGTTATGGGAGGATGAGATGAGGATCCAAAGGAAAGGTGTTGCAAAAACTGCAAAAAGCCTGTTGGCGGCCGCAAGCGATGTTTTCGCAAAGAAAGGCTATCGGGATGCAACCATTGCGGAAATCTGCGAACGAGCCAAGGCAAACATTGCAGCTGTAAATTATCACTTCGGTGATAAAGAGACCCTTTACACCGAAGCGTGGCGACACTCCTTTTCTGAATCCGTGAAAGTACATCCTCCGGATGGTGGTGTGAGTGATGCCGCGCCACCCGAAGAGCGTCTACGAGGTCAGGTGGTAGCCCTTTTGCGTCGGATTGCTGACGAGGACAATAGAGAATTCTTTATTGTGCAAAAGGAACTTGCCAATCCAACAGGGCTTTTAAATAAGGTCATGCGAGAAGAACTCCGGCCCCTGCAAGAGAGGATGGAGATTCTGGTTCGTGAGCTACTTGGCCCGCATGTGTCGGACATGCAGGTACGGTTCTGCGAGATAAGCATCATAAGTCAGTGTATTAATCCAATGGTCGTGAGAAAGAGACATAAGGAAAAGCGAGAAGACAAGGATAGTCCTCCTGGAGTCGACGATATCGAGGCCTATTCTAAACACGTCGTGGAGTTCTCCTTGGCTGGAATCCGCGCAATCCGTGATGAAGCTGAAAAGAAGCGAAGGGGTCTCAAAAAGTAATGAGGAAACGGAGATGCCCAAGAATAGGAGCAACACATGATTTTTCTTTATAAAACAACCTTGATTAGACCTACGTCATGTCTCCCTGTGGTGCTCGCGATCCTGATCCTAACCGGGTGCGCTACTGTGGGGCCCGATTATGTCCCGCCCGACACGTCGGTATCCGCAACCTGGCACACCCAGTTCAAAGGGGGCTTGACCGCCGAGGAGATGAATCCCCAGACCCTGGCAGAGTGGTGGACGACGCTCAACGACCCGGAACTGTCCCGTCTGATCGATCGCGCCGTGTTGGGCAACCTCGACCTGAAGAAGGCCATGGCGCGGGTTCGCGAATCGCGCGCCCGTCGGGGTATGGCCAAGGCTGATCTCTTTCCCACTCTCGACGCTACGGGTTCTGCAAACTGGAGCCGCAGCAACAAAGATACAGGAAGCGGAAAGACCAGTGACCTTTTCGCAGCAACCTTTGATGCAGGTTGGGAGCTGGATATCTTTGGGGGCGTCCGTCGCTCCGTGGAGGCAGCCGAGGCAGATCTACAAGCTAACTATGAAGACCTGCGTAATGTGCTCGTCTCCCTGATCGGAGAAGTGGCCTTGAACTACATCGAGGTGCGCACCTTTCAGACTCGGCTTACCGTAGCGGAAGCGAACCTGGAGGCGCAAAACGAAACCTACCAATTGACCTTATGGCGGTATCAAGCGGGTTTGAGCGACGAACTGGCCGTGCAGCAGGCCCGCTACAACCTTGAAAACACCCGTTCCCAGATACCAACCCTGCGCATTGGACTGGAGGAGGCCATGAACCGTCTGGCAGTTCTACTGGGGGAACAGCCGGGCAAGGTCCACACAGAACTGGAAGAACGTAAGCCCACACCGGTCCCTCCATTGGAGGTCGCTGTCGGGGTGCCCGCCGATGTCTTAAGGCGACGACCTGATGTGCGACGGGCCGAACGCGAAATAGCGGCTCAAACAGCGAGGGTTGGTGTGGCTACGGCGGATCTTTACCCCAAGTTCACGTTGAGCGGCTCCATCGGCCTGGAAGCCCTTTCATTGAGTAACCTGTCCTCTTCAGGAAGTTGGACCCTCAGCGGCGGCCCTAAAATCACCTGGGGGATCTTCAAAGCCGGAGCTATCCGCCAGAACATTGAGGCCCAGTCAGCCCTTCAGGAGCAGTACCTGATCGCCTATGAAGTCGC
>CAWGAV010000026.1:0-172978 GCA_963820625.1 uncultured delta proteobacterium
TGGTAAAAATCTTTGAGCTCATCCGTCATATTGCGCCCTATGATAGCTCTGTTCTCATCATCGGCGAGAGCGGAACGGGGAAAGAACTGATCGCCAATGCCATTCATTACAATAGTCCGCGGGCCTCCATGGCCTTCATCAAAGTGAGTTGTGCCTCCTTAAGTGAAGGGATTATTGAGAGTGAACTTTTCGGCCATGAGAAGGGCGCTTTCACCGGAGCGATCGCTTCTCGAAAGGGACGATTTGAATTGGCCCATCAAGGGACCCTCTTTTTGGACGAAGTGGAGGATATTCCCCCTGCCACTCAGATCAAACTTTTACGGGTCCTCCAGGAAGGCGAATTTGAAAGGGCAGGGGGGAATAAGACGATCCGGGTCAATATCCGAATCATTGCGGCAAGCAACCGGGATCTCCAGGAGGCAGTCAAAGAGGGAAGATTTCGCGAGGATCTCTATTATCGTTTGAATGTGGTGAATATCAAACTTCCTCCATTGAGGGATCGGAGGGATGATATTCCCTTTCTTGTCAACTTTTTTATAGAAAAATATAATCGGAGATATCATATGAAAGTGAAAGGAGTCTCCCAGAAGTCCATGAACCTCCTGACCGATTACGAATGGACTGGAAATGTAAGGGAGTTGGAGAATACCATTGAGTCTATTTTGGTGATCAACAGCCCAGACGTCATGGATGTCCAACATCTTCCTCAAGAAATGCGGGATTTTAAAGAGAGACCCGAGGTGATCTCCATCAAGATCGGAACGCCTCTTGAGGAAGTGGAGAAGGAGATACTGATTCAGACTCTCAGGGCCACGAAAGGAAATAAAAGGAAGGCAGCGCAGTTGTTAGGGATTAACGTTCGGACCATTCATCGCAAGATGGAAGGATTGGAAGCATTGGGTGAGGTTTCATAAAAGTTGAATGGGGGAAAGGCAAAAAAGAGTGGCAAAAGGTCATACTCTCTAAAATCGGCCGAAGAAAGGAGGGCAATTTGTCGCATCGTTCCTGAAGTCGCAGGTCATTTTTGCCATCTTTCTTTTTACTATTTTGTAGTTGAAGATAAGAACGACATGAAATAAGAATCTAAATATTTAATATCATTATATATTATTCCATTTCTTGTCGGGGGAGCCTTTAAAAATTTGGCATGAAACTTGGATATATTTCCCCTTTATGAAAGAAAGACTGAAGTGGGCCTTTATTCTTGATAAAGATGAGTTTGTACGGCTCAGCCTCAACAAGATTTTGAAGAAGTATGGGTTTCAGACAGAAGAGATTGAGGATTTTTCTCAACTGGAAAAAAGAAAAAAAGATGTCGAAGGAGGGATGATCTTAGCCGATGTTGAAATTGATGTGTTGGAAAAAGGGTTTCCCCTCCTGAAGAGATGGAATGATCGTTTTATATTGATGACCCCTTTGGTCACTGACGAACTCACTCTTCGATTGAAAAAAATAGGCATTCATCGTATTATGAAAAAACCGGTTGATCCAAGGTTGCTGAGGAAGGTCATCCGAGAGATTTCTTTTCCCGATGGGGTGAAAGCTCCTTCATTTGGGAAAAAAGGGGAGGGTTCCCATTTCATTCAGAAAGGAGGTGAAGTTTCATGAAGAAGTGGATTTTTCTTTTTCTCGCATTGGTCTTGGTAATTAATATTGCAGCAATGAGTATTGGGTGCAAAGCCAAGGAAGCACCGAAGCCAGCAGCAAAGGAGGAGGCAAAACCACCTGAGGCACCGGCTCCACCTGCGCCTGCAGCAACACCAGCGCCGGCGCCGGCTCCTGAAGCCCCCAAGAAGTAGGGTTTGGTTCATGGTCAAAGTGTTGGCGCCCCCCTCTTTGAAGGAAAGGGGCGCCAACAAGAGACCATCCTATTGAAGAGAGGAGTTTATTATTCCAGCTCAACGCAGAAAGAAGAAAAGGTGCATATCTGCTCATCAAGAAGGAAGGCTTTTCCTTTGTCATGGAGGGGGTATCGAATGATATCTCCTTTTTTGTTTTCTGAGAAGATTTTTCAGAAAGCGAACCGGCGTCCGCTCAGCAGATATGCGGGAAGGAGAGAAGATGGAGCCTGCTTCAGACTCTAATTTATCTGTCCCCCCAAAAGGGGTGAGAAGGGCCTCGCAGCTTTATTTGTTTCCCCTTCAAATGGAAGGGGAGAAGACGGAAGAGTTGAAAGAGACCATTCCTCAAGTTTGGAAAGGGGTTTCAGAAAAGGAATGGAATGATTGGAGGTGGCAACTTCGACATCGAGTTACCACTCTTGAACAGCTCAAAGAGATCATCGATTTGACCCCTGAGGAGATAGAAGGGGTCAAACATTCGAAAGGAAGATTAGCCTTAGCCGTCACCCCTTATTTCGCAAGCCTGATGGACCCGATCAATCCCAATTGCCCCATCCGAAGACAGGCAGTCCCTCGAATCGAGGAAATCCATTTCTCGAAAAGTGAAATGGTGGACCCCTTAGGAGAGGACAATCATTCCCCGGTGCCGGGTCTTGTCCATCGCTATCCGGATCGAGTGCTTTTGCTTGTCACGGATCAATGTGCCGTCTACTGCCGATACTGCACGCGGAGACGATTGGTGGGGAGTAGTGAGCGGTCCATCACCCAAGGAAATTTTGAGGAGGTTCTCAAGTACCTGAGGAGCCATCGAAAGGTTCGAGATGTCCTCTTATCCGGAGGGGATCCGCTCCTCCTGGAAAATGAGAGGTTGGAGGAGATGTTGAGCCGATTGAGGGCGCTTCCCCATATTGAAGTCCTCCGAATCGGAACGAGAGTTCCGGTGACGCTTCCCCAGAGGATTACGGGTGGGTTGGTGAGGATGTTGAAGAAATATCATCCCCTCATGATCTCCATCCATTTTACTCATCCGAAGGAAATTACCGATCGAGTGAGAAAAGCTTGCGGGGAGCTTGCAGATGGGGGGATTCCGTTGGGGAGCCAGACCGTTCTTCTCAAAGGCATTAACGATAAACCCTACATTATGAAGAAGCTGGTTCAAGAACTCCTCAAGATTCGAGTCCGCCCGTATTATATCTATCAGTGCGACCTGGCCATGGGAACCGAACATTTCCGAACCTCTGTGGCGACAGGGATTCAGATCATGGAAAAATTGCGGGGTCACACCACGGGCTATGCTGTGCCCACTTATGTCGTCGATGCGCCCGGGGGCGGAGGAAAGATTCCGTTACAACCGGATTACTTGGTCTCAAAGGGCAGGGGGAAGATTGTCTTGAGAAACTATGAGGGAAAGGTTTTTGAGTACCCGGAGCCGAATATCATTGAATTCAAGAAAACCAGGTCCATGGCTGAGGAAAAAGCTGTTTCGAAGAAGGTGACCGCTTGAGCGTGAACGGGGGAGGAGAGAATCCGTGCTCAAAGTAGTAATCTTGTATAATCTTTTTGAACGGCTCCGGAAAGGGGAGGAAAAGGATATCCTGGCAGAGGAGGCGATCATCGAGGAGATCGAAGCTGTAGAAAATGCAGTCCGATCTCTCGGCCATCAATGCGTGGTGATAGCCGTTCGTGATGAAATTTTCGAGGTCATCCACTGGCTGAAGGAGTACCAACCCGATGTCGTCTTCAACTTATGCGAAAGTGTTTATGGACATAGCTGCTGGGAGATGAATATCCCCGCTTTGTTGGATCTTTTCCGAATGTCCTATACCGGATCCTCTCCTCTTACGCTCGGGTTGTGTCAAGACAAAGGAAAAGTAAAAGACATCCTCCAGGCTCAAGACATCCTGACCCCTCGATATCGAATCTTTGAGCGGGCCGTGGGCTCTGCGAAGGGGAATGTCTTTCCGATCATCGTCAAACCCCTTCATGAAGACGGGAGTCTCGGGATCTCGAGAGAGAGTGTGGTCTTTGACGATGAGACCCTGATCAAGCAGATTCGATATGTGATCGACCAGTATCAACAGCCTGCCTTGGTGGAGGAATTCGTGGAGGGCAGGGAGTTGAATGTGGGTTTGATGGAGACCAATGGCAAGGTGGGAGTCCTTCCTGTCTCAGAAATCGACTACTCCGAGTTCCCGGAAGGGATTCCCAGGATATGCGGATACGAGGCCAAATGGGTCACAGAGAGCCCCGAGTATAAAAAATCAAAACCGATCTGCCCTGCCCCCTTGGAATGGGGGGTGAAAAAGAGGGTGGAGCATATCGCGATCAGAGTTTTTAAACTGTTCGGATGTCGGGATTATGCCAGGGTGGATCTCCGCATTGACCGGGATGGGAAAATCTATGTGTTAGAAGTGAATCCCAACCCGGATATCTCTCCTCAATCCGGGATGGCCAGAGCCCTCAAAGTTCAAGGGATAACCTATAGGGGGTTCGTTGGAAACTTGCTCGAGAGAGCGCTTCAAAGGAAAGATGGGGAGATAGGGAGATAGTGAGAGTAGCTAAGGCAGAAAGATGATTCGTCGTTTCTGAGGTTGGTGGCCTTCCAGTTTGTCATTCCTGCCCCGATTTCAATCGGGATAAACTTCAGCAGGAATCCAGAGGTGTCGATTCTTAGGTTCTGGATTCCCGTTTTCACGGGAATGACACCCTAATGTTTTGTATCAAATGATCGCCCGAAATTCTAATTTGGACAAGGGTGACTTCAAGTAGAATTCAATAAGTAAGTGCATAATCAAACTTGCGCATGTGTTATTTTTGTTCTTCCTATTGCCCAATCGCCCCGTCACCTCATCCACTGTTAGAAAAATGATTACCCTACCCAGGATCATATTAAAGAGAGGCAAAGAGAAGCCGGTGCTTCGGGGTCACCCCTGGATCTTCTCCGGTGCGGTCGCCAGGGTGGAGGGAGAAGTTTCGCCTGGAGAGGTTGGGGAGGTCTATTCCCAGGGGGGGCAGTTCCTGGGCCGTGGACATATCAATCCCCGCTCCCAAATCATCGTGCGCCTCCTGACGCAAAAAAAGGAAGAATTAGGAGAAAACTTTTTTAGAGAGCGGATTTCAAGAGCGGTCGTTTTAAGAGAAGATTGGTCGAGAGGAAAAACGAATGCCTATCGGGTCATCAATGGAGAGGGAGACTTCCTCCCGGGGTTGGTTGTGGATCGTTATAAAGAGACCCTTGTTCTCCAATGTCTGACAGCCGGAATGGATCGGTTAAAAGGGATGTTAATTAATTTACTGGTGAAAGAATTGCATCCCCAAAGCATTTATGAGAGGGATGATGTGGCGACGAGGAACGAGGAGGGGTTGGCAGAGAGCAGCGGCCTTCTCTACGGGAAGGATGTTCCAGGATGGATTGAGATTGAAGAACATGGTTGCGGTTTTAGAGTCAATGTAAAAAAGGGGCAAAAAACCGGTTTTTATTTGGATCAGAGAGAAAATCGCTTCTCTTTAAGAAGGCTCTCAGAGGGAAAGAAGATTTTAGACTGTTTCTCCTATACGGGGGCTTTTTCTATTCATGCGGGATCGGGAGGTGCAAAAGAGGTTACACTCATCGATTCCTCTGAGGAGGCTTTGGCGGTAGCAGAGGAACATTTCAGGTTAAACCGACTGGAGAAAGTCCCCCATCGATTTATTCGAGGAGATGTCTTTGAGGTCATGAGAGGCGTTGAACCAGGGTACGACAGGGTGATTCTCGATCCTCCTCCTTTTGCTAAAAAGAAAGGGCATCTTCCAAGTGCATCGAGGGGATATAAAGATCTTAATCTGTGGGCCTTTCGTCTGTTGAATAAGGAAGGTCTCCTCTTCACCTTCTCTTGCTCTCACCATATGAGCTGGGATCTGTTTCAGAAAATTGTTTTCTCTGCGGCATTGGATTCAGGAAGAAGTGTTCAGCTCATAGGTCGGATGGGACATCCCTGGGATCATCCCGTCAATTTATGCCATCCCGAAGGAGAGTATCTGAGGGGCCTGATCTGCAGGGTGCTGTAAGATTGTGAATCTTGCGATTTCTGAAAAAGTCCAGAACTCTCTCACCCCCCCGCATTCGGGTTTCAAAGCTCTCATCTTTTCTTCTTGACATTTAAAAGAAGCCTGTCTAAAATCGGCACAAATTTCTTACACGGGTGAAATGTTGTAATTCTTTCCGAGTAGCAATCTGACATGCCTTTATCCGCCTACGCAGAAGACCATGGGCTTTGGCCGTGGATGAATGCGTAAGCTTTGACTGAATCATTCATGTGCCGAAGTATTGATGCTCCGGCGGATTTCGCCACTGGCGGATAACCCTCTGAAGCCCCCGCCTGCCAAAGAACTTGCCTGCCTGCGCGTAGCCGCTCGGCAGAGGCAGGTTCGGCGGGCAGGTTGGCGTAGGAGGGTATTTCATGGAGGTACCACGGGCTTTGCCCATGGGGCTCCATATATAATCTCTACCTGACATGAGGAAGGAGTCGGGATATGGGGATTAAGATATTAAAAGCCTGCCGTTCGTAATGGATGTGGAGGTTTTTTTTTGAGTTAAGGGGATAATTTCGCCTCCCTTTAGTAAAGGGAGGTCGGGATGGATTTTGGAAGCCTGTTTTCAAGAAACCGAGAGACTGAATTGATAAGAGACAATGCAGCGTCGCCATTTAATGGCGACGAATTATTAGTCAGACCATGACGGCGTGACCACTACGGACCATGAAAATTCAATACCTTACGGACACGCGACACAGACACGGTCACGTTATTTTCTTAGAATTAGGGAGGTGACCTATGCGGTTTAAGAGAATTCTTTTAGTCCTTTGTTTTGGATTGCTCTTTGCGACCTCAGCCTGGGGACAACCCGCTAACTGGGCGGTTTTTGTTCCCACGCATGCCCAATATACTGGATCTGGTAGTGCTGATTTTTATAGTTATTATGTAAATTATAATTTCTGGTGTTCCTTATGGAATAAGGCAGGAATCGATCATTTTACCTGGACCTGTTGTTGTGCTGGGAACCCCGGGTACTTAGATCCTGCAATATCACCATATAATTACTTCGATTTTTATCAAATCCGGGGTGATTATTACGATTGTAATGGAAATCTTCTTCAGAGTGATGCCGCAGTATCCAGTGGTTGGGGTGTAGTCAAAGGAACAGGGACGGTTTTTGGCGGAGGAATCGGAGGACAGGGTAGTTATCCATTATGTATTTTATCTAGTATGACTGAAGCGGTCCCTGCAACCGCATGTCGGGTTTTCTATGACATGACTCCTGTGAGGCGAAGTTCTAACTACTGTACTTCCTGGCCTTTAGTTCCTCCTCCCGATCACTCGAAAATCCTGGGCAAACCCGACAACGGCGAGATATGTCCTGGTAACAAAAACGCAGATATTACTAATACCTTTGTTGGAAATCCTGTTAACGTTGCCACGGGCAATAAATATGAAGAAGTGCTGGATCTCACAGTCTCCACACCCGGAATACCCCTTGAATTCAGAAGATCTTACAACAGCCAGATTCAACTCCGATGGTCCCCTGGGCTATGGATGGACTCACAGCTATGACTTAGTCATTCGAGGTGGTCGAGACCGCTCCAACCATAAGACTCCGTGTCTGGGATTCGGACGGCCGGGCTCTCTACTTTACACAGATCAGACAGACGAACTCTAATGAGATTCCTTTTCTGCGGAGAATCCGGAGTCAAGGACAGGCTCAAGCAGGTCATCTCCACAGGCGAATACTTTCTTCGCCGAAAAGAGGGCAATCTCACCTACAAATTCGGCTCAGATGGAAAACTTCTTCAGATCTCCGATCCCAATGGAAACACACTCACCTTGACCTACACAGGAGGACTTCTCACCCAGGTCTCAGACAACTTCGGAAAGAGCCTCTCGATCCAGTACAATACGGACAATCGCATCTCCTCCATCACAGACCCCAAAGAATCAGTCCATCCTCTATGAATACACCAACGGAGACCTCACCAAGGTCACCTATCCTGATCAGAACTTTATAAGCTATGCCTATTCGAACCACAATCTCACCGACAAGTACGACACCAACAACAATCTAATCGGCCACTGGGACTATGATAGCAAGGGAAGAGTTCATCACCTACTACAGCCATCTCAAAGACGGGGTTCCTCAGAAGAGGATTGACCTCTCCTATCGGATTCCTAACGACTACTTTGACAAACTCCACAGGGACAACCACCTATACCACTGGCATCATCGATGGCATCAGCGTGGTGAAGGAGATCGATGGCTGTTCAACCTGCGGAAGTATCCACAAGGTTTTCAGTTACATCTCCAGGCTCGATCTCACGGATGTGACCTCGATCAGTGAGGGCGAATAACTACACTACCCACTATACCTATGACAATCCCACCAATCCCTGGGAGCAGGTGGGAGAGGTTACTCCAAATGACAGAGGCCCTGGGATGGCCCGAGCAGCGAACAACCTCTTACACCTACACCCACCGCACAGACGATCCCTTTCTTCTGACCCAGAGCACAGAGACCATAAAGAGTGTGGTTGATCCTCAGCAGAACAAAGTCATAACCACTGCCTATGATACCCAGGGCAACATCCTCTCCCGGCAAGAATCAGGCTATGTGTTCATCAACGGAGTTGCCACCCCAAAGACCTACACAACCCCATACCAGTACAACACCCTGGGCCAGCTCACTCAGATCAATGGCCCAAGGACCGATGTCTCAGATATCACAACCATTGAATACTATGCAAACACTCCGGATCAGGGAAACAACCGGGGCCAGCTCAAGGCCATTGTCAATGCCCTGAGTCAAAGGACAGAATTCTCAAACTATGATGCGAATGGAAACGTAGGAACCATCACTGATCCCAATGGTGTGATCACCCAACGAACCTATGATGAAAGAAACCGGATAAAGACCATCACCAACCAGACCACAGGGGCTCAGACTCAATACTTCTACGATATCAGAGGAAATCTCTCCTACATCATCCTTCCCGAAGGAAACCGGATCGACTTCACCTATAACCTTGCCAACAAACTGACAGAGATCAGAGACAGCCTCGGGAACAAGATCCAGTACCAATACGATGTAGAAGGAAACCGGACTCGTGAAGAGACCAAAGACCCCCAGGGGACTCTGAAGAAATACCTCGACTTCACCTACGATGCCTACAACAACCTCAAGAAAATCATCAACCCTGACAGCACCTATACCGAATACACCTATGACGGAAGAAAAAACCCCACTGCCTCGAAAGACCCCAAAAACAACACAACCACCTACACCTATGATCCCTTAAGCCGCATAAAACAGATGACCCAGCCCTTGAGCACCATCACCGGCTTATGGCTATGACACCCAGGACAACCAGGCATCAGTCACAGACCCGAATGGAAACACAACCCAGTACTACAATGATGACTTTGGGAGGAAAAACCAGACCGGCTCCCCGGATACCGGGACCACGGATTACCTCTACGATGAAGCAGGAAATCTCATTCAGAGGTTTGATGCCAAAGAAACAGTGGTCAACTACACCTATGATGCTTTAAACCGGCTCACAGCCATCCAATTTCCTTCAGATCCCAATCAGAACGTCACCTTCACTTACGATTCAACCTCGGTCACCTATGGAATCGGAAGACTTACAGGAAGGACTGATCCCATCTGGTTCTTATACCTTTTACTATGATGCCCATGGAAACCTGAACAAGAGAAGAAAAGACGATAAGACAGTATTCTCTACACAACCCAATACACCTACAATAACAACAATATCCTTACCTCCATCACCTATCCATCGGGAAGAGACGATCACCTACACTCCGGATCAGATAGGAAGAATCTCCCAGGTGAGCACCACACTGAACGGAAATCCCAAAACCCTGGCCTCAGCTATCACTTATTTACCCTATGGAGGAATCACAGGATTAACTTATGGAAATGGTCTTTCCTTAAGTCAGGGATATGATAACCAGTACAGGATATCATCCATCGTAACAGGTTCAATCCTCAATCTGACCTTATGGATATGATCCCAATGGCAATATCATCTCCATTCTGGATGCAGTCAACCCACCTGGAGGCGAGGTCTTTGATCCTCCTGGGACCTACACCTACCAGACGGGGACAAACAAACTGACCCACATCGAAGGAACGCCCTCAATCGATTATGGATATGATGCAAATGGAAATATCACCACAGAAAACACCTGGACATATGTTTATGATCTTTCCAATCAATTGATCAGAGTCTTAGATAACAGCAATCAGGTTGCAGAGTATACCTATAATGGAGCAGGCCAGAGAATAAAGAAGGTGACACAGACTGAGACCAGAATCTTTCATTATGACTTACGGGGTCATCTGATTGCAGAGACAAACCAAAGCGGCCAGATGCTGGCAGAGTATGTCTATCTTGGAGATCAACTCCTAGCAATGATCAAACCTGGAGAATCAGTCTATTACTATCCACAACGATCATCTCGGAACTCCGCAGGTTCTCACGGACGATAGCAGAAGCCATCGCCTGGAAAGCGGTTTATACTCCTTTTGGTGAAGCAGTCGCTTCGATTCAGACGGTTGAGAATCCATTCCGATTCCCGGGCCAATACTACGACCAAGAAACAGGACTCCATTACAACTACTTCCGCTACTACAACCCCCAAACCGGAAGATACATCACCCCTGATCCAATTGGGTTGGAGGGCGGGATTAATCTGTTTGCGTATGTGGCAAATAACCCGCTGAACCTGATTGATCTGCTCGGGTTGGACAGTCTTTTCTTTGAAGGTAGAACTGTTTACTGGATCAATAACTGGGGAGAGATATTTCGTGAGTACCCAGCTCACTCGGGAGGGCCTCATGATTTAACCCGACGGCCATTTAGGCTACCTCCGGGAAGTTATATCGGAAGGAATCTACGTAAAAGGACAACGCAAGGCATGGTATGCCCCAGCGGTGGATGGAGCCTTGACCTTATCCCTCTTTTTCGTACTGGTCGTGAAGACTTGCGTTTACATCCGGATCAACCGCCCGCACCCTTCACTGAAGGGTGCATTGGGATTGAATGCAGTGTCAGTGGAGATTTCTATAATCAACTGCTGAACTACTTCAACTCAGGACATAAATATATTGACGTTTACGTCTACCCCTAAATTTTAATTTCGCACCACGGAGGTGACAATACATGGTAAAGTTGTTGTCGGCTGTATTGATTTTGGCTTTGACTTTCCCCACAATAAGCCTTGGCTCTGGAAAGTACATCAACCAAATACAAACGATCGTTCTTTTTTACGAGACTATGCTTCAAAATAAACCTCCAACTGTTTCTGATTTCTTAAAGCTTTTCGGGAAAGATAATGAAGCTGAGCTTGAGGTGATTTTGCGTCAGAAATTTCCTACATTGGATTGGAAGAAGAATTGGTCTGACAACGAAGAAGCTGTTGACTATATCGAAAAGGTTTTCAATAATCCTCAGAATCATACATCTATGTTTCTACAATGCATTAAGTTAGCAGAACCAACTTTCTTTGCTGGGGTTAAGTGGCAGATTGAATTCCCGCCAGAAATCACAAAAGATTTTCGAAAGTTCAGTGTTTTGATTCGGGCTAAGAGAATAATCATTGAATTTTCACAGGACGAAAGAACAATTGAAAACGTCTATCTGCCAGATGGGAAAAGTATTTATAGTTTAATTGAGGGTTGCGTGAATCGTACCAGGAGGTAAGGAGACAAGGTGTCAGGTCTTGATGGGCTGTTGCCAAGAAAAGGAATTAGGGACACTTCCGTATTTTGTTAGCTGGACGTGGGACATGAGGGGTGTCCATAAAATTATAAATTTCTGGTCTTGATGACCTCTTGGTCTGAATTGAATATGGGAATCTCACAGGTGAGCACCACGCTCAACGGCAACCCCAAAACCTTGGCCACAGGTATCACTTATTTACCTTACGGAGGAATAACAGGATTAACTTATGGAAATGGCCTTTCCTTAACTCAAGGATATGATAACCAATACAGGACATCATCCATCGTAACAGGTTCAATCCTTAACCTCGCCTATGGATACGATCCGAATGGTAATATCATCTCCATTCTGGACACGGTAACCCCGCCTGGAGGCGAGGTCTTCGATCCTCCCGGGACCTACACTTACCAGACGGGAACAAATAAATTGACCCACATCGAAGGGACGCCACCCATCGGTTATGGGTATGATGCGAACGGGAATATAACAACAGAAAACACCGAGGGAAGACATAGGGGTCAGGTCTCAACAAATTACAAGATCCGGTATACGTTGGTAAGTCAGGATAGAGAATGATTAGGAGACAATAAGGGTGTCGAGGCCATTAAGGATTGAGTATCAAGAAATTGGGGTCAGCCCTTGACCGGTGACAAAATAGAAGAGTGAACCAACTGAGATCAGGTTGCTGGAAAGAGAATGATGATGGCGAGGCCGAGGAAAGGGCCATGGAGATGTAGTTAAGTTTGTTAAGTAACTTGGTTGGATAAATGGGCTCATCATATGCTCGGAACAACAAGGATAGTGCCCGAGGAAAACGTATACCATTTACTTAAAACATTGATGTCGATTCGGAGGGTAAAATAAATGCCATCGAAAATAAGACATGGACTACTTATTAGTATTGCAGTTATCGGTTTATTCTTTACATCGGTTCTCACTTCTTATGCCGAAACAATCAATTACATCTACGATGAACTGAATCGTTTGATACGAGTGGAATATGGAAATGGAACAGTTATAGAATATACCTACGATAAGACGGGGAACCGATTAGAAAAGGCAATTTCATATTCTGACACAACCCCTCCAACCACAACAGCTTCACCACCCGGGGGAGTATACAATACATGCCAGACCGTTACCCTAACATGCAATGATGGAGGAGGTTCTGGATGTAACAAAATCTACTATACCACGGATGGCACCACGCCTACTACTTCATCGAGCTTCTATTCGGCCCCAATCCTAATGTCCGAGAATGCCACATTAAAGTTTTTCGCAACTGATCTTGCCGGAAATTCTGAGATGGTAAAGAGCGAGATGTACACGGTTGACACAACGCCTCCAGCAACAACCGCCTCTCCAACAGGAGGGATTTATAATTCGGCCCAGACAGTAACCTTAACTTGCAGCGATGGCACAGGCTCAGGATGTGACAAGATCTACTACACGACCGATGGCACAACACCCACCACATCATCGCCTGTATATTCATCCCCTATTAACATTTCAGTAACGACCACGCTAAAATTCTTTGCAAGAGACCTGGTAGGCAACAATGAAGCCGTAAAGACCGAGACCTACACTATTTCGACCAACATGGTGACTGTCGAACTAAAGGACAGCACTGGCGGTCCGCTCAGTGGCGGCGTTGTTCAGTATTATTCTGGTGGTTGGCAGGCCTTCGGGACAACGGACGCCAGCGGCCGGGTGAGCAGAGAATTGCAGCCTGGTACCTACACCTTTAGTATGAACTATGCCTATGCCCGTCAGGAGAAGTCTCAGAACGTGGCCACCAATCCTACCGTAGTCTTCCAGACTACCCGGGTCACGGTTGAACTCCGAGACAGCACTAACAGCCTGATTGATACTGGCACTGTCCAGTATTACTCCGGAGGCTGGCGGGATGTCGGCAGCACCTCGGGCGGCCAGGTGACTAGGGAGCTGCTGCCTGGCACCTATACCTTCAGTATGAATTATGCGTTTGCCCGCCAGGAGAAGGCACAGAATGTAGCAACTAATCCCACAGTGGTCGTCCAGACTATCAACGCAACAGTTCAACTCAAAGACAGCGCTGGCACGCTTATGGATACCGGCACAGTCCAGTATTACTCCGGGGGTTGGCGGGACATTGGCAGCACTTCAGGTGGCCAAGTGTCCAAGGAGTTATTACCTGGCAGCTACACGTTCAGCATGAATTATGGCTTTGCGCGTCGGGAAAAAGCACAGAACATCGCTTCGAACCCCACAGTAGTCTTCCAGACTATCAACGTCACGATTCAACTTAAGGACAGCACCGGCGCTCTCATGGATACGGGCACAGTCCAATATTACTCCGGAGGTTGGCGTGACATTGGCAATACGTCAGGAGGCCAGGCGACCAAGGAGTTGCTACCCGGCACTTATACCTTTAGTATGAATTATGCGTTTGCCCGCCAGGAGAAGGCCCAGAACGTTGCCACGAACCCTACTGTGGTCTTCCAGACCATCAGTGCCACGGTTCAGCTCAAGGACAGCATTGGCACACTGATGGATACCGGCACTGTTCAGTACTACTCCGGAGGCTGGCGCGACATTGGCAGCACTTCAGGTGGCCAGGTGACTAGGGAGTTGCTGCCCGGCACTTATACCTTTAGCATGAACTATGCTTTCGCCCGCCAGGAGAAGGCGCAGAACATCGCTTCCAACCCCACAGTGGTGTTCCAGACCGTCAGCGCCACGGTTCAACTCAAAGACAGTACTGGCGCCCTTTTGGATACCGGTACTGTCCAGTATTACTCCGGAGGTTGGCGTGACATTGGCAATACGTCAGGAGGCCAGGCGACCAAGGAGTTGCTACCCGGCACTTATACCTTTAGTATGAATTATGCGTTTGCACGTCAGGAGAAAGCCAAAAACGTAGCCGCTGATCCAACAGTGGTGTTCAATACAGGCAGGGTTCATTCCGACAGCAGTAGCTGCACTCATTATTATGCAGGCGGCTGGCGCGTATTTACCCGGGATATGGAACTCCTACCGCTCGCCTACACTTTCCGTTTCAACGACGGAACCCCAGACACGCCATACACGATAATTAGTGGAACTGTAAACCATATCCATTAGTGTCTCCGTTGGGGATGGTGCGAACCCGAGAAGGGGTGGAGTGCTTCTTGGGCTCGCTCACCAGAGTTCTGTAAGTCCTTGACCAATCTGCTATATTTGGTTAATATTAAATCCGTGTTTGTGAGCCGTGTTGGTGAATCGTCATACATCTCCATTCGTCTATCACTGACACCCATCACCCATATCAATCAGGAATCCCGATGAACGAGTCACGAATGATGATCGACCTTTTGGGAGATTTAAAAAGAACAGATTATTGCGGGGATCTCAGGAGAAAGGATGTAAACCGCGAGGTCACCCTGTTGGGATGGGTTCAACGAAGAAGAGATCTTGGGGGTCTTATCTTTGTCGAATTGAGGGATCGAGAAGGAATCGTCCAGGTGGTCTTCAATCCGGAGGTGAGTCCAGAGACACATGAGAAAGCCCAATCCCTTCGAAATGAATATGTGGTGGGGGTTCAAGGAACAGTGGCTTTGAGACCCGAGGGGACGCCCAATCTAAAACTAAGTACGGGCGAGATTGAGATTATCGTAAAAGAGTTAAAGATTCTCAATGTCTCTAAAACACCTCCTTTCCTGATCGAGGATGAGGAGGAGGTAGCGGAAAATACTCGTCTGAAATACCGATATCTGGATTTGAGGAAACCAGGACTTCAGCGGAATTTAATCTTGCGCCATCAGGTGGCCAAAGAGGTCCGAAATTACTTCGATCGCTTGGGGTTTTTAGAGGTTGAAACCCCCATGCTCACCAAAAGTACGCCTGAGGGAGCAAGGGATTTTTTGGTTCCCAGCCGACTCAATCCGGGCCATTTTTACGCACTGCCTCAGTCTCCCCAGCTTTTTAAGCAGATCCTCATGGTCTCCGGGTTTGACCGATACTTTCAGATTGTACGGTGCTTCCGGGATGAAGACCTTCGTTCGGATCGCCAACCTGAGTTCACCCAGATCGACGTGGAGATGTCGTTTGTCACGGTTCAAGCTATCCAGAGAACGATGGAAGGGTTAATGGCCCATATCTTTAAAGAGGTTTTAAACATCACTCTGGAGCTTCCCTTTCCAGTCTTGACTTATGAGGAGGCATTGAATCGATATGGAATAGACAAGCCTGATATCCGATTTGGAATGGAATTGAGAGATGTGACTGAATCCTTGGGAGGTTCTTCCTTTCAGGTATTCAGGGATACGGCAAAAGGAAAGGGTATCATCAAGGCGATCAACGTGAAAGGAGGAGGCTCTTTTTCACGGAAGGAGATCGACGATCTCACGCACTTTGTCCAGAACTTCGGGGCAAAGGGTTTGATCTCGGCAAAAGTAGGCCCCGGCGGATGGCAATCGTCGATTCAGAAATTTATCACGGAGGGAGAGAGGAAGGCGGTAGAGGATGCTTTGGATGCCAGGGAGAACGATCTCCTTCTCTTCGTGGCCGGGCTGCCGAAAGTGGTCAATCAATCCTTGGCCAACCTTCGCCTTCATCTGGGCGAGAAGTTAGGGCTCATTCCCAAAGATCAGTATCGGTTTGTCTGGATCCTCGATTTTCCACTTTTGGAGTATGATGAAGCTGAGGGGCGTTATGTGGCCGTTCATCACCCTTTTACTGCCCCTCAGGATGAGGATATCCCCAAGCTGAAGGATCATCCGGGATTAGTCAAGGCCAAGGCTTATGATCTGGCGTTGAACGGGTCAGAAATCGGGGGAGGAAGCATTCGAAATCATCTCAGGGAGATACAGTCCCTCCTCTTTGAAAAATTGGGAATGGGAGAAGAAGAGGCCAGAGAAAGGTTTGGATTCTTATTAGAAGCGCTTGAATACGGGACTCCTCCTCACGGCGGGATTGCCTTTGGGTTCGACCGGCTCATCATGATCCTCAGTCATTCGGAGTCCATACGGGACGTCATTGCCTTTCCGAAGACTCAGAAAGGCACCTGTTTAATGACCGATGCGCCTTCCAGAGTGGATTCCAAGCAACTGGATGAGCTTTGGATTAAGATAAAAGAGGTCAAAGTCTAATACAAACGCATTAATTCTTTTCCCTTTGTCCCTGATTTCCCCTCACCCCGCCCTCTCCCCCAATGGGGAAGAGGGGAAGGGTGAGGGGGTGAATGTCAATTTATAAAATGCGTTTGTATTAGTTAATTGAGGAATTGGGGAATTCCGAATTCGTAAATCCCTAAATTCCTTAATCCCTAAACTTTTCGTTCTTATTTCTTAGGCAAGGAGAAGATATGACCATCACCCGGAAGAGAAGAACATTTCAAAGCAAGCACACGATAGAGCAATTTCCCCTCCTGGATATCCAGGAACCAAACCTTTATCGAGGTGTCTTTCCCTATGATGAGGTTTGTCGGGTAGAATTCGACAATAAATTTGTCTTTACCGATCCCCCCGAAGAGATCTTTATCACGGATACCACTTTCCGGGACGGACAACAGGCGAGGCCTCCGTATACCGTCGAGCAGATTTTAGACCTCTACGAGATGCTTCACAAATTAGGAGGCACCAACGGAGTGATCCGGCAATGTGAATTCTTCCTATACTCTGAGAAAGACAAAGAAGCAGTGAGAAAATGCCAGGAGAGGAATTACCGCTATCCTGAAATTACAGGATGGATCCGTGCGGTCAAGGAAGATTTCAAACTGGTGAAAGAGATGGGGTTGAAGGAAACAGGCATTCTCACCTCCGTTTCGGATTACCACATCTTTTTAAAACTGAAGAAGAACAGAAGGGTGGTGATGCGGGAGTACCTCGCCATTGTTTCTGCCGCACTGGATCTCGGAATCATCCCCCGGTGCCATTTTGAGGATGTGACACGTGCAGATATCTATGGATTCTGTGTTCCCTTTGCTCAGGATATCATGCGCCTTTCTGAAGAGTCCAAACTTCCGGTGAAGATTCGACTTTGCGATACCATGGGTTATGGAGTGCCCTATCCCAGCGCTGCGCTTCCCCGTTGCGTACCCAAGATTATCCGAGCGATGATTGACGACGCGGGTGTTCCTTCCGAATACTTGGAATGGCATGGCCACAACGATTTTCATAAAGCATTCATCAACGCCACGACCGCGTGGCTTTATGGGTGTGCTGCCGCCAATGGTACGCTTCTCGGTTTTGGAGAACGAACGGGGAACCCGCCCATCGAAGGGCTGATCATTGAATATATCAGTTTGATGGGACAGGACAACGGTATCGATACCACGATGATCACGGAGATCCGGAACTACCTGGAGCGGGCGGTGGGTGTCCCCATTCCCTCGAATATGCCCCTTGTGGGAGCCAATTTCAATTCAACGAGTGCCGGAATCCATGCGGATGGGATTCTGAAAAACGAAGAGATCTACAATATCTTTAATACGGCTAAAATTCTCAATCGCCCCATCTCCATCTCGGTCAACGATAAGTCCGGATTGGCAGGGATTGCCCAGTGGATCAACTCCCATTTTGCTTTGACTCGAAAGGATCGGGTCGAAAAAACGCACCCGGGAGTGGCCAAGATCAATCGGTGGGTCACCAAACAATATGAGGAAGGGAGAACCACTTCCATTTCAGACCAGGAAATGGAGAAGGTGACCCGGAAATATCTTCCTGAGGTTTTTGTCTCTGAGTTCGATATCCTCAAGGCAAGGGCCCATGAGATGGCTGCCCATATTATTGAACGAGTGATTGAAGAACCCGGGATGAAAGTCATGACGGCTGAGCAGATGGAGCCCATTCTGCAATCTCTGGTAGATGAACACCCTTATATCCAGTTTGCCTACGTCGTGAATATGCACGGGACGAAGGTCACGCGAAATATCTGCCAGGCCGTGGATCAAGCCAAATATGAGCATGTGGGAATGGGAGAAAATTACTCGAACCGTTCTTGGTTTATCGAACCCTTGAGAGACGGCAAAATTCATGTCACAGACCTCTACTCTTCAAAGATCACAGGGGCTCTCTGTATCACTGTCTCCGGGCCGATCAGGAATGAGGTGGGAGAGATCAAAGGCATCCTGGGTTTAGATATCCGATTCGAGGATTTGACCAAGAGCGAGGAAGAGTAGTTTGGTAGAAAGGATCCAAGGGGAAAATGGTTTTAACCGAAACGCTCACCAAGGCGCTCAAACTTTTTCCCCAGAAGCGAGCCATCGTGTGCGGGGGTAAGCATTGGACCTATCAAGAATTCTGCAGCCGGATTTATCGTCTCTCTCGTTGTCTAAAGGGTTTTGGGCTTAAGGAAGATGATAAGGTTGCCATCCTCCATCCCAATTGTCATACTTTTTTAGAAGCCTACTATGCCATTCCACAGATCGGAGCAATTTCCGTCCCCATCAACACCAGACTTTCTCCCAGAGAGATCGCTTTCATCCTCCAGGATTCAGAATCGAAGATATTGATTGCTGATTCGATGTTTAAGAATCAACTGGATCCGATCCGGAAAGAGATTCGAGGGATTGAGAAAATTCTCTGGACGGGTGAGGGCAAAGACGACTCCTGCCTGCCGGGTCCTCCGTCGAAAGCTTCTGCCCGCGGGCGGACAGGCGGGAATCATTCCATTGATTTGAATTATGAGAAGGCGTTGCAACAGGAAGATTTCGGTGTCCTCCCCGCTCCCCCTATTCACGGTGAAGATATTGCGCAGATCTACTATACGAGCGGCACGACAGGCCGTCCCAAAGGGGTGATGCTGTCTCATAAGAATGTGATGACTCATGCGCTTGGCACGATCGCAGAAGTTCATCTTACGGATGGCGATGTGTGGATTCACGTGGCACCGCTTTTCCATCTCGCGGATGCCTGGGCCACCTGGGCCGTGACATGGGTGGGAGGGACCCATGTTTTGGTGAGGGAATTCGATGCAAAGGTGGTTTTGGAAACCATCCAGAGAGAGAAAGTCACACTGACCAATCTCATCCCCACCATGCTCAACTTGATGGTCAATCATCCGGATGTAGGGAAATTTGATTACAGCAGCCTAAGGGTCCTTTTGAGTGGGGGAGCACCCATTGCTCCAGAAGTGGTTCGAAAGATCGTGGAGACCTTCAAATGTGACTATATCCAAACCTACGGCATGACCGAGACCAGTCCCTATTTAACACTCTCTGTTTTGAAAGAACACTTAAAAAAATTATCCAATGAGGATCAACTTCGATTCAAGTCCAAGACAGGAAGAGAATTCATTGGCGTAGAGCTGAAAGTGGTCAATGAACAGGGAAAGGAAATCAAAAAGGATGAAAAAGAGATTGGAGAAATCATTGTCAAAGGAGATATTGTCACGAAAGGATACTGGAAATTACCTGATGAGACGAAGAAGTCCATTAAGGAAGGCTGGCTCTATACTGGGGATATGGCGGTGATCGATGAAGAGGGCTATGTCACGATCGTTGATCGGAAGAAGGACATGATCCTGACGGGTGGAGAAAATGTCTATTCGACAGAAGTTGAAAATATTCTTTACATGTCCCCAGCCATCTTAGAATGCGCGGTCATTGGAGTCCCCGATCAAAAATGGGGTGAGGCTGTAAAAGGGATCGTGGTGTTGAAACGGGGGCAAAAGGCGACTGAACAAGAGATCATTCAATTCTGCAAGGAAAGGATGGCTCACTATAAAGCCCCTAAATCGATTGATTTCGTTGAGGCCCTTCCCAGAACGGGTTCTGGAAAGATTCACAAAAAGGATTTAAGAGATAAATACTGGGAAGGCTTCGAGAAAAAAGTCCACTAAACGTCTTTAGCTTTTAAACTAAATCATCCTGCATAGAAGAGAGCATTTAGACTATTCTTTGATTTTTTTATAACCCGCCAAAAACCCGAATATTCTCCTTGACAAAAGCTTAAAATTCTTTTAATTTTGAATTCTAGTGTTAACGTTAACGCACATCCTAACCAAATTAATAGACGTCATTTAAAATTATATTTAACTGAATTATTAAAAATTTAAAATCATTAAGGACCTCGATTAATTTTTAGGGATAAATTCTTAATGATATAATTTAATACTATAAGTCAAATATTGGATTTCTGAAGAAAGGAGGATAAACGAAATGGAGGGGATGGAGAAAATAGCGAGGAAACCGATTAAGATAACGGATACGACCCTTCGGGATGGGCATCAGTCGACATTAGCCACGAGGATGAGAACAGAGGATATGATTCCCATTGCCGAGGAACTGGATAAGATAGGATTTCATTCTGTGGAGGTCTGGGGAGGAGCGACCTTTGATGTGGCCCATCGATTTTTAGGGGAGGACCCCTGGGAGAGGGTGAGAGTTTTGAAGAAACTCATGCCCCGGACTCCCTTTCAGATGCTTCTTCGGGGTCAGAATCTGGTGGCCTATCGGAACCATCCGGATGATCTGGTGGAGGCCTTTGTGGAAAAGTCGGCAGAGGTGGGGATTGATATCTTTCGTTGTTTTGATGCGGTTAATGATGAGCGCAATTTTGAGACGGCCTTCAAGGTGATCAAAAAGGTAGGAAAGCATATTCAGGGGACGATCTGCTATTCTTTAACTGAAAGGAGGATGGGAGGACCGGTTTATCATCTCAAGTACTATATTGAGAAGGCAAAGATCCTGGAAGGAATGGGGGCGGATTCCCTCTGTATTAAGGATATGGCAGGGCTGTTGGCTCCTTATGATGTTTACGAATTGGTCAAGGCTTTGAAGAAGACCGTAAAGATTCCCATTCAGCTTCATACGCATTATACGAGTGGGATGGCATCGATGACATATCTTAAGGCGATTGAGGCGGGGGTGGATATCCTCGATACGGCTTTGGCGCCTTTTGCACTTCGGTCTTCTCAGCCTGCGGTGGAGCCGATCGTGGTCGCCTTGGAGGGCACGCCTTGGGACCCGAAGTTGGATCTGGTCAAGTTGCTAAAGTTGGGGATTATCTTGAGAGCATTGCGCCCAAATATCGTGAGTTCTTAGATACGACCAAGATGGCGGTGATTGATACGAGTGTGCTCAAGCATCAGATTCCCGGGGGGATGATCTCGAACATGGTCAGTCAGCTCAAGCAGCAGAAGGCTATTGCATCGTCTTGATGAGGTTTATGCGGAGCTTCCACAGACCCGCAAGGATTTGGGGTATCCTCCTTTGGTGACACCTACCTCGCAGATCGTAGGGGTTCAGGCTGTTCTTAATGTTCTTTTTGGTCGCTATAAGATGGTATCGATGGAGACGCAGGATTATGTGTATGGTCTTTATGGGAGGCCACCGGTTCCGATTTCGGATGAGGTCAAAAAGTTGGTGCTAAAAGGGTATAAGAGAGGAAAGGAGCCCATTACGTGTCGGCCTGCGGATTTGATAGAGCCGGAGATGGAGAAGGTCAAAAAGGAGACTAAGGGCTTAGCGAAGAATGTCTGTGATACTTTGGTTTACGCCCTTTTTCCCCAGACAGGGACTCAGTTTTTAAAGTGGAAGTATGGGTTGGAGCCCGTGCCGGATAAAGTGAAACCCAAGACGTTAGAAGACGTGAAAAAAGAGGATGAAGCCATTGCCAAAGCCAAGGCTGAAGCGCAGAGAAAAACAGCCTAAAGGGTGGTAGATTCTTGTCTTTACAGCAGAGATAAAGATCTATAAATGTCAGCGTTGAGGGGCAACTCCGGTATAACACTATAAGTATTTAATTTTTATTAATAATTTATAGTTTCCTTGAAAAATTAAAGTTTTTGTGTTATCGTTAACGCAAAATGGATAAAAAGATTACCATCAAAGATATTGCACGAAAGGCCAATGTCTCCCACACAACTGTCTCAAGGGCGCTTAATAATAAATCCCGTATTAAAAACGAGACTAAGGAAAAGATTCTTTCCATTGCGAAAGAATTAAACTACCGGCCAGATTTCATTGCCAGAAGTCTGGTGATGAGGCGAACCAAGACACTGGGTCTCGTCATCACGACCATTGCCAACCCCTTCTATACGGAACTTGCCCAAGGGATCGAAACAACGGCCATCAATCTGGGGTATAATATCATTCTCTGCAGTACCAATTGCGACCTTTCAGCCGAAAAAAAGTATATTGATATGCTGCAAAGCAAAGGGGTGGATGGTATCATTTCCACCTCTGCACATATGGGTGACCCCAATATCATCAGACTGGCAGAGGAGGGATTTCCAATTATACTGGTCAATCGAAGAACCTATCATCCCACCGTGAGGAATAAAGTTGATTACGTCGGTGTGGATAATATCCGCGGTGGTTTTTTGGCCGTTGAGCACCTGATCAAACTTGGTCATGAACGGATTGGAGTGATCGGTGGATCGAGTGAATCCTCCGTTGGTTTTGAACGTTTGGAGGGTGGAAAGAAGGCGCTCGCTACTTACGGTTTGGAAATGATAGGCGATTATTTTTTGGAAGGGGATTTTTTAAAAGGATCCGGCTACCAGGGAGGCAAGAAATTTCTTGAGATGGACGAGCCTCCAACCGCGATTTTTGCTGCGAACGACTACATGGCATTAGGGACTTATCAGGCGATCATGGAGGAGGGCATAAAGGTTCCAGAAGAAATCGCATTAATTGGATTTAACGATATTGAATTCACATCAATGAAAGGGATTGAATTGACAACGATCGGCCAAAAGAAGTATGAGATGGGTGCTCTGGCCGTGAAAACATTGGTTGAAAGGGTCGAGGGCAGAAAGGGTGGGCCTCCGGAGGAAATCATTTTAGAGCCCGAACTGATCATTCGGAAGACTTGCGGTTTTCATTCGAAGGGTTATCAGTTGAAGGACTTAGAGAAACGGCCCTTACTTTAGCTGGACCACCGTGCCGCAGAGATAGGGTTGATGCTATCCTAGAAGAGAGGAGGGGATTTTATGAAAAGGAAGAAGATCTCCATTATGGGTGCAGGATTCGTGGGGGCCACAGCGGCCCACTGGGCTGCTGAAAAGGAACTGGGTGATGTCGTTTTGGTGGATATCCTTGAAGGGATTCCTCAAGGAAAGGCTCTTGACCTCTTTCAAGCAGGGCCTGTCGAAGGTTTCGATGCAAGGGTCATCGGTTCCAATGGGTACGACGAGACAAAAGATTCCGATGTGGTCATTGTCACCTCAGGCGTTCCTCGAAAACCGGGGATGAGCCGGGAAGACTTATTGGAGATCAATAAGAAGGTCATCGAGTTGGTTGTAGCACAAGTGGTTGAAAGATCTCCACAGGCTGTTCTTATCATGGTGACCAATCCTCTGGACACCATGACCTATCTGGCTTTTAAGAAAAGCGGGTTTCCCAAACAGAGGGTGATCGGGATGGCAGGGATTCTTGATACCGCTCGGTTCAAGGCTTTCATTGCGATGGAATTAGGTGTTTCGGTTGAAGATATCCAAGCGCTCCTGTTGGGAGGCCATGGTGATGAGATGGTTCCCCTCCCAAGGTATACCACCATCAGCGGTATTCCTCTTTCACAGTTTCTCCCTAAGGAAACCATTGATCGGCTGGTTGATCGAACTCGCAAGGGGGGTGGAGAGATCGTCAACCTCCTTAAAACGGGAAGTGCCTTCTATGCCCCTTCTGCGGCGGCAATCCAGATGACGGAGGCGATTCTCAAAGATAAGAAGAGAATTCTCCCTTGCTGTGTCTATCTCGACGGAGAATACGGACTGAAAGATATTTGCTTCGGCGTTCCAGTTAAATTAGGAGCCAGCGGTGCGGAGGCAATCATCGAACTCCAATTGACAGAGGAAGAGAAAAAACTGGTTGCCAAGTCTGCAGAGAGCGTAAAGAAGAGCATTATGGAGTTGAGGTTGTAATTCCCCTCACCCCATCCGCTCCGTCGCTAAAGCTCTGGAGCGTCAGCGACCTTTCCCAAGGGGAGACGGGGAGGCTAGGACGATGCGAGAGATCAATGTGAAGTCGATCACTGAGAAGGTGAGAGACCTTTGCATGAAGGCCAACACCGATCTCGGAGAGGATGTGCTTCAAGCCTTTGATCGGGCGATGGAGAGAGAGGAGTCTCCTCTGGGAATTGAGATATTAAAGGAATTAAAGGAGAATGCTCGAATTGCAAAAGAAGAGAGTGTCCCCATTTGTCAGGACACGGGCTTTGCCGTGGTATTTGTAGAATTGGGACAGGATGTTCATTTGATCGGTGGAAATCTGAATGAGGCCATCGAGGAGGGTGTCCGACAAGGATTCCGAGATGGGTATTTAAGAAAATCGATTTGCCATCCTTTTACAAGGGCGAATACCGGAGACAATACCCCCGCGATCATCCACACGGAAGTGGTTCCTGGAGATAAAATTGGAATTATTGTAGCACCTAAAGGTGGCGGCAGTGAAAACATGAGCCGAGTGGTCATGCTCACTCCATCGGATGGAATCGAAGGCATCAAGCGTTTTGTGGTTCAGAGAGTAAGGGAATCAGGATCGAATCCCTGTCCTCCAACCATTGTGGGGGTGGGAATCGGAGGGACCTTTGAACGGGCTGCACTCCTCGCGAAGAAGAGTTTGCTCAGACCCCTCGGGAGCAAGAATCCGGATCCGGAACTGGATAAATTGGAATCCGAGATCCTGACCGAGATCAATCATCTGGGTATTGGGCCACAAGGATTAGGAGGACGAACGACCTCTTTGGCTGTTCACATTTTACTGATGCCCTGTCATATTGCTAGTTTCCCTTTGGCAGTAAACATTCAGTGCCATGCACAGAGGCATAAAGAGATTGTGATTTAGGAGATGGGGAGACGCCGACGAGGAAGGAATTTTTTGCCACTGTGTCTCCGTGTCGATTTGCCTAAATTGGAGATAAGATGAACCAACCGATACGATTAAAACCGCCTCTGAACGATGAGGACGTGGAAAAATTGAAAATTGGTGATCGCATCCTGATCAATGGAATCATCTACACAGGAAGGGATGCCGCCCACAAGAGGCTTTTCGATTTGTTGAAAGAGGGGAAAACCCTCCCTTTTGATATCAAAGGCCAGATCATCTACTATGTGGGGCCCACACCCGCTAAACCAGGACAGGCCTTTGGATCGGCAGGTCCGACGACCAGTTATCGTATGGACGCCTACTCTCCAACTTTAATTGAGAGAGGCCTGAAAGGAATGATTGGGAAAGGAATGCGATCCGAAGCAGTGAAGGAAGCGATGAAAAAGTATAAAGCAGTCTATTTTGCTGGAACAGGAGGGGCCGGGGCCCTTTTGGGCAAACGGGTGAAAAAGGCTGAGATCGTCGCTTATGAAGACCTTGGTCCCGAGGCGATTCGGAGGTTGGAAGTAGAGGACCTCCCCGTGATTGTCGTCAATGATGTAAAAGGAAATGACCTCTATATTGAAGGTGAGAAAAAGTACCGGAAAGAATAAGTCCGGGTATTGAATCAGCATACCTGTCTGCTTTTTATCGTTTCATTCTTCAGCGGGTGGGGAGAAGCATGGAAAAGATAAATCCTGGATCATTGAAAGCATGGGTGATGCTTCCTCGTTTCCAGTTTTTGCCTCTCACGGTCATCCTGGTCTCTTTAGGAACAGCGATTGCCTCCTACGAAGGTTATTTCCATTTTGGTCATTTTCTTTTGGCCATGTTCGGTTCCATCCTTGTCCACATGACCGTCAATGTGATCAATGATTATCACGACTATGTGGATGGAATTGATTTAAACACTCAAAGGACTCCTTTTAGTGGAGGAAGTGGTGTGCTTCCTCTGAATCTTCTGAAACCCAAACAGGCCTTCTGGTTTGGAACCGTCTGTCTGCTCATTGCCATGGTGATCGGGTTCTATTTCGTGATGGCAAAGGGTTGGGCTCTCTTCCCCCTTCTCCTCCTCGCAGGATTCTCTGCCTACTTTTACAATGTTTATCTTTCCAAATGGCTCGTGGGTGAAATTTTCGCGGGCCTCAACTTAGGTCCTTTGCTTGTCCTGGGATCCTATTACGTGCAGACGGGAAGATACAGCTGGGAGGCATTGTTTGCATCCCTCGCCCCCGGGATACTCACATCGAACCTTCTTTTTCTAAATGAATTCCCAGACTGGCAGGCGGACCAGAAAGGGGGGCGGAGGCATTTTGTCATTTCCCTTGGGAAAAGGGATGCGAGTTATCTCTTTGTGGCGTTTCTCACTGCTTCTTATCTCTGTATTATCGTCGGGGTTCTTACAAAGATGATGCCGGTGTTAACCCTCATCGGTCTAGGAACGATCGGGTTTGGATGGAAGGCCGCGAAAGGCGCTTTGAAATATTATGATAATACTGAAAAGCTGGTTCCGATATTGGGCGCGAATGTCATTACGATCCTTGGAACGCAAGCCCTTTTAGCGGTTGGTTATGTCATTGCGATGCTCGTTGTGATAAAAAGGATAATCTTCGTCATCCTTCTCCTCTCCCCTGGGGAGAGGTCGTTGACGCTCCAGAGCTTAAGCGACGGAGCGACGGGGTGAGGGGAGTGGAGATCGATGATGAAAATCGAACTAACGAGGCAGAAAGTTCACAATGAATTTGCGAAGAAGGTGGAACTGATCAGCGGACAAAACCTATTTGCCTGCTACCAGTGCGGGAATTGCACGGCTGGATGTCCAGTTGCCTTTGCCATGGAGGTGGGTCCACACCAGGTCATTCGATATACGCTGCTCGGCTTGGAAGAGGAGGCCCTTGGAGTCAATACCTTCTGGCTTTGCGCCTCCTGCCTTCAATGCACGTCGAGGTGTCCCAAGGGAATCGATATCGCCAGGGTGATGGATGCATTGAGAATGGTGGTGTTGAGAAAGAAAGAGAGAAGGGACCACATTCAGATTCCTGAATTTCCAGAGGGATTTTTGGAGAAGCTGCCGCAAATTGCATTCGTCAGCGGTTTTAGAAAATTTCTTTCATAAAAAATTTTGACGCTATGCGCTATGCCTGCCTACGCATAGCCGCTTCGGCGAAGGTAGGCCCTCTGCCTGCCTGCGGTAGGCAGGCGCTCTGCGTTTTAAGAGGATAGCATGGATTATCTCTATTTTCCTGGGTGTACCCTTTATACCAAGGCGAAGAATTTTGATCAGACAGCTCGGAACTGTTCTCTTCTGCTCGGGCTTGAATTAAAGGAACTCAAGAATTGGACCTGTTGCGGAGCGACCTTTCCTTTGGCCACAGATAACATCATGGCTCTTCTCCCGCCCTCAAGGATTCTGGCAACAGCGAGAGAAGAAGGGACAGCCCTGACCACCCTCTGCGCCGTCTGCTTCAACGTAATCAAAAGGACGAACCGATTGATTCAGGGGGATGGGGAGAAAAGGGATAAGATCAACAGTTTTATTGAAAAGAACTATCAGGGAGATCTTCGAGTCCTCCACTACTTAGAGATCCTGAAACAAGACATCGGATTTCCTCAACTCAAAGAAAAGGTGAAAAAGCCCTTAGCGGGGCTCAAAGCAGCGGCCTATTATGGATGTATGCTCCTCCGACCATTTGAGGAGATGGAATTTGATGATAAGGAGAAGCCCACTCTTTTTGAGGATTTTCTTGAAGCATTGGGAGCAAAAGCGATTGAATTTCCCTACAAGATCGAGTGCTGTGGATCGTTCCAATCAGTGGGTTCACCCGATGTGGCTACAGAATGTGCCTATAAAATTCTTGGCTCGGCTGTAAAAAACGGGGCAGAGGCGATGGTTTCCACATGTCCGATGTGCACCTTCAACATTGACCACAAACAATCTGATATCCAACAGAAATACTCAGATTTCAAACCCATCCCAGTATTCTATTTTACCCAACTGCTCGGAATGGCAATGGGACTCGATTATCAAACCCTGGGATTTGAGCAGAATGCGGTTGATCCTTTGCCTTTCTTAAAAGAGAAAGGGCTTTTATAGATGGGAGAGAACGGAGTTTTTGTAAAAAAGGCGATGGTGATCGGCGGAGGGATCGCCGGGATCTCTGCATCGATTGATCTGGGAAATGGCGGGTATGAAGTCGTACTTGTGGAGAAGCTTCCCTCCATAGGAGGTCGAATGCTTCAGCTTTCTGAAACCTTTCCTACCCTCGATTGTGCCCAGTGCACATTAACTCCGAAAACTGTGGAGACAGGTCAACATCCTCATATTAAACTTCTTACCTATTCTGAGGTGGACAGTGTTGAAGGAAAGGCTGGAGATTTTAAGGTAAAAATTCGAAGAAAAGCTGCCTATGTCGATTGGGAGAAATGCACAGGCTGTGGCCTCTGCCAACAGAAATGCCCTTCTAAGAACCCATCTGAATTTGATCGGGGCATGGGATTAGGAAAGGCCATCTTTACTTTGTCGCCTCAGGCCGTTCCGAATAAACCTGTCATCAACCCCCTGACTGCCGCTATTTTAAGGAAAAGAAATGTAGGGTATGTGAGAAGATCTGTCCAGTCGGAGCCATTGACTACGAACAAAAAGACCATTTTGTCGAAGAAAGAGTGGGAGCGATTATCATTGCGATGGGTTTTGATTTGATCCCTAAAGAAGGTTTTGGTGAGTACGGATATGGTGAAGTCCTGGACGTCATAGATGGTCTCGCCTTTGAAAGACTCAATTCTGCCTCCGGACCAACCACGGGGGAGATTCGGAGACCTTCAGACGGCAAAATCCCTAAAGAAGTCGTTTTCATTCAATGCACAGGGTCAAGAGATCCAGAACGTTACATGCCTTACTGCTCACGGGTTTGCTGTATGTATACGGCCAAGCATGCCCGGCTGTACAAACACAAGGTGCACGATGGGCAAGTGTACATCTTCTATATGGATATCAGATCTGCGGGCAAAGGATACGAAGAATTCATCCAGCAGGGAATGGAAGAAGAAGGGATCCTTTATTTGAGGGGAAGGGTTTCCCGAATCTTTCGAGATGGAGAGAAGGTTGTCGTCTGGGGTGTGGACACGTTGACGGGGAAAAAGGTTGAACTTTCTGCAGATATGGTGGTATTAGCCACAGCGATTGTTCCCCAGAAGGAGTCGAAGGATCTCGCCAGCAAGCTGGGTATCAAAACAGATGAGTTTGGATTCTTGACAGAAGCTCAGAGAAAATTAAGGCCTGTCGAGACCGATGTGGAGGGAATCTATATTGCAGGCTGTGCCCAAGGGCCAAAAGACATTGCCGATGCAGTGGCCCACGCCAATGCTGCAGCGAGCAAAGTGCAAGGGTTGTTTGCAAGACATTAAGAAGAAAATGGAATAATGGAATACTGGAATGTTGGAATGATGGGCGGCAATAGATAAGGAATAATGGAAGATTGGAATACTGGAACAATGGGTTTTGAATCGTTCGAGAAGTTAGTTTTTCCCCGATATTCCAGAATTCCAGCATTCCATCATTCCATCATTCTAGCAACATTCCATTGATGAATGAAGGGTAGGAAAAGACCAAGTAAGTTTTGAGAGGTTCCATGCGCCGTTTGGGTGTTTTTATCTGCCATTGTGGAGTCAATATTGCTGGGACCGTAGATGTCAAATCGGTCGCCGAAAAAATAGGTGGGATCGAAGATGTCGCCCGCAGCACCGATTACATCTACATGTGCTCTGAACCAGGACAACAGATCATTCGCGAGGCCATCCGCGAAAAAGGTTTGGAAGGAGTGGTGGTGGCCTGTTGCTCACCCAGCATGCATGAGAATACCTTTCGGAAGGCCGTCAAATCTGAAGGGATGAATCCCTATCTCTGTGAGATTGCAAATATTCGAGAACAGTGTAGTTGGGTCCATCAGAAGGAGAAGGGGGAAGCGACCCGAAAGGCAGAAGAGATCATCCAGGCCACCCTTGAAAAGGTGAGAAGGAACGAATCGTTAGATACCATCGCTGTGGCCATCGACCGAAAGGTATTAGTGGTGGGTGGGGGAATTGCTGGAATCACTGCCTCCCTCGATCTCGCTGAAGGAGGTTATGAGGTCATTCTTCTGGAAAGAGAAGCTGCCCTGGGAGGCCACATGGCCCAATTGTCAAGAACCTTTCCAGATCTCGATCCTGCCTTCAATGGAATGTTCTCAAAGGCATTGGAAGTGGAGAAGCATCCAAAGATCCATCTTCACTGTCATTCTGAATTAGAAGAGGCGAAGGGGTATGTGGGGAATTTCGAATTAGTGATCCGTAAGAAAGCCACTTCTGTGGATGGAGGAAAATGCACGGGGTGTGGCCTCTGCATAGAGAATTGTCCTGTAGAATATGTTTCGGAGTTTGAGAGGGGGATGGGTATGCGAAAAGCGATCGATACCCTTTACCTTTCAAGTATTCCAAATAAGCCTGTGATCTATCGTGAACATTGCCGATATTTTGTAGATGGAAGTTGTCATCGATGTGAAGAGGTTTGTCCTGAGAAGGCCATCGATTTCAAACAGGAAGATGAGCGGATTGCAGAGAAGGTAGGAGCCATTGTGGTTGCAACGGGATATGAGCTCTATCCCAAGGAACAATTAGGGGAGTATGGATACGGTGAAATCCCGGATGTGATCGATGGTCTTGCCTTTGAACGAATGCTTTCACCCAATGGTCCCACGAAAGGGAAAATTATTCGGCCTTCTGATGGGAGGGTGCCGAAGGAGATGGTTTTTATACAGTGTGTGGCTTCAAGGGATCCAGACCGATATATGCCCTACTGCTCGAGAATTTGCTGCATGTACACGGCCAAGCATGCAAAAATTTATAAGGAACAAGTTCCGGACGGGCAGCCCTACATCTTTTATATGGATATCCGCTCAGACTGCAAAGGCTACGAGGAGTTCCTTCAAAAGACCATTGAGGAGCAAGGGCTTCTCTATCTCAGAGGCCGTGTCTCCAGAGTTTTTCAGGACGATGGGAAAGTGAGGGTGTTAGGAGTAGACACGTTGACTGGGAAAATGGTTGAAGTCGCAGCCGATATGGTCGTCCTGGCCACAGCCATTGTTCCGAGCAAAGGAGTAAAAGATTTGGCTGCTAAACTGAGGGCTACAGTGGATAGACATGGTTTCTTAACAGAGGCCCATATCAAACTCTATCCTGTGGAAAGTTCGACCAAAGGAATCTACCTTGCAGGGTGTGGCCAGAGTCCTAAAGATATTTCAGACACTGTCTCTCAGGCCTCTGCGACAGCCAGTAAAATTCAGGCGTTGCTTTCCACGGACAAACTTCTTCAAGACCCTTTAATCGCATTTGTCGATGAAGGAATTTGCAGCGGATGTGGAATCTGTGTAGAAATCTGTCCCTATGAAGCAAGGGAGATGGACCCTCATCGCGGGGTTTCAATCGTTCACAGCGCCCTCTGCCAGGGATGTGGGGCTTGCATTGCCTCTTGTCCTAATAATGCCTGTGAGTTAAGGAATGGATCAGCAAGTCAGGTCCTTCGGATGGTCGATACGTTTATAGCATAGATTTTATGTTTATTAATCTTCCTAGTTTATCTTGCTTTTAGTTAACAGGGGGACGGAAGGGATAAATGAAGGAATGAATAGGAATGGAGGAAATGAAATTGGAGACCGTGACCAGCGTGGGGAAAGTGGATTCCTCTTTTTTAGAGGAGGCGAAACAGAAGAGCGGAGAAGATCTTAGCCTCTGCTATCAGTGTTTGAAGTGTACAGCAGGGTGCCCCACGGCCCCCTATATGGATATCCGACCCAACAATATCATTCGGATGATTCAGATGGGGATGAAAAAGGAAGTTCTGGGAAGTAGTGCGATCTGGCTCTGCGTTTCCTGTGAAACTTGCGGAACACGATGTCCGAATAAAATTGACATCGGTGTCTTGATGGACGCCTTAAGAGAGATGGCGATTGAAGAAAGGGTTCCGGCGAAGGAGAAAAACATTCACCTCCTCCATGAGGCTTTTGTTCAGAGCATCAAGAGAGGAGGGAGGGTTCATGAAGCGACGATGCTGATCGATTATAAACTCAGAAGCAGAGACTTCATGACAGACCTCCTTCCAGGAATGAGGCTCTTTCTGAAGGGGAAGATTCCCTTACTTCCCAGTTTTATTCAGGGAAGGGAGGAGATCAAAAGGATCTTTGAGAGGTGCATGAAAGAAAAATAAAGAAGGCGGAGCATTGGAATGATGGGTCAAAACCACTCTGTAATGATGAAATATTGGAATACTGGAAGAATGGAAAAAATCTTCGCATCGATTTTTCGTTGGTCCAGGTTTTCTCCTTTATTCCATTGTTCCAACATTCCATTATTCCAGTTCTCAGGTTTCCACTCTTCCATTTTTCAGGAATTCTCTTTTGGAGGATTGTAATGAGATTCTCTTATTTTCCAGGTTGTACGGATCATTCCACATCACTGGAATATGGGTTATCGACCCACGGGGTTTTTAAAACTCTGGGTGTAGAGTTGGTAGAGATTGAGGATTGGAACTGTTGTGGAGCTGCGGCCACTCACAGTATCAATCGTCTCCTTTCCCTGTGCCTCCCAGCAAGAAATATCTCCAAGGCTCAGTCTGCCCAGGCAGGGCCTCTGGTCGTTCCCTGTGCGGGGTGTTTCAACATGCTGAAAAGGACCGAGCATGTCCTGAAAAATGACGAGGTGGAGCGAAGGGAGGTTGAAGAGATCGTTGGATTTACCTATCAGCCTTCTCTTGAGATATTGGCTTTAATGGATGTCATCCTGAATCGAATCGGTCTGGAGAAAGTTCAAGAGAAGGTGAGGAAGCCTTTAAAAGGATTAAAGCCTGCCTGTTACTATGGATGCGCTTTGGTCCGACATCCTAAAATCACCCAGTTAGATGATCCAGAGAATCCTCAATATCTGGATCGATTGATGAAGAGCCTCGGCGCTGAGCCGGTGGAGTGGTCTTATAAAGTTGATTGTTGTGGTGCAGATCTAGCCCTGACTTATGGCGATGTGGTTAAGAAACTGGTGGGAAGAATTGTGTCGATGGCAAAGGAAGCAGGGGCTCAATGTATTGTGACCTCCTGCGGTCTCTGCCAGGCCAATCTGGAGATGAGGCAGGACCTTGGTCTCCCAATTTTTTACTTTACTGAATTGATGGGAGTGGCCTTTGATGTTGAAAAGAAAGAAAACTGGTGGAAGAAACATTTGATCTCTCCAAAGGGATTGTTGGACTCGTTAGGATTGGCATAAATGAGAGGATGATGATGGGACAAGGCAAGATAAAGGGGGACAAATCATCGGCGTTGGTGATCGGTGCAGGCATTGCCGGAATGCAATCAGCGCTTCTGTTAGCAGAGATGGGGACGAAGGTTTTCCTCTTAGAGCAGGGACCAGCGATTGGCGGTTATTTCCCGTTGTTGGATAAAACCTTTCCTACCAACTCGTGTGGCGTCTGCTTCATGAGCCCTACCCCTCCTGCGTTCTGTCCAATCTATGAATGTCATCTTCATGATAATATCGAACTATTGCCCTATTCAGAAGTGGTAAAGGTTGAAGGGAAGGGTGGGGATTTCAATGTCTCTGTCGTTCGGAAGCCTCGATTTGTCGATCCAAAACGTTGCACCCTTTGCGAGGCGTGTATCAGGGTTTGTCCTGTGGAAGTGGAGAGAGAATTTGGTGGCGGTCTGGAGAAACGAAAGGCGATTTACCTTCCCTATCCTCAAGCAATCCCTCACAGTTTGGTGATCGATCCAAAAACCTGTACCCGATGTGGAGAATGTGTGAAGGTCTGCAGCCCGGGGGCGATCGATCTCAATATGAAAGAAGAGGAAGAAGAAATTGAAGTCGGGGCCATCCTCTTGGGGTTCGGGTTTGAACCCTTTATAGCCCAGAGAAAAGGGGAATACGGCTTTGGCCGATATGAGAATGTGTTGACAAGCATTCAGTTTGAGAGATTGCTTTCCACTTCGAGTCCAACACAGGGATTGCCCATCCGGATCTCCGATGGGAAAAAGATGGAAAAGATTGCCTTTATTCAGTGCGTGGGATCAAGAGACCCCTCCTGTGGTCAGGATCACTGTTCCACCATTTGCTGCATGTACGCCACCAAGCAGGCCATGATTGCGAAAGACAGATCCTCCGGCCTTGGAGTGACCTTCTTCTACATGGATATTCGACCCATGGGGAAGGATTATGAACGATATTATGAAAGGGCAAAGACCGAGTACGGGATTGAATATATTCGGAGTGCCATCTCTTCGATCAAAGAAATTCAGCAGACGAAAAATCTTCTGATCACCTATGTCAAAGAGGATGGGACCTTTGAAGAGAGAGAGTTCGATGCGGTTATTCTTTCTGTGGGTTTTACCCCGCCGCAGACCATAAAAGATTTAGCCCAAAGAATGGGCCTCCAGTTGAATCAGCAAGGGTTTTGCCAGACGGACGAGTTTCATCCTGCTCAAACCTCCGTAAACGGAATTTTTGTGGGAGGGGCATTTCGGGGTCCCAGAGATATTCCTGAGACGGTCGTGGAAGGATCGAGCGCCGCCGCATCGGCTGCATCCTTTCTCATCCCCAATCATCTTCCTCAACCTCCCAAAGAGTATCCGATGGAAGGAGCGTTGGGTGACGAGATTCCAAAAATAGGAGTCTTCCTCTGCCACTGCGGTGAGGAGTTGAAGAAGAGCCTATCCATCCCTAACCTCATCCATGGAACAAGACAGTTGAAGGAGATCGTCCATGTAGAGGAGGTTGGTTTGGCTTGCCTTCCGGAAGATTTGGATCTCATCAAAAAGAGAATCGGGGAACAGGGTCTCAACCGGATCGTCATCGCGGGGTGTTCCCATCGGGAGATCCGGGGAGCCATGGAAGAGATGGCGAAAGGAATGGGTTTCAATCCCTACCTCATCGAATATGCCAACATACGGGAACAATGCGCCTTTGTCCATTTGGATTATCCCAGATTAGCGACAGAGAAGGCGATGGCTCTCATCAGGATGGCGGTGGAGAGGGCGAAGCGCTCTCAACCCATTCGGAAAGGGAAACAGAAAATCGATAAGAAGGGATTGGTGGTGGGTGGCGGCCTTGCCGGCATCACGGCATCTCTTCAACTGGCCCAACAGGGATATGAGGTTTATTTGATTGAAAAAGAAAAAGAACTGGGAGGGAACTTAAGAGAATCCTTCTATACCCTAAAAGGATCAAATCCTCAAAACCTTTTAGATAAACTCATCAAGCAAGTAGAAAGCAACGAATCCATCCATCTCTATTCCGAGGTAGAGGTTCTTGGATTTGAAAAGAAGAACGGGCATTATCGAACAAAGATTCGTCATCAGAATGAAGAAAAGATTCTCGACCATGGAGCACTGATCCTTGCCACGGGTGGGAAAGAAGTCACTCCCAAGGGCTACCTCTATGGAGAAGACTCGAGGGTGATGACGCAGAGACAACTGGAGAAGAGGATCCATTTAAACGATAAAGGGTTGAAAGATGTCCATTCCGTAGTGATGATTCAATGCGTAGGCTCCAGAGATGAGGAACATCCTTACTGCAGCCGCATCTGCTGCGGACATGCGGTGAAAAATGCCCTGAAGTTAAAAGAGATCAATCCCCTTGTAAATGTTTATGTCCTTTACCGAGACGTAAGAACCTATGGATTTTATGAAACCTATTACCACGAAGCGAGAGGGAAGGGAGTCATCTTCGTTCGGTACGATTTAGAGAATAAGCCTGAAGTAGCCCTTCGGAATGGTAGACTCCAAGTATCGCTCTTTGATCCTGCAATGGGCAGTCCCATGACCCTTCCGGCAGATCACGTTGTTCTCAGCACAGGAATTGAACCTCATGACCATCGAGCATTAGCGAAGATCTTTGATGTGGATCTCAACCCGGATGGTTTTTTCATGGAGGCCAATCCAAAATCCGCTCCCCTTGATTCGGTGGACCGGGGGAAATTCTTCTGCGGCCTGTGCCATTCGCCCAATTTTATCGAAGATGCAATATCTCAGGGGAGTGCAGCGGCTGCCAGGGCAGGTGCACTTTTGTCCAAGGAAGCTGTGGAAGAAAAGGCCTATCTGGCCTATGTGATCAAGAGGCTCTGCTGCGGTTGCGGCCTATGCGTCACCGTATGCCCGTACGGCGCAAGGGTTTTGAATGAAGAGGAAGGTAAGGCTGAAGTGATTGGAACGCTCTGTCAGGGGTGCGGCTCCTGCGTCATCGCTTGTCGGAATGCTGCCTCTCAACAGCGGAACTTTGAAAAAGATTTGAATCTGGCCGCTCTGGATGCGGTCATCGACTAGCTGCAACTACACGCATAGCGCATAGCGTCAAGAATTTGGAAACATTTTTATCAAGAGGTCAATTTCTTAAGGATGGATAGATTCTATCGCTTTTCGCCATGCGCTTTGCGAGCCTGTGAGTAAGGAGGGAAGAGATGGCTGAATTCGAACCGAGGATTGTAGCCTTTTTATGCCACTGGTGCACCTATACTGGAGCAGATCTTGCCGGGACCACTCGGCAACAGTATCCACCCAATATCCGCATTATCCATTTGATGTGCTCGGGAGCTGTAGATTCCATTTATGTGCTAAAAGCCCTGATCGATGGGGCGGATGGCGTGTTAATTGGTGGTTGCCATCCAGGAGACTGTCATTATCAGACAGGAAATTATAAAGCTCGGAGGAGGGTAGCCATTTTGAAAGGAATCCTCGAAGAGATGGGTTTTAAAGAAAATCGTATTTGGTTGAAATGGATCAGCGCGAGCGAAGGAAAACTCTTCGCAGACACCGTGACGAAAATGGTAGATGAATTAAAGAAGATGGGTCCAAATCCAATGAAAGAATTATGGAATGCGTAAGCCGCAAAGCGCATGGAGCATAGCGCATAGCGTTAAAGATATTAAAAACTACGATTAAGGGTAGACATTACGGATAAGTAATTAAGGAAAGGAGAATGACCGAACATGGCGAAGAAGGCAGCGGTTAAAGTGAAAGAAGGAAAAACAGAGGAAGCCATTATGGGCTTTCTGAGGTCTCTTTTAGAAAAAGAAGTTGTGGAGGCCATCGTGATCCCCAAGGCTCTTCCTTCACGGGATGGATTCGTGCAAACACTCATCCGAGATTCAGAAAAGTTGAATGGAGTGTGTGTCCTTTCACCCACCATGCCAGTTCAGTCTGCGAGGGTCATCTCCAATCTCAGCGTTAAAAATCTGGGGAAGAAAGTCGCTGCCGTTTTAAAAGCATGTGAGATACGGGCGGCTGTCGAATTGGAAAAATTTCTCCAGGTCAAACTGGACAACGTATGCCTTATTGGTATCGATTGCCCTGGAACATTTGAGGTACCGATTATGCAAAGATGGTACAGGAGGGGAAAGGAGGGGAGTCACTGACAAAGGAGTTGCTCAAAGGCATGGAGAAGGGTGAAATCTCCCCACCCTCTGGGTATGCTTTCCGAACAGCTTGCCAGATGTGTGAATACCCTATCCCACAGGCAGATATGAACATCAAACTGTTTGGCTACAAGGCAGATCAAGAGATCGGCATTGAAATCGGGGACAAATTGGAAAAGGAGATCGAAGAAAAGGGGATCTTTTCTTTTTCAGAAAGTGAACCGGCTTTGAGGGGCGAGGTGGTTAATAAAGTCATTGCTGAGAGGACGAAGAAGCGGGATGCTCTTTTTCAAGAATTCAGGGGGATCGTTAAAGACCTCCAGGCCTTTTTAGACCGTTTTTCCACCTGTGTTCGTTGCCACAATTGTATGGTGGCCTGTCCGATTTGTTATTGTAAAGAGTGTGTTTTCAGGACAGCGGTCTTTGAGCATGAGGGAGATCAATTCCTAAGGTGGGCCGATCGAAAGGGTGGAATCCGAATGCCGACTGACACGCTCATCTTCCATCTCATCCGGATGTCGCACATGGTGTCTTCTTGTATTGGCTGCGGACTTTGTGACAGTGCCTGTCCGAGCCGATTGCCTGTAGCCACACTCTTTCGGAGTGTGGGCGATAAGATTCAGAAGATGTTCAATTATATTCCGGGAAAAGATGTGAAAGAGGTGCCCCCTGTGGCCACCTTCAAAGAAGACGAATTGAAGATTGAATCAGGAGCCCTTTAAAAAAACGCAAAGGGCGAAACGCATAGCGCATAGCGACTGCCAATAAAACCCTATGCCCTTTGCGCCATGCCCTCTGCAGTAATCAGGAGGAGATTCATGGAAGTTGAAGAGAAAAAGAGAGAGGATTTGGTTCCTATTTTCATCATGGGAAAGCGATATGAGGTCCCTTCTTCCCTCACCATTCAAAAGGCGTTGGAGTATGCTGGATATCAATTGGTCCGGGGATGCGGATGCAGGGGAGGGATATGCGGTGCCTGCGGGACGGTCTATCGGTTTCCAGGAAGTTACAAGATTGAAGTAGGGCTGGCTTGCCAGACCATGGTTCAGCCCAATATGTATCTTACACAAATACCCTTCTTTCCGGCCACCAAAACCGTTTATGACATGGAAAAGATAAAACCCACCATCGAGACACTGGTGAAGGCCTATCCGGAATTGTTGAGATGTCTCCAGTGTAACACCTGTACTAAGTCCTGCCCGATGGATATTGAGGTCATGGATTACATCGCCGCAGCGATGAGAGGGGACGTTGCACGGTTAGCGGAGCTCTCCTTTGATTGTGTGATGTGTGGCCTCTGTACTTCCCGCTGCCCTGCGGAGATCTGTCAATACAATATCGCCATTCTGGGAAGAAGGCTTTATGCCAAATATGTTGCCGAGAAGGCCGGGCATCTGGCTGCCATGGTGAAAATGGTTGAAACGGGCAGATATGAACCGATGTTAAAGGAATTGATGGATACAGATGAGGAGGCCTTAAAGGATCTGTATACGGCGAGAGAGATTGAACCGGAGCAGGCTGACGAGTATTGGGTCCCAAAAGATAAAACTTACCTATAGTAAGATTTAGGTCCTTCCCCGGGAATGAGGAATTGTGAATTCAAGAATCGCTGATGCTCCATCTCAATTCGCTGAATGTTAGATAATTGGAGGAATCATGCCATACACAAGGGAGTTGAAAGAATTGATCAAGAAGGTTGAGGCAACACGACCTGCACGAGTCGAAAGGAAGAAGAGGGGAGAGGAGTTCCATCTGCTCTCTTTAAAGGAGAGGCAGGAACGACTGGAGAAATACCATCCCGATTTCAAGGTGGGATCAAAGAGGGAGATCCGGGTTGGCCCCAGTAAAGGCTACGAAATCTCTCCTGAAATCGTGGATCTTCTGGAGGCCAAAAGCAGACTGAACCCTGATTTGATCGATTTAAATAAAATTGCTTACGAGACGGATGTCCTCATCATTGGTGGAGGAGGGGCAGGGACAGCGGCTGCGCTGATGGCCCAGGAGCACGGCGTGCGGGTGACGATTGCGACCAAGCTCAGGCACGGCGATGCAAACACCATGATGGCCGAGGGGGGAATTCAGACAGCCTCCAAGGGGGAAAAAGATTCACCCTACTTCCATTACCTTGATGTATTGGGCGGAGGCCATTTCAAAAATGTTCCGGAACTGGTCTACACCCTTGTGACAGAGGCCCCGAAGGTACATGCCTGGCTGGAAAACCTCGGGTGTATGTTTACAAAACTCCCGGATGGCCGTTTGAAAGCGCTTCATGGGGGAGGTACTTGCCGGAAACGGATGCACTACGCGGCGGACATTACGGGTGCAGAAATCATGCGAACCCTAAGGGATGAAGCAAGGAACCGAGTTCAGGACATCAAGGTCCTTGAATTTTCTCCAGCCGTAGAGCTGATCTTGAATGAGCACGGGCATTGTGCCGGTGCCGTTCTTTATAACCTCGAGACGGAAGAGTATTTTGTGGTCAAGGCAAAGGCGGTGGTGATGGCTACGGGTGGTTCGGGAAGACTCCACATTCAGGGATTCATGACAACCAATCATTATGGCGCCACGGGAGACGGTCTCGTTATGGGTTACCGGGCGGGAGTGAAGGTCTGTTTTCTCCACACGGTTCAGTACCATCCCACAGGGGTTGCCTTTCCGGAGCAAGCGGAAGGTATTCTGATCACAGAGAAGTTCAGGGGAGCAGGTGCCAATGTGCTGAATATCGATGGTGAACAGTTCGTCAACGAGCGGGAGCCGAGGGATGTCGAATCCTCTTGCTTTATCCGGGAATGCACGCAGGTCGGGAAGGGGATCCCAACTCCCGCCGGAAAAATGGGAATATGGTTGGATTCCCCGATGATCGATATGCTGATGGGCGAAGGGGCCGTTAAGCGCGAGTTCCCTGGCAAATTTATTCTTCTGAAACGTTTCGGAATCGACATCTCGAAGGAGCCCATGCTGGTCTACCCGACCCTCCACTACCAGAATGGCGGATTGGAATACAATAGCAGGTGCGAGACCTCCATCCCGGGATTTTACTCCTCAGGAGAGGTTTCGGGCGGAGTTCATGGCGAGAACCGGCTGATGGGAAACTCCCTTCTTGACGTCTGCGTCTTTGGAAGAATCGCAGGAGTCAATGCTGCACTCTATGTCAAGGAAAAGGCAAAAGGCGGAAGATTTACGTTGGATCATGTCCGGAGATACCACAAAGAACTAGAGGAGGAAGGGATCATCACAGACCGTGTGGCACCGATGTTGCTCCCCGATTATTCCAATCCAAAAGTTCGGGAGCGTCAGCTGACCGCCCATTATATTGGAACGATCCGCTAGTCCTTATTGCCTCATTGTTTTCAATGTTCGTAAACGCAGGCTTCAGCCTGCGTTTTTTCTTATCTCGTGCTGTCTGCACTTCACTCTTTTTGAGAAAACACTGACATTTCAAGATGCTTTCCGGGTGATATGAACCGGGAATTGCCTTCCGTCTCTTGACACCTGGAGAGGACAGCCTTATTGTTTCGTTATGCGAATCCTACTGGTTGAGGATGACGTCAAGATTGCCTCTTTCATTGTCAAAGGGTTGAAAGCAGCAGGATATGCAGTGGACCATGCTCTCGACGGAGAAAAAGGCCTCTATCTTGTCTCGACCGAGCCCTATGACGTTGCCATCGTCGATATCATGCTCCCCAAATTGGATGGGTTATCTCTCATCGAAAAGATGCGGAGGGAGAAAATCCGCACGCCGGTTATCATCCTGAGTGCGAAGGGGTCTATTGATGACAGGGTTAAAGGGCTTCAGACCGGAAGCGATGATTATATCACCAAGCCGTTCGCTTTCTCTGAGCTCCTTGCCCGGGTTCAGGCACTGATCCGGAGAGCAAGCGGCCTCGCTGAGCCAACCCGTCTAACCGGAGGGGATTTGTCCATGAACCTCCTCACAAGGGAAGTGACAAGAGGAGGCCGGAAGATCGAACTTCAACCCATCGAGTTTTCCCTGTTGGAGTATCTCATGCGAAGCGCAGGACGGGTCGTCTCAAAAACCATGATCATGGAACATGTGTGGAACTACAATTTTGACCCGCAGACCAACGTCGTCGAAGCCAGGATTTGCAGACTCAGAGATAAGATCGACCGAGATTTTGACAAGAAACTGATCCATACCATCCGTGGAGTGGGATATGTCTTTAAGGAAACGGATTAGCCTTCGAAATACTCTATCCTTTCGGTTGACCCTCTGGTATGCTGGAATTTTTACGCTTTCCTCTTGTGTGGCTTTCCTCCTGTTCTATGCGCTCATCACTTCATTTATCCGTGATCGGACCGATCAGGAGCTCTTAGCCCAGCTCAATCGGTTTTCCACACTCCTTGCTTCAGAAGAGATCGAAGCGGTCAAAAGTGCTGCTGTCATCGAAGCCCAGGCCGCCGGGGTGAAAAAGGTTTTTTTTCGTCTCCTCTCTCTGAATGGACAGGTCTTTTCTTCGTCCAACATGGCTTACTGGAAGGATATCGATATTAATGAAATGGCCATAAAGGAGTTGCTTCGCGGCCGTAGCCACATGTTTGAAATCATCACCATTCCACAACGCAAAGAGAAAGTGCGTATTCTTTATGCCATGCTCAGTCCCACCATCGTTTTACAGGTGGGGCAGGCCATGGAGAGTTATTCCCGATTTCTCGACGCCTTTAAGGGGATCTTCATCACCACGATGACTTTCCTGACCGTCGTAGCTGCAGGCGTCGGTTGGTTCATGGCCCGTCAGGCGGTTTCCGGCGTCGAGGCGGTTACTCGGACGGCCCAGAAAATATCCGGAGGCACCCTTGAAGAACGGGTTCCCGTGAAAGCAAGAGGCGATGAAATCGATCAACTCGCAGTAACCTTTAATCAAATGTTGGACCGGATTCAGAGCTTGCTTACGGAGATCAAAGAGATGAGTGACAATATCGCTCATGACCTGAGAAGCCCGATCACCAGGATTCGGGGAATCGCGGAAGTAACCCTCACTACAGGAAAATCCTTGGGTGAGTATGAGACCATGGCAGCCAACACCATTGAGGAATGTGACCGCCTTCTTGACATGATCAATACGATGCTGATGATTTCTAAAGCTGAGGCTGGCGTGGATCATCTTACCCGAGAGGAGATCGATCTCGCAGGAGTTGTCCAAGAGGCGTGCAAACTGTTTGAGCCCACGGCTGAAGATAACGGGATAGCCTTGAGCTATGATGTCCCAGACAGAAGTCATTTTTTCGGAGATACCCAAATGATTCAACGGATGCTCTCCAATCTCCTGGACAATGCCATCAAGTACACCCCGTCAGGAGGATCGGTGAGCATTTCTCTTGCGGAGAATGACGCACAGGTTGTTGTTTCTATCAAAGATACGGGACTTGGCATATCTCCGAAAGATCTTCCCCACATTTTTGAACGATTTTACCGATGTGATCAGAGCCGGTCCCAGACCGGCATCGGGCTGGGACTGAGTCTGGCCAGGGCTATTGCCCGGGCTCATGGCGGAGACATTACGGCAACGAGCAGCCCGAATCAAGGAAGTGCCTTTACCGTCACTCTACCGAAATCCCTGCCTTCTCGATCCTGATCCTTGCCAATCTTCACTGCCAGTTCGAGTTTACGCGGCAGAAATCAGCAAAGCGCAACGAGTAGGGCGCATAGCGCCAGACATTAAAAACCATCTCTGGTGGAACATTACCAATTTGTAATCTTCCGGTCATCTTCCCGTTAACTTCACGGTTTATGATTTAGTCAAAAGCAAAGGCTGGGCCCAGCCGAAAATCTAAAAAAGGAGGAAAAATCATGGAACATAAAAAACACATCAAAACTATTCTAATTGCTTTGCTACTAGTAGGGTCCATACTTGGATTCGGGTATGGGATGTCAACGGCTATCAAACCTTCTAACACACCAACCGCATCGGCGTCCGCTGTTTCCGAAACTCCGATGGTTCCGGCAAACTTCAGCGACCTTGCAGAAAAGGTTCGTCCTGGGGTGGTCAATATCCAGGTGGTCAAGAAAGTCAAGAACGTTGGCTTTGGATTCCGTAATTTCCGGGAATCCCTTTGGGGATAAGAATCCTTTCGGAGACTTCTTCGGACCCTTCTTCGAAGGGAATCCTCCCGGTGGTTTCAAACAGCGGGGTGTCGGTTCCGGGTTTGTCATGAATCGAGATGGATATATTCTCACCAATAACCACGTGGTCGAAGATGCAGACCAGATCAAGGTGAAGCTCGCAAATGGAAAAGAGTATGAGGGTAAAGTCGTAGGCCGGGATCCCAAGACCGATCTGGCTCTCGTCAAGATTAACGAGCCTTTTCAGATCTCCACCCCCTTAACCTGGGAAATTCAGATGACCTGAAGGTGGGCAGTTGGGTCGTGGCCGTCGGGAGTCCTTTCGGATTGGAACAGACCGTGACCGCGGGCATTGTCAGCGCCAAGGGAAGGGTGATTGGTTCCGGACCGTATGACAATTTCATTCAGACCGATGCCTCCATCAATCCCGGAAACAGCGGGGGGCCTCTCATCAACATGAAAGGGGAAGTGGTGGGTATCAACACGGCCATCATCGCTTCAGGCCAGGGGATTGGATTTGCGATTCCGATCAACATGGCCAAAGAGATTGCTCCCCAGCTCCAGGAGAAGGGACATGTGACCCGGGGATGGCTGGGCGTGAGCATCCAGGAGGTGACTCCGGAGCTGGCAAAGTCGTTAGGTCTCAAGGAGAAGAAAGGGAGCCCTTGTTGCCCAGGTGGTCTCGGACAGCCCGGCGGAAAAGGCAGGAATCGAGCAGGGAGATGTCATCCTTGAGTTTGATGGCAAAGAAGTTGCCGGTTCGAAAGACCTGCCCCGGATCGTAGCATCGACGCCTGTGGGGAAGAGTGTAATGGTTAAACTGTCGAGAAACGGAAAAGTTACTGACCGCCAGGTAAAAGTGGGTGAGATGGAGGAGAAGGTAGAAGTCTCAAAAGCCCCGTCTTCCCATAAATCTCTGGGGATTACGGTGCAGAATCTTACGCCTGAAATCGCGAGAGAGCTCGGTCTAAAAAAGGAGACAGGAGTGGTGGTCACTCATGTTGAACCGGAAAGTCCGGCAGCGGACGCAGGGATTCGAACCGGGGATGTGATTCAGGAGATCAACCGGAAGCCGGTCAAGAATGTGGACGATTTCGTTCAGAAGGTTGAGAAGGCCAAGAATCAGGATAATATCCTTCTTCTCCTCCAGAGGGGACAGAACAATCTGTTTGCCGCCGTGACAGTAAAGTAAGCTTACCAGCGCCCGATCGAAGGGGTAACAAGAATAACCCCGATCGGGCGCCTTTTTCATTCGCGGGATAGTCCCATAGAAAGTTCAAAGTGGAGGTAAGAGACAGATGAGCCGAAAAATTATCATCAAAACAGACGACCTCGACAAGGAGATTCGTTCTTTCCTCGGGGATGTAGGGGCAGATATGCCAATTGACTGGGACATAGAGGCCTTAAACCAAGTAAAGAACGCCGTTATTGAAGCCTTTAAGAAGATGGGAATTAGGATTGAGATTGATGACCGATTTCCAGCCTCAGTTAATCAATTGGAGGTACGGGGTGCATAGGTTCAAAAGAGGCCTGTGAGGGTTAACCCTTCACAATTTAGCCGATGAGTGGGGTAGGATTGTATACGGAAAAGGTTCGGACGTATACCGTCTCGGTTTTGAAGCTCCCCGGCCACAGGCCGGGGCTTCCCGGAAAGGAAATATCGTCTTAATTGTGCCCCTTGACCCCGCCTATCCCGCAATGGACGGGACGGGGCACTTGCCGGTCAACCGTGCCTTTTGATTTTCGGCTAGTCGTTCCCCCAAGTATTCCTCCGTCACCTATTATTTTTTCCTTTTTTGGGTCAATGAAATCCGTTATAATAATTCCGCCCAATCTTAGGAGGAAGAAGCGGAATGAAGATTCATGAATATCAGGCTAAAGAAATTTTGAAAAGTTATGGCGTTCCTGTTCCAAAGGGCGGAGTGGCCGAGACTCCAGAGGAAGTACGAAAGATTGCCGAAGGGACTGGAAAAAAGGCAATCGTTGTGAAGGCGCAGATCCATGCAGGCGGGAGAGGAAAGGGTGGGGGTGTCAAAATCGTGAGCCATCCCAAAGAAGCAGAGAAGGCCGCCAAGGAGATTATTGGGATGACATTGGTCACTCATCAGACTGGGCCAGCAGGGCGACTCGTCCGCAAAGTTCTAATTGAAGAAGGGATGGAGATTCAAGAAGAGCTTTATTTAGGAGTAGCGATTGACCGGTCGAGGGCCTGTCCTGTGATTATGGCCAGCCGAGAAGGGGGCGTGGAGATTGAGAAAGTAGCAGCCGAATCTCCGGAGAAGATTGTTAAAGAATGGGTGAATCCCGGAATTGGCCTGAGGGCCTTTCAGGCGAATAAGATCGGCTATGGGCTAGGACTCGAACCTTCTCAGCTGGGAAAGATGAGAAATATCATTTTTGGCCTTTATAAGGCTTTTTATGAGAAGGATTGTTTACTCGCTGAAATTAATCCTCTTGTCCTGACAAAAGGAGGGGAATGGATCGCCCTCGATGCGAAGATGAATTTCGATGATAATGGTCTTTTCCGGCATAAAGAGATTGCTGCACTTAGGGATCTCAATGAAGAAGCCCCTCTTGAGGTAGAGGCCTCTCAGTACAATTTGAATTACATCAAACTGGATGGAAATGTAGGTTGTATGGTGAATGGAGCAGGTCTTGCCATGGCCACGATGGACATTATTAAAGTGGCGGGGGCAGAACCTGCCAACTTTCTTGATGTGGGAGGCGGAGCCTCGGTTGAAATGGTGAAAAACGGGTTTAAGATCCTCATGTCCGATCCCGACGTGAAGGTTGTATTTATCAACATTTTTGGGGGCATTCTCAGATGCGATACCCTCGCAAAGGGTGTGACAGAGGCCGTTCGAGAGGTGAAAGTAAGTGTTCCTATTGTCGTGAGATTGGAAGGGACAAATGTAGAGGAGGGCAGAAGGATATTGAGCGAATCAGGCCTCAACTTCACTGTCGCCATTGGAATGAAGGACGGAGCTGAGAAGGTGGTTGAAGCCCTAAAAAAGAAGTGACTAAAGTGACTAAAATGCCTAAAGTGTCTAAAATGGTTTCAAAACTTCAGTCACTTTAGCTCACTTTAGTTCACTTTAGGCACTAATTTTCTGGAGGTTTCATGAGCATCTTAGTCGACGAGAAAACAAGGGTGGTGGTTCAGGGGATCACGGGCAATGAAGGGATGTTTCATACTCGACAGATGGTGGAGTATGGAACAAAGGTCGTGGCAGGTGTGACCCCGGGCAAAGGCGGACAGGAAATTGATGGGGTCCCTGTCTTCAATACCGTCAGCCAAGCCGTAACTAAGACGGGCGCCACTGCCTCTGCGATCTTCGTCCCTCCAGCTTTTGCTGCCGATGCGATTTTGGAAGCCGCCGATGCGGGGATTTCCCTCATCGTGTGTCTTACAGAGGGAATCCCAACATTAGATATGGTGATGGTCCGGGCTTACCTAAAAGAGAAATGGGCAAATTTGATCGGCCCGAATACGCCTGGAATTATATCCCCTGGAAAGTGCAAGATCGGTGTCATGGCAGGTTATATCCATCAGCCAGGGAGGATAGGGATTATCTCTCGAAGCGGAACGCTCACCTATGAGGTTGTGAATCAGCTGACCAAGAGGGGACTCGGACAGTCGACGGCTGTGGGCATAGGAGGCGATCAGATTATCGGGTTAAACTTTGCCGATCTCTTGGTGATGTTTGAAAAAGACCCTGGAACAGAAGCAGTGATCATGATTGGAGAAATTGGTGGAACAGCAGAAGAGGAAGCAGCTGAATTTATTGAGAAGCATGTTCACAAACCCGTATTGGCTTTTATTGCCGGATTGACCGCGCCCCCTGGAAGGAGAATGGGGCACGCGGGTGCGATTATTGCGGGAGGAAAGGGAACAGCCAAAGAGAAAATGGAGGTGTTGGGAAAGGCAGGCGTAAAGGTCGTGAGAAACCCGGCATTGGTTGGAGAAGAGATTGCTCTCATTATCAAAAAGGTTTAATATGAATCGTTAAAAACCATTTTAATTCAATAAGTTATTTTAAGAGATTTATCTTTTCCTTGATTTATGTTAGTATAACTATTAAGCTTCAATAATGAAAGGTATATGATATGTTAGTTGAATTGAGAGACAGATTGAAAGAGTTAAAGGATCGACTGGAATCGCTTCGAGGTCATCTTTGACCCCGAACGAAAAAGGAAGAGACTAGACGAGATTGAAAATACGATGGCAAAACCTGATTTTTGGGAAGGGGGTGAGGCTGCACAGAAGATTTTAAAGGAACGATCTTCTCTTTTAGAGAGTCTTTCACCTTGGGAAGAGGAAAGGAAGACGTTGGAGGAGATGGAGATCCTCCTTCAACTGGTTGAAGAACAAGGGGATGAGAAAGAAGCTCAAGAGTTGTTGGAGAGGGTGCGGAAAAGCGAAGAGATCGTTGACCAGATAGAGTTTAGAAGAATGTTGGGAGGAGAGCACGACCCAAGCAACGCAATTGTGAGTGTTAATGCAGGGGCGGGTGGAACGGAAGCCCAAGATTGGGTGGAAATGCTTCTGAGAATGTATCTGAGATGGGCAGAAAAAAAGAAATTTGAGACAAAAATTATTGATATTCTCACAGGTGAAGAAGCTGGCTTGAAAAATCTTACCTTTATGGTCAATGGCCCTTACGCTTATGGATATTTAAAAGCAGAGAGTGGGATCCATCGGTTGGTTCGAATATCCCCTTTCGATGCGGGAGCAAGAAGGCATACCTCCTTTGCCTCGGTTTTTGTCATCCCTGAAGTCCCCGATAATATTGTGGTCGCGGTCGATGAAAAAGATTTAAGGGTTGATACCTTTCGGTCCAGTGGAGCAGGGGGGCAGCACGTCAATAAAACCGATTCGGCAGTCCGAATCACTCACCTTCCCACGGGCATTGTCGTTCAATGTCAAAACGAACGATCCCAGCATAAAAATAAAGCAACCGCCTTGAAGATATTAAGAGCACGCCTTTACGAAAGGGAAATGAAGGAACAAGAAGAAAAGCTGCAGGAACTTCACAACACAAAAAAGGAGATTGCCTGGGGGAGCCAGATTCGTTCTTATATTATGCACCCTTACAAAATGGTCAAAGACCACCGCAGTAATAAGGTGATCCATCAAGTCGATCGCGTGATGGATGGGGAGATTGATGAATTGATCAAAGCCTATTTGCTCAGCACTTCATAGAACCAGCCCCACTTACCGCAGATAGGGCAGGCAGGAAGTTTCGAAAAGAGTTTGGCCCGTTCGAAGGGTAGCTAGGATTCGAGATTTTGTCTGGGACACCGCTCAGGGTCACCCTGAGTGAAATTAAAATCGAAGGGTTGACTTTTTATGGCTGGAGAAATATTATTAGACAAACAAACGGAGATGGCTTCAGAAGAAGAACAAGGATTGCTCGGAAATCTGGAGGAGAAGATCCGTCATCTTTTAGCAAAATTTCATGAGCTAAAAAAGGAAAGAGACAATTTGGCCGCTGCCTTGGATATGGAGAGGGGGAAGGTGATCCAGTTGGAGAAAAAATCAAAGCTTCTCTCCCAGGATCGAGAAAAGGTCAAGACCCGGATTGATCAACTCCTTCATCGTTTTGGAAGCATCGATGCTTAATCTGCTTCAGGGAGTCACTTAGAAGGTTGAGAGGGAATGGGAAAAGAGCGATTGGTTGAGATTAAGGTGTTTGGCCAAACCTATACGATCAAAACGGATGCCGAAGAAGAGTACATTCTGGAAGTAGCCAAATATGTAAATGAAAAAATGGAGGAAGTCTTAAAAAAGACGAAGAGCGTTTCCACGTTGAATGTAGCCATTTTGACAGCTCTTAATATTGCAGATGATCTTTTAAAAGAAAAGGAAAAGAGAATCGCTTTGCTTCGAGAGATCGAGGCGAAATCGAGAGATTTGGTTGAGAAGATTGATATCAAAATGGGGGGGATGGAATTCGAGAAACCCCCGATCACCGGTTGATGTTCCCCTGCTGTGTTCAAGGTGGCCGGTAGATTCTTCATGGACAACCTTAAACAGGGAACCCTTTCCGAACGGTTGCGTTAGATCACTGGCCATGGGACATCGAGCAGGGGATTTGAGATCAACACCGTCGTCAGAAGATGAAAGGTGTGGTGGAATAGAGGAAGGAAGGAATTTCATCGATCTTGAAACGACCTGTCTGTCTTGATTACCGCAGGCAGGCCCAAGCAGGGAAGAAAAGTGGGTTCAATACCTTTGATCCTATGGAAAATGGTCGAAATCCTGCAGAGATTTCCAGGCATGAGGAGTCGATTGGGAAAGTGGCCGGGAGCCCCCATCGAATCGGATTGCCTATCGCTCTATCGTTCTGCTCTTGAAGCTGGTCTAACTATGGAGAAAAACAGAAATACCGTTGGCTCCTCCTTTCAAGGGAAAGCAGGGTTTCGTAATATAACGAAGGTCAATTGGCAATCAACATCGGGGTCCCCTTTGTCTTTTCTTCCATGTCGGGTTCCGTTGAACCTACCTTGTTCTCTATCCCATCCCAGATTCCTTTCTTTTCTCAGCTGACGATTCTATCTTTATTCATTCGTGTGGGTGACTCGTGTGAGTGAAACGTTCTACAAATCACCAGACAAGAGTCACGTTATTTCCACCAAAAGGAGGTGAGTGAACCGTTGAACTTATCGACTGAGATGTATATCATCCTTATTTCAGTGATTGCCTTTCTCGGAGGGATCATTGGATTCCTTGTGAGAAAGAGATTTTCTGAGGCCAGAATAGTTTCTTCAAAAGAAGTCGCCAAACGGTTGATCGAAGAAGCTGAGAAAGAGGCTGAGATATTAAAAAAGGAAGCCCTTCTTCAAGCCAAAGACAAGTTTTATCAAGAAAAGGCCGAGTTTGAAAAAGAGACGATGGAGAAACGTCAGGAACTTCAGAATCTGGAGAGAAGGCTCATCCAGAGAGAATCGCATCTAGACAAGAAGATAGAGCTTCTTGACACCAAAGAGACAGATATCACTCGTCGGGAAAAAACTTTGATCCAGCAGGAAAGGACGATTCAGGAGCAGGAGAGAAAGGTGACTGCCCTCCTCGAAAAGCAGCGTGTTCAGTTGGAGAACATCGCAAAAATGTCTTCAGAAGAGGCAAAGCGCTTGTTGATCGAGTCTATGGAGAATGAGGCCAAGCACGAAGCAGCCAAGAGGCTAAAAAAGATTGAAGAAGAAACGAAAGAACTCGCCGATAAAAAGTCGAAAGAGATTATCAGTCTGGCCGTTCAGCGTTATGCTGGAGAGTATGTGGCTGAAAGGACGGTTTCCGTAGTCAATCTTCCAAATGAAGAAATGAAGGGCCGCATCATCGGCCGTGAAGGTCGAAACATCCGAGCTCTCGAAGCGGCCACGGGAATTGATCTGATCATCGACGATACGCCAGAGGCGGTGATCCTTTCAGGATTCAATCCCGTACGGAGGGAGATTGCCCGCATTGCCTTGGAACGTCTGGTGAGCGACGGGCGCATCCATCCTGCACGGATTGAAGAGATTGTTCAGAAGGTGGAGCAGGAAGTAGAAACATCCATTCGTGAGGCAGGGGAACAGGCGACTTTCGACGTGGGCGTCCATGGCATACATCCGGAGTTGATTAAACTCATTGGCCGGCTCAAATATCGAACGAGTTTTGCCCAGAATGTCTATCAGCACTCTTTGGAAGTGGCATTTCTTTGCGGGATCATGGCCTCTGAGCTGGGGGTCAATGGGAAACAAGCCAAGAGGGCAGGCCTTCTTCATGACATTGGAAAGGCCGTCGATCATGAAGTGGAAGGCTCCCATGGAAAGATCGGAGCAGAACTGGCAAAAAAATATGGCGAATCACCTGTCATTGTTCATGCTATCGCCTCTCATCACGAAGAGGAAAAACCAGAGTCTATCCTCGATATTTTGGTGGAGGCTGCGGATGCCCTTTCTGGGGCAAGGCCGGGGGCAAGGCGTGAGATGCTCGAGACCTATGTGAAACGATTAGAGGATTTGGAAAAGATTGCACAGTCTTTTCCTGGCGTGGAAAAATCTTATGCCATTCAAGCGGGCAGGGAAATTCGTATTATGGTCCAGCCCGATCGTATCTCCGATGAGGATTCTGTGATCCTTTGCAGAGACATCGCCCGTAAGATTGAAAAAGAGTTGACCTACCCTGGCCAGATCAAGGTAACAGTGATCCGGGAGATGCGGTCGGTGGATATTGCAAAATAGTTCGGAGTAATTAGTTGGGAGTTCGGAGGGTTTAAGATTTGAATTTTTTTAACTCCGAACTCAAAACTCCGAACGTCGAACTTGGAACTTAGAGAGATGCGCATTCTTTTCATCGGAGACATCGTCGGAAAAGCGGGACGGCAAGCCATTGAGGGAGTTTTAGAGAAAGTCGTTGCTGCTTATAAGATTGAATTTACCGATTGCTAATGGAGAGAATGCAGCGGGAGGAATGGGTATTACACCTCCCATTGCCATTGAGATTCTAGATCAAGGGGTGGATGTGCTGACCTCTGGAAACCACATCTGGGCGAAGAAAGAAATTTTTCCGTTTTTGGATGAGGAATCTCGAATTTTAAGACCTGCGAATTATCCACCCAAGGTACCGGGAAGAGGAAGTGGTATCTTTCACTCTCGCAATGGGCAAAAGTTGGGTGTCCTAAATTTGGAGGGCAGGGTTTTCATGAAGCATCTGGATTGTCCGTTCCGTGTCGGAGAAAAGGAGGTTGAATTATTGCGGAAAGAGACCAATATCATTCTTGTTGATTTCCATGCAGAGGCCACCTCAGAGAAAATGGCAATGGGGTGGTTTTTGGATGGGAAGGTGAGTGCTGTATTGGGAACCCATACCCATGTACAGACAAGTGACGAGAGGATATTGGATGAAGGGACGGCTTACATCACCGATGTAGGGATGACAGGCCCCCTGGACTCTGTGATTGGCATTCGTAAAGAGATTGCCCTGGAGCGTTTATTAACCCAAATTCCCTGGAAATTTGATGTTGCCAAAGAAGAGATCGAGCTTCAAGGGGTAGTGATTGATGTCGATTCGAAAACGGGAAAATCCGAGAATATCCAGAGGATCAAGGTTCCATTAGACGGGCGGAGTTAAAGGGCATGAAGAGGACGAAGAATAAGACAGTCTATGATGTCTTTATAGAGAGGGGCTTTATTGAAAAGGTCACTGATGAGGAAAAAGTCCCTGAGGTATTAGAAGGAAAAGTAACCTGTTATATCGGCTTCGATCCTACCGCTTCAAGTTTTCACGTAGGGAATTTGGTGCCGATTATGGCCCTTGCCCATATGCAAAGACATGGCCATCGACCGATCGCCTTAGCGGGAGGGGGGACAGGATTGGTTGGGGACCCCAGCGGTAAAGATGAAATGCGACAGATCTTGACTTATGAAGAAATAGCTAAAAATGCTGAATCCCAGAAGAAACAGTTCGCTCATTTTCTAGATTTTTCAGAGGATCGAGCCCTTCTTTTGAACAATGCCGATTGGTTAACTAAACTCAACTACATCGATTTTCTCCGAGATATCGGCGTCCATTTTAGCGTCAATCGCATGCTTGCAGCGGAGTCCGTAAAAATTCGTCTGGAAACCGGGCTCTCCTTCATCGAATTTAACTATCAACTTCTTCAGGCATACGATTTTTGGTACCAGTTCAAGCATTACGACTGTTTGATTCAAATGGGAGGAAGTGATCAGTGGGGCAATATTGTGGCAGGGATTGATCTCATCCGTCGTCTTGAAGGGAAACAGGCTTACGGTATCACCTTTCCCTTGATCATGACTGCGGATGGCAGGAAGATGGGGAAGACTGAGAAGGGAGCAGTCTGGTTTGATTCGCAGCGCACAATCTCCTTATGATTATTATCAGTTTTGGATCAATACTGACGATCGAGATGTGAAAAGATTTTTAGCTCTTTTTACGTTTCTCTCCATAGAGGAGGTAGAGGAATATGGAAGACTGGAGGGGGCTGATCTCAGAGTGGCCAAGGAGAAATTTTAGCCTTTGAAGCGACGAAGAATTCAAAGTTTTTTCCCGGCGAGTGATCTCCGCTTCTTTGGTATCCAGAAGCTCGATCTTCTTATCCAGATGAGATTCTCTTTGGATGATCCTCCTCTCCAGATTCTGAATTTCTTGACGTTTCTCCGTCGTCTCTTTTTCAAACTCGGCCTTTTCTTGATAAAATTTATCTTTGGCTTGGAGGAGGGCTTCCTTTTTTAATATCTCAGCCTTTTTCTCGGCTTCCTCAATCAAACGTTTGGCGACCTCTTTTGCGGAACCAATCGTGGCTTCAGAAAATCTTTTTCTCACAAGGAATCCAATAACCCCTCCGAGGAAGGTAATCACAGAAACGAGGATGATATACATTTCAATGGATAGCTTCAACGGTCCGTTCACCTCCTTACGTGGGAAATAACATGATTTGTGGCTCGTGATTCGTAACGCGATTTACGAACAAGAGTGACCAACACAAATCAATAAAAATAGAATCATCAATTGAGAGAAGAAAGAGATCCGGGATGGGATAGAGAAAAAGACAGGTTCAATGGGACCCGACATGGAAGAAAAAATGAGGGAGACCCCGATGTTGATTTCCAATTGACCTTCATTATATTACGAAACCCTACTTTCCCTTGAAAGGAGAAGTCAATGGTGTTTCTCTTTTTCTCCACAATGAGACCAGCTTCAAGAGCAGAACGATAGAGCGATAGATGATCATATTCGATAGAAAGTTCCAACCATTTTCCCAATCGACTCCACATTCTTGGAAATTTCTGTAGGATTTCGATCAATTTCCAAACAATCATAGGTATCGAACCCATTCTCTTCCCATATCAGGATCGATGAAATCCCTTCCTTTCCTCTATTCCACCACACCTTTCATCTTCTGACGACGGTGTTGATCTTAAATCCCCTGCTCGATGTCCCATGGCCAGTGATCTAAAGCAACCGTTCGGAAAGGGTTCCCTGTTTAAGGTTATCCATGAAAAATCTTCCGGCCACCCTGAACACAGCAGGGGAACATCAGCCAGTGATGGGGGGTTTCCCGAGCTCCGTTCCCCCTATTTTGATATCAATTTTCTCAACCAAATCTTTCGATTTTGCTTCGATCTCCCGGAGCAGAGCAATTCTCTTTTCCTTTTCTTTTATAAGATCATCTGCAATATTAAGGGCTGTTAAAATGGCTACATTCAATGTGGAAACACTCTTCGTCTTTTTTAAAACTTCCTCCATTTTTTCATTGACATATTTGGCCACTTCCTGAATGTAATCTTCCTCTGCATCCGTTTTGACCGTAAAGGTTTGGCCAAATACCTTGATCTCAACCAATCGCTCTTTTCCCATTCCTCTTCAACCTTCTAAACAACTTCCTGAGGCAGATTAGGTATCGATACTCTTAAAACGATGAAGGAGTTGATCAATCCGGGTCTTGACCTTTTCTCTATCCTGGGAGAGGAATTTCAATTTTTTCTCCAATTGGATCACCTTCTCCTTCTCTTCCTCCAGAGCAGCGGCCAAATTGTCTCGTTCCTTCTTCAGTTCATGAAATTTGGCTAAAAGATGACGGACTTTCTCTTCCAGGTTTCCGAGCAATCCTTGTTCTTCCTCTGACGCCATCTTTTCTGTTTGTTTGTCTAATGATATTTCTCCAGCCATAAAAAGTCAACCCTTCAATTAACTTGCATAAATGCCTGGGCTTGCCCTCGGCCGAAGTCTCGGCCGAAGGCTCAGGGTTGACCTTGCACTTCGATAAACTCAGTGTCCTGAGCCTGCCGAAGGAAGCAGCGCTTTAACGCCGACGAACGGGTCAAACCCTTTTCGAAACTTCCTGCCTACCCTGCCTGCGGTAGGCAGGCGGCAGGTAGACCTGGTTCTATGAAGTGCTGAGCAAATAGGCCTTGATCAATTCGTCGATCTCCCCGTCCATCACCCGGTCGACTTGATGTATTACCTTATTGCTGCGGTGATCTTTGACCATTTTGTAAGGGTGCATAATATAAGAACGGATCTGGCTCCCCCAGGCAATCTCCTTTTTTGAGTTGTGAAGTTCCTGCAGTTTGTCTTCTTTTTCCTTCATTTCCCTTTCGTAAAGGCGTGCCCTTAATATCTTCAAAGCCATTGCTTTATTTTTATGCTGGGAGCGTTCGTTCTGACATTGAACAACAATGCCTGTGGGAAGGTGAGTCATTCGGACTGCCGAATCGGTTTTATTAACGTGCTGCCCCCCCGCCCCACTGGACCGGAAGGTATCAACTCTTAAATCTTTTTCGTCGATCGCGACCACAATATCATCAGAGACTTCGGGAATGACAAAAACCGAGGCAAAGGAGGTATGCCTTCTTGCTCCTGCATCGAAAGGGGATATTCGAACCAATCGATGGATCCCACTTTCTGCTTTTAAATATCCATAAGCGTAACGGCCATTGACCATAAAGGTAACATTTTTTAAACCTGCTTCTTCACCCGTGAGGATATCAATAATTTTTGTCTCAAATTTCTTTTTTTCTGCCCATCTCAGATACATCCTCAGAAGCATTTCCACCCAATCCTGAGCCTCAGTCCCCCCAGCTCCCGCATTGATGCTGACGATCGCATTGCTCGGGCCGTGCTCTCCTCCCAACATTCTCCTAAACTCTATCTGTTCAATGGCTTCTTCGCTTCTTTGCACCCTCTCTAACAACTCTTGAGCTTCTTTCTCATCCCCTTGTTCTTCAACCAATTGGAGGAGGATCTCCATCTCCTCCAACGTCTTCTTTTCTTCTTCCCAAGATGATAGGCTCTCTAAGAGAGAGGTTCTTTCCTTCAAAATCCTCTGCGCAGCCTCACCCCCTTCCCAAAAATCAGGTTTTACCATCATCTTTCCAATCTCGTCCAGCCTTTTCCCTCTTCCTTCGACGTCAAAGAGGACCTCGGAGGGATTCCAGCCGGTCCCTCAATTCTTTCAATCTGTCTTTCAACTCTATCAACATATAATAAACCTTTCTTAATTAAGCATTGATAGTTATATTAACATAAATCAAGAAAAAGATAAATCTTTTAAAATAACTTGTTGAATTAAAATGTTTTTTTAACGCATCTGTTTAACTCCTTTTGATAATGGCGGCAATCTCTTCTCCAACTAATGCCGGGTTTCTAATCACCTTTACGCCCGCCTCTCCTAATACCTCCATTTTCTCTTTGGCTGTTCCCTTTCCTCCTGCAATAATCGCACCTGCGTGTCCCATCCTCCTTCCTGGAGGAGCAGTCAATCCAGCAATAAAAGCCAATACCGGTTTGTGAACATGCTTCTGAATAAATTGGGCTGCCTCCTCTTCTGCTGTTCCCCCAATTTCGCCAATCATAATCACTGCCTCTGTCCCGGAATCCTTTTCATACATTGCCAGGAGGTCAACAAAGTTCAGCCCAATGATTTGATCTCCTCCAATGCCCACACAGGTTGATTGTCCGATCCCCTTCTTAGTCAACTGATCCACGACCTCATAGGTCAATGTTCCGCTTCGAGAGATGATTCCAACCGTTCCCGGCTTATGGATATATCCTGCCATGACGCCGATTTTACATGTGCCCGGGGAAATAATTCCGGGAGTATTTGGACCAATCAATTTTGACTCTTTCCCTTTAAGATATTCCCGCACCATCACCATATCCAGTGTTGGGATCCCCTCGGTCAGACAGACTATGATGGAAATGCCTGCATCGGCTGCCTCTAAAACGGCATCGGCAGCAAAGGCTGGGGGAACGAAGATTGCAGAGGCATTGGCATTGGTATTTTTAACCGCTTCCGATACAGTACTGAAGACCGGAATCCCATCAATTTTCTGCCCGCCTTTGCCCGGGGTCACACCCGCCACCACCTTTGTTCCATACTCCACCATCTGCCGGGTATGAAACATTCCTTCATTTCCTGTGATTCCCTGAACCACCACCTTCGTCTTTTCATCTACTAAAATGCTCATAAAACCCTCCCCTTTATTCGCAAAGCGCATAGCGCATGGCGCATAGCGTGAATATCTATTTCGCTTTGAGCTTTCAGCTTTGAACTCTCTTCAGGGCCTCTAGCACCTTTTCAGCACCCTCCTTCATTCCAATGGCCACAGTGAAATTGAGACCCGATTCATTTAATATCCTTCTGCCTTCCTCTACATTTGTCCCTTCCAATCTTACCACGATGGGAACATTTACCTTCACCTCTCGAACAGCCTCTGTCACACCCTTTGCCAATGTATCGCATCGGAGAATGCCTCCAAAAATATTGATGAACACCACCTTCACCCCAGGATCGGACATGAGGATCTTGAATCCATTTTTCACCATTTCAACTGTGGCTCCACCCCCCACATCAAGAAAGTTAGCAGGTTCAGCCCCCACCACCTTAATAATGTCCATTGTGGCCATGGCAAGACCTGCTCCATTTACCATGCAACCGACATTTCCATCCAACTTGATGTAATTCAAATTGTACTTGGAAGCCTCCACTTCAAGAGGGGCTTCTTCATTGAGATCCCTGAGTGCAGCAATCTCCTTATGTCGAAAAAGACCATTATCATCGAAATTCATTTTAGCATCGAGGGCAATAAATTCTCCTCCTTTCGTCAGGACAAGAGGATTAATCTCAGCAAGTAAACAATCCTTCTCATAAAAGGCCTTGTAAAGGCTAAAAATGATGTTCCTCATTTTCCCTACCTGGGCAGGTTCGAGTCCAAGCCCGTAACCGATCTTATTCGCCTGGAAAGCCCTCAGGCCAACGCTGGGATCCACCCATTCTTTAACGATCTTTTCCGGGGACTCCGCCGCTACTTTCTCAATCTCCACACCCCCTTCTCGACTGGCCATGATCACAGGACAAGTTTTCGATCGGTCGATCACCACTCCTAAATAAAGCTCCTCTTGAATCTCCATCCCTTCTTCAATCAGAGCTTTCCGGACGAGCCGGCCTGCTGGCCCAGTCTGATGAGTGACCAATGTCATCCCGATGATCTCTTTGGCAGCCTTTTCCGCCTCTTTGGGGTGGCTTACGATTTTGACGCCTCCACCTTTTCCTCTTCCACCTGCATGGATCTGTGCCTTTACAACGATTGTCTTCTCCTTCAATCCCTTCGGCAATCTTTCGTGCTTCCTCTGAATTCTCGGCGACACCGCCCTTTTGGAACAGGAACGCCATAACTTTTCAGAATCTCTTTGGCTTGATATTCATGAATCTTCATTCGATTTCCTCCCCCTCCTAAAATTAAGCGGGCTTATTATAACGGATTTCATCAACCTAAAAAAGGAAAAAATAATAGGCGATGAGAAAGAGAATGTTAGGAAGGATGATCAGATGAAAATTAAAAGGCTCGGTTGAAAACCGAGCCCAATATGCATTCACGAAAAAAATGATAAAACTTAACGGATCGTGCCCACGTAGTGGGCAGTCAATTGACGCTCCCGGACATTAGGGTTGGAATAATCCGGAAGGAGCATCGGAGCCACTCGATCTGGGATGACTCCCGCTTCCTCTAACTCTCTATGATATCTCCGGACATGGTCCAAGGTCAATTTCCCTTCTTTTGCTTTCTCTTTCACATAGAGCGATGCATTTACTCCTGCGATCCTTCCGAAAACGCAGACATCGAGAAGGGAGTTTCCCATCAACCGGTTCTCCCCATGGACTCCGCCTGAAACCTCGCCTGCAGAAAAAAATCCTGGAATGGATGTTTCACAACGGCTGTTATATTCCAAACCTCCATTTTGATAATGAAGAGTGGGATAAACCAGCATGGGCTCTTTTGAAATATCGATCCCAAATCGTTTAAATAGAATAAATTTCCCAGGAAATTCTCTCTTTACCGCACCTTCTCCCATGAGAATATCGATCATCGGGGAATCCAGCCAGATGCCCAACTTCCCGGTAGACGTAGGGATCCCCTTCCCAATTTCGGTGCACTCCCGGATGAAGCAAGACGATTCGACATCTCTCGGTTCCCGTTCATTGACAAATTGTTCTCCATCGATGTTGAGGACATTGGCTCCTGCACCTCTGAACTTCTCTGTGATCAGGAGACCTTCTGCCTGCTCTGGGAAGACAACGCCCGTTGGATGGTACTGGACCGTATGGAGGAAGCATAATTTCACGCCAGCTCGATACCCCAGGATCAGACCATCTCCTGTGGCGCCGTAATGGTTCGTGGTCATGAATCCCCGAATGTGTAGCCGTCCTGAACCACCTGTGGCCATGACCACTGCTTTTGCCTTGACGATAAAGTATTCCTCGGTTTCGAGATTATAAAGAACCGCACCCGCGCAATGGCCATGTTCATTCAAGATCAGCTCTACGGCTGGAGAGAATTCCAGCACCTTAATATCACCAGCCCGATTCCTCGCTTCATCCCTCAGAGTTCTCATAATCTCAGCACCCGTGATATCAGCCGCATAATGCATCCGCTTCCGACAGGTCCCGCCACCATGGAGTGTCCTGAGTGTTCCTTCCGGAAATTTTGTGAACATACAACCCAAACTTTCTAACCAGGCGAGAACCTTTGGGGCCTCTGTGACAAGAGTGTAGGCAAGTTCCGGAACATTTTTGAAATGACCTCCTCCCAAGACATCGAGGTAATGGTAATAAGGAGAGTCCTTTGTTTCTTTGGTTGCTGCTTGAATACCGCCCTCCGCCATCATCGTGTTGGCGTCTCCATGCCTCAATTTAGTGGCGATCAATACCCTGGCCCCATTTTCATGAGCCGTTAATGCCGCTGCCGTTCCAGCACCTCCTCCGCCGAGGACGAGGATATCCGTTTCATAAGCCGCTTTGGTCAAATCAATCAAATCAGGGTTGACACGGCTCTTGGCCTCAAGAAGATCCACGATTTCCGGGGAGATGGCATAACCCTTACTGGGTCCTACACGAATCTCTTTTCTCGAGCCTTCTTTGAAATCGGGATGATATTTTTTCAGCCGTTCCTCTCTTTCTTTCAAAGAAAGCTGGTGAAACTCTTCCCCCCTTTTTTTCTTTTCGACTCTGGCCGGTCGAGTTTCCTCAACCTTCTTAATCAGTTCCTTCAACTCACTCGTATAAGGCATCTTCATCTCCTCAGGCGTAGCCTTCGCAGGTTTAGGTTAAGGCTGAGGTTAAGAAGTTCTAAACCTAAACCTTAACCTCAACCTTTCTAACATCATGTGCTATGCTCTATGCGGTTTTATAAAAAAGTCTTATCCTTTGGGATCCAATCTTCGTCGCCCTGTTCAGGCTCAATCTCCCTTTTGTTATAAAGATCTTTTAGTCCTTCTTCGTCCGTATCCATCAGTCCCCTGAGCATCTGTTCATACTTCCCCTTCTCGACCTCCTTAACCATTGAGGCAAGATGCTCGGCCTTGAGAGCGATGTACTTGCCATAGAGCCGCCTTCCTAAAATTGCAATATTATATTGGCAGATCTCCGCCGGACATCGTGATGTGCAGAGACCGCACATCACACAATCAAAAGAGAGCTCTGCCAGTCGTGCTACATCCCCTCTCATGGCAGCTGCCATATAGTCCATGACCTCTATATCCATCGGACAGGACTTGGTACAGGTATTACATTGGAGACACCTCAAAAGTTCAGGATAAGCCTTCACCAGCGTTTCGATGGTCGGTTTTATCTTCTCGATGTCATAAATACTTTTGGTAGCCGGGAAGAAAGGGATCTGTGTCAGGTACATGTTGGGTTGAACAACGGTCTGACAGGCCAAGCCGACCTCAATCTTATAGCTTCCTGGAAATCGGTAGACTGTCCCGCAAGCGCCGCATATCCCTCCCCTGCACCCACAGCCTCGAATCAATTGGTATCCGGCATACTCGAATGCCTTTTGAATGGTGATGGAGGAAGGGACTTCATATCGCTTTCCCATAATGAAAATAGGAACCAGTTTGTCTTTCTCCTTCTCTTCGACTTCCATTGACAACCTCCCACAGGTAAAAAAGATTGAGGTTAAGGTTTAGGTTTAGATTTTGAACTTCTTAACCTCAGCCTTAACCTGAACCTGCACACTTCAGGCGCTTTGCTCTATGCACTATGCGTTTTTTCATAGGGCTCCTGATTCAATCTTCAATTCGTCTTCTTTGAAGCTTGCCACCGGGGGCACCTCTTCTACATTTCTCCCTGGAACATATTGAAACATTTTCTGTATCCTATCCCCCACGCTCCGGAAGAGGGTGGCCACCGGCAATCGGCTCGGACAGGCGCTGTCACAAAGTCCACAGCCGATACAGGAAGTTACCATGTGGGACATCCGGATGAGATGGAAGATGAGGGTGTCGGTTGGCATTCGAATCCCACCCTTCCGATCCGCCCACCTCATGAATTGATCTCCGTCATGCTCAAAGACCGCTGTCCTGAAAACACACTCTTTACAGTAACAGATCGGGCAGGCCACCATGCAATTGTGGCATCGAACACAGGTTGAAAAGCGGTCTAAGAAGGCTTGGAGATCCTTGACGATCCCTTTGAATTCCTGAAAAAGGGCATCTCGCTTCTTTGTCCTCTCAGCGATGACTTTGCTGACCACCTCATTCCTTGATGTCGGTTCATTTTCTGAAAAAGAAAGAATGCCCTTTTCTTCAATCTCCTTTTCCAATTTATCCCCTATCTCAATGCCAATCTCTTGATCTGCCTTGTAGCCAAACATTTTGATGATCACATCCGTCTGGGGGACAGGGTATTCGCACATCTGGCAAGCGGTCCGGAAAGACATACCCGGAGGGGGGTGAAATTTCACCCTTCTCCATACCTTTGAGCAACTCTTTTGTCAGTTTGTCCCCTCCTTTTCCCTCCTGAACCATCTTTGCATAATCGGTCACTTCAAATGTTCCAGGACAATCGATGCCAATGAGGTATAGGTTATCCAGCTTGACCTGGAGAAATTTTGCCAATTCGACAGCAGCCCTTATCTCACACGCTTTTAAAACGGCAGCGACCTTTTTCCCCAGATTTTTAACGGAGAGATTGGAGATGACTCTCGCTGACTGGACTGGCATGGTGGGTGAAAGGACACACACTCCATTCAACTTTTCTGTATCCCGGATGAGTGTTTGCACGAATCCATCCTGCGAAGGGAGGGCCTTGGGAATCACCACTGCCTCCACAACTCCCTTTTCTAAAAGAGACTTCAGAAAGCCAATAACGGCTTCCTCTGTCTTTCCTTCTATCACTTTAACCGCTGCCTTCTTCGCCATGTTCAGTAATTCTCCTTTCCTCTATTAAATAACGTGACCGTGTCCGTGTCTCGTGTCCGTAATATTTATCGTTCCTTACTCACAGTTTTTATACACAGCGAGATTAATCGTAGCAAAGGGCGTCATTCCCGCGAAAGCGGGAATCCAGAAAAACACTGGATTCCGGGTCAAGCCCGGAATGACAACCTGCACAAGATTTATGTCATCATGTATAATACCTTTAACGCTATGCGCTATGCTCTCTGCGCTTTGCATCTTTAGGCGTTCCATAATTCTTTCATGGGATTTGGACCCATCTTCTTCAATTCATCTACCATCTTGGTCACCGTGTCAGCGAAGAGTTTCCCCTCGCTGGCGCTGATCCATTTGAGCCAGATGCGATTCTCTGTAAAACCCATTTGTTGAAGGATACCTTTTAGAATGGCTACCCTTCTCCGAGCCTTATAATTCCCTGTCTGATAATGGCAGTCTCCTGGATGGCAACCACCGACCAACACGCCATCCGCCCCATCAATCAGGGCTTTTAGCACATAAATGGAGTCAACAGCTCCCGAGCACATTAGATGGATAATGCGAATATTGGGAGGATATTGTTGCCGAGTGGTCCCGGCAAGATCTGCTCCAGTATAGGTGCACCAGTGGCATAAAAAGGCTACAATCCTCGGTTCAAATTCAGCCATGTCTTCCTCCTAGTTAAAAAATCTGTTCAAGGATCATTTCATTTGAGGAGCGCTTCGCCCAAAAACCGTTTGAGGATTAAGGCTCGCTTCACTTAAGGACCGCTCCGCTTGAGGCAAATTCATTATTCTTTTGTCCCTTCCCTCAAAGCCGAAGGCTGATCCTCTAACCTCCTCCCTCCATCTTATTTTAGTCGATGACTGCATCCAGGGCAGCCAGATTCAATTCCTTCTCAAAGTTCCGCTGCTGAGAGGCAGCATTCCGACAAGCGATGACGCAGGAGCCGCACCCCTGACAGAGCGATCCAATCACTTCCGCCTTACCTTCCTCTTCATTAAGGACTCTTGCCCCATAAGGACATACCGTCACACAGAGGCCACAACCGCAGCAGAGCCTATTGATCACATAGGCCAAATAAGCCTTTTCCTCCACAGCCTCCTTGGACAAGAGCGCACCCGCCCTGGCAGCCGCCGCATTCCCCTGAGAGATCGCATCTTCAATAAAATTGGGCGAATGGCAGAGGCCACAGAAGAATTTTCCACGGTCCACCGAATCAAGAGGAGCGGACTTGGGATTGGCCTCCATGAAAAAACCATCCGGATTGAGATCCACATCGAAGATCCTCGCCAACTCCCGATGGTCATTCGGTTCAATTCCAGTGCTGAGGACGACACGATCGGCTGGAAGAGTGATAGGACTATTCATTGCAGGATCGAACAAAGAAACTTGAAGACCTCCACCCTGAAGGGAAACCTTTGGCTTATTCTCCAAGTCATATCGAATGAAGATCACACCCTTCCCTCTCGCTTCGTGGTAATAGGTTTCATAAAATCCATAGGTCCTCACGTCTCGGTAGAGCACATAGATATTCATACCTGGATCTTTTTCCTTTAACTTCAAAACATTCTTCACCGCGTGGCTGCAACAGATGCGGCTGCAATAGGGATGTTCCTCATCTCTGGACCCCACGCATTGAATCATCACTATTGAATGAACATCCTTCAACCTTTCACCGTTTAAATGGATCATCCTCTCCAACTGTCTCTGCGTCATTACCCGCGCGTCTTCTCCATAGAGGTATTCTTTGGGAGTGACTTCCTTCCCACCTGTCGCAAGGATCAATGCCCCATGGTCAAGAACCTTCTCTTCATTCTGATGACGAATCTTTGTTTGATAATGCCCATCCTTCTTTTCAAATCCGAGAACCTCTGTCTCCGAATAGAGATGGATAGAACCATTGCTTTCTACTTGCTTGACGATTTTATTTAAAAGGTCTTGAGGATTCGAGCCCTTCAATGTATAGAAGGATTCCCTTAAGTTCCCTCCTAATTCTTTCTCTTTCTCTATCAAATAAACCTCGTATCCCTGTGCTGCCAGCTGAAGGGATGCCGTCATGCCTGCGAGACCTCCGCCCACCACCAATCCCTTTTTATCGATTTTCTGTCTCCCTTTTCGAATGGGTTGAGATCGCTTTGCCCTCTCCACCGCCATCCTGATGAGAGCCATCGCCTTCTCTGTAGCTAATCTGGGATAATCTAAATGGACAAAGGCACATTGTTCCCGTATATTGGCATATTCGATGAGGTAGGGATTAAAACCCATCCCTTTAGCCATTTCTTCCATAGCTCCCCGGATCTCCCGATGGGAACAACCGGCGATGACAATCCGGTTGAGCCCTTGTTCTCCAATTTTCTTTTTGATGAGATCCAAATCGTCTGGAAGGCAAGCCAAGCCAACCTCTTCAACATGGACCACCTCTCTCAACTGTTTTGTCCCGTTGATGAGATCAGAGATGGACAGGCTCTTCTTCAACTCTTCTCCACAATGGCAGAGGAAGACTCCTATTTTTGGAATCTCTTCACCCAAAGCCCCTTCCATGGGATACTCTTTGGGAAGTTGAGGAAGACGATTGGGGAGGAGAAAGGATGCAGCCGATGCCGCAGCGCTTGAACCTTCTACGACTGTCTCTGGAATGTCTCTGGGGCCCCGAAACGCCCCTCCCACAAAAATTCCATTTACAGAAGTTTGGGCAGGATTGAATTCATCCGTCTTGCAAAAACCCTGCTGATTCAATTGAAGGCCCATTCTTCCTGCCAGATCCTTTATGGTCTGTGGTGGGGTGAAACCGACAGAAAGGATGACCGCATCAAACTCCCTCTCTTCAAAAGTCCCATCCTCTTTCACATAAGTGATCAGAAGATTTTTTGTCTGCTGAAGTTCTTTGATCGAAGAGATGGCACTCCGGATATATTCAATCCCATATTCGGTCTTTCCCCTCTCATAATATCGTTCATAATCCTTCCCCATGGGCCGAATATCCATGTAGAAGAAGGTGACTCCGAGACCGGGGGATCTGTCTTTCGCAATCATGGCCTGTTTGGTGGCGTACATGCAGCAAATGGTGGAACAGTGATCCTGACCGCAGGAGGGGTCCCTTGATCCCACGCACTGGATAAACGCAATCTTCTCCATCCTTTTCTTATCCGAGACCCGGATGGGGAATCCCTGTGTTGGACTCGATGTGGAGAGCAATCTCTCAAACTGAATGCTTGTCAGCACATTCTCATATCGGCCAAAACCATACTCCCCCTTTCTCTGGGCGATGAAGGGTTCAAATCCAAATCCCAGGAGAATGGCTCCAACCTCTATTTTCTCTTCCTCCTCTTTCATATCGAGGTCGATCGCCCCTGGGCTGCAGACCTTCACACATTCCCCGCATCGGGTACAGGTGTTTGGATCAATGACTAAACTATGCGGGATGGCTTGAGGATAGGGAAGGTAGATCGCCTTTCGTTTCTCCAGACCGCCACCAAATTCTCTTTCCACCTCCACAGGGCAAACCTTTATACAGGCTTCGCAAAGGGTGCAACGCTTTGGATCGACGAATCGGGGTTTTCGAACCACAGAGACATTAAAATCTCCCCCACCTCCTTCAACCTTTACTACTTCTGAATAGGGCAACAATTCGATATTATCATGGAGGTGACACTCATAAATCGGGCAGAAGGCAGGAGGCGTGGGGCTCATGAAACAGACTCCACACGAGTTGGTGGGAAAGGTCTTATCCAGCAACGGGAAATACCCCCCAATCGCCGGACCCTGTTCCAAGAGGAAAACCTTTGTCCCCATCTCTGCTAACAGAAGTGCAGATTGCATTCCTGCAATCCCTGCGCCGATTACCAACGCCGAACCTTTGTCACCTCTCATCTTTTTCTGCTCCATCCCAACCCTCTGTTGTGAATGAATCTGTAGCGCCCCCATTTATTGGGGGCGAATCAAACCCGTCGGCAATAAATGCCGACGCTACATTCTCTTATAGGTTTATTTCATGTTAATCCTAACGATTCCAATAACCCCTTTGGAGAGATCATGTGTTTCTTCCACCAGCCATCCCTCTTTTCAACATCAAAAGCCACTCCCATCAATTCGGTAAAGTAAAAAATGGGAAAGCCAATCTCCTGCCTCATCTCAAGATTGGCCTGACAGAGGCCACAGGAGGTCACAATACATTGAGCCCCTGCCTCCTTGGCCATCGACACAATTCTTCCAACCAGTTTTTTAACCACGTTGCTATAAGTCAAGGCAAGGTCCGCGCCACAACAGTCAATTTTATAAGACCACTCCACCGGCCCAGCGCCAAGAGCCTTCATCAATCGATCCAGATATTGGGGATTCTCTGGATCATCTAACTGGGTGATTTTGGGGTGCCGGACTAAAGCACATCCGTAATAACAGGCAGGCTTTAATCCCTTTAAAGGCCTCTTCACCTTTTCTTGAACTTTCTCCAAGCCGATTCGATTAATGATCACATCCATTAAAGCCAAAATCTCAAGAGAAGGCTGGTAGGTAAATCCAACGATCTCTTCAATCTCCTTTCGCTCCGTCTCATCATTTTTCAGGACATGCTCGGTCCTTTTCAGCATGTTGAAACACCCGGCACAGGGAACGACCAGAGGCCCTGCCTGCGAAGACTGCGCTTTGGAGATGTTCCTGGCTGGAAGGCAGAGGGAAAGGAGGTGATTGATGCTGTGAGTCGCTGCAGCTCCGCAACAGTTCCAATCCTCAATTTCTACCAACTCCACACCCAGGGTCTTAAAAACCTCATGGGTCGATAATCCATATTCCAGTGATGTGGAGTGATCCGTACAACCTGGGAAATAAGAGAATCTCATTTCTTGCACCTCTCAAAAATCCTTTTGATCTCCCCTCTTCCCTTGATCAAACTGGGAAATAAAGGAATCTTCCCTTTCAGAAAGAGCATCATTCCAGGGATGAGGTCTGTCATGAAGTCTTTGCTTCTGAGTTTATAATCGATCAGCATCGTGGCTTCATGAACTCTCCCTCCCCTCTTAATACTCTGAACAAAAGCCTCGTGGAGGAGGTGGATGTTTTTCTCCTTGGCTGGGACTCCCTCTTCAATGGCCATTTCTCTTAAGGCGTCCATGAGGACACCGATGTCAATTTTATTTGGGCATCGTGTTCCACAAGTCTCACAGGAAACGCAGAGCCAGATCGCACTGCTTCCCAGAACTTCTTTTTTCATTCCCATCTGGATCATCCGAATGATATTGTTGGGTCGGATATCCATGTAGGGTGCCGTGGGGCAACCTGCTGTGCACTTCAGACACTGATAACAGAGGCTGAGATCTTCTCCGCTCTTCTGTTTTGCTTCTTCTAAAAAAGAGGAATCAACTTTCCCCAAACTGGTCACAGTTTCCAATTTCATCTCCTTCCGTTTCCTCATCTGATTCTCCTCCCCCTTGACGGGGGAGGGTGCGGGTGGGGGTGAATAAGGTTGGTTCCCCCTCCCCTTCATCCCCTCCCGCGAGGGGAGGGGAGATTTGGGTTATTAAGTAACAAACGTATCGACCATTCGAAGGACCTGATTTGCAGATCCATTTCTTAATTCACAGGCAAAGTTGGGGCAGGCAGCAATGCAGGCTCCACACCCCTGACAGAGGACACTGTGAACAACTGAAATCCCACGATGAGGATCCATCTCCCTTGCTTCATAGGGACAGATTTCTACACAGATTCCACATCCACTGCAAATTCCCTCATCGACAAAAGCGATTAAGGGGTCTTGAAGAAGTTTGTCTGTAGAAAGCAATGCCTGAATTTTACTTGCTGTGGCAGAGGCCTGAGAGACAGTGTCTGAAATATCTTTTGGACTCTGGCCGCAACCAGCAAGGTAGATCCCTTTTGTCGAACTCTCCACCGGGTAGAGTTTAATATGGGCCTCCGTCAAAAAACCATGCCGATCCACTGTGGCTCTCAGTTTGGCTGCCAGGTCTTTCACTCCATTGCTTGGAACAATGGCTGTTGCCAGGACGACCATATCGGCTGCCACTTCAACCATTTTCCCTGTCAATGTATCTACTCCTAATACCCTTACTCTTCCATCGTCCTGAAAAACCCTGGAGACACGGCCCCTGAGATAGAGAAGGCCTTTCTCCTCAATGGTCTTTTGAAGGAACTCCTCGTAACCTTTGCAGTCTGAGCGGATATCCATATAAAAGATATAGGGCTGTCCGTCTGGAACCTGTTCCTTATAAATTTTTGCATGCTTGGCCGTGTACATACAGCAAATTCGCGAGCAGTAAGGCATATATCGGTCTGGATCCCTCGAAGCCACACACTGAATGAAGACCATCTCCTTTGGCACCTTCCCATCGGATGGCCGAATGATTTTCCCTTTCGTGGGACCATTGGGTGAAAGCATTCGTTCAAAGGCAAGACCATCGATCACATCCGGGATTTCACCATATCCATACTCTCCTAATTGTTCCTTAGGATAAAGTTCGTAGCCCGTGGCCACCACAATGGCTCCCACCCTCTCTGAAATCCTTTCATCTTCCTGTTTGAAATCGATGGCCTTCTCAGGGCAAGCCTCTTCACACCGATGACAACTTCCCTCTACAAAATACCGGCAATGATCACGATAGATCACAGGCTTGTTCGGAATACTCGAAGGGTAAAGGGTATCAATCGCTTTTCGCACCCCCATTCCCCTCTCAAACTCTGAAACATATTCCACAGGACAATTCTCTATGCAGAGGCCACATCCCGTGCACTTTCTCCCATCCACAGAAGTTGCCTTTTTCCGGATGACCAAATCGAAATTTCCCACATAGCCCTTCACATCTTCTAATTCGGAATAACAGTGAAGATGGATCTTCGGATGCTTCTCCACCTCCAATGCCTTTGAAAGGAGATCGCTGAAGGCAGGATCGAGATCTGGAAAGGTCCTTGACAATTGCGCCATGTGGCCTCCCAGGGCAGCTTCCCTCTCCAGAAGAATGACCTCATAACCCCCTTCAGCCAGATCCAGGGAGGCAGTGATTCCCGCAATCCCTCCGCCAACAACCAATACATTTCGGTTGATGGCCACAGCAATGGCCTCCAGCTGCTCGTTCTTCCTCACCTTTTCCAGAGTGGCATGGATAATCTCTTCTGCCTTTCGGGTCGCCTCCTCCTTCTCCTTCTGATGGACCCAACTGCATTGTTCCCGAATATTGGCAATCTCACAGAGGTAAGGATTCATCCCTTGAGATTTGACAGCCTTTCGAAAGGTGTTCTCATGCATGGTGGGTGAGCAGCAGGCCACCACCACTCCATTCAAACCCTTTTCTCGAACGGCCTCCCGGATGATCTGCTGTCCTGGTTCAGAACACATGTAAATGTAATCGGTGCTGTGGGCGACATCTTCGATCTTGCCTATCTCTTCAGCCACCGATTTGACATCAACGGTCCCGGCAATATTGGCTCCACAATGGCAGATAAAAACACCCAATCTTTTCATGATCGCTTTGCTTAAGGTTTGAGGATCACTTCGCTTGAGGACCGCTCCGCTTGAGGCAAATTCCTTATTCTTTTGCCTCTTCCCTCAAGGCCGTAGGCCGCTCCTCTAACCTCAAACATCCTTATGTTGTGCAAACAAACCCTGGACTTTGCTTGCTGCAGCATTGGCATGGGCCACTGCATCGGCAATATCTTTTGGTCCTTGGGCACAGCCTGCAATATAGATCCCTTCAATATCCGTTTCAACAGGCCTTAATTTTCTCTGAGCTTCTGTCAAGAATCCATATTCATCTGTCTTGATACCTAGCTTGATGGCGAGATCCTTCGTATCCTTCTGGGGAATAATAGCTGTGGCCAGGACCACCATGTCTGCAGAAATCTCTACCTTTTTCCCTGTCAAAGTGTCCACACCCCAGACGACGACCTTTTCTCCATCTCGAAAGATTCGGGAAACCCTTCCCCTCAAATAGAGGATCCCTTCTTCTTCCATCCCCTGCTGGATGAACTCTTCATAGCCTTTTCCTGTTGAGCGGATATCCATATAGAAGATATAAGCCTGCCCATCGTGAACCTTATGTTTATAGAGTCTGGCATGCTTGGCCGTGTACATACAGCAAACCCGTGAACAGTAGGGCATGTAACGTTCAGGATCTCTTGACCCTGTGCATTGAATGAAAACCACTTCTTTAGGGATCTTACCGTCCGAAGGCCTCCGGATCTCACCCGTGGTGGGCCCGGATGCAGAATTGAGCCTTTCAAAGGCAAGACCATCGATCACATCTGGAATCTCACCATATCCGTACTCGCCAAAATTTCCTTTAGGAATCAAATCGAAACCTACTGCCGTAATGATAGCTCCCACCCTCTCTTCAACAAAACGATCCTTCTGTTCGTAATCAATGGCTCCAACCGGACAGATCTTCTCACACACCCTGCATTTCTTTTCTTTAAAATAGCGACAGTAAGAGGGGTTGATGACAGGTTTATTCGGAACCGCCTGGGGAGATAAAGTATAGATAGCTTTTCCCAATCCCATGCCCCGATCAAATTCAGATGGATTTTTAGATGGACATTTCTGCTGGCAGAGACCACAGCCTGTACATTTTTCCCAATCCACATAAGCCGCTTTTCTTCGAATTTTTACCTTGAAGTCTCCGGCCTTTCCCTCAATACTGTCCACTTCAGAATAGGTGAGGAGTTTGATATGAGGATGTTGACCTGTCTCTACTGTCTTGGGCGTTAATGTGCACTGTGCACAATCGAGCGTGGGGAACGTTTCAGAAAGCTGAAGCATCCGGCCTCCGATGGATTGGAGCTTCTCCACCAAAACCACTTCATACCCTCCGTTCCCCAGATCAATCGATGCAGAGATCCCAGCGATCCCCCCACCGATCACCATCGCTCTTTTTACAAAACCTCCATTATCTCCCATCTATAGAAGGCCTTTCCCTTTTAAGAGGGGTAAAGGATCAACAGCATTCTGATCAAATCCCAGGGTTTGATAATCGAGTCCCATGGCCATCCCGAGCAATTGAGTAAAATAGAATACTGGAATCGGTTTGAAATCTAAATATTTCTGTTTGATATCAGATTGTTTGTGATCGATGTTGAAGGTGCACATCGGACACGTAGAAACCATCACCTCTGCTCCATTTTTGATAGCCGAGCCAAGAATTTTATAGGCACATTCTGTAGCCACATCAGGTGAACCCACTGATTGGAAGGATCCACAGCACTCGATATTATAGGGAAACTCAATGGCTTTTGCTCCCAATGCCTCTAAAAATTCCTCAAAAAGAGTGGGCCTCTCCTTATCGTCAAAGCCCATCTCTTCAAAGGGTCGAAGGAGCATACATCCATAATAGGCGGCTGCTTTGAGCCCTCCCAACGGCTTCTTCACCTTTTCTTTGAGTTGAGGAAATCCAATGTCTTTTTTCAGGATCTCTAAGTAGTGGAGGACTTGAAGATCTCCCTGATAGTTCTTTTCAATAAAATTGTTGATCTTATCCCTCTTCTCCCCATCCCCTTGAATCAATCGGTTCGTCCTTTTGATCACATTGAAGCAGATAGCGCAGAGGGTGGTCAGGGCGGTTCCCTCCTCCCTTGCTGTGGCCAGAATCCTTGATGGCGGTAGTAGAGCCATGATGTTATCTGTGGCCAGCGGAAAGGTAGCTCCGCAACAGGTCCAATTTTTGAGCTCTTTTAATTCAAATCCAAGGAGAAGGGAACAGTTCCGAGCTGTCTGATCAAAATTCTTCGCCTTAGTATAAAGGGTACAACCCGGGAAATATAAATAGTCCATTAACGACTCCTAAAAGCGCATAGCGCAGAGAGCATAGCGCATAGCGTCAACATTAGTATTATGACAAAAATTTCCGGAATCCACTGACAAAGGCGATCTGGGGAAGCCTTTCCAGAAAGCCTTCCGGAAATTCCGGGATCTGGATATGATCTCTCCTCTCCTTCTTTCTCAAAACCACAGATCTCAATGCATCCATCACTCTGGCAATATCGATTCCTTTTGGGCATCTCGATGTACATTGAAGGCAGGAGGCACAAAGCCAGAAGGTATTGACTCCAAGGGCTTCCTCTTCCAAACCCAGCAGTGTATATCGAATGACTTCGTGGGGACCAACCTCCATGGCAAAGGCAACTGGACATCCCGCCGTGCAATTCCCACACTGGTAGCAGGAAAATAGGTTTTGTCCGCTGATCAGCTCGACCTTCTTCGCAAATTCATTATGAACCTTCTGTCTTGTCAGTTCGATTTTCATCATTAACCCCATCGTAGCGCCCTCATTTATAGGGGCGATCTATTCCGCCGGCAATAAATGCCGGCGCTACATTAAAATACCTCTGCCTACTTTTATAGGACCTATATGACCGTCGCAATCACATATCCGATAGCCAAAAGGGCTTGTGTTCCAAGGATCGTAATGACATTCGCGCCCATTATCGGAACCAGTTTTTCGGTATTATTATAATATTTCAATGCTCCTTTAGCGGCCTTCCACCCAAACCCAATCGTTCCCAGACCAATGAGTGTCACCACAGGCATCATCTTTGTAAGAACTCCGGCAATGATACAGAGATAAGAGGCGGTGAGTAAAGCAACGAATAGATAACTTGCATCCTTTTTCCCAAGGGAGATGACAAAATGCCTTCTTCCCCCTCCTCTATCTGCTTCCCAGTCTGGAAACTCATTGAGAAAAAGAAGATTCGAGGTGAGTATCCCTGGCGCAAGGGATGCAAACAATGTCTCCCAGCTATATCTTCCTGTCTGTACATAGTAGGATCCCAGAACGAGTAAGGGGCCGAAGCTTAGGCCTGCAAAAATTTCGCCCATGAACCATTTGGAAAGGTAAACATTGTAAAAGTAGGCAGAGAATCCTGCTACGAGAAGAAGAGGGAAAAGAAGCCAACCTTTCACCATCACGAAATAGAATCCAATCACCATCGCAACGAGCAAACAGATGGTGGCAAACCAGAATGCCTGTTTAGGTTTCAGAAGATTTGAAGGAAGTACCCCACTTCCTCCACTGAAAGGAGTCCTTTGAGTGTTTAAATCAATCCCATCCACATAGTCGTGGTAATCATTGATGACATTGGCAGTCATGTGGACAAGGATGGAGCCGAACATGGCCAGGAGAAAATGACCAAAATGGAAATAGCCTTCATAGGCAGCAATGGCCGTTCCTAAGGAGACCAAGATTATCGTGAGGGGGATGAATTGGAAGCGAGGGAGCATCAACCATGCTTTCAATGATCCATGTTTTATCCCCACCATATTTTTCCCCACCCGCTTTGAAAAATTAAACTATATAAAAAATACCTGTCGACTAAACACCCAGACCTATTCTCTCCGGTATTTTTTCTCCCCTTCAATATAAAGGTCATTTCCCCTCACATCATTGACGACAATTACTGGGAGGTCTTCCACCTCTAATCTTCGGATCGCTTCAGGTCCCAGATCCTCGTAGGCTACGATCTCAGCCTTCCTCACCCGTTTTGCCAAAAGGGCTCCAGCCCCTCCTGTTGCAGCAAAATAGACTGCTTTATACTTTTTCATCGCTTCTTTCACCGTATCAGACCGCATTCCCTTCCCAATCATTCCTTTCAGGCCTCTCTCAATTAGAGATGGAGAGTAGGCATCCATACGATAACTGGTCGTAGGGCCTGCAGATCCAAAGACCCGCCCTGGTTTAGCAGGGGTGGGCCCCACATAATAGATGACCTGGCCTTTAATATCAAAAGGAAGATCTTTCCCTCCTTTCAATAAATCAAAGAGCCTCTTATGAGCAGCATCTCTTCCTGTATAAATGATTCCGTTGATCAGGACACGGTCACCAATTTTTAATTCTTCCACATCTTCATCGCTGAGTGGCGGTTTCAATCGAATGAGTTGATTCATGTGTGCTCCTGGTTTCATAATCCCCCCCTTTAGCAAAGGGGGGCGTGGGGGGGTGTTGTGTTAAATCACCACTTCTTTATGCCTTTGTGCATGGCACTGGATGTTCACTGCCAAAGGAAAACTAGCAATATGACATGGCATCATTAAAATGTGAACAGCCAGAGAGGTGGTTCGCCCTCCTAATCCCTGTGGTCCGATACCAAGATGATTGATCTCAGTCAAGATCTCCGATTCTAATTTATCCAATTCTGGATCCGGATGCTTGCTTCCGAGGGGCCTGAGCAAACTCTTCTTCGCAAGGAGGGCAGCCTGCTCAAAGGTTCCTCCAATCCCCACTCCCACAATGGTTGGAGGACAGGGATTTGACCCTGATTCCTTTACTCTCTGAACCACAAATCGTTTGATGCCCTCGATCCCATCCGATGGGGTGAGCATGACCACTCGGCTCATATTTTCACTGCCGCCGCCTTTGGGTGCTACAGTAATTTTAACTTTCTCTCCAGGAACCAATTCAGTATGGATGATCGCAGGCGTATTATCTCCTGTATTGGCCCTCGTGAAAGGATGACAAATAGATTTCCTCAAATATCCATCCCGGTATCCCTGACGAACACCTTCCTGGATGGCTTCATTCAGATTTCCCCCAACTAAATGAACCTCCTGTCCCAATTCTACAAATACCACTGCGAAACCTGTGTCCTGACAGATCGGGACATTCTCCTCTTTCGCAATTCGAGCATTCTCCTTTAATTCCTTTAATATCTCAATCCCCAGAGGAGACTCTTCTTTTCCCATCGCTCGATCAAAGGCTTGCAGCACATCTTCGCCGAGATCGGTGTTGGCCTTCATGCAAAGCTCCCTCACCTTCTCAGTGATCAACTTCACATTGATCTCTCGCATGACCTGTTACCTTCCTTATCTCGTGAATCTTATGGATTGAGGGATTTAGGAATTTCCAAATTCGCCATTCCTCAATTCCTGAATTCACAACCGATACGAATTACAATTTCAACTCTATAATGCTCTTCTTTACACTCTCTGCAGACTTGGCAACCAGTTTTTTCTCTTCCTCTGTCAATTGAAGTTCGATGATTGCCTCCACACCGTTGGCTCCTAACTTAACAGGCACACCGAAGCAGATATCTTTCAGTCCGTATTCTCCATCGAGATAGACACAGCAAGGAAGAATTCTCTTCTTATCTTTGAGAATGGCTTCTGTCATCTGGATGGCCGCCGCAGAGGGGGCATAGAAGGCACTTCCTGTCTTGAGGAGATTGACGATCTCTCCACCGCCTTTGCGAGTTCGATCGACGAGACGATCAATGGTCTCCTTGGGAAGAAGTTGGGAAATTGGAATACCGCTGACCGTAGTATACCTTGGGAGGGGAACCATCTCGTCACCATGTCCTCCCAACAGAAGCGCCTGGATATCCTCAACCGAAACACCCAATTCCATCGCAATGAAAGCCTTAAATCGGGCTGAATCGAGGATCCCTGCCATCCCCATCACCCTCTGTTTGGGGAACCCGCTCTTTTTAAAAGCCAGATAGGTCATGGTATCCAGAGGATTGGTCACCGTGATGAGAATTGCCTTTGGAGATCTTTCAACCACTTGGGCCACAACCGATTCAATGATCTTCTTGTTGATCTCCAACAAATCCTCCCGACTCATCCCTGGCTTTCGAGGAACGCCTGAAGTGACGATGACCACATCGGAATCCTTTGTCTCCTCAAATCCATTTGAACCAATGACCCTCGCATCAAAACCTTCGACAGGCCCTGCCTGGGAGAGGTCAAGAGCCTTGCCCTGTGGAATCCCTTCGAGGATATCCACTAAAACAACATCGCCCATTTCCTTTTCAGCCGCCCAGTGTGCTGCTGTGGCTCCCACAAACCCAGCACCGATAATTGAAATTTTCTTTCTTCCCATAAAAACCCCTCCTCTTTTCTGTGATAGTTTCAATCCTATCTATTCAGCAGGGTGGTTCAACTAAGGTAAGGCCAGTTTCCCTTAGTCCTTCAACTGATAGCCCTTCAAATGAAAACCACAAGTCTTCCGGATGATCAGTTCGGGCTCTAAAATAATTTCCTTTTGAGGCCCCACCTTCCCTCCCTCAACCTTTTCAACTAATATTTTCACAGCCAGAGCACCCATCTCATACTTCTTTTGGCCGATCGTTGTCAATTCAATCCCTTTCATTGACGTGAATTCAATATCGTTAAATCCAATCAATGCGATTTCTTCAGGAACCTTTATACCCTCTTCAAGGATCGCCTGATAAGTTCCTAACGCCATGTAGTCGTTCGTGGCAAAAATCGCGGTGGGAGGCACGTCCATCTTAAGAAATTTCTTGCCTCCCTGATAACCGGATCCTTTTAAAAAATCCCCTTCCAGAAAATAATCACGTATCACTTCCAAACCGGAAGTAGTGAGTGCTTTCTTTCCACCCTCGAGACGTTCAAAACCAACGGAGGATTCAGAGGATCCGCCGATCACTCCAATCCGTTTATGGCCGAGTTTGATCAGATGCTCAACAGCTAAAAAACCACCAAGGATGTTATCCACACCGACGTAATCGACTTTCTCTCTCACCATCGGATGATAGGTCCTACGATTGACTAATATAATGGGAAATCCCTCTTCTGCCAATCCAATGATATTGGGGTCACCCATATTTGCAGAAGTGAAAATGATACCATCCACTCCTTTGCTCCGGAGCATATCAATATAATATTTTTCACTCGAAAGGTCAGAATGGGTACTGCAGAAGATGATGTTATATCCCAGTCCTCTTGCTGTCGATTCTATACCTTGCGCTAACTCCGTATAAAAAGGATTGGCGATATTAGTGATCACAAGGCCCAGTGTTTTGGTTTTCTTCATCACCAGACTTCTGGCAATGAAATTTGGCCGGTAGTTTAACTCTTTTGCGATAGTGAGAATTTTTTCTTTGGTCTCATTCTTGATACGAGATTTATTATTAAGTGCCCTTGAGACTGTAGTGTGGGAAACATTGGCCATTCGGCCAATATCTTTAATGGTAATCTTCTTATTCATGTTATTGCGTTAACGGTAACACAAAAACTTTATTTTTTCAATTGAAAAAGAAATTACTTATTAAATCAAATAGTTATGTTGTTATTTCAGAATGGTGCGTCAACGCTAACATTTATATATCTCTTTTGTCAAGATAAAAATCTATTGCCCTTTTAAGCCGTCTTTCTCTGGGCCTCAGCTTTGGCTTTGGCGATGGTTTCATCCTCTTTTTTGACATCCTCTAAGGTTTTGGGCTTCACCTTTTCCGGCACGGGCTCCAACCCATACTTCCACTTCAAAAACTGAGTTCCCGTTTGAGGAAAAAGGGCATAAATCAGAGTATCGCATACGTTTTTGGCCAGATCTTTCGATTCCTCCTTGGCCTTCTCCATCTCCGGCCCGATGAGATCGGCTGGCCGACAGGTGATGGGCTCTTTGCCCCTCTTGTACCCCTTCAACACCAATTTCTTAATCTCATCAGAAATAGGTACCGGAGACCTCCCATACAAACCATACACATAGTCCTGCGTCTCCATCGATACCATCTTATAACGACCAAATAAAACATTGAGCACCGCCTGTACCCCCACTATCTGGGACGTAGGAGTGACAAGGGGAGGATACCCCAGGTCTTTTCTTGTCTGTGGCAACTCCGCATACACCTCATCAATCCGATGCAGAGCCTTCTGCTGCTTGAGCTGACTCACCATGTTCGATATCATCCCCCCAGGAATCTGATGCCTCAAAACGTTTGTATCAATCACAGCCATCTTGGTGGTATCCAAGAACTCACGATACTTAGGAGCTATGCTCTCTAAATACTCTCCCAGCTTAAGCAATCTGGAAAGATCAAGCTTCGAATCCCAGGGCGTCCCCTCCAGAGCCACCACTATCGGCTCCACCGCTGGCTGTGAAGACCTCAGTGCAAAAGGCGCCAAAGCCGTATCAATAATGTCCACCCCCGCCTCAATGGCCTTCAGATAGGTCATCGAGGCCATCCCACTCGTATAATGCGTATGAAGCTGAATGGGAATCTTTACTGCCTTCTTCAACGCCTTGACCAATTCATAAACATCATAAGGAGCCAGCAACCCCCCCATATCCTTAATACAAAGCGAATCTGCACCCATCCCCTCCAAGACCTTGGCCTTCTCAAGATAGTAACTGAGATGATAAACCGGACCCCCCATCCTCCTCTCGGTCAACGAATAACAGATCGTCCCCTGTATATGCTTGCCTACCCTCTTGATCACCTTGAAGGCTGTCTCAAAGTTCCGCTCATCGTTGACCGCATCAAAACAACGAAAGATGTCAATGCCCACCTCCGCCGACTTCTCGATAAAAGCCTCCACCAGATCATCCGGATGATTCCGATAGGCCACCAGATTCTGACCCCGAAGAAGCATCTGAAACGGTGTCTTGGGCATCAATTTCTTCAACACCTTCACTCTCTCCCAGGGGTCTTCCCCTAAGAACCGATGGGCCACATCAAAGGTGGCTCCCCCCCAGACTTCCACGGAATAGAACCCCACCTTGTCCATCTCCTCGGCAATGGGGACCATATCCTCTGTCCTCATCCGGGTCGCCAGAGTCGACTGATGCCCATCCCGAAGTGTCGTATCTGTTATCTTTATCGGCTTTCTCGCTATCTTATCCATCCCTTCCATTTCGTTTATCCTCCTTTCTTATAACCAATATTCAACTTTAAATTAAATCTTTTTTAATTTCTTTAAGAATATTATAATTGTTTAATGATTTTAAATTGTTAATCATTTACCAAATATAGATTTTAAGATTAAATCCATGATTTTCATTTGAATATGCGTTAACGTTAACACTTAAATTAAACTTAAAAAAAAATTAAACTTTTGTCAAGAAAAATATTTGAGCTTTTTGGTGTTTATAGTGAAGCTCCCCGTCCATAGAGCGGGGCTTCACGGATAGCCGAGGTTTTCCCTGCCTGCGGCAGGCAGGCAGCCTCGGCGAAAATGCAATGCAGGACAAGAATGTCCTGCCTATCGAATTTTTAAAACCGCTGCATTCATCCCCGCCCACAGAGCGGTGCATTTTGCAACATTTTCGTGATTTTTTGGTCAAATGATTGAAGAAATTAGTAGGTAAAACGATTTTTCTGTGTGGGATGATTGGTTTTAAAGCTAAAATTTTAGTGGACTTTTTTCTCGTAGCCTTCCCAGTATTTATCTCTTAAACCTTTCTTGTGGATCTTTCCAGAACCGGTCCTGGGAAGGCCTTCAATGAAATCAATTGATTTAGGTGCTTTGTAATGAGTCATCCTCTCTTTACAGAACTGGATGATCTCCTGTCCGGTTGCCTTTTGACCCGGTTTCAACACCACGATCCCTTTTACTGCCTCTCCCCATTTTTGATCGGGTACTCCAACGACTGCACATTCTAAAATGGCTGGATGCATGTAGAGGACATTTTCAACTTCTGTCGAATAGACATTTTCTCCACCGGTCAGGATCATGTCCTTCTTTCGATCAACAATCGTGACATAGCCCTCTTCATCGATCACCGCCATATCGCCCGTATAGAGCCAACCCTCTTTAATTGACTTATTTGTTTCTTCAGGTAACTTCCAGTACCCTTTCGTGACAATATCCCCTTTGACAATGATCTCTCCGACCTCTTTTTCATCTTTTTTAATTTCCTTTCCCTGTTCATTGACCACTCTCAGATCTACGCCAATGAATTCTCTTCCTGTCTTTGATTTAAATCGAAGTTGATCCTCATTGGATAATTTTTTTAAGTGTTCTTTCAAAATAGAGAGTGTCAAATAGGGACTGGTCTCGGTCATGCCATAGGTTTGGATATAGTCACATTTGAAGGTCTCCACGATCTTCCGCACCACTTCTGGAGCAATGGGTGCTCCTCCACTTAAAAGGACCCTTAAACTGCTGTAATCAAATTTTCCTACATCAGGATGATTGACCATCAAGTTGAGCATGGTGGGGATGAGATTGGTGAGCGTGACTTTCTCTCTCTGGATGGATTCCAGAACCACCTTTGCATCGAACTCCCTGACCAAAACATGGGTTCCACCTACCCATGTCACAGCCCAGGTCGCCCAAGCATCTGCAAGATGAAAAAGCGGTGCCACATGAATCCACACATCGCAATCTTTAAGATGAATTTCTGCGATGGTGCCGAGCGCGTGAGTGGCCACATTCTTATGAGAGAGCATCACCCCTTTGGGACGGCCTGTCGTGCCACTCGTATAGTAGATCTGGGCAATATCTTCGCCGTTAATCGGGGGATCGGGAAGGGCACTGAATTCCGCCTGTTCCAGCACCTTCTCATAATTCAAATCAATGGGATTATTTAATTCCTGAGGGCCACCCGTCCATAGAATCCTTTCAATCCCTCGTATCTCTCCTCGGATTGGATCCACTTGATTCTTAAACATTGAATCAGCAATCAATATCCTCGATTCTGAATCCTTGAGGATAAAGGCGATCTCTCTGGGTGAGAGCCGATAGTTGAGAGGCACAGAGATCGCTCCGATCTGTGGAATGGCGTAGTAGGCTTCTAAAAAAGCATGACAATTAGGATGGAGGATGGCAACCTTATCGCCCTTCTTAATCCCAAAACCCTTTAGGCAATGGGAGAGCTGATTGATTCGGTTGCAGAATTCTTGATAGGTCCACCGCCTTTCCCCGCACACGATCGCTTGTTTCTGGGGAAAGAGTTTGAGGGCCTTCGTGAGTGTTTCAGTTAAAATCATTTTCCCCCTGGATCCTTTCTGTCAGACTACTCTTCTTCACTCTTGGTCAAATCCTCAAATCGGATATCTAAACCCAGGATGCCTTTAATCTCTCCCACCTCATTCCTAATCGGTCCGGAGACGGTGATGCAGAGTGCTCCTGTAATTTTTGAAGAATAAAGGTCCGTGACATGAATCTTGCCATCTTTCAAGGGTTCGATAAACCAGGAACGATTTGAATAATTTTCTCCCACTCCCACATTCTCATATTTGGATTGATCCACGGCCTGGCAGATATTTCGAGTGATTTTGGTCCCACGGATATCAACGACATAGGCGAACTGCATATAGGGGTACTCATCCACCAGAGCTTGGAGAATCGGCTCCATCTGTTTTGGTTCCATTGATTTCATCCCGGGCTCCTCAATCACCCGCTCGATGATATGAGCAGCCATCTCATGGGCCCTTGCCTTGAGGATATCGAACTCAGAGACAAAGATCTCAAGAAGATATTTCCGGGTCACCTTCTCCATCTCCTGATCTGAAATGGAGGTCGTTCTTCCTTCCTCATACTGTTTCGTAACCCACCGATTGATTTTGGCTACCCCTGGATGGGTCTTTTCGACTCGATCCTTTCCGGTTAAGGCAAAATGGGAGTTAATCCACTGGGCAATCCCCGCCAATCCAGACTTATCGTTAACCGAAATGGAGATCGGGCGATTGAGAATTTTAGCCGTATTAAAAATATTGTAGATCTCCTCATTCTTCAGAATCCCATCGGCATGAATTCCAGCACTCGTTGAATTAAAATTCGCTCCTACAAAGGGCATATTCGAAGGAATATGGACACCCACTGCCCGCTCTAAGTAGTTTCGGATTTCCGTGATCATGGTGGTATCGATACCGCTGTTATGTCCCATTAAACTGATATATTCGATGATCAACCCCTCAATGGGAGGGTTTCCGGTCCTTTCTCCAAAACCGAGAAGAGTGCCATTGGCAGCAGAACATCCATAAAGCCATGCCGTCGTGGCATTGATGAATCCTTTATGGAAATCATTGTGACCATGCCATTCCAGGTATTCTGAAGGAACGCCGGCATCGTCAATCATCGCTCGGATGATCTTGGGTACGCAACGGGGGAGGGCAGCGCTTGGATAAGGCACTCCATAACCCATGGTATCGCAGAGTCGAATCTTGACTGGAAGTTTGGCTTCTTCAGAGAGACGCATGATATCCTGAGCAAAGGGAACACAGAACCCATAGATATCCGCCCGCGTCACATCCTCAAAATGGCATCGAGGGATGATGCCAAGATCCAATGCAGCCGAAACAATGGAGAGGTACTCCCGCATCACCACCCTTCTATTCTTCTTCAGTTTTAAAAAGATGTGGTAATCTGAAACAGAAGTGAGAATGCCTGTCTCCTTCAATCCCATCTCTTTTACCAGCTTAAAATCTTCTTTGACCGCACGGATCCATCCTGTAATTTCAGGATAGCGGTAATTCCTCTCCTGACATTTCCTCACCGCTTCTTTGTCCTTTTCACTGTATAAAAAGAATTCACATTGCCGGATCACTCCATTCGTGCCTCCTAACTTATGAAGCATCTCAAAGAGGTCCACGATCTGCTCCACCGAATAAGGTGGCCTCGCCTGTTGTCCGTCCCGGAAAGTGGTATCGGTGATGAAGATCTCTTCTGGGGGATCGGTGAAGACAAATTTGTTATCGAATTCCACCCGGCAGACCTCATCATATGGAAAGACACCTCGATAGAGGTTCGGCTCCTGGATATCCAGGAGGGGAAATTGTTCTACAGTATGCTTGCTTTGAAATGTTCTCTTCTTTCTGGTGATGGTCATATCCTCTCCTTGATGTTGGGTAAGCATTAAGCTTTTATTTCTTTTATCTTAATCCAAAGCTCGTCCAGTTGCTTGGGGTCCACCCTTGAAGGGGCATCGGTCATCAAACAGGTGCCCTTCTGGGTCTTCGGAAAGGCAATGACATCCCGTATGGATTCCGAATGGCTGAGGATCATGATGAGTCGATCGAACCCAAAGGCAATGCCGCCGTGAGGTGGGGTTCCATATTCAAGCGCCTCTAATAGGAATCCAAACCTTTCTCTGGCCTCCTCCTCTCCCATGCCCAATTTTTCAAAGAGGAGAGATTGTACCTCCCTCAAATGGTTTCGGATACTCCCTCCCCCGATTTCCGATCCATTCAAGACCAGATCATAAGCCTTGGCCTTGACCCATTCTGGATGATCCTTCAACTTTGTGATGTCCTCATCCTTGGGGGCAGTAAAAGGGTGATGAACAGCCACAAAACGTCCCTCTGCTTCATCATACTCCAAAAGAGGAAAATCGAGGATCCAGACAAACCGGTATTGATCTTTAGGGATGAGTCCTAATCTCTCGCCGAGATGAAGGCGAAGGTTGGCTAATGATTGATGGACTACTTTCGGTGGCCCCGCCACGAAGAGAAGGAGATCGTTCTCCATAGCATTCAAAACATGATCTACCGCCTTCCTCTCTTCCTCCGTGATAAATTTCTGAATCGACGATTGCCATCCGTTTTCGATGACTTTTGCCGAGATCAATCCCTTGGCACCGAAGTTCTGAACGAAGTGCGTGAGATCGTCGATCTCCTTTCGTGAAAAAGAACTTCCTCCTTTCACATTGATCCCCTTGATGGTGCCCTTTCCTTCTATGGCATCCCTGAATACCTGAAAAGAAGAACTCCTCAATGGCTCGGTCACATCTTTCATTTCCATTCCAAATCGGGTATCAGGCTTATCGACTCCATATCGATTCATTGCCTCGTCATAGGTCAAGACGGGAAAGGGAAGCTCCAAGGTCACGCCTAAGACCTCTTTAAAAATATAGGCCATCAATCCTTCCATCGTTCTCTGGATATCCTGAACCGTTACGAAAGACATCTCCACATCGATTTGTGTGAACTCGGGTTGGCGATCCGAACGGAGGTCTTCATCCCGGAAGCACCGTACAATCTGAAAGTATCGGTCAAACCCGGAGACCATTAGAATCTGTTTAAAAAGCTGAGGAGACTGAGGCAGAGCATAAAAATGGCCCGGACTGAGCCGGCTGGGAACCAGAAAATCTCTTGCCCCCTCAGGGGTGCTTTTAGTGAGCATGGGTGTTTCAATCTCTAAAAACCCTAAGCAATCGAAGTAACTTCGGACCTCCTTCGCAACCTGATGACGCAGGATTAAATTCTGCTGGAGCCCCGGTCTTCTCAAGTCCAGATAACGGTATTTGAGGCGAGTATTTTCCGCTACCTCTTCCTCATCCGCGATCAGGAAGGGAGGTGTTTTAGAGACATTGAGAATCTTTAACTCTTTTACGATAATCTCAATCTCGCCCGTGCTTAGTTTTGGATTGGCCGTCCCCTCGGGTCTCAAAGCTACTGTTCCTTGAACCCCCACTACATATTCATTTCGAAGAGACTGAGCTTTTACATGTGCTTCTGGATTCACCTCTGGATTGAAAACCACCTGTACAATCCCTTGTCGATCCCTCAGTTCAACAAAGATGAGACCCCCAAGGTCCCTTCTCCGTTGAACCCATCCCAATAGGGTAACCTCTCGGTTGGCATCTTTTTTCTTGAGATCCCCACAATAATCTGTTCTTTTCAGGTCCCCTAAAAGGTCGATCAAATGGATTCTCCTCTAAAAATGAATGTTTTATATTAACCGAATCTCATAGGCTGGTCAAGCACTTACCCCTTTGTCGTTTCTATCTTGGAAGGGAAGATCGTTTGCTGTATCATAACCATGACCTCTCTTTTGGATTTCACCCTGCGGGTGATATTTATATGACCAACCCTTTGAAATCAAAAGCAGGTTTTTTGATTTCTCAAATTTCTATTTCTTTTCCGGGCCTGAACAAAGCCTTAATTACGTAGCCTGGCTCCGCGTACGCGACTTGCGTCAGCTCGCTTCTTTACGACGCAAGACAAGCACGTGCTTTGGCGTTGTCGGCAACAAACCGCCGACTTCATACACAGAGATCGGTCGGTAACTCGGGAAAGGCTCGCTGGAAAAAGCGATAAGATACTCGTCATCGACAACCCACCACCAACTTTTTCCGGGAGTCGAATTCACCCGACCATAGAGGTAATAGCCATTGAATTCAAACCCACCATCGATCCGTTTCGGATCGATACCTTGAGCCAACAAGTCCTGTGCGGCTCTCCATCTGGCATGCTGCCATGCCTGGTAGTCGTGCGCCGCAATCGTTGCAACGGCAACCCATGCCACCAGCCAAATCCAACTGAAAATTGCCATTTTACATTTCTTCTGTCCGGGTATTCTCGACAGAACTGCTGCGGCACAGAGCAAAACCGGTAATGCGTAACGGTCAAAAAAGTCAGTCAGAACGAAAAGTGCAGAGTAAAGAACCATAAAAACAACGAGCATCCGGAACGCCGGCTGTTTCCATGTCCTCTCTTTCTGAAGATGTCCTGCCCAGGTAGCGAGCATCATCCCGCCGGTCAGCGCTGTCAGACACCAAATCCCCACCCAAAAGGCAACCGGCACATTCATAAGCGACCAAGACTCCACGACCATGCCGTCACGCAAAGTCAAAGGCCCGAGCCCCAATGAACCGATGATATTATGGCTTCGAAACGGCGGCATACCCGCCAAACCGACAAGGATACAGCCCATCGCGAATGCCACGGCGATTCCACATCGCTGCATGGGCTTGGTGTCGAACCAATATCTTCTAACCCCACGCAACCAGAATGGTAACAATGGAATCATCATCATCGCGACATAAGACGGAAAGTCGGTGGCATTATAGAGAACAAACACCCATCGTTCCTGTTCGCCTTGCAATAGCCGCTTTGCATGATCAAAGATTCGCGTGGTTAAGAACCGTTTCATCTCAAGATTGGCACCCGTTTGCGACACCCAATAATCGAATAAGAACTGTGCAACAACAGCACACAAAACCGGGATCAACCACTTGGCATTATTCCAACCCTTCTTTTTGTCGAAACAGGCAACCGCAAATGCAATCGTAAGCCAAAGAGCCGGCTGCCTAAGCAACATTGCGCTTACCACCGATAGGATGAATAAGACGAGCGTTCTGAACGTTTTCCCCTCTTGCAGGCAACGAGTCGCAAAAACGAAGGAAAGAAGGAGCAAACCCAAAAAAGGCACATCGGTCATGAACGATCCGCTCAGGCCGACGAAAATAGGGTTCGCCATCCATGCTAAAGCAATGGTGAAAGCAATTCCCCGTGGAGCACCCAGCTGCGTCATCCAGATAACAGTAAGAGCCAGCACCCCAGTCCCCATTGTCATCGTAAAAAGGTGCAACACATTCCACCCACTCCCAAAAACTTTTACAAATGGATAAGCCATGACTGTCTGCGTGAACTGGTTCATGCCGATCCAACCCAATGGAATGAAACGCCCTGTCCGAACAAATTCCTCCAAAATACGGGCATAAGCCCAGTCGTCGTTAATTGGTGTGCCTGGGAAGACGCCCACAATGACCAGCAACAAATTAAACAAAAGTGCCAAAACGGCTATATCAATACCGATCGATTTGCTTGCAGTGAAGCGTGAAAATTGATTTTTTAACTCCAAATGTCACCCCCGGAACTCTCGTAGCACCCTGTGATAACTCAGCCGCTCGCCCTTGTGGGGATGGGAACGTCACGTATACGGACAACAGGTTTTTTACAACTTTATCCCGTCGCATCAACTGCTGCCATATTCTCATGGACATCCCTTTTCATCGGACGCAATAATGGCAGGTCGTTTTGCTCTGGAATTTGCACTGCATGATTAAACTAACAGGAGACATTTTTACGCTGCAATTAAGGGGACATATTGACTTTGCTTAAACACAACGATCCCTAAAGAACTCGATTGGATCCCCTCGACATATGATCGGAATATTCTTCATTTCTTATGGCAAACAGAGGGTAACGGGCTATTCTCCATTTGTGAAGGAGATATCTTACCAGTGCCCAAAGGGTCTTTAAGCCGTATTTAAGACTCCCTAAGAAATCGATGCTTGAGGCTTCAGAAAAATAGCGCACTGGAACAGGGGCATCGCCTATCCGGAACCCTTGAAAGGCGGCTTGAACAAGGAATTCTGAGTCAAAGGCAAAGTCATCGGAATTTTTCTCAAATGAAATCTTCTCAAGGACTTCTCGCCTATAGATGCGAAACCCTGAGTGACAATCCCCCAAATTTTGACCCAGGACAATGTTTTCAACGAGTGTCAAAATCCGGTTTATAAGATACTTGTAGAGAGGCATCCCACCCTTGAGGGCTTCTCTTCGGGTGCGGATACGAGAACCCAACATGATGTCGCAAATGCCCATCTCTATATAACCGAGAAAATAAGGGATAAGGCGGCTGTCATACTGGTAGTCCGGGTGGAGCATCACAATCACATCAGCACCCTGTGCCAAAGCCTCACGATAGCAGGTCTTCTGGTTACTTCCGTATCCCTTATTCTTCTCATGTCGGATTACTGTGATGCCCAAACGGGTTGCTATCTCAACCGTATTGTCTTTGCTGCCATCATCAACCAAAATCACTTGATCCGCTATCCCGGGAGGGATGTCCATAAAGGTCTTTTCTAAAGTGGCAGATGCATTAAAGGCAGGCAATACGATGATCACCTTTCCCCTGGTCACTTTTTTCTCCATCTTAGACACCATAGGATAATCACTCCAGAAATAATGGTGAGTCCCAAACCGATGTGAAAGGAAAGAGGCTGATATAGAAAAACGACCCGATGGTTTCCACTCTCCATCGCCACAGCTTTGAGGAGGTAATCTGCTCGATATACGGGTACCCGTTTCCCATCCACAAAGGCTTTCCAACCCGGGAAATAAGTGTCACCAAGAATGAGAAAACCAGGGGAGGATGTTTCTACATCCACCTTCACCTCTCGTGCTTTATACTCGACGATTTGAACTCGTTCTTGTACGGCCTTTTCCTTCTCCGATGGGGGAAGGGCTGCTGAAGATTTGGGAAAAGATCCTTCTATGACTACAACCGACTTCAGTTCTGAACCGAGAGCCATAACGCGTTCCAAGGCCATCCGTCCATCTTGTACAACTTCTATCTTATGAGCCAGGAAACATCGAGGGAATACATTAGGATTTTCATAGATCTTGACTTCTTTATCATAAACGAGGTCAAGAGGATGGGACAGAGGTTCAACACTCAAGATATACTTGACATTCATAAGACTGAAGAAGTCTAAAGATCCGTCTGACAATTTAGGAAGATCATAGCTCCACCATTCTGCTCTCCCCTTTAGGGCCTTCTGGAAAAAGGTGTGATAACGATCTATTACGGGCACGTCGTATCCCCTAATGTCTTGAAGACCGCAGAGCGTTGCAAGGTTGGGCACCATGACAGATCCGATGCCAGCCACGCGGTAAATTCCTTTGTCTTGCTGCAAAAAGTGTACGGCTGGTGGAATGAGTGGCTGAGCCCACCGGACAGGGATTGCAGGGTTCCATCCTTCCCCGGCGAGAAAGAGATCGAAAAAGGTGATACCAACAATTAGCATTCCAAGAAGGCGCTTTGGCCAGCGAATCAGACAGGCAGCAACAAGAAGGATAAAGGTGAAACCCATGAAAAACATGCTGCGGGCCAAGCTGCTCCCCATCTGGTAAAGAACACGACCCAAAACAGGGGCCGATAGACTCTCCATTCCCTTTATGACAGGAAAGAGGAAAGATGTCTTCATCACCAGCAAAATGAGGCCTGTGGCGAGCAGCGGCAGAATAAAACTGGTGCTGATCAAGAGCTTCTTGAGTCTTCCTCGCAAGGCATCGTCTTTTTCTGTGGCCATCATCAAATCAACTCCCATTCCTCCCAGGAGGCTGACACTAAGAATATAAAAAAGGACCATATAAAAATTAGGCACCTGCTTGAACAGGGGAAGGGAGGTGAGGAGGGAGAAAAAAGGAGGGACCCGAAAGATGATCAGTAAGGCAAAAAGAGAGAGACCAGCAAAAAAAACTGTCATCCTCTGCCGCAGGCAGACTAAACTGACAAGTGAAAGAATCAGCGGGCAAATGCCTGCATAGAGACTTAAGCTGTGGTAGACGGAGAGATCAAACGGCCATGCTGGGTTGATAAAAAAGTTTGACAGAATCATGGAAATAAGGCCCATAGGGTCGAGGGAGAAAGGGTTCTTATCGGATCGAACCTGCCAAGTGGCACTTTGGGAGAGAAATTCCAAGAAAGGAAGGAGGAGAACACCCGCTAAGAAAAATCCCAATGTGTAGCCCCCGACAAATGTTTTTAACCTGAGGAGCAAAGCTCGTCTGTCTTTTCGGTATTCAATCAGGCGGAAAAGGAAAAAGAGGGTTATGGCCACGGCAACATGAAAAGCGATTTCCACGTGACCACCCAGAAATTGAATACCTACTGTCAACCCCAAAATCGCCATGGAGGAAAGAGTGGGTCTGTCTTTTATCTTCTCTGCCAACAAGAGGAGCAGAGGGAAAAAAATAGTGACATTCGTATGCGGATGATTAAGCCAAAACACGTTGAAGATTGAAAACGTATAGATTGTGCCCGCCAGGATAGCTGATAGGTGAGAGAGAGAAATCTTCCGGGCAAAGGCATAGGTAGCTAAGCTGGCGATAAACATCTTTAGCAAGGCGCTAACAGTGAAGCCGAGGTAGAGAGGCAGGAAATAGAAGGACCAGTTTAATGGAAAGAGAAGGGCTGACTGGCTGTTGGCCAGCAGGGGGTTGCCACCCATAATGTAAGGATTCCACAGAGGGAATTCATTCTGCTGTAAGGACTCACGGGCTACATGAAAGAAGGCGAGAAACTCCCGCGTCTGGTCACTGAGAACCGGGTTGGACGGGGCTAATAGATCTGGCGGTTTCACCACAGTCCAAGGAGGGAAAAAATAGATCACATCAGATTGAGATAGGATACGTCCATAGAACAACGGGTAGAAAAAACCCACGATCATAAGAGCAAAAATCACTATCGCTTGCCGGTACTCCCCGGATTTCACCATGGTTGATGACACCACTCAGGTAAATTATTAATTCCCGAATCAGGCGAAGAAACAATCAGTTTTTGGATTTGATCGTTGCCTTCCAACCTCCTGCATAAGGAGATGAACTAGTCACTTATAGCAAAAAGGATAAACGTAATCAACTCACAACACCCTACAGATCAGCCCCTTCAGGTACTCTCCCTCGGGATGGCATAAATTGATGGGATGATCCCAGGGATGTCCCATTCGACCGATGAGCTGAACACTTCTTCCTGAATCCAATGCCGCAGAAAAAACAATTTTCTGAAATAGATCCCAACTCATATGGTGAGAACAAGAGAAGGTGAAGAGGAGACCTTCCTTATCCAACAAACGAAAGGCCCAGAGATTAAGATCTTTATATCCCCTCGAAGCGCTCGGAAGATGCCCCTTCTTTTTCGCAAAAGGAGGGGGATCGAGAATCACAATATCGTATCCGAGTTCAAGGCCTCTCATGACCTCAAAGGCATCTCCTCGAATGAATTGACGGGGAATTTTCTCTAATTGGTTTAAACCGAAATGCTCCTCTGCTATTGCCAAAGCCTCTCCAGAAGAATCGATAAGAGTAACTTCTTTGGCACCTCCTGATCCCGCATGAATAGAAAAAGCCCCCGTATAGCAGAAACAGTCCAAAATCTTCTTTCCTTCTGATAGTTCTTTTAAAGAAACGCGATTTCCCCTTTGATCTAAGTAAAAACCCGTTTTGTGTCCCTTCTTCACATTGGCTTTAAAACGGCAACCATATTCTTCAATCTCAATAAATTCCGGAACCTCCTTTCCATAGAGAAGGCCCCTGCTCTCTGCCAACCCCTCCTCACTTCTGGTTGCCACATCACTCCTCTCAAAGATACTTTGGGGACGGAATTTCTTTACTAGTAAATTGATTAAAATCCCTTTCAATCGCTCCATCCCTGCTGTCAAACATTGGAGAACAAGGGTCTCTCCATAACGATCTACAATCAATCCTGGGAGGTAGTCTCCTTCTCCATTGATGACCCGATAAGCATTCGTTTTCCCTCTAAACCACTTCTCTCTTAAATTCACCGCTCGCGAAATCCGCTCTCTAAAAAAAAATTCTCCTATTTCTTCCTTTTTTTGCGTCAGGAGGCGAAGGATGATTTGGGAGCGGGGATTGAGATGACCAAGGCCTAAAAATTGACCCTCCTTGGAGTAAACCTCTCCAATATCTCCAGGAGAAACCTCTCCCTCCACCTTTGCGACCGCTCCGGAGAAGACCCAAGGGTGTCCCCTTAGAAGAGGCCTCTCCTTACCTTTCTTAAGGATGATCCTGGGAAGCATAGATCAAATCCAAATGTCAAAGTTCGCACGAAGTGATGAACCGAAGGTGAATAAATGTCAAATAATATCCAAATGCAACAATTCCAAATTTAATTTTTTTAAGGAGTGGAGCGTCGGCATTTATTGCCGACGAAGGGGGAAATGGCTTCTTTAATTCGCCCCCAATAAATGGGGGCGCTACATTCTCCAAAGAAAATTATTTCGGTCATTGGATATTCGGGTTTGGAATTACGTAGAAAATAAAGCGCTTAAGAATTTACCACTCTTTGTCATTCCTGCGAAAGCAGGAATCTATAATTTTAGAACTATTCTGGATTCCCGCTTGCGCGGGAATGACAACCGTGAGGTAATGTCGTAAGCCAATTTTCATTGTCCGAGGGTGGCCATACCGGCCATGGATAATTTATTTTGGAATTTGTAGTTTATAATTTGAGATTACAAAACCCGTTTGGTCTCCCAGCAGAGCTGGAGTTAGGATGGTTTTCTTTGAAGTGCTCTTTCGAGCAAGCTCCCAACGAATTCAGTATAGGTCATCCCTTGAACTTTGAGGGCCCTGGTCATCCCGGATTGAGGAGAGATATCGGGGTTCGGATTCACTTCTAATACATAGATTTTCCCATCCCGGTCAATGCGGATATCCACCCTGGCATAATCCCGACATTCGAATAGTTTAAAAACCCTGATGGCAATATGCTCCAACCTTTTTTTCATCACCCATTCCAAGGGAGCAGGGCAGATGGGTTTAGATTTTTGATATTCGGGGCTCTCTGTGACCCATTTGGCTTCGTATCCGCATATTCTGGGAAGCCCTTCTGGAAACTCGTTGTAGTCGATTTCTGAGATCGGAAGCACTCCAACTTTCCCATTGGTCTCCATCAACCCTACATTCAACTCTCTGCCATTGATGAATTCCTCCACCAAGGCAGGCTGTTGATACTGTTCGATCACATATTGAATCTGCTTGCACAAGGTCTCATCGTCAAACACCACGCTTTCTCTCGAAATCCCCAGACTTCCATCTTCATGAAGGGGCTTGACGATGATCGGGAAAATATTTCCTTTCACAGGGCCTACTGCCCGCTCGAAGATTTTATATCGAGGGGTCAGGATGCCCTGGGATTGGAGGATGTCTTTTACTTTCCCTTTATCTTGACACAACCCTAAAGTAAGAGGAGGGGATCCTGTATAGGGAATTCGAAAAAGATCCAACAAAGCGGGGATGTTCATCTCCCAGCAGCTATTCCCATAAACACTTTCGCACAAGTTGAAGACTAAATCGGGTTGGTATTCCTTCAACCAGTGGATGACTGGGAAAATTTCTTCACGAACGGCCATCACAATGCATTGATGACCGAGAGATCGAACCGCATTTTCTACGGCTTCGATGTCCTCGATGATGGCCCCCTCTGCCAGGATATCCTTTTCTTCCCCTTTCTGGAGCCGTTCAAAAAGATTGTACAAGATCACTACTTTTAGCACGGATCCCCTCCTCCCCTTTTCATACTTAAGCCATCACCTTCTTCGGAACAGCCTTTTCCTCACCTATGGACTTGGCTTTTTTGAATTCAATGATATTCGGCTCTGGATACTCAAAAACCTTCCCCTCATAATTTCTCAAGACAATTTTTCCCCTCCCTTTTGAGACCACGTAATCAGGTTGCAATGGGATCTTTCCTCCGCCCCCTGGCGCATCGACGACATAAGTGGGAACGGCATAACCCGTGGTGTGACCACGCAATTTTTCCATGATCTGAATCCCTGTCGCCACAGAGGTTCGGAAGTGTTCTGTTCCCATGGCCAGGTCGCACTGGTAGATATAATACGGGCGGACCCGAATCTTGAGGAGTTCCTGAACCAGCTTCTTCATAATATAGGGTTTATCGTTGATGCCCTTGAGAAGAACCGTCTGGCTCCCCAAAGGAATCCCCCCATCTGCCAGTTCACCGCAAGCTTTTCTCACTCGATCGGTAATCTCCTTTGGATGGGTAAAATGGATAGAGATCATGAGGGGATGATACTTCTTCAACATCCTCACCAACCCGCTGGTAATTCTCTGGGGAAGGGTCACCGGAACTCTCGTCCCGATCCGGAGGAGCTCAATATGGGGAATCGCCCTCAATCGGCTTAACATCTCCTCCAACCTCTCATTTTCCAGGAGGAGCGGATCCCCTCCGGATAAGAGGACATCTCGAACCTTTCGATGACCCTTCAAATACTTGAGGACCTCATCAAAATTTCCTTGGGTGATGGACCGCTCGCTACTTCCCACCAGTCGTCTCCGTGTGCAGTATCGGCAATAGACGGCACATTGATCGGTGACGAGCAAGAGCACTCGATCGGGGTAGCGATGGACAAGTCCTGGCACAGGGGAATGCGTATCCTCTCCTAATGGATCCACCATTTCATTTTTTGATAAATGGATTTCCTCGATTCGAGGGATCCCCTGCCTTCGTATGGGACAATTGGGATTGGTCGGATCCATCAGGCTCGCAAAATAAGGGGTGACGGCTAAGGCTAATCTTCCTTTCGAATGTTTGATCCCTTCTATCTCCTCTGGGGTCAAATCGATGATTTCTTTGAGTTGTTCATGAGTGGTAATTCGATGTCGAAGTTGCCACCTCCAGTCATTCCATTCCTTTTCTGAAACTCCTTTCCAAACCTGAGGAATGGTCTCCCTCGATTCTTCAATCTTTTCCCCTTCCATCTGGACGGGAAATAGATAAAGCTGAGAGCCCCTCCTCATCCCCTTCTGGGGGACAGATAAATTAGAGTCTGAAGCAGGCTCCATCTTCTCTCCTTCCTGCATACCTGCTGAGAGGACGTCGGATCGCTGTCCAACAAACCTTATTAGAAAACAAAAAAGGAGATATCATTCGATACCTCCTCCTCTAAGACAAAGGAAAACCCCTTGTTCCTGAATAGCAGATATGCACCTTTTCTTCTTTTTGCGTTGAAGGTGAATAATATACACCTCTTTTAAAAATAAATGAAACTTACTTCTGTTGGCGCCCCCTTTCCATCAAAGAGGGGGCCGCCAACGCTTCGACGATGAAACAAACTTTACTTCTTGGGGGCTTCAGCAGGTTTCTCTGGAGCCGGAGCCGGTGTTGCTGCTGGCGCAGGTGGAGCCGGTGCCTCAGCAGGTTTCACCTCCTCTTTGGCTGCTGGCTTCGGTGCCTCCTTAGCTTTGCACCCAATCCCCATTGCGGCAATATTAATTACCAAAACCAATGCGAGGAAAAGAAAAATCCACTTCTTCATGTAACATCACCTCCTTTCTGAATGAAATGGGAACCCTCCCCTTTTTTCCCAAATGAAGGGGTTTTCACCTCATCGGGAAAAGAAATCTCTCGGATGACCTTCCTTAACAATCTTGGATCAACGGGCTTTTTGATAATACGATGAATGCCCATTTTTTTCAATCGAATATTAAGCTCATCAGTGACCAAAGGGGTCATCAATATAAATCGATTACTCCATTTTTTCAGGAGGGAAAACCCCTTTTCCAAAACATCAATTTCTACATCAGCTAAAATCATCCCTCTTTCGACATCCTTTTTTCTTTTCTCCAGTTGAGAAAAATCTTCAATCTCTTCAACATGAAAGCCATACTTCTTCAAAATCTTGTTCAGGCTGAGCCGTACAAACTCATCTTTATCAAGGATAAAGGCAAAGGCCCATTTCATCTCTTCCTTCATAAAGAAATTTATACATCAAATTTCATGCCAAATTTTATTATGACCAGTTGAACCATATACTTAAAAAACTTAATAATATTGATTAGTTAAATTCTTTCTTTTTTAAGTCTACTCTCCCTATTTCAAAATAGCAAGAAGAAAAAAGGGAAAAATGGCATACGATTTCAATAACTATACGACAAAATGCCATCCTATCCTAACCAAATTTTAGAAAAAGCGACTTTTTGCCACTCTTTTTATCCTTTCCCCCATTCAACCTTTATGAAATTTCGCTCAACTCTTCTATCTCTCCCATCTTGCGATGAATTGTCCGAACGTTAATCCCTAATAACTGCGCTGCCTTCCTTTTATTTCCTTTGGTCGCCCTAAGGGTTTGAATCAACATCTCCTTCTCCACTTCCTCAAGAGGCGTTCCTATTTTGATGGGGATCACCTCGGGTTTCTCTTTAAAATCTCGCATTTCTTGCGGAAGATGCTTGATATCGATCACCTCTGGGCTGTTGATCACTAAAATAGACTCGATGGAATTCTCCAACTCCCTTACATTTCCAGTCCATTCGTAATCGGTCAGGAGGTTCATGGCCTTCTGAGAGACTCCTTTCACCTTCATATGATATCTCTGATTATATTTCTCTATAAAAAAATTGATGAGAAAGGGAATATCATCCCTCCGATCCCTCAACGGAGGAAGTTTAATATTCACCACATTCAAACGATAATAGAGATCCTCGCGAAATCCCCCCCCCTTGACTGCTTCCTGGAGATCCCGGTTGCTTGCCGCAATAATTCGGATATTTACTCTGATCGTCTTATTTCCTCCTACCCTTTCAAATTCACCTTCCTGGAGGACTCGTAAAAGTTTGATCTGGGTGGAAGGGGGAATATCTTCCACCTCATCCAAAAAGAGGGTCCCTTGATGGGCCAATTCAAATCGGCCCTTTCGAGAGGCAATGGCTCCGGTGAAGGCCCCCTTCTCATGGCCAAAAAGTTCACTCTCAATAATCCCTTCACTTAAGGAGGCGCAACTCACTTTGATAAAGGGCATGGAGGCTCGGGGGCTATTGTAATGAATGGCATTGGCAATCAGTTCTTTCCCAGTTCCGCTCTCGCCGATGATGAGAACTGAACTATCATAGGGAGCAATGTGATGGATGAGCTCAAAGATTTTTACCATCTTCTCGCTTCTTCCAATAATGTTTTTGAAATGGAACTTGTCTTCTAATCTGGAGCGCAAGTCTCGATTTTGGAGGATCAGTGTCTGTTTCTCTAACGCCCTCTCCACCAATAAGGAGATCACTCTAGGATTGATCGGTTTTTCAATAAAATCGGAGGCGCCCAATTTCATCGCCTGAACCGCCTTCTCAATCGTCCCTTGGGCAGAGATGACGATGACCTCGGTCTCCGGCCTGAGACCCTTCACAACCTCTAAAAGTTCGATCCCGTCCATCTTTGGCATGACCACATCGGTAATCACCAGGTCAACGATCTCATGTCGGAAAAGTTGGAGGGCTTCTTTCCCATTCGAGGCCAGGAGGATTTCGTACCCCTTCTTTTTCAACAAAAGGCGGAGGCTCTCCCCAACGGTGGGATCATCCTCCACAATCAAAATCACCTTTTTTCCCATATCTTCCCGGTAACTTTTTGAATCCTATTTCAATCCAATTTACTCACGGTGGAATATTGGAATAATGGGTTTTTCACTTATTCCCTTCCCCCAATATTCCAATACTCCACCATTCCATTGTTCCAAACAGCATCAGTTCGTCTTCTGGCCGAGTGGAATTCGTATTTTAAAGACGGATCCTTTATTGACCTCACTTTTCACAGAGATCTCTCCGTGATGGTCTGAAATAATCTTTTTAGCAATCGATAGTCCCAATCCTGACCCCATGGGCTTGGTGCTGAACATAAAATCGAAGATCTTGGGGAGATGCTCTTTAGAGATCCCCACCCCATTATCTTGGATGATGATGAAGACATTTTTCTTGGATCCCCGGGTGAAGAGATGGATTTCCCCCTTTTCAGAGACCGCCTGAGTGCTGTTGACGAGGAGATTCGAAATAGCCAAATTGAATTGGCTGACATCGATCTTCAGCATAGGCAACTTTTTTTGAAAATGGGCTTCAATCCTCGCATTTTTTATCTGGGCATCTGGCCTCAAAAGTCGGACCACTGAGTCCAATACTTCATTCAATTGAATCCATTCAAATTTCAGGGGAGGAAGCCGATTGAAATCTAAAAATTCTTTCAGATTATTCTCCAATCGGAGGGTTTCATAACTGATAAAATTAATCAGAGAGTGAATCTCTTCTTTCTGGGAGAGCTGGGCTTCCCCTCCCAACTCCTCTCTCAATAATTCAATATTGATGTTCAAAGAACTCAATGGATTTCGAATCTCATGGGCCATCCATCTCGCTAACATTCCGATGGTGGAAAGATCCCGACTCTTGCTGATCTCCCTCAGGAGCAAACCCTTCTCCGTGACATCCGCAAAAGTGGCTAAACAGCCCAAAAACATCGCCCCCTTCTTATCAAAAATGGGGTAAAAGCTACATTGAAGGATCCGGGTCTCCTGGTCTGGAGAAGGGACGGGGGGAACATGGATCGCCAGCTCAACATCGTGATTGCTTTCCCTCTTTTCGTAAACTAAATCAAAGTGCTTCTTGATATTTTTATAGGGAATGACCCTCTCCAATCTCTTTCCCAGCGCCTTCTTTCCACTAATTTGAAAATACTTCTCTGCGATGAAATTGAAGATTTGAATTCGCCCTTGGGCGTCGGCGAAGACGACTGCCTCCTTAAAATTTCTCAAGATAATCTCGTAGAGGTTCTGCTCTGTTCGATTCATCATGAATGGATTACTTCACCCATCCATACCGCTTCAGGGCATGATGGAAAATGGTCTTTACCAGCCTGGCATAGTCCCATCCCATGGTCCTCGCCATAATCACGAGGTCTCCATAAACAGGAGAAAGACCTGGAAGGGGATTGATCTCCAAAAAATAAGGGATATGATCCTCCCCGACTCGGATATCCACTCGAGAAACGTCTCGGCACTCTAAGGTCCGATAGGATCGGAGGGCCACTTCCTCAATCTTTTTTAAGAGATTTTGGTCAATCGAGGGAGGACAATGATACCGGACTTTTTCTTCCCACTCCCTCTTTATTTCCAAAGAATAAATGGATTCTTCCGGAGGGCTTCCCTTGATCTCAATCTGCATGACACCGAGGACAAAAGGATCTTCGTTGCCGAGGATGCCCACCGTGAACTCTGGACCTTTGATAAATTCCTCCACGAGAAGGGGGGACCCATAAGTTTTTAAAAGACCTTTGGTCTTCTCCTCCAAGGCTTGAGGGTCCAAAATTTTTGAATCCAACCGGACCCCCTTGCTCGACCCTTCGTAACATAACTTGACGAAAAGGGGGTAACGAAGGTCTAACCCATCGAGATCCTCCATCCTCTCTACTTTTTTAAATTGCGGGGTCGGGATATTTTGGCTCATGATGACTCTCTTCGCCATGGCCTTGTCCAAGGTGAGAGAGAGGGTGAGGGGATCGGAGCCGGTATAAGGGATATTTAAAAATTCTAAGAGAGCCGGAATGTGGGCTTCTCGGTTTCGACCTTGAAGGCCTTCTGCAATGTTGAATACGATATCGATCGATGCCTGCCTTAACCGATCGATCAAACCAGTGTCCCCTCCCAGTTTGATCACTTCGTGTCCTTCGTTCTCCAGGACCTCCCGAATGGCATCGATCGTCTCCTCGGAATCGAACTCCTCCAAAAAATCAATTGGCTGATTTTCTCGTCGAGAGAATTCTTGTTTGAGGTTATAGGTAATACCGACTTTCAATTTCATCTTCAGAATATTCCTGCCTGCGGTAGTCAGGGCAGGCAAGCATCAACAATCTTTTTTTATCTCTGTTTTAAATCTTTGTCAACCCTGTTGTGACAAGAAAAAAGATTTTAATGAATAAGTGGCGAAAGTCACCCCTCACCCTCTCGACCATTCTCACATGGATTGAACCAAACACTTTCAGAAGGCCCCCTTTTATGTTACATTATCTCCATGATCCGGCAGGGCAAAGGGCTTGGGTTAGGAATGAAGAGAGAAGAGATCTTCCAAGCACTCGCCAATTTACGAAAAGGTCTTCTTCAGATCATCATTGTGATCATTCTAAGTGGGATCATCATCTTCCCCATTGCAAAGGAACTGTTGGGCTACCTCTGTCAAAAAACCCTTGAAACTGATCTCGTAGCCTATTCTATTCCAGAGGCTTTTTTCTCGCTATTCAAACTGACCCTTTACACCAGCCTATTCTCTTCTATTCCTGTGATCTTTTACTATATCTGGAAAGCCTTCGCCCCCCTCTTTCGCTCGAAGGGATTGAGTTCGGCAAATGGCATCCTTTTCGCCTCCATCTTCCTTTTCTATTTCGGTGCATTTTTTTGCTTCTTTGTCGCCTTGCCAAATGGCGTTAAGTTTCTCTTAGGGTATCAATCCGCCCATATCAAACCAATGATCTCTGCTGGAAAATATATTTCATTTTGTGCTGTTTTCATCTTTGGATTTGGGTTGACCTTCGAACTTCCCCTGATCCTTGCTTTATTGAGTTACCTGAGAGTAGTGAATGCAGCATTTTTGACTCGAAACCGGAAGTATGCTATCTTGCTCATTGCGATCATAGCGGCTGTTGTCACACCGACCCCAGATGTTTTTAACATGAGTTTAATGGGAGTCCCTATGTATCTCTTATTCGAGATCGGAGTGATTTTAGTTAAGATCATTGAGCGAAAAAGGGCCAGGACTGAGATACCTCTCTCCGGAAGGTAACAATGGAACCGGACAAATCAACTCCCATCACTCCGCTCTCCCTTCCCATTCCATGGGCCGGATCCCTGATCCATCAAAAGATCTCCCAAATTGGGCTGAAGACCAAGATTACCTTTCTCATCATTTTCATTGTCGCCGGGGTCCTCCTCCTCACCAGTTATTTAGACTATCATTTTGCAAGAAAGGACCAGATCGACCTCTACTTAGATCGAAATCTCTATATTGCAAAACAAATCGATGCTTCGATCCCGGACCAAAAGATGATTCAGGATCTCCCTCACATTCGAGATGAAGTGGAGGAATGGTTGTTAAGTCGTCCCAGTTTGATGGAAATTGATGTATTTCTTTTTTCTGCCAAAGGGTGGGATCTGATCGTCTCCAACTCAAAGGATATCCATCTCACCCAAATGACTTTATCGAAGGAACAGATCAACCGTCTGAAAAAGGACAAATATCTCTCCACACTCCATGATGTGGGAGAGGAGAGATGGTTGGAGGTCATCGTCCCTCTCCATTCGGAAACAAGAGTGATCGGTGGAATTCGAGTGGTTAGTACTTTAGACGAAGCCCAAAGTTATTTAAGCAAAAAGAGGGATCGGGCTGTGATCCTAACTTTCTCCAGCATCCTCGTCATCCTGATCACACTCACGGTCCTCTTTGGGAAACTGGTCGGAGACCCCATTCAGAAATTAGTAGAGGCTATGTCCCGCGCAGAAAAGGGCGACTTGGAGACCGAAGCTCACATTCAAAGTGAAGATGAACTGGGAAAATTGGGGAGAAATTTTAATCGAATGCTCAAGACGATCCGGGAGACCCATGAGCAAAATGTTCAGCTCCTGAGACAGGTCAACCAGTTCAATGAGGAGTTGACAAAAAAAATCGAGGCCGCTACCTCGGAATTGGCCAAAAGAAACGAAGAGCTGAGACTTCTCAACGAGGCCCTTTTCGAATCCCAGAGGCAATTGAGTCAATCTGAAAAACTTGCAGCCGTAGGACAGGTTATCGCCACGATGGCCCATCAGATCGGAACCCCTCTGAACTCGATCTCCGGCTATATTCAACTCATTCTTCAGGATGGGAATCTTCAATCCAAAGATCGAGATCGACTTAAAATTATCGAATCGCAACTGGACCGGCTGGCCGATTCGGTTAAAAACCTCCTCTCTTTTACCCGACAACCCAAACCCCAATTGAGGTCTCTGGATGTGAATGAAGTTCTGAAAGAATTGATCCATTTGAGTGAACCCTGGTTTCTTGCACGAAACGTAAGATTTTCTATCACCCTTTCCCCGGATCTCCCTCCCATCTTAGGGGACCCCACCCATCTCCAAACCCTCTTTCTTAACCTAATCGGGAATGCCTTAGACGCCATGCCACAAGGAGGAGTGCTGACGATCAAGACCCAGCAAGTTTCCCCTCCATTCTCCTCAGAGGATGGGAGATGGCTGGAAATCTCAATTATTGATACCGGAATCGGAATCACCGAAGAATCGAAAAGGAGGATTTTCGATCCCTTCTTCACCACCAAAAAAATGGGAGAAGGAACTGGATTAGGGTTGGCAATCTGTGAAAAGATCGCAAAAGAGCACTCTGGAAGAATCGAGGTAGAAAGCGAAGTGGGGAAGGGAAGCAGATTTTCCATTTTCATTCCCGCCGTTGAAAGAAATGAAGCCGATGAACAGAACCTCAGCCCATCTCTTGGTCGTGGATGATGATCCGATCACCATTGACCTATTAAAAGAAGTGCTTTCCAAAGAAGGGTATGAAGTCTCCACTGCCTTAAGCGGTGAAGAAGCCATCGCTCAGGGGAGGGACACCCTTTTTGACATCGTCATCACCGATGTGCGGATGGGTGAGAAAGACGGGATGGAGGTTCTAAGATCCTTTAAAAAGATCTCTCCGGAGACCACTGTAATCATGATCACAGCCTTTGGATCAATTGAGACGGCCATCGAGGCGATCCGTGAGGGAGCCTTCGACTACATCAGCAAACCTTTCAAACTTGATGAGATCAAATTCACCGTCCAGAGAGCCTTGGAGCAAAGAAGGCTTATCCAAGAAAACAAATATTATCGACAGGAACTTCTGGACAAGTACCAATTTAAAAATGTCATCGGACGAACCCCTCAAATGTTTCAAGTCTATAAAACCATCGCTAAGGTGGCGGATACAAAGTCTACGGTTCTCCTCTGCGGAGAGAGAGGAACAGGAAAAGAACTCATCGCCCGCTCTATTCATTATAATAGCCAGAGGAACACCCGACCCTTCATCCCTGTCGATTGTGCCTCATTGGTAGAGACGTTAATAGAAAGTGAGTTATTCGGCCATGTCCGAGGAGCTTTCACAGGAGCCTCCTCTGCCAAAAGGGGCCTCTTTGAAGAGGCGGATGGCGGAACGCTCTTTCTTGACGAAGTGGGAAATCTTAACCTTTCGATGCAATCGAAGCTTTTAAGATTTCTGCAGGAATATGAAATCAAAAGGGTGGGCGGGACAGAAAGTATTAAAGTAGATGTAAGGGTCATTGCGGCTGCGAATCAACCATTAGAACCCCTTGTGAAAAGTGGAAAATTCAGGGAGGACCTCTTTGACCGACTCAACGTCGTAACCATCACACTTCCTTCCTTGAGGGAAAGGAAGGAAGACATCCCATCACTGGCAAGCCACTTCCTCCAGAAATTTTCTGAAGAGAATCATAAAAATATCTCTCACATTTCACCGGAGGCTCTTGAAATCCTTACCCAATACTCCTGGCCGGGAAATGTCCGTGAATTGGAGCATACAATAGAGAGAGCAGTCATTTTTTCAATTCATCCTATTATTCTTCCTGAAGACCTTCCAAGAAAAATGTTCGAAGAAATCAAGGGCCCGGAGATTCTCATTCCTGAAAAGCCCTTATCATTAAGAGAGTTAGAAAAAAGATATGTTTTAAAGGTGCTTCAAGAAACTGGAGGAAATAAAAAGAAAGCATCCGAAATTTTGGGCATTGATCGTACAACTCTCTATAGAATACTCGAAAAGGAAGGAGTGTAGATTTTTGCAACACCCTCCAGCATTGTGTTGACTTTTATAACATTTTCTTTCCGACCAAATCTCCCCATCAATAAAATTTATTCAATTATTTCAAATAATTAAAAATATTTCATCCATGGTCTTCTTTGGCACTTCTTTTGCTCCTAATAATATCACATTGAAAAAGAAAGGAGGTGATATTGAATGAAGAAAACGATTCTGTTAGTGGTCCTGCTTACTTTGGTAGCTTTTGTTTCTGGAGCCATAGCCCAAGGAAAACCAGCAACAACCCCTGCTCCGGCCGCACCAGCCTCCACTAAACCAGTGAAATTAGAAAAGTTCAGTGGTGAAGTTAAGAGTGTTGATGGGATGGCGAAGAGCATTGTCGTTGCCAAAGCCAAGGAAGAAAAGACATTTGCTGTCACCACCGATACAAAGATTACCAAGGGCAAAGAGGCTCTCAAATTTGAAGATCTGAAGGCGGGAATGAATGTCGTCATCGAGTACAAAAAGGAAATGGACAAGATGATCGCTGTAACGATCAAAGTGTCCGCTCCAAAGGCTGCCCCAAAGGCAAAGTAATCCAAATAAGGTATTAGGAAAAACATCTCATAAAAAAGGCACACCCAGAAGGTGTGCCTTTTTTATGATAGCAAAAAGGATTCACTAGAAAAGCAGAAATCTCATCTTTACTTTGAACCTTCTAGGATGTTGACCGTAAACGCCACAGGGGTTCCCCGCTGTACCAAATATTCCACCTTCACCCTCTCCCCAGGATTGGGGTACCGATGGGGAATATAGACAGTTTTACGTCCAATCCTAAAATTGACAATGGCTTTATCCGTCCCACTCTCCACATCCAACCACATCCTCCCCCGAATCCCCAATACTTTACCGGTGAGAATGGAATAAGGCCCCTGGGCCATCAAATGATTTGCCTCCAACATCAGTAACATAGCAATAAAAGCGAAAATTAAAATTCTTTTGAATGTCCTCATTTCTTGACCTCCTTGACTAAATAGATTCATTTCTTGTTCCAACTCTCCTGTTAAGTCGGGACAGTCCACTGAGACGACCTTCCAGCAAAAATACAAACTTTATTACGCCCTCCTCTTTTGGCGTCATAGAGCGCCTGGTCTGCCATCTTAACCAATTCTTCTTTCGACTTCGCCCGATGACTTGGAAAATTGGAGATTCCCATGCTAAGGGTTAAATTGACCTGAGCCTGCCCCACTTCGAAGGGGGTGCTTTCAACCAGCCGTCGAATGCGCTCCGCGATCACAAAAGACTCTTCCAAGCCAGCCTCTGGCAATACCAAGATGAACTCTTCGCCGCCATAACGGGCTACCGTATCTTTCTTTCGAACCGAATTTTTCAATAAAGAAGAAATGTTGCAAAGGACCTGATCCCCCTCGGTATGTCCAAAGGTATCATTCACTTTCTTAAAATGATCAATATCCACCATCACCAAAGAAAGGGAAGTGCCACCGTAAAAAGATTTTTGGGCTTCTACTTCGAGCCTCTCCTCGAAATACCTTCGATTATAAAGACCGGTCAGGGTATCATAAATGGCAATATTTTTGATCGAACTAAATCTTTGAAAATGTTTTAAGGTCGCTGCCATCTGGTATCCGATGACCGAAAGGAATTGTAGATCTTGAGCGTCAAAAGAATTGGGTTGATCACTGTTGAGTGAGATGCATCCTAAAATCTCTCCCTCCACGGCCAACGGCAAAGTGAGGTAGGACTTCAAAGTGGCTTTTGGATCCATCATCATCTGTTTGGGCCGTAACTTCCTTTTTTCAACTTGGAGGGTAACTCGGTCGGCATCAATGGGCTCCTCCCCCAAGATTGAAAAGACTTTAACCATATTCTTCACTACCTCTTGGGTGAAGGAAGGGGAGCAGGATTCTTCTTGGTAAAGGAAGAGGAGGAGATCCTCTTTCCAAAATACTCCAAATGAAGAGAAGTCAAATAAATTTGGGAGATTGTTTCCGGCCGATTCGACGATTTCCTTTACCTCAATGCTCGTACTGATTGCATTGATAGTAGAACGAAGCACGTTCAAATTTTTAAAAATCAACCTCACCGGTGTTCCCTCCGCTATTTTTGAGAAATAATTCGCTCAGCCTCCTTGACTTTTTGGAAGACCTTCGGAAAGAGTTCCTTATTGATCACCCCTTCTGCTAAAGCCGAAAAAAGATGGGAGAGATGATTGATCAGGCTTTGAAAACCCCGATGAATTTCTGCCGGGGCGACAGTCCGGCAATCCTCTCTCACTTCGTCCAACGAAATGCCATCCTCAGAGACCTTCATAGAAATCAAAAAGGGGTACTTCTCTCCAAGTTTTCGAATGGCCAAGGTAAAAAGAAATGCCAAAATGGCTTCGCCGATCAACGCCGATACCAACTCCCAGACCTCCGTTAAAAGATTTGAATAGAGATCTAAAACGAGATCGGAGGACCATTTTCCTCCCTTATCCTCTTTCACCACCGGTGCCATTTTCACTCCCTAGAACTCTTTCCTTCTTTCCTTTTTTAATTTCTTTATCATATTATGAACTTCCTCATGGTAGATATAAAAGACCAGAATCACCAAGGCAGATGCTCCCAAAAGGATCCCAAAGGTGTAATACTGATGGTCGAAGGCCTTTGCCCCCTGAAGAGTTGCAATCAATGTTCCAGGGATCCTTCCAATGGTGGAAATAATCAAAAAAATCCCCAAATGCATAGGGGTCAGGCCCAAAATATAACAAAGGGCATCCTTCGGAAAACCTGGGAGTAAAAAAAGGATAAAACTGAGAATGACTCCTTCATGTTCGACCAAATAATCGAATTTTTTTCTGGTCTGCTCTGAAACAAATTTTTCAACAGCTATTTTTTCAAAAATCCTTGCCAGGTTGAAAGCTATCCAAGACCCTATCAGAAGACCGATCATGGAATAAATAAAGCCTGCCTTTACCCCAAATATGACCCCTCCCAAAAATTCAATCGCCCCTCCCGGTATGGGGGCAATGATCACTTGTATAATTTGGAGCAGGATAAAAGCCAGAGGAGCATAAGCTCCATAGGAGGAGATGGTCTTCTTAAATTCTTGGTGATCCTGATAGAGATGATAAACTTTTATTACTTGAACCCATATTTGGGAGTTGTATTGATAGACGAGAAAGAAAAAGAATCCTCCCAAAATACAGAAGAACAAAACCCATTTCCATTTTGTCCGGGATGACGTAGCCATAAACCAGGGTCATTCAACCATTAGACAATTTTGTTATGTTTCCATAACATAAAAATGACCTGGAGTAAACCCTATTGTTAAAAAGGATGGGGGAGATGATTGAACCTTAGATCAACCTTATCGTTACCCCTCCCACATTTGCCCGTTTCATATAACTAAAGAGTAAAGCAAATACAAAATAAAAAGCCATCCAAAGGATGGCTTCTAATCCCGGGCTCAATTTTTATCAGCCATTGAAATCATCTGGCGTCCCCAAGGGGATTTGAACCCCTGTTGCCGACGTGAAAGGCCGGTGTCCTTGGCCAGACTAGACGATGGGGACGAAATCAAACGGAATAATGGAATATTGGAAAAATGGAATAACGGGTAAATCGAGCTTTTAGAAAAAACCCATCATTCCACTATTCCAATGTTCCAATTGGATTTCTTTGGTGGGCCGTACTGGACTCGAACCAGCGACTCTCTGCTTAAAAGGCAGATACTCTACCGCCTGAGTTAACGGCCCTTCAGTTCAGAGTAAGAGAAAACTTATTGAATTGTCAAGCAAAAATCAAGAGAGCTCTGAAAAACTAACGAGCTCTCTTGATTGCACAGATTTCAAAAAATGATTAAATAGATTTTTCAATTCATTTCTTATCTGTGTAATCGTTTCATAATCTATGTAATCAGAGATTTCTGGATTTTTTCAGAAATCTCATGAAGAACTATCTTTTAAGAGATTTCTTCAAAAAGGGGTTTTTAACCTCTACAGTCTCATCTCTTTCTGAGCCAACAGAAATCATCGCAATTTTTGTACCGATCAATTTTTCAATTCTTTTGAGATATCGCTTTGCATTAGTTGGAAGATCTTTAAAATCTCTCGCTCCCTTGATTTCGGTTTTCCATCCCTTCAACTCTTCATAGACGGGTTCAGAGCGTTTCAATATTTCCAGATTAGAAGGAACATGGTAAAAGACCTTTCCATCCACACGATACCCCACACAGATCTTAATCGGATCGAAATCATTTAACACATCCAATTTGGTAATCACCATTTCCCGGATGCCATTGACCCGTATAGAATGGTTGACCACCACGGTATCGAGCCAACCGCATCTCCTCGGCCTCCCTGTGGTGGCACCATATTCCCCTCCCCTTTGACGAATTTTCTCCCCTAACTCATCGAAAAGCTCCGTGGGGAAGGGCCCTTCCCCGACTCGGGTCGTATAGGCTTTTGCTATCCCGATCACAGAATTGATCATCGTAGGGCCAATTCCCGAACCTGCACAGGCATTTCCCGCCAGTGTATTTGAGGCGGTCACATAAGGATAGGTGCCGTGATCCAGGTCTAACATGGCTCCTTGTGCCCCTTCAAATAGGACATGTTTCCCTTTTTTAATTTCTTCATGGAGGATGAGCGAAGTATTCTTCACATATTGTTCAAGCCGATTCTTATATCGAAGAAATTCATCAAAAATTTCGGGGAACTCAAAACCCTTCTCTTTCAACACTTGAGTCAAATAGACATTCTTCTGGATGAGATTTGCTTCTAACTTCTCCCGAAATACCTTTTCATCCATGAGGTCAACCACCCGAATCCCGCAACGAGCCACCTTGTCTTCATAGGCAGGGCCGATCCCCCTCCCTGTAGTGCCAATCTTGAAAGTTTTTTCTCTGGCAATATCAATCCTCCGATGATAGGGGAGAATGAGGTGGGTTTCCTCACTAATCATTAACTGAGAGTCATCTTTGAAATATCCCCTCTTTTTAATCTCATCCATCTCCTCGATCAGCACGGCCGGATCCAATACCACCCCATTACCGATAATGCATTTTTTGTCTTCGTAAAGAATACCTGAAGGGATGAGATGGAAGACAAATTTCTCCCCTTTTAAAACGATCGTGTGTCCGGCATTATTTCCCCCTTGGAACCTCACCACGAGATCGGCATACTGGGTCAACAAATCGACGATCTTCCCTTTCCCTTCATCTCCCCATTGAGCTCCGACGATCACGATGTTGGCCATTCTTTATTAACCCTCCATGTCTTTCAAGAATTAAGTATCACTTGACGAACTGAGATAATATTCGGCAATCTCAAAATCTCGCCCAGCATCCCCGGTGGTAAAGGAGCATCCAGGTGAAGCAGTGAGATCGCATTGCCACCTATTCGATCGCGTCCAAACTGCATCGTCGCAATATTGATATTTCGACTTCCCAGGGCGTTTCCAAGGTTTCCGATCACCCCGGGTTTGTCATAATTATTCACTAACAAGATATATCCCTCCGGGAGGGCTTCAATGAAAAAATCATTGAGCTTGACGATCCGCAATTCTCTCCTACCGAAGAGGGTTCCTGCAATATAATTCTGCTCCATCTTCGACCGGGCAGTGAGGGCAATTAAACTCGTAAAATCTTCTGCCCTGTCACTGGTAGACTCTGTGATTCTTATCCCCCTTTCTTTCGCCATGATCGGTGCATTGACAAAGTTCACGGTTTCTCCGACAAAAGGTGTGAGGAGGCCTTTTAAGACCGAAATCGTGATCGGTTTTGTCCCATATTCCACGACCTCGCCATGATATTCGATCAGCACCTCTTCAATGGCGTAATTTGAAACCTGACCTAAAAAGCTCCCCAGCTTCTCCCCAAGCCGGAGGTAAGGTCTTAAGAAAGGGAGGATATCCGGGCTGACCGCCGGCATGTTCACCGCATTGCGAGCCTCTCCCAAAGTTAAATAATCGACAATCTGTTGCGCAATGGCAATGGCTACATTTTCCTGAGCCTCCTCCGTGGCAGCTCCTAAGTGGGGAGTGCTGATGACCTCTTCTAATTCCAACAGAGGATTTCCAACGGCAGGCTCTTTCTCAAAAACATCCAAGGCTGCTCCAGCTATCTTCCCTCCCTTAATGGCGTCATAAAGGTCCTTCTCATTGATGATCCCCCCACGAGCACAATTGATCAAAATCACGCCCTTCTTCATCTTTGCGAAGGCATTTTTGTCAATGAGATTCCTTGTTTCATCCGTTAAGGGGGTATGGACACTGATGAAATCAGAACGGTTCAGCAGTTCATCGAGCGATACCAGGTCGACCCCTTTCTTCTCCGCTACCTCATTTGAAAGATAAGGGTCGTAACCAATGACCTTCATCTTCAGACCCCTTGCACGATTGGCGACAATCGTCCCGATAACCCCAATGCCGACCAGTCCAAGGGTCTTATTATAAAGCTCCACTCCCATAAACTTTTTCTTTTCCCACTTGCCGGCTTTCATCGAAGACGTTGCCTGGGGAATCTTCCTCGAAATAGAAAGGATCATGGCAATCGTGTGCTCCGCCGCGGCAATGGCATTCTCCTGGGGAGTATTCATTACCACAATACCCTTCTTGGTGGCAGCAGGAAGATCCACATTGTCCAACCCAATCCCTGCCCTTCCGATCACTTTCAAACGAGTCCCTGCTTCGATAATATCGGCCTTTAATTTGGTCTCGCTACGGACAATGATCCCATCATATTCCGGAATAATTTTTTTCAATTCTTCCGGAGAAAGTCCGGGTTTAAGATCATATTTCAGGTTCTTCGCTCTTTCCAATATTTCCAATCCCCTATCCGATAAAGGGTCGCTGACTAAAACTCTTTTAATCTCCTCCATATCATCTCACCTCAAACCGTCTGGACCTCTTTTCATTTCATCAATATCTCTTCAACTGCCTTCACCCCTGTTCCCAGCTCAAAGGCATAGCCCATTTCCTTCAAAAGCATCTCCAGGGCTGAAATCACCATCACCATGTCCAGTCGCTCATAATATCCCAGATGGGCAATTCGAATAATCTTACCTTTTGCCTGATCCTGGCCTCCTGCTACGGTGATCCCGAACTTCTCAAAAAACAGACTCTTCAATTTCCCTCCCGGTATCCCCTCTGGAACTTTAACGGCTGTGAGAGCGTTGCTCGGTGAATCAGGAGCATAGAGTTCAAGGCCCAAAGCCTTCACTGCAGCACGGGTGGCCTCCGCCAACTTTTCATGGCGCCGAAAAACTGCCTCCAGACCCTCTTTTCGAATCAGATTGAGTGACTCTCTTAAGCCCACGAATAAAGAGATGGCCGGGGTAAAGGAATTCTGATTTTTCTGAGCAGATTTTAACTCCTTTTTAAAGTCGAAATAGTATTTGGGTAAGTTTGACCTTTCCACAAACTTCCATGCCTTATCACTTAAAGCTGCAAAAGCGAGTCCCGGGGGAAGCATCAAGGCCTTTTGAGAGCCACTGATCAGCACATCGATCCCCCATTCATCCATCGGGATGTTAAAGACGCCAATTCCTGTAATGGCATCGACGACGATGACGGTCTCTTCATATTTTTTTACGATCTCAGCCATCTCGCGGATAGGATGTTTTGCTCCGGTCGAGGTTTCACTGGCCTGAGTGTAAACCGCTCGAATCGATGGATTGGAATCCAAGGCCTTTTGAACCTGCTTCGGATCAACCGCCTTTCCCCAATCCACGTCAATAGGAATAAACTCAATTCCATAAGCCTTGCAGATCTCTCCCCATCTCTCACCAAATTTCCCCCCACGAACCACCAAAGCCTTATCCCCTTTGGAGAGGAGGTTAGAAACCGCCCCTTCCATGGCACCCGTTCCAGAAGAGGTAAAGATCAACACCTCATTTTTCGTCTGGAAAAGACACTTCAACCCTTCCCGGATCTCGGCAAAGATTCTTTCAAATTCTGGTTCCCGGTGGTGCATGATGGGTTTTGCCATCTTGAGAAGCACCTCCGGAGGAAGCATAGTTGGTCCAGGAGAGAATAAATATTTCTTGTCCATATCAGGCCCCCTTCAAGTGAGAAAAACCAAATAATACTATTTTATATTAATCCTTATGTCAATACTCTCCCCCTTTTCCCAAAAATCTTGACCCGTTCGACGGTGCTCATACCCTGCTTTTTATGAAGGAGAAGCAGGCGCCGCTTCCTTCGGCAGGCTCAGGACACTGAGTTTATCGAAGTGCAGGGTCATCCCTGCCTGCGGTAGGCAGTCTGAACCCTCGGCCTGAACTCTGGCTTAAGGCAAGCCCCAGCCTTCAGGCTGAGAGAACGAAGGGGTTGACTTTTGGGAAATTATTTTCTAATTTTTAGAAAGGCCTTCTAAACCGGGATGTTCAATGGATCGCATGGCGACAAAAACATTAGCTAAACTCTACCTCCAACAGGGTCATCTTCAGGAGGCTTACGAAATTTACAAAACCCTTGCCGAAAAAGATCCATTTGACCCGGAGATACAGAAGAGGGTAGAAGAATTGAGAGAGAAGTTACATCCCTCCCCTCCTTCCAATTTCCCATACCCCCCTTCCAGGGAAGAAAAGATACGCCATCTCGAAAAATGGCTGGCCAATATTCGGAAACGGAGACAAAATTGATGGGTAATTCGTTATATGAGCCTCGGCAAAAAAATTCCCGGAAGATTTTGGATTCCTATCATCTGGACGGGATCCTCTTCGTCAGTCTTGAAAACATCCGTTATCTCTGTGGTTTTACCGGGAGTGACGGTGCGTTCGTCATCACCCAGAAGGAATCCTTCTTTCTTACTGACTCCCGATACTGGACACAGGCAGATGAAGAGGTCAAGGGATCCCAGATCATCCATTATAAGAAGAAAATGGAGGGGATTGCCTCCCTATTATTAGACTTAAAATTAAAGAACATAGGCTTTGAATCCACCTCCCTTACCTTCTCATCTCATCAATTCCTTTTGGAAAGGTCTGCCAATGAGGCAAAACTTATTCCGCTTGAGGATGAATTAAAAAATCTGAGGGCCATTAAGGATGACCAAGGACTGGCTCTCATCCGGACGGCCATCGATATCTCATCCAAAGCCTTCCTTCATGTTATGGAAATATTTAAAGAAGGCCTTGTGGAGAGAGAGGCCGCTCTGGAGATGGAATTCTTTATGAAACGGAATGGCGCTGATGCCATTGGATTTGATATCATCATCGCTTCTGGAAAACGATCTGCTCTCCCTCATGGAAAGGCAAGTGATAAGCGAATCGAAAAAGGAGACTTCATCCTGATCGATTTTGGTTCAGGGTTCCAGGGTTACCACTCTGATCAGACACGCACGGTGGTCTGTGGCAAACCCTCCTCAGAGCAGAAAAGGATTTATCAGATAGTTAAGGAAGCTCATGACAAGGCAATTGAGATGGTTCGTCCGGGCATCCCCATCCAGGAGGTAGACGCCGCGGCAAGGGATCATATTCGAAATCAGGGATATGGGGAGTATTTCGGTCACGGATTAGGGCATGGCATCGGTCTTGCCGTCCATGAAGATCCGGTCGTCAATCCTGAAAATAAAGGGCTCATTCAGGAAGGAATGGTTTTCACGATAGAACCCGGCATCTATCTGCCCGATTGGGGAGGGGTTCGAATCGAGGATATGGTCCAGGTCACTTCTCGTGGAACAGAAGTATTAACTTACCTTCCTGGTGAGTTGAGGGTGATTTAGGGATCAAGGTTGAGGATTAGGCTGAGGTTAAGTTAACCCTGAGCGGTGCTTTTCTCACCGCCCTGAAGGGCGGAGCTTAGCGCCGCCGAATGGGTTAAGAACCAAAGAGACAGGATGAACCAGAAAAACTGAGAAACATTTGGAGTTTAATTGAAAATTAACTTGACAAGCATTGAAAGTTTTTTATATTTTTAATTGGACCATCAAGCGGGCATAGCTCAGCTGGTAGAGCATCGGCTTCCCAAGCCGAGGGTCGCGGGTTCGATCCCCGTTGCCCGCTCCAAATTTGTTTTCTAAATGATTTTGTGCTTGCTTTTTAGAAACTTTTTTGTATACTTAAACTTTAAATCATTAAATTAAAGAGGAGGAGAGAACATGGCAGGAAAGAAACCACTCACTAAAGCCCAAGTCATTTCATATTTTGCGAAGAAGTTTGACCTTTCCAAAAAGGTTGCTTCCTCAGTCATCGACGAGATGGCAGCGTTAGCGATCGCCGAAACCAAAAAGGTTGGTGCCTTCACCTTCCCCGGGGTCGGCAAACTCGTCCTGGTAAAACGTAAAGCACGTGTGGGGAGAAATCCGGCTACAGGTGAGCCGATCAATATCCCAGCCAAGACGGTGGTAAAGATGCGTATCGCCAAGGCATGCAAGGAAGCGATCGTTCCACCCAAGAAGTAAATATTGAGATTTCTGGAAAAGCCCATAAATCTCTGATTACACCGATTAGGAACCGATTACACAGATACAAGATGTATTGAAAAAATAGGAGAATCTGTGTAATCATTTTTCGAAATCTGTGCAATCAGAGGTCTCTGATAAAGATTTTAAGGGTTTTTCAGAGACCTCATATTTTTAACTTGACCCAGTCGAGCTTAATGGAGAACCCTTCTTTCGGGAGGGATTTAGATATCCATACCTTTTGGATATCTAAATCTTTCTGGTAAGTTTACAGCGGGGAAGCAAATTCTTCCCCGCTGTAAAATATTTTAGAGAAAGAACCTTTATTTTTTCCTTTCGACTTTCAGCGAGACCGTATTATAGCGGTCTGGGCATTCTACTTCTATCAGATCCTTATCCCACCATGGGTATTTCCCACCAAACTGCATCACATTGAGATTGGGGAAGATATCGTGATAAAAAAAGCCACAGAGTCCCCCCGAATCATAGCAATTTAATTCAAACTTCTGCCCCGCTTTGTGGTTCGCGTGGCAGGACCCTTTCAAACCAGTAACCGTGGCAATAAACTTTACCCCTATTTTTTCCTCTTCCATGGTGTTCCCTCCATCCATTAAAATTTAAATCTTCATTCATAAATCAAATTAAAAAGCCTATTAGCCAGTTCTTTATCCAACTCCTTCAGAATTTTATATTCCTCGATGGCGGATCCCTTGTCCCCCAGCTTCAAATAAGACATCCCCAAATTGAGATGGGCTTCACCCAGAGAAGGCTTTAATCGGATCGCCTGCTTATAAGATAAGATCGCCTCTTCAAAACGTCCCGTGTGGAAATAGACTGCCCCCAAGTCTAAGTGTCCTTCTGCAAAATCAAATTTGATGCGAATCGCCTCCTTGTAAGAATCGATGGCTTCTTCATATTTCTTCAGAGCGGAGTAATTATTACCGAGATTATAGTGAGCCAGAGCAAAATCAGGTTTGAGGCGAATGGCTTCTTTACACGATTGGATGGCTTCCTGATAATGCCCGAGCCTTTGATAAGACCATCCCAAATTATTATGGGCTTCGTAAAGATCGGGGTTGAGCTGAATGGCCTTTCGGCAGGATTCGATCGCCTCATCATAGCGACTAATCATTCCGTAAACGACGCATAGATTATTATGAATGTCGGCATCCTCGGGATTGATCCGAATTGCCTGCTGGTAAGGTCCAATCGCCTCTTTGTACTGTCCAAGCTTGGCCAAACAATATCCAATTTGGAAATAAGCCTGAGCATGCTCTCTATTTCTCTTGACTGTCTCAACAAAATAGGGAAGGGCCTTCTCATAGTTCTCTGCCCAGAGGAAACGAAGCCCGATAGCGTAAAGTCCTTCCGCTGAGGCAAGCCAATCTTTTATTCTCCCTTCTTCCCGCTCTGAAAGGGTTTCTCCCTGCCCCATGGTCAGCCTTACGATCCTTTCTCCAGGGATGGCAAAGTTGAGGTTTTGACCCGCCACCACAAAAAAAGTTGCAATTCCGATCACCTCTCCTTTCATGTTGATCACTGGACTGCCACTTGATCCAGGGGATATGGGGGCGGTCACCTGTATAATATTCCCGAATGTGGGTATGTTCCGGACGGCAGAGACGATGCCATCTGAAACCGTTTTATCGAGCCCGAGGGGGGTTCCAATGACAATGACTCGCTCCCCTACCTCAGGAAGTTTGGTGGTCACCGGTAAAGGCCTTACAACTTCTTCTGAAATATCCGCTGAAACCCGGATTAAATCGCCTTCCTTGTCTTCAGCGAGAACCTTTTTAATAGGGTATTCCTTCCCCTCCATTGTTCTAATGTTTGCGCGACTTGCCTCCTGCAGGACATGGGAATTCGTGATCACATCTCCTTCTTTATTAATAAAAAAACCGCTTCCTTGCCCAAGGGGTTTCCCTTCCTTATTATAAGTGAAAATGACAACGATCGAAGGTTCCACTTTCTTGATCAAAACCGGCAGATTTTCCTGCCCCATGATAGGAGAAACGGCCAGAATAAAAAAAAGAAATAGGAACCCTTCTATCAAACCATGAAACTTCGACATCCTTCTCTCCGATAATAGGATTTTAAAAAATTTAAAGACATCCACCAGACAAAAAAGAGAGGGAAATTTGGACTCTCTCAAACCTGATGTGTTCCGGTAAGCTTCATGAGGATGGCCTTCATGAGCTCATTCCTTTTTTTTGCCCATCTCCTCATCAAAAAAATCATCTTCTTGGCGAAGTTTTTTTCAGTCACGGCCACCAGATTAATGCCAATATTGAGCAATCCCCCTGCCAGGGCAGCGTCAGCAAGAAATGCAGCCACCCCTGCATCACTGATTGCATTCGGATTCCCTTTTAAAATTAGGGTCTTGGAATACTCCAAGAGTTGAAGGGATTGCTGACACACCAGTTGGGGGGTAAGGGTGGCCTTTTGGTAGGCCTTTTGAATCTCCCCGACCCGATGGAGACGCTCTTTTTCTGAGTTTCTGGGAAGGCGGAAAGCTTTGATGACCGCATCAAAAGATTTTGAATCCTCATCAATCGCCTGAAAGAGCCTTTTTTGAACGGATAAGGCTTTCCTTCTTATCTCCTCCATCCCTTTCTCTTTTGTTTTACCCTTCTTGGTAGAAAGCCCTGCCACCATTGCGACGAGGGATGCAGAGAGTGCCCCTGCCAAAGCAGAAGCACTTCCTCCCCCAGGGGTAGGAGTATCTGAGGACAAATTTTCTAAGAATCGTCTGAGTTCCATAATCCCTCCTTCCTACTCAAATTCGAGAATTCGTTGCTCAATGACCTGGCGAACCAAAAACTGTGGGCATTTCAAATAATCTTGGACAATACCTTCTAAAGCAGCTAAGGGAATCAATCCCACAATCTCTCCGCCCTCTATTTCTATCCCTTTTTTCAAAGCTTCCTTTTTGATGAATTCATATATTTTTGGGATATTAGTCACACGATAATTAGTCAGGTTCATAGAAACCTGAACCATTCCTTTTTCTTTCAAATCGACTCCCATCGCCCTGACATGAGGAAATCCTCCATCTTTGAACCGAACCTTTCTAGCAATCTCTTCGGCAATCGTGAGATCTTTTGTTTTGAGATTAATATTATAGGCTACCAAAGGGAATCGAGCTCCAACGATTGTAGCTCCGGATTTTGGATTAAATTGATCAGGTCCTTCATCGGGCTTCCATTTGGGATCCTTCAGTTTCTCCACCAATCCCTCATACTCCCCCTTTCGAATGGAAGGCAAATCTTTTCTCTCCGATTGAGTCGCCGCCTCTTCATAAAAAAAGATAGGGATTCCCCTCTTCCCCAACCCTTTCCCAAATTCATGGGCAATTTGAACAGCTTCTTCCATCTCCACACCTTGAACGGGAACAAAGGGAACAACATCCACTGCTCCCAAACGGGGATGCCCTCCTTTGTGCTCCCTCATGTCAATGAGATCAATGGCTTTCATGGCCAGGGAGAAGGCTGCATCTTTTATTGCTTCGGGGCCACCAATGAAAGTGAATACACTCCTGTGATGGTCCTTATCTGAAGAGGTGTCAAGAAGTTTGACCCCTTTGTGCTTCCTCACCTCTTCTGCGATCGAGGCGATCTTGTCTGGGTCCCTGCCTTCACTGATATTGGGAACACATTCCAGAAGTTTCATGAGTAAGTTCCAGAAACCTATGTGGTTGAGTCATAGTGTTGTTGAGTCAAGAATTAGCTCAAAGGGAATATTCATGTACTTGCCCTATTGACACCAAGACGCTAAGACACTAAGACGTTTTAGTATAGACAATTCTCCCTTTCTTAATGACCCATGCAACATGGTCCACACCAAAGTGATAAGGGAAGTAATGATAATTGGGAATATCGAGCAATAAGATATCGGCTTGTTTTCCAACTTCCAGACTGCCAATCTCTTTTTCTCGTCCCATGGATCTTGCCGCATGAACCGTTGTTGCTTGTATCACTTCTTTGGGGGTCATTTTGAACATGATACAACCCATCGTCATCATCAAGGGAAGGGATTCGGTCATCGAGGAGCCAGGATTTAAATCCGTGGCAAGGGAGACAGCCACTCCCTGTTCGATCATGTCTCTCGCAGGAGGATACTTTTTCATAGAGAGAAAAAAACTCGCCCCTGGCAATAAAACCGCGGTGACTCCTTTCTCAGCCATTTTTTTGATACCCTCTTGGCTCACGTATTCTAAATGATCAGCAGAAAAGGCGTTGACCTCAGCAGCCAGCTCTGCCCCGCCCCCTGGGCTCAATTGGTCTGCATGGATCTTTGGTTTAAGACCATGCCGCTTTCCTGTCTCAAGAATTTTTTTTGACTCTTCAAGGGTAAAAACCTTCTCCTCACAGAAAACATCGCAAAATTCTGCTAATTTCTCCTGTGCAATCCTTGGAATCATCTCTTTAGTGAGAAGATCGATATAGCGGGGTCGAGCATCTCTGAATTCTCTTGGAATAGTATGTGCTCCCAAGAAGGTAGGGACGATCTCAACGGGATGGTTTTCTTGCAATGCCCTCATCACTTTGAGAATTTTTAATTCATCTTGGAGGGAAAGTCCGTATCCACTCTTTGCTTCCAGGGTAGTGACCCCTTTGGAAAGCATCCGGTCCAGTCTCTTCTTTCCAAGGGAAAAAAGGTTATCGAAGGAGGCTTTTCTTGTAGCTTCGACGGTTGAAAGGATTCCTCCTCCCGTTTCTGCAATTTCCAGATAGGAGAGGCCCTGAATTCTCTGCTCGAATTCCTTCTCTCTTGACCCGGCAAAGATGAGATGGGTATGGGAATCAATAAGCCCAGGCATCACCACTTTTCCTGTAGCATCAATCTCTTGACCTCCTGTGCTTAAACAAAACTCTTTTGGAAATTCCTCTGTTTTCCCAACCCAGAAGATCCTTCCTTCCTTTATTGCAACGGCTCCATTTCTAATAATTCCCAATCCCGATTCCTCCCTGGAGGAAAGAGATAGAGTGAGAAGCTCTTCAGTATTCTTGATGAGGAGGTCTACTTCGGTTGGTTGAATCATTTTAAAATCGTAGCGCCCCCATTTACTGGGGGCGGACTGAAGGAATTTCGTCGGCAATAAATGCCGACACTCCGTATTTAATGATCTGATGACCAGTTACTTAATGACCTTATTTAAGGATTTTTTTGAGGGCTTTGATGAATTTCTGGTTATCCTCCAGTCTTCCAATGGTCACCCTCGCAAAAGTAGGATAGCCCCATATCTTTCCCGGACGGATGATGATCCCTTCCTTCAAAAAGGCTTGAAAGATTTCTTCTGAATCTTTCTCAAAATCGATGAAGATAAAGTTGGCCTGACTGGGGACATAGGAGAGTCCCATCCTATCCAGCTCTCTGTAGAGGTACCTCCTCCCTTCGTAAACCAATTGAATTGACCTGATGGCATGGTCCTCGTCCTTTAAAGCAGCTACAGCGGCAACCTGTGCCAACCGATGGACGGGGAAAGGATCCCTTACCTGATAAAGGCAATCCACTAAGTCTTCCCTACCTAAGGCATAACCAATTCTCAATCCTGCCAGTCCATAAACTTTTGAAAAAGTCCGAAGGACGATGACCTGATCCTTTTTTTTGATATAATCCAAACCATTTGGATAAAACGCATCTTCGACAAAGTCTCCATAAGCCTCATCCAAGACAAGGATGACACGTTTTGGAAGATGGGAGAGAAAATGGTTAAACGATTCTTGAGAGACAGTTGTCCCAGTTGGATTATTCGGGTTGCAGATAAAGACCAATTTTGTCTTTCGGTTGACTTTTTTTAACATGGTATCCAGATCATGGGTAAAGTCCTTCAACTTCACCTTGATCGGCTTTCCTCCCATGATCTGAGTCACATTGGTATAGACTGAGAAGGTGGGTTCTGCCATCACCACTTCATCTCCTTCATCCACAAAGGCATTCGCAATCATTAGAATTAGATTATCAGCGCCATTGGAGAGGACAACCATCCCTTCAGGGATCGAAAACTTTTGAGCCAAGGCCTGTCTTAAAACCGTACAAGGGCCTTCTGGGTAAAGATAGATATTGGGAAGTTCCTCCTGGATGGCTGCTATTGCCTTTGGAGAGGGACCGAGCAGATTCTCATTCGAGGCCAGTTTAATCCACTTTTTGGCCCCAAACTCTTCTTGAACCTCCTCGATCGACTTCCCAGGAACATAGGATTCTATTTTCAAAATCCCTTTTCTCGCGAGTTTTTTGACTCTCAAGGTTTCTCCTCTCTTTCCTAAGAGTTCGTTAATATCTGATTCGAATTTATTCTTTATACTGTGTTGCCTTGATCGCTTCTTCCCGGATGAGGGCAAGGGCCTGCTTCTTCAGCTTAAGAAAGGTCTCGGTCGCTTTGTGTTCATAATTTCTAGGCCGTTCAAGGGTGATATCGATTTCGGCTTTAATCTTTCCTGGTCTTGCCGTCATCACGAAGACCCGATCTGATAGGAAGATCGCTTCCTCCACATCGTGGGTCACAAAGAGGATGGTCTTATGCAGTTCCTCCCACACCTGAGTAAGGAGTTCCTGCATGAGCGCCCGCGTCTGGGCATCGAGGGCCCCAAAGGGTTCATCCAAAAGCAAAATCGCAGGGTTGTTAGCCAGGGCCCTCGCAATGGCAACCCTCTGCCTCATTCCCCCTGAAAGTCCTTTCGGATAGGTCTGTTCAAACCCTTTCAGGCCAACCTTCTCTACAAATTCTTGTGCGATTTGTTCTTGTTTCAGTTTTGGCATACCGGAAATTTCAAGGCCGAATTGGATATTCTCCTTCACGGTTAGCCAGGGGAAAAGAGTATAGCTCTGAAAGACCATTCCTCGATCCTGTCCCGGGCCGCTGATCATATTTCCATCAAGTCTGACTACCCCTCGGGTGGGTTTCGTCAACCCGGCCACAATCCGGAGGAGGGTCGATTTCCCGCAACCCGAAGGGCCAAGGATCGTGGCAAACTCCTTATTTCTTATCTTGAGATCAATCTCATCAATAGCTAATACTTCGTTGCCATCCGAACGATAGGTCTTTGATACATTATGAATATCGAGTTTAATTGCCTCTTCCATCCTGTCACTCTACCCACGGAAATAATTTATTATAAAGCCATTTGGAGAAAAAGTCCGTGATGAGGCCTAACATCCCGATCGTGAGGATCCCAAAAATAATATTCCCGGTTCTAAGCATCCTCTGAGAACTGATGATCATATAGCCGATGCCCGAAGCAGAAGCCACTAATTCCGCTACAATGATATAGGTCCACGCCCATCCGACAATAATCCTTAAGGTATCAACAATTCCTGGAAGGCTTGCTGGAAGTAGAACCTTCCGGATGACCTGAAATCGTTTTGCTCCCAATGTATAGGCCGTTTCCAACATATCTTTATGCACATTCTTGGCAACGACAGCCACCATCAGGATGAGTTGGAAAAAACTTCCAACAAAAATGATGGCAATCTTTTCGATATCCCCGATCCCCAACCAAAGAATGAACAGAGGGATGAAGGCAGAGGCAGGCATATAACGAATGAATCCCACCACAGGTTCTGTAAAAGCTTCTGCAACTTTGAATGTCCCCATGATCAATCCGATGGGGACTCCGATGATCGCGGCGATGATGAATCCCATCATCACTCGGTATACACTATTCAGAATATCGGTTGTAAACCCTAATTCGAGAAAAAGATCAACCCCCGCCTGAAAGACCCTGCCCGGGGAGGGAAGGAATAGAGGATCGACAAATCCTCCATAGGTAAGAATCGACCAGATGATGAGGAAGAAAGCAAAACTGCTGAGTGCGAGAACTAAATAGAGGCCTTTATGGATGGGCTCCCTTGGACTTAAAAGATCTTCAAATCTCCGGGGAGCCCTCTCCGTTTTCTTTTCTTTCTTTTCATCCATCAGTTAAAGGAATGACCCATCAATCAAATCGGCTGCCTTGGGTTTGGTCTTGATCAGTTTCAATTCAAACCAGAGGTCTGCAGCACGTTGTGTCACGGTATAAAGAAGACCAGGCTTTTGTGAGGTTCCAAAATAATCTTTGTTCTCCTTGGACCCATAGAATCGAACACCCGTCTTCTCTTTGGTGAACTCTTCAGGTTTCTGCCCTGTGAATTTGGCCATGATGGGATCAGCCTCTTTTGGATTCTCGGCAGCAAATTTTACCGCCTCATTCCATGCGGCCACAATCTTCTTCACATCGGCTCCCCGTTTCTTCAAGAAGTCGGGTTTGAAGGCCAAAGAGTCCACAATAATCCCTGGTGTCTTATCGCTTGAAAGCAGGACATGGCCAAAGGCGGTCTCCTTGGCCTTGGAAAGCCAGGGTTCCCAGGTCACGGCGGCATCGACCTTTCCAGCCACAAAGGCCGAACCTGCATCGCCTGCCTTCATATCGATTGCCTTAAGGTCAGAAAGCTTCATTCCATTCTCTTTAAGAACATAATTGAGCCAGAAGTAGCTTGCTCCTGCACCAAGTTGGGCGGCAACGGTCTTTCCCTTGAGATCTTTTATTGTTTTAATCTCCTTTTTGGCCACGATGCCATCACCCCCATGGGAATCGTCGAGGGCTAACACCTGTTTGACCGGGATGGGATTTTCAGCAGCCGCTGTCATGACGTGGGTATCAACAGTGGTTGCCATTCCCTGTATTTTGTCCGCTGCAAAGGCCGCCCTTCGATCGGCAGGACTTTCGATCACAACAATCTCCACATCCACTCCCTGCTTCTTGAAAAATCCCTTCTCCTTTGCCAAGTAGAGAGGGGCATATCCGAGCCAGGTGGACATGCCCAGTTTGATAGGCTCCGCACCAAACGCAGAACCAGCCACTAAAAATACCAGAACCATCATCCCAACAATCCAGCTTTTCTTCATACTCAGTTCCCTCCTCCTTTAAATGTTATGTCCGGGAGTCTTTTCGAACTCCCTGAAAAATAATGCGAAATTATTATCATAAACCTTAAAGAAAATCAAATCATTTCGCAGATTATTCCAGCTTACTTATTGCCTTTTCAACACAGCGGAGTAGTACTCCGGATTCGATCAAGCTTTGAATCTTCTTTATATCCTCACTGAATCTTCGATCGCCTTTGATGGGCGGGACTTCTTCTCGGACAATGCGGTAAGCTTCCTTGATTCCAATTCCAGGCTGGAGGGGAAGCAAAAATTCCAATCCCTGTGTAGCGCAGAGCAATTCCATGGCCAAAATATGCTCAACATTTCTTACAATATCCCTTCCTTTTCTGGCAGCAATCGTCCCCATAGAGACATGGTCTTCTTTGTCTGCAGAGGTGGGAATGGAATCAACGCTTGCAGGATGGGCGAGGATTTTATTCTCAGAGGCCAGTGCAGCAGCGCTTACCTGGACCATCATCAATCCTGAATGGAGTCCTCCTTCTGTGGTTAGAAAAGCGGGTAAACCAGATAAGGCAGGATTGATCAATTTCTCAATCCTTCTCTCGGAGATTCCTCCCAATTCAGAGACTACGATCCCCAGAAGGTCAAGAGCAAAGGCAACCGGTTCTCCATGAAAATTTCCACAGTTCAGGATTTTTCTTTGTTCAGCAAATACAAGCGGATTGTCCGTTGCAGAGTTCACTTCAATCTCAAGGATCTTTCGAACATAGGCCAGTGCATCCCTCACCGCACCGTGAACTTGAGGAATGCAACGAAGGGAGTAGGCATCCTGGATCTTAGAGCAGAATTTATGAGATTTAGCAATCTCACTATATCGACCAATTTTTTTAAAGTTTTTCGAAACCGCAAGTGAACCTGGAAAAGGACGCACTCTCTGAATATCCGGATCGAAGGCTCTCAAACTTCCCTTCAAAGCGTCTAAAGTACATGCACCGATAATATCTGCTATCTTGCAGAGCCGCTCTGCCCTGAGGAGAGCCAGAAGACCCACACCAGTCATCACTTGGGTGCCGTTCACCAAGGCAAGACCTTCTTTTGCCTTGAGAGTTAAGATGGGAATGCCAGCCATCTTCATCGCTTTCTTCCCTGATATCACCTTTCCCTTGAATATTGCCTCCCCCTCTCCCATCAAAACAGAGGCGAGATGAGCCAAGGGGGCAAGATCCCCGCTTGCGCCAACGGATCCCTGTTCTGGAACAAGAGGGTGGATTCCTTTGTTGATCATATCAACCAGTCGTCTCAATACTTCCATCCGAACGCCTGAATATCCCATGGCGATCACATTCGCCCTTAATAGCATGATGGCACGAGTAGTCCCTTCGTCGAACGATGGACCTACTCCTACGGAATGGCTCCGAATGAGATTTCTCTGGAGGGTCTCTATCTGGGAATGATCAATGATCTGGTCCGAAAGCAACCCAAATCCTGTCGTGACTCCATAAATTTTCTCACCCTGATCAAGAGCCTTCTCAATAAAATCTCTTGACCGTTTCACTTTCTTCTCAACAGAGGGAGAAATCTTCACTTGGGCCCTTCCTTCTGCCACTTCCAATACTTCTTCTAAGGCGAGATGTTCACCATCAACAGTCACAGTCTTCATAAGATAATCCATAATGTCAAATTTCAAACAGGCTATTGAAAAAGTCCCTATTTGTCACCCTGAACTTGTTTCAGGGTCCTTTGAATCATTAATTCTATGTCATGCTGAACCGAGTTCAGCATGACATACAGAGCCTTTTGCATTTTACCATTTGAATTTCATTTGAACTTTGAGCTTTGACATTTGACATTCCATTTTATCTCTGGTAGATCGTTACGCCTGGAATTTTAATTCCTTTCTCATTGGCAGTTTGGATGGCCTCTTCATAGCCCGCATCGGTGTGGCGCATCACGCCGGTCCCTGGATCCGTGGTCAATACCCGCAAAAGCCTCCTCTCCGCATCCTTTGTTCCATCTGCCACGACAACCATCCCAGCATGGATGGAATAACCGATTCCAACTCCCCCGCCATGATGGACCGAAACCCACGTAGCTCCTGCCGCCACATTGAGAAGGGCATTCAAAATAGGCCAATCCGCAATAGCATCACTTCCATCTTTCATCCCCTCTGTCTCGCGATACGGAGAGGCAACCGAACCACTATCCAGATGATCCCTTCCTATCACAATCGGGGCCTTCAGTTTTCTCTTGGCAACCATATCATTAAAAACTTTACCAATCCTTGCCCTCTGGCCATATCCCAACCAGCAGATCCTTGCAGGAAGTCCCTGGAATTTCACCTTCTCCCTTACCAACCGAATCCATCTTGCCAGAGAAACATCATCAGGAAATTCTTTGAGAATCGCCTCATCGGTCTTATAGATATCTTCAGGAACCCCTGAGAGAGCAGCCCAGCGGAAGGGCCCCTTCCCTTCACAAAAGAGAGGTCGGATAAAGGCAGGGACGAATCCAGGATAATTGAATGCCTCTTTGACGCCTGCCTGAAATGCTTGCGCTCGAATATTGTTACCGTAATCGAAGACAATCGACCCCTTCTTCTGTAATTCCAGCATCGCCTGGACATGAATAGCCATTGATTCCATGGCTCGACGGATATAGGTTTGTGAATCTTTCCTACGAAGTTCAAGAGCCTCATCAAGAGTTAGCCCGGCAGGAATATATCCATTTAACGCATCATGGGCTGAAGTCTGGTCGGTCACTAAGTCTGGGACAATGCCTCTCTTCACAATTTCTGGCTGAATCTCTGCTGCATTTCCCACAAGACCAATTGATTTAGGAATGCCCTTCTCTTTTGCCCCTAAGGCCAAAATGAGGGCATCTTCCAATCGATCGGTCATCACATCCAAATATCCTGTTTCAAGACGGCGCTTGATCCTTGCCGGATCAACCTCTACCCCTAAAAAAACCCCTTCGTTCATTGTGGCTGCTAAAGGTTGGGCTCCTCCCATTCCTCCAAGACCTGCTGATAGGATAAGTCTCCCTTTCAGTGTTCCTCCAAAATGCTTCTTCGCCGCAGAAGCAAATGTCTCGTAAGTCCCCTGAAGAATTCCCTGGGTCCCGATATAGATCCAGCTTCCTGCTGTCATCTGGCCATACATGGTAAGTCCCAGCTCTTCCAGCTCCCTGAACTTCTCCCAATTGGCCCAGTTCGGAACCAGCATCGAATTGGAAATCAAAACACGAGGGGCATCCTTATGGGTTTTAAAAATCCCTACAGGTTTCCCAGATTGGACCAGCAATGTTTCATCGTCTTCTAAATTTCTCAAACACTTCACCAGTAAATGATAAGCCTCCCAGTTCCGGGCAGCTTTCCCAGAACCTCCATAGACGATGAGTTCCGCTGGTTTTTCAGCCACCTCTGGGTCGAGGTTGTTCATCAACATTCTCATCGCCGCTTCGGTCTGCCAGCTCTTACAGGTGATCTTCGATCCTCTTGGCGCTTTAATCCCCACCTGAACGCCCGTCAGTGTCTCCACCTTCTCCTTGACCTTTACCTTTTTCTTTTCCATATTCTCACCTCACCGTTAACAACAAATTCCATACCCATTATAAACCCTCAGCCCAAATTCGCAATAACCAAATGAACGGACTCCAAGCTTTAAAAAGTTGAGCCTGGCCCCCTATTCCCAATTGACAAAGCTCCCTCATCCATTATAATTGATCGTTCCGGTTCAGGAGGGAGGAATTTCAATGGCTTCGTCCCCTGTCCTCAGAAGCTGTGATAAAAGACGGCATACTTAACTGTATCCTTTAACTTAAAGGTTGATGAACAATGGAGGCGTGGAAGGTGAGAAAGCTTCAGAGATGGAGCATCATTTTAGCATTCGTGGTGGGGATCTTCGGCTGCACACAGAAGTCTACATCCGGTTTCAAACCTAATTCAGAACCCGACGGGTTTGCTGGCATCAAGTGGGGCGCTGAATTCTCGGAAGTTAAATCAGACATGGTGGAATTGAGGAGCATCAGTGATCCCGCCGAACCGAATGTAAAGATCAAGATTTATTACACCAAAAAAGGAGATAATTTAAGAATGGGAGAGGCCCAACTTGATAAGATTGAGTATGTATTTTGGAGAGGGAAGTTTGCTGAAGTCCGGATAACCGCCACTGGACCTGAAAATTTTAATCACTTGAAGAAATTCTTGTTCGAAAAATATGGGACTTTGGATAAATTCCAGGGAGCATATTTTTGGGACGGGAGTGTTACACAAACTGCTTTGAGATATGACGAGCCCACTAAAACCTCCTTGCTAACGGTCGCCTCGACAAAAATAGCATCCCAGGAGGTCAAAGAGATATTTGATAAGGATAAGGACTGAGAACAGGCAGGCAAATTCTCCTCTCCAGGGGCATAGCCGGGATCTTGGATGTCAATTGAATGAGGAATAGGAAGTTCCTTTTGGAAAGGGGTTAAGATTTTTGATTAAGCTCCACCCAAATAGGCTTTTTTAACTTGGGGGTTCAAGGCCAATTTCTCAGCTTGATCGCTCAAAACAATCTCACCGGTTTCGAGGACGTAGCCCCTATCGGCAGCAGAAAGAGCTTTGCGGGCGTTTTGCTCTACGAGCAGAATGGTCACTCCTTGCTGGTGTAAGTTTGCAATTACCTTAAACGTCTCTTCGACATAGATGGGCATCAACCCCAGGGAAACTTCATCCATCAAGATCACACTGGGTTGAGCCATCAAGGCCCGGGCGATCGCCAGCATCTGCTGTTCTCCTCCACTGAGGGTTTTTCCCACCTGATTCTGCCTTTCTTTCAGTACAGGGAAAAGACCAAATGCTTCTTCCATTCGAGATTGAATTGCCTTCCGGTCTTCCTGAATATATGCACCCATCAGCAAATTTTCAGCCACCGTCAGGTCAGGGAAAATTTTTCGCCCTTCTGGAACAAGGCTGATGCCCAAACGAGCCCGGTGATGAGGTGGGCTCAGAGAAATATCTTCTCCCCGGAAAAAAATTTCTCCTTTTCGACATTTCACCAAACCCATGACAGCACGGAGAATCGTACTCTTCCCTGCACCGTTTGCCCCGATGATAGTGACCAGTTCCCCTTCCTGAACCGTGAAGCTTATTCCCCTGAGGGCCAGAAACTCCCCATAAGAAACCTCGATCCCCCGCACTTCTATCATTTCATCCCTCCTTCCCCAGATAAGCCTGGACGACCAGGGGGTTTGAGCGAATCTCCTCAGGAGAACCTTCTGCGATCTTGCTGCCATGATCCAGGACGACGATTCGCTTGCAAAGGTCCATGACTACCTGCATGTTGTGTTCGATGAGAAGAACGCCAATGCCTTGATCGCGCAGTTGGCGAATAAGTCCCATCAGTTGGGTTGATTCTTCAAAACGCAAGCCGGCAGAAGGCTCGTCAAGAAGGAGAAGGCGGGGCTTGAGAGCGAGCGCACGGGCGATTTCGAGACGTTTTTTAAAACCAAGAGGAAGATTTTTGGCCAACTGTTTAGCATATGGCTGAAGTCCGGCCCGTTCAATGAGCATTTGAACTTCCCTGAGGATTTCAGGTTGCTTAAAGGCTTTGGTAGAATTCCAGAAAGAAGGATAAAAACGATGCCCATAAGCCACAAGGACGTTGGTCTCCACATCCAAATTTTGGAAGGGGCGGACAATTTGAAAAGTCCGTCCTATCCCCAAATGGCTGATCTGATGTGGTTTCAGACGAAGAATCGATTTCCCTTGAAAATTTATTTCTCCGTCTGAGGGTGGGGTAATGCCTGAAATAAGGTTGAAAAGAGTAGTCTTACCTGCTCCATTGGGACCGATGATCCCCAGAATCTCTTCTTCTTTAGCTGTAAAACTCAGTCCGTCCAGGGCGCGCAGACCATCGAATTCCTTGCTCAGTGCTGTTATTTCCAAAAGAGTCATTGCTCACCCCGAATTCGACAAACGATAAATGGTTCGCCGGAAGGCTTTTGAAAGGATAGATTCAGCCCCTAAGAGGCCGCCAGGTTGAAAGCGCATCATGCCAAGGAGAAGGATTCCATAGATTAAAATGCGGTACTCCATGATGGGCCTGGAGATTTCTGGGAGAATTCCTAGGATAACAGCTCCAACGATAGGGCCCCAGCGGGTTCCGATTCCGCCGAAGACGACCATACAAAGGATAAGGATAGATTGGCCGAATCCAAAATTCTGCGGCATGATAAAAGTTAAGAAGTGAGCGTAAAATCCTCCGGCAAGCCCTGCAATAGCACTGCCCAGGATAAAAGCCAAGACTTTGAAGCGAACGACATCAACTCCCATTGCTCCTGCAGCCTGTTCATCTTCTCGGATAGAAGCCCAGGCCAGACCAATCCATGAACGCCCCATCCGACGATCAAGGAGGAGTAAAAGAAAGAAGACAACGAGAATGAGAACAAAATACTCGGGTTTGGTCATTTCCCGTCCAAACCATTTTGGAAGGTTGATCCCTCCGATGCCCATTGCTCCCCCAAAAAAGGGAATATAAAGAAAAATGGCTTCCACAACAAAATTAATGCCCATGGTCGTGATGGCCAGAAAGTCATCGCGGACGCGCAGACAAGGGATTCCCAGAAGAGCTCCAACAATCCCTGCAACAACAGCAGCCAGAGGGACAGAGATCCAGAATGGAAACCCAGCCTCAGCATAAAGCATGGCCGAAGTATAGGCGCCGATGCCAAAGAAGGCTGCATGGCCGAGGGAGATCTGTCCCGCATGACCGGTGATGATATTCAGACTGTGCGCCAGCATGGCGTAGATGAGGATGGTAATGAGAATGGTGATGAGATATCCGCTGATCATAAAGATTCGTCAGTGGTCAATAGTCCGTCGTCAGTAGTCCAGACTCAATATGAAACCATAAACAACGGACCACGGACAACAGACAACAGACTATGGACAGATTTTTATGCCTTTCCTAAAAGTCCATAGGGTTTGAACATTAAAACCAAAATCATGGCAACGAAAGCCACTGCATCTCTCGGGAAGGAAATGGCGAGAACACCGATGAAAAAGGTTTCAGCCAGTCCCACGACAATCGATGCAAGCACAGTACCTGGAATATTCCCCAAACCTCCGAGAACGACAATGGCCAAAGCCTTATAGGCTGGAATGCTGCCCATGGTCGGCCATACCTGGTTGTCATAGACTCCGATCAGGACTCCTGCTGCGCCAGCCATGGCTGAACCGATCAAAAAGTTTACCGCAATGATTGCGCTTACGTTTACTCCGAACGATGAGGTGGTTTCAGAATCCTGGGAACAGGCCCGCATCGCCAAGCCGGTGCGGGTTTTTGTGAGAAAAACCCAGAGAAAAATTAAGATTGCAAGAGTAACAAGGAGGATAAGAATCTGCGTCTCTGTGAGATGGAAGCTTCCGATAGAAAGGTCACCCAGCCCAACACGGGCGTTATAGGCCAGTGTGTGGGGTCCTGCAACAATTCGAAACGCTTCTTCCATCGCTGTGAAGAGGCCAATAGATACGATGAGAGGGGCAATCCTTGGCAAATGAAGAAGGGGTGTGTATAAGAAACGCTCTACAATATATCCAGCAACGGCTGCTCCTGCCATTCCGATGAATAAGGAAAGCCAAAAGTTGCCGATGAGCCGGAATGAGAACCAGCCGACGTAAGCCCCCAGGGCATAAATCCCTGCATGGGCGACATGGAGAATGCGCAGGATTCCATAGACCATCGTCAGTCCCAGGGAAATCAGGGCATAGACGCTACCTATGGCAATTCCATTAGCGAGTTGCTGCCAGAGCATAAATTTAGTTCGGAGTTCGAAGTTTTGAGTTCGGAGTTTCTCTATATCTCCGAACTCATCACTCCAAACTATTTACTCGGGGATTTTGGCCTATTTGGTGGGAGGAGTAATAACTTCTGGATTATCAACCACCGCAAGCCGATGGAACTTTCCGCCTTTGACAACTTGAATCTGAACAGGTTTAACCACTTCACCTTGGATAAAGCGGCTGATCTTACCCGTTAGGCCGTTGTAGTCCTTGGTTTCGAGAAGAGCCTTCTGAATCGCCTTTGAATCTATTCCTGCCTTCCCGATGGCGTTAACGAGAATCATAAAGGCATCGTAACTGGAGGCTCCAACCATATCCGCATCTTCATTGTAGGCCTTTCGGTAGTTTTTCAGGAAATTCTGCACCAGTGGCCGTGGGTCATCTCGATCAAGATTCGTGGCAATGATCACACCTTCTGCTGCCGGTCCAGCAATCTCCAAAAACTTAGGGGAGTCGAATCCTTCTTCTCCCAGTATCTGGCTTGCAACTCCTAACTCCTTAGCCTGCCGGACGATAGAGGCGGCTTCGTTATAATACCCTGCAGCAAAGATGACATCAGGGCTCCCTTCCTTGATCCGGGTGAGATAGGGACGAAAATCTTTCTCCCCTGGGAATTTGTACATTTGTTTAGTGAGGATCATGGCTCCCAGCTTTTCTGCCCTCGCTGCGAAGCCTGAAGAAATGGCTCTTCCAAAGTCATTGTCCATGAAAATAAGAGAGATTTTCTTGGCTTTAAGATTCTTCACAGCAAATTCAGCAGCCGCTGCTCCTTCGATTTCACCAAGAAAACCGTTGCGAAAACAAAAATCGTTAGGCTTTTTTTCTTTTGGATCCCAGGTCACGTCTGGGTGCACGGCATAACCCGCCACCATTGGAATTCCAGCCTTCTGGAAAATCGGGGCAGTGACTCGGGTTGGGCCACTGTAAGAGCCACTGACCACGCCAACGACTTTGTCTTTCTCAATCAGTTTGTTTGCGATGGCAACAGCCTCCTGTGGGTTCAGCCGATCGTCATAAATAATTAAGTTTACTTTCTTCCCTTTGATTCCACCGGCATCGTTCACCTCTTTCAGCCCCAGCTCTACCGCATTCTTTGCGCTCGCCCCGTCAGCAGCGGCAGGCCCAGTGATGGGGGCAAAGAATCCAATTGGAATATCTTGGCCGTATGCTGAGAGTGTGAGAAAAAGAATTGAAAAAACAAAGATACTAAAAAGAAAACCTCCTCTTTTCATAAATAAAGTCCTCCTTTCTTTTGTGGAAAAATCTGCAATTTTATTTACTACAAAAACGGGTAAAAATCAACTGGGAAAATAGTGCGGATGGATGGTTCGCCGATTAGCCTTTAATAACTTTCTGTAGAATGAATGTAAGGACAGAAACTCCAATCAATGATAGGATGGATACAATGATAAAAAGGATAATCCAGCGTTTATTTTCATTTTTTTCATCCATACACTCTCAATTCTTAATTCCTCCTCAATTCTTAATTCCTCTCTCCTATCCTTTACTGAATCACCCTCTTTTCTCGCCAGAGCCTGTCAAACTCTTTCTGATAGGCAGCCACCCCTTCACTTTCGTGGAGGATCAACATGTTCTCATAATGCCATTTCAGCGAGGCTTCAGACCAGTCAAATGAGCCCGTCAGGACTCGTTTCCCGTCCAGGATCGCAAAGCGGTGGTTCATCACTCCCTTCTCTTTTCCTCCGAGCACCTTGACCGGGATCCCTTGCTGGATTAAATAGGTAATCTTAGAAGTTTTCATATTCGCCTGTTTTGAATCGGCAATGACCCTCACTTTGACGCCTCGTTGTTTTGCCTTCACCAAGGCTTGAGCCAGATCGAGGGAGGTGATTTCGCGGATCGCCAAATCAAGGGTTGAAGTGGTGGACTCCATTTCTTTCAGGATGCCCTCTTTGAGGTTCTCCCCTGGAGAGAAGAGTGTCTCGATCTCTGCGATTGCTGGGGATTCTTGGAAAGCCCATATGAGGAAGAGAAGTAAAAAGAGCACCCCTTTTTTCACTCTTTCCACTCTCTTTCCCTCACAATGGTACTCGCTCGATATAAAAAATAAACGGCCGTTGCATTAAAGGCAACAAAAACGGAGATGGCTAACCAGATGGGTCCATGAAGATAGATGAAATAAGATAACGAAATACTTGCCAAGATGAAGAGGCTTCCCAAGAGGTAGACGATGTATTGTTTCCATTTAAAATGCCCCTTAATCTCTTTCAGTTTATCTGTGAAGAAAAGGATAAAGAGGATCAGGGCGATCAATATGAAAGAAAACAAGACGAAGTAAAGGAAGTAAGAATCCATCCATTCACTCCCGGGAAGGTGGACCCCAGATTGATGGCTTCAGTTTTTCATATCATGAAGAATAAAGTCAAGATAAAAATCTTTCCCCTTTGGATTCCATGGTCTCAGTGACCACATTCAAAATCTGATTGAGATCGAAGGGCTTGGAGATAAAAAAATCAAGACCATACTCCTCCATTTTGCTTCGACTCATTTCCGCCCCCCATCCCGTGATCATCCCTACGGGTGTGTGAGGGCTTATCTTTTTAATCATTCTGCATACTTCCCAACCTGATATCCCGGGCATCCCCAAATCAGTGAGAACCATATCAAATTTCCCTTCCTTAAAGAGCTGAATGCCCTTTTCCCCATCCTCAGCCAGGGTCACCTGATGGTTGACTTGAGCGAGAGTCCGAGAAAGCACGCTTCGGACGAACTCCTCGTCATCGATCACCAGAATACGAGCCTTCCTTCCCTTTTTGATGGTTGGGGGAGAGATCACTTCTTCTCTTCCCTCCCCTCCAACGGGCAGAATGATGGTAAAGGTCGTTCCATGTCCAACTTTGCTTTCAACCTCGATCTCTCCTTCAAACCTTTTGATGATTCCATAAGACATGCTTAACCCCAGCCCTGTGTTGGTGAATGGTTTCGTCGTAAAAAAGGGCTCAAAAATCTTCTTTCTTACCTCTTCTTGGATCCCAATTCCCGTATCCGAAATCTGGATAAAAACCTCCTTTCTTTTCTGAAAGGTGCAAATTTTGAGCGTTCCCCCTTCGGGCATTGCGTCAATCGCATTGAAAATCAAATTGGTGATCACCTCCCTCAACTCAGAGGCATTCCCTGAAACCAATGGAATCTTCTCAAGATTTGAAACCATTTCGATACGGATTCCTCTGCTTTGGACTTCATCTTTCCATTTCGGTTTGGTAATCTCAATAGAATCTTTAATGATCGAGTTGATATCCACATTAAAAAGTTCTTGATGAACTCTTTTCCTCGTAAAGTCTTGAAGTCGTCGTACGGTTTGAGCGCTATCTTTAGCGACTTTTTCAATGATCTTCAGGGCTTCCTTCGTCTCCTCATCTTGAACGGTATGAAGCAGGAGTTGAGTATTCCCGAGGATGGCTGCTAAGGCATTGTTGAAATCATGAGCCAAACCGCTGGCCATTTCAGCGAGGGACCGAAGTTTTTCAGCCTGGAGCAACTGTTCTTCCATCCTTTTCTTTTCTGTGATGTCTTTAAGAATGACGATAATGTTTGCATTCCCTTTCGAATCTTTTATGCTCCGGGCACTGATCTCCACATTCCTAACGTCTCCATCTTTACGAAGAATAGTTAGTTCAAAATGAGGTGGTAATCTAATCCCTCTCTTTCGTTGGGACTCTCGATCAGCCAACAAGCTCTTGCTCTCTTCATCCAGATAATCTCTAAAATCATTCCCGATTAATTCCTCCCTGCTATAGCCCTGGATCTCTGTCAACTTCTCATTGACATATTTAAACCGATAATCTCCTCCAATAATGCAGACTCCATCCAGGACACCCTCAACCACCGTCCTGTATTTTTCTTCTGACTGCTTAATCTCCTCTTGTAAATGGATGTTTTCGATGAGTGTAGCTAATTGACCACCGACGATGTTAAGTAACCGGAGGTCATCTTCTGAAAAGGCATTTAATTCTCTGCTCTGTGCATCGATCACTCCGATAACCTTCTGTCCTATTTTTAGAGGCGCACACATTTCAGAAAGTATCTCCTCATCGCCACTGACATACCTTGAGTCTTTTCTAACATCATTCACCAAGAGAGGTTCTCCATTTTCAGCCACCCATCCTGTGATTCCTTTACCTACACAGAGACCCAGTTTTCCAATATCCTTCAATGTAAGTTCTTTATAAGAAGCGGGATGGGGTAACAATCTTTTTGTAGTTTCATCCACTAATAAGATACCTAATGCTTCAAGCTTAAAGAAATTGTTCAGACTATTGATGATCTCCTTTAACATCTTATCTAAGTTTAATGAAGTGGCAGAGATCTTCATGATCTCATAAAGGATGGTAAATTCATCCAGTCTCTTTTTTGTCTCTTCAAAGAGTAAGGCATTTTGAATCGAAATGGCTAACCCAGGTGCAATAGAATGTAGAAAATTAATATGATGATCTGAAAAATAGTTGGTTTCTTTATTGCCGAAATTCATCGTGCCGATTACTTTCCCTTTATACTCCAATGGGAAAACTAATGAAGAACGAATCCCCTCTTTCAATAATTTTTGATCAAGCCAGGAATCGCCTTTCCCAGTATCCGACACAATCACAGGCAGTCCCGTACCCGTTGCTTTTTCAAGGGATGTTCCTTCTTTTGGATAAATCACACCACCCGACAATTCTTTAGCTTCATAATCCTTTTCTAAGGCAAAATATTGGAACCCCTCTCCTCCTTCGTTTAAAAGGGTGATGGTCATCCTTTCAGAATCGAATACCTTCTTTAATTCAGAATGGACGGCTTTGATGACCCTCCTCACTTCAAGACTAGAGGCAAGGATTTTGTTGATATCATTAACCACCTCTTTTTCCATTTCCAATCGTTTCTCTTCAGTAATCTCTCTGGCCAGGTCTACCACCGCAACGACTTCCCCTGTTTCATCATAAATAGGGAAGGTATAGTACTGAAAAATACCATTTAAATATTTACTGTCTCTTTCCCCAGATTCAGGTTTCTGGGTCTCTAACGTCTTAGAAACATAACACCCTTCACAAGGTTGATCGCTTTGATGGAGAGTTTCAAAACACTTCTTTCCAATCATCTGTTCTGGTTTCAACCCAAACCGTTTAAACGCAGCCCTATTGGCACGAATCATTCGATAATCTCTATCTCTGATGGTGATGAGGTCTGTCACAGAATCGAAGGTGGTTTCCCATTCTGATTTGGCTTTGGCCACAGTTGAAAAAAGTTTGGCATTCTCAAGGGCGAGCCCGATCTGATTTCCGATGCTCTCCAATAAATCCATTTCTCTTTTAGTAAAAATCCGGCGGTTGCGACTTGCCAGGTTGACCGCTCCAACGGCCCGATCTTTTGCGACAAGGGGGATACTTACTACAGATTGAACCCCTTCCTCTTTCAACAAGTTCTGAATTCGAGGAGAGGGATGTTCATCAATCCCTATGGAAAGAGGTTTTCTTTTCTGAATAGCTAATCCAGCAATACCTTCTCCTACATCAAATTGGCCTGCTTTTTCTATAAAAACCCTTGAATATCCTTTTTGAATTCTCGTCTCGAGTGTCTTTTCCTCCTCTTTGAGAATAAGGATTCTACCCATTTCAAACCCGGTTAATTCAATGATTTGATCAAGAGCAATTTTCAAGACTTCATCAAGATTGAGGGATTGGTTAAGAAGGCCACTTAAATTGTAAAGGGTCTGAAGTTCCCCTGTTCTTCGAAGCAGTTCTTCCTCCATTCTTTTCCGAACGGAGATGTTTTTGATGATCCCTTCATAGCCAATGATATGACCTTCTGCGTCCTTTCTCACGCTTGCGGTGATAAGGACATCAATAGGAATTCCATCCTTTCCTCTCAGTTTGGTCTCAAAATCTTTGGCAAACCCCTCTCGGGCAATTTCATGTATGAATTTCTCCCGGTCCTCCGGGTGGAAGTAAATATCTTTTGCAAAGATTTTTAGTAATTCTTCTTTATTTTCATAACCCAGTATTTCAACCCCTGCCTGATTGACATCGATGAATTTCCCATCAAAGGAGGTGATATAAACCATATCTTTCGACTTTTCGAAAATCGTTCGGTATTTCTCTTCGACCTCTCTTAAGGCTTCTTGCGATTGCTTTAAATCCTGGATCATCTGATTGAAAGATTCTGTAAGAAGTCCCAGCTCATCCTTCGTGGTGGGCTGGAGATAGGTATTTAAATTCCCCTTTGCAACTTCTCCCATTTCTTTGGATAAATTCTTTATGGGTAGGATAAATTTTCTTGTTAACAAGAGACTAAGGATGACCGCCACTGCGAAAGAAATCAAAATCCATTTAAGGGCAGTATGGGCAATTTGTTGAATAGGCCTGTAAGCCTCCCCTACCGGAACCTGAATAATGACCATCCAATTCAAAACCTTGATTCGTTTATATACATTCAAAAACCTTTCACCTGAAGGCCAACTCCATTCGAAGGCTGACTTTTTTTGGATGTGACAACGGTTTCCGCAGAGATAACTCATGTTTTCCTTCATCAAAACCCGCCTTGTGTCGGAATGAGCAATCAGAGTCCCTTCTTTATCGAGTACACAAGTCGTTCCCTCTTTACCGATTTGAGCTTTTGGAATCAAATTCCATAGATACCGAAGGTGAATCTCTCCACTCAAGAACCCAATGGTTTTTCCCTTATATTCTTCAATGGGCACTACAATCACCATGGTGGGAACGATATCTGTGGTGAGATGAAAGCCTCCATAATAAATTTGTCCCTTTGAAGCCACTCCAAACATCTCGCTCTTTGATTGATCTTTCAGCTCGGATGGCCCCACCACTTTATATTTTGAAACCTTGACGGTCTCCTGTCCTTTTTCATTTAATAAAGTCAATTCTGTAAGATGATCATTTCGATAAAGGAGGTTTTCTAAATGGTCTTTTGTATGGGAGAGGCTACTTTTTCTAAAATTTTCATCACTTGCAAAAAAGAGGAGTTGGCTGACTACCTTCTCAAAAAAGGCCTCTGTTCTTTCTACCACCATATTGGCCTTCATCTCCTCAGTTTCAATGACTGATCTCTTCAAATCTGTTTGGTATATTTGAACGATACTAAAACCTGCAATGGCCAGCGGGATGGTGGCTAAGAGAATAGAAAAAACCATCCATTTCATCCTTAGGCTATTTTTAATCCTCCCTATCATCTCATTCCTCACTCAATCACCCTGTGAGCTAAACTTAAAAATTGGGGATTTAAAGTAATCCCCAATTGTCTGGCTGTCTTTAAATTTACAGTTAATCGGTGGCTCAATGGCATCTGAGAAGGAATATCCATTGGCTTCATTCCATTAAGAATCTTTATTACCATTGGTGCAGTCTGTTCTCCTATCTCTCTAAAATCACAATGAAGGGCCATCAATGCCCCTGACTCCACAGCATCATCGCTGACTGAGATAACCGGAATTCTATATCTGGAGGCAACTTCGTTAATTTTAAGGATGTTCTTCTCTGCGATCAGAAATGGGTCTGTCGGGATATAAATCGCCTCCACCTCCTTGGCGAGACTTCCAGTGACCGAGGGCAATCGATCTAACTGATCAGAATGTAAGGAGCGAAGATGGGGTGTCATCCCCAATTTCTTCGCTGTCTGATTGGCTTCTTCGGCCGTCACAACAGCCTGAGGTGTCGAGGTACAATAGAGTATTCCCAATCGTTTTACCTTTGATATTGCCTTTTGAATCATTTCCAATTGTTTCTCCATCGGGATCTTCATTGAAACTCCTGTGATATTTTTCCCTGAACATACCCAAGATTCGATGATCCCAGTGGCTTTTGGCTCTCCAACAATGGAATAGATGATAGGAATCTCCTTTGTGGCTTCGAGGGCAACTAAAGAGGGAACGGTACCCAGGGCACAAATGAGATCAAACTTTTTCTTAACAAATTCCTTAGAAATCCCTTGTGCCTTTTCTCTATTTCCATCTGCAATCTTAATATCAAAATGAACATTCTTGCCCTCTTCATAACCTAATCCCTTCATCCCTTCTATAAATCCCTCACGGGTCCAAGTATAGGATGCTGGGGATTCTGCCCATTGGAGGATACCAATCTGAATCTTAACTTTTAAATCTTTTGCATCAATGGGTGTGGATAAGATGAAGATAATAAAGAAAATTCCGAACAAGATTGGTTTATTAGATTTCATTGAATTAGCTCCCCTCTTAAGAATCGGTTTAATTCTGATTGGAGAATCCTCCAACCCTTACCAGCCTTAATAGCCTTGATCCTCCCGAGATGAATATACTTTAAGAAGGTGGGTTTGGAGATCTTAAGATATTGAATCGCCTCATCAGTGGTTAAAACCAAATCTTTTTCCATTAAAGACATTGAATTACCTCCATTTGTTTTGATTTTCTTGTATTTAAAGCAAAATATATGCCGAGAAGAAAGTGAGAGGTATTCGATTTGATAAGTATTTGATTTCTAAGTGTTGTTTAAATTTCTTCGAGAAGGATTAAATATCAAAAACCACTCCATCAGAAACGACAAATTGTCAAAATTAGAAAAATTATTGTCAAATTTTAAAGGTTGGTTTTTTGGGAAAATATGTAAGAGGGCCTCTGTTTCTGCCTGCGCCTGCCGGACGCCTGCCTGCGGTAGTCAGGGTAGACTAAACCATCTAAATTGTGTCCTGAATCTTTTTGGTTTAATAAGACAAAAGTTCAAAGGGAAGTTTTTCTACATTTAGTGGAGAAAATGGAGGGTAAAAGAGGTTGGGCTACATTTTATATTTTCCGAAGTCTTCTGGCTTCATATTCTCAATGATGTTTTTAAGTTCATCTCCTTCCTCCAAAAGATTGGAGGCTAGAATCCCCATTTGTTTTGTCGCTTCAATGACCGATTCAGCAACAAAGATAGGAGCTTTCACCCTCACCGCCAGGGCGATGGCATCGCTGGGGCGACTATCCACAATAAGTTCTTCCCCTTCAACGTTCAGATAAAGATTGGCAAAAAAAGTATTTTCTTTTAAGTCATGGATGACCACCCGGGTGACAGTTACCTGAAAGGTATCTAAAATCTGTTTCATGAGGTCGTGAGTCATCGGGCGAAGCGTCACAACTTCTTCGAGACCTCTTGAAATGGCTTCCGCCTCGAAGACTCCGATCCATATCGGCAAAGCCTTCTGTCCGGAAAGATCTACTAAGACAACGACGGGGTTTGAGGCCTTGGGATCCACTACGATACCCATCACTTTAACTTCCATCAATCCCTTTTCCATATCAGTCCTTTTAAAACTTGGAGTTTAATGAACCCTCTGGCCTAAACATACCTTACAAGCTCTGCCTTGCAGGTTCTGAAATTCAATCTTATTTTAACCTGCAGGATATGGATGTCAACCCCGCCTCTTGAGATTTCTGAAAAAGGCCAGAAACCTCTGATTACTCAGATTAGATATCGATTACGCAGAAAAACTGGCGATGTTAAAATCTGTGTAATCAAATCAAAATCCCTGCCTGCGGTAGGCAGGGGGGTAATCAGAGAGGTCTAATAATTTTTTCAGAGCTCTCTTTTTTATGAGGCGAATGTCCCAGGCGGACACATAGCTTTAAGGTCAAAATATCCTTTTATTCTTTAACAAGGCATTGAAGGGAAGGAACTTTTGCTTAATCGATATTTTCCCCCATGGCCTCAGGGGAAATTTGTTCCCGGCGTAATATCCGGCGCCGATCCTTTGGGAAAGTGAGTATGATCGTCGTCCCTTTCCTCAAACGACTCTCCACTCGGATGCTTCCCCCTTGTTCCTCCACCACTCTCTTGGCGAAGGTTAATCCCAAACCCACTCGGTCAGGCCGGGTGGAAAAAAAAGGCTCAAAAATCCGGTTTAGGTTCTTTTTGGGAATCCCTTCTCCTCTATCGGAGACCGAAACTCCGATACTTCCTCCATCTCCAAAAAGGGAAACCTTCACGACCTGCCCTTTTTTCCCAATCGGTATTTGTATAACAGCCTCGATGCTGTTTTCCAAAATATAAAAGAGAGCCTTGGCGATTAGATCCTTGTCAATAAAGAAGTCCCCTTCCCCTTCTAAATCCTGTGTCTCCAGATTGAGGGAGACCCCCTTCTCTGTTGCCTCTTTTGATAATGTCTGAAGGGCGTTTTCCACCACTCCTTGAATCTTTTCTTTTTGAAAAGTAGGTTTCGGGATCAGGACATACTCCTCCACCCGCTGAATCATGGTTTCAAGCCTCTTCGTCTCATGAAGAATTTGATGAAGATAGGACTTGCCTTTTGGCGAGGGGGTGAATATCTTGAGAAGGCGTTGCGTATATCCTCCAATAGCAACAATCGGATTCCGAATCTGATGGGCAATTTCCTCCACCATCATGCCAAGACTTGCCCAACGCTCCATCTCCAATCTTTCCCTCTCCAACTTCTTCAATCGTTGAATCTCTTGGAAGGAAAAAGAAATAAAAACCTCTCCTTCTTCCTTGAAAGTGGTGGTATAGAGGTGAACGAAAATCTTCGTACCGTTCTTCTGTCTCAAAAGGGCTTCCCCTTCAAAACCGTTTTCGTAAAGCGAGAGGTAAATGATGTTAGGGAGGAAATAGGTCAGATCCTCTTCCAAGAAGAGGACCCTAAGTCGTTCCCCTTCTATCTCTTCTCTCGAATACCCAAAAAGACGTTCGGTATAGCGGTTAGTGTAAAGGATTTTTGAGTGGGCATCGGTGAGGATAAAAGCCACCTGGACCAGATCGAGGAAATGATGTCTGCTTTTTAAGATTTCAATCATCGTGGACTCCTATTCACTTCTTTAAAAGGCCTCCCCGCCACCGGTGGAGGGTTTTTAGAAAAAATCTTCATTCAACCTAACGATTTAGAGTGACCCCATTTTATTTCATTGTATTTAAAAGTCAAGTTTTGTATTCAATCGACTGGGATGTAGGAGACAAGAGAATGAGGAAAGGTAATCATCGTTTCCCTTGACAAATCCATGTAATCTCGTTAGAAAATTAGCAATTCCCAAATCGGAATGGATGGGGATAAAGCTGGTTTAAAGGGGAAAAATAGGTGGGCTTAAAGGACCGGATCTTTCCAAAAGAGGGCAATTTCTACAAGATGCTTTCTGACCAGGCCTCTAAAACACTTGAAGGAATTGAAGCATTGGGAGCCTTCGTCGGAAACCAAAATCAAGAAAATGCAAACCGGGTGAAGGACCTTGAGCATGAAGCTGATGAACTTCGAAGGATCCTCGTTGAAGAACTCCATCAGACCTTTGTCACCCCCATGGATCGGGAGGATATCTACGCCCTCTCACGAGCGATTGATGATATTGTGGACTATGCCAATTCCACGGTGGATGAAATGGAGATTTATGAGGTGTCTTCTGAGGAACATCTCCGGGAAATGGTGGATATTTTGGGAAAAGCAGCCCGTGAAATTAACGATGCTGTCAAAATCTTAGAAACTTATCCCAAAATTGCCATGCAACACGCCGTCAAAGCTAAGTCTTATGAGAATGCCATGGAGAAGGCCTACCATACAGCCCTCGCCGGTCTCTTCAAAAAGACGGATACCGTCTATATGCTGAAGATGAGGGAGATTTATCGACACCTCAGTAATGCTGCGGATCGAAGTGATGAAGCAGCCAACATCATCTGCAGCATTGTGATGAAAGCAACCTGATATTCCATGATTCAACTATCATTCAGGAATGAGAAAAAATTTTAATCCCTTCCCTTTACTAAGGGGGGGTAAGGGGGATTAGTTGGAACTCTAAATGAAGATTAAAACTGAGGTTTTGATCATTGGAGGCGGTGCGACTGGGGTTGGGATTTTAAGGGATTTGGCGTTGAGAGGAATCCCTTCTGTTTTGATTGAAAAGGATGATTTTGCTTCAGGGGCTTCGGGTCGAAATCACGGGCTCTTTCACAGCGGTGGAAGATATGCTGTCTCGGACCCCGAAGCGGCCCGTGAATGCATCGCTGAGAATAGGATTCTTAGAAAGATTGCACCTCACTGTATTGAAGAAACAGATGGCCTTTTCGTCTCTCTCCCAGAAGATGGTCTCGATTTCAGAGATAAATTTCTTCGAGCCTGCGAAGAGGTGGGAATTAAAACTACCCTTCTATCTCGGGATGAAGCCCTTGAATCGGAGCCTGAACTCAATCCGAATCTTCTCAGTGCTGTGAAGGTCCCCGACGGATCCATTGATCCATTCACCTTAGTTTTAGAAAATGCTAAAGATGCAGAGGGACATGAGGCAAAAATCCTACTTCATACCGTAATGTCCTCTCTGATTCTGGATGGGGATAAAGTAAAAGGGGCGAGGGTAAAAGATCTCCTCCAAGACGAGGAATACATCATTGAGGCCTCCCATATCGTCAATGCCACGGGAGCCTGGGCAAATCAATTGCTGAAGCTCGCTGGCCTACGCATCGGCATGGCTCTCTCTAAGGGATCGATGCTGATCACCAACCAGAGGTTTAATCATAGCGTTATCAACCGTTGCAGGCCTCCTTCAGATGGGGACATTGTCGTCCCGAACCATACGGTATCCATTCTGGGAACCACATCGATTCGCTCGGAAGGGGTCGAAAACTTCGAGGTTACTTCACAAGAAGTCTCCCTCTTAATTCAGGAGACATCGAAGATGATCCCTGCCATTCAAGAGGCCAGGTTTATCCGGGCTTATGCAGGCATCAGACCTTTATTCCAATCCGAAGAAAAAGGGAATGACCGTGCTATCAGCCGAGGATTTGTACTCATAGACCATGGGAAAAGGGACGGGATAAAAAATCTGATCACCATCACAGGTGGGAAATTAATGACCTATCGGTTGATGGCAGAAAAAACTTCTGACCTCATCTGTGAAAAGATGGGAAGGGATGTGCTCTGTTCGACTCATTTGAAACCCCTTCCTGGCGCAAGCAGACCTGTCGGATCAAAAGAACGACTCAAACAATTCTCAACAGACAGTGGAGAGATCCTCTGTGACTGTGAATTGGTTCCGAGGAAAGAAGTTGAAGAGTTCTTAAAGACAGGGAAATTGAAAGATTTTCAAGACATCCTTCATCGGACACGTCTCGCCAAAGGGACATGTCAAGGGGGCTTTTGTGTCTATCGCCTTTTCGGAATCCTACATGATTTAAGAATGGTAGAAGGAGATTCCAATAAAATATTAAAGGGATTTCTTGAGGAGCGATGGAAAGGGATCCGCCCGATTCTCTGGGGGGTCTCCCTTAAAGAAGAAGAATTGATTGAATCGATCTATAAGGGAATATTTAATCTTTAATTTATATCCGCCCCCAATAAATGAGGGCGCTACAAAAAAAATTCTGTAGCGTCGGCATTTACTGCCGACGGCATTTAAAAAAATGGCGCATTACGACCTCATTGTCATTGGAATGGGATTCTCAGGGCTGATGGCAGCTAAAACGGCTGCGGAGGCTGGCCAGAAGGTCCTCATCGTTGGAAAAGGGATGGGCTCCCTCTGCCTCTTTTCAAATACAATCGATGTCTTAGGCCAACTCCCAGAGACGATGAAGATGGTGCCCCATAAACAAGCCTCTGATATTGATACTAAGGTTCGTCGGGGCGAACATCCCGTACCAGAGGGCCAGTTCACCCATGGACAAGTTAGTGGTTCTCTTGGTACTGGGATCAGAGATGGTCTTTCCCAATGGATAAAAAATCATCCCCAACACCCTTATGCCAAAGTAGGCTTAGAGAAAATTGAGGAAGCCCTTTCTTCCTTTCTTTCTCTATTTCCACCTCCTTATTCTTTTCAAGCTATTGGCAATGAAAACTGCCTTATCCCAACAGGTGCGGGAACACGCAGACCCACTTACCTCATCCCAATGACTATGGTTGGAGGAGCTTCAGTCGATGAAGGGCATACACTCATTGTCGGGTTTAAAGGTTTCAAGGATTTCTATGCTCATTATGTGGCCGACCCACTAAAGTGTCGAGGAATCACCCTCTCCCTCCCTGATGTTTCTGATCAGGAAATCACGGCTACTGCACTAGCAAGGTTAATGGGAAAAAAGTCTTTTAGAGAAAACATCGGGATAGAGATTAAAAAACAACTTTTTGGTGAAACCCGGGTCGGTTTCCCTGCCCTTTTAGGAATGAACAATCCCATTCAGGTTAAGGAAGATTTAGAGGAGATCATGGGTGCTGAGGTCTTCGAAATCCCTATTCTCCCCCCATCGATTCCAGGGATGAGAATCTTCAAACGCTTTAAAGAATGGCTGATCCAGAAGGGCGTCACTTTTCTCTTAGGCTATTCCATTTCAAAAGCGATCCTGAATGGGAAAAGGTGTGAAGGGATTGAGGTGCTTCGTCCTCCTGTTACGACTTCCTATTCCGCTGATCGTTTTATCCTTGCCACAGGACATTTTATTGGAGGAGGTCTGAAGGCCGATGATGAAAAGATATTTGAGTCGATCTTCAATTTATCTCTTTCTCAGCCCCAATCACGAGAAGGTTGGTTTAGAAAATCTTTTTTTAATGATCTCCCGCATCCGATCCATCAGGCCGGTATTTTAACGAATTCATCCTTTCAACCGGTTGATGAAAGAGGAGATCTGACTTTAGAAAATGTATGGGTGGCAGGTTCGATCTTAGCCCATCACCACTATATTGATGAGAAATCAAGGGAAGGGATTGAGATCGCTACAGGTTATATGGCAGCTCAATATGCATTAGAGAACTCATAAAAAGAATAATCCCCCTCTATCCCCCTTTAAAAAAGGGGGAATTATCTTCTCCTCCCTTTGCTAAAGGGAGGTAGGGAGGGATTAGGAATGTTATTTTCAGCTTAACCACATAGAACGATGAAGAAACCATGGCCTAAAAGTAATTCCGATGTTTGTATCCGTTGTGCTACCTGCATGGCAGTCTGCCCTGTTTCACGGGTGACACCCAAATTTCCGGGGCCGAAGCAGGCAGGTCCTGGTGCGGAGCGATTCCGAAGACCAGGGGAACCTTCTGTCGATGAATGGATTGACCTCTGTATTGGATGCCATCTCTGCGATCTGGTCTGTTCCTCTGGTGTAAATATCTCTGAGCTGAATCTCATCGCCAAAGCAAAATACCTGGATGAAAAAGGAAGGCCCTTTCGGGATTGGCTTCTCACCCATTCCTATCTTTATAGTCGGCTTGGGTCTTTTTTCTCCCCTCTCATCAATCGTCTCTTGAGAAACTCCCAAATCAAATGGTTAGTTGAGACCATCCTCAGGATAGATAGAAGGAGAGAACTCCCGGGTTATGAATCTTCTACCTTCAGACAATGGTTTAAAGAATACCATTCAAAAGGCAATAAAAAAGTTGCCTATTTTTATGGTTGTTACACTAATACCAATGAAGTGGATGTGGGAAAGGCCACTGTTGAAGTCCTCGAGGCGAATGGGTTTGAAGTCATTCTCCCTCCTCAGCGGTGCTGTGGTATTCCCATGCTTGGCAACGGAGATTTCAAAGGAGCCAGAAAAATGGGCCTTTACAATGTCCCTTCATTTCTTAATGCCATCCGCTCGGGATCTGACATCGTCTTTTCTTCAACCAGTTGTGGCTATATGATTAAACATGAATATAGTCGACTGCTCTCCATTCCTAAAGCAGAGGAAGTCTCCGAGCATCTTCATGACCTTTTTGAGTTTCTAAGGAATTTGAAAGAATCAAACGGTTTCAATACAAATTTTAAAGAACTTCCCCGGAAAGTAGGCTATTTTGCTCCATGCCATTTAAGAGCCTTGGGCATTGGCCTCCCTGCCCTTGAAATTCTTCGACTCATTCCAGGGCTTAAAATTGACAATATTGAGGCGGATTGTTGCGGAATGGGAGGGACCTTTGGCTTCAAAAAGGAAAAATATGATATATCTCAGGAGATCGGAAAGGATTTGGCAGAGGCCATTGATCGTCTAAAACCCGAGATCATTCTTTCTGACTGCGAAGGCTGTCGCATGCAAATCCGCCATCTCACCGGCCTGAAAGTGCTTCATCCGATTCAGGTTCTGAGGGATGCACTCACCTAAATTCCCCCTCGTCCCCCTTTGCTAAAGGAGGGATGGGGGGATTAGAGGTGGTGATGCAGAGATGGGGAGACCTGTCTCTGTAGACCGGCTCGAAGGACCTCCCTTCATCTTTTATGCTGCTTGGTAGCACACTTTCACCTACTACTCTGCACCATGAGACGGTGCTGTAAGTTGATGATTATGGATAGAAATGTGCACTATCAAAAAAATATGTTGTGCTTCTTTTTTGGTGTAAAAAGGGGCAGGTCAATGGGTCCATCTCATAAATCTTCTGAATCAGCCTGGCCCACTTCTTCCGCCCCTCTTTGGACGACTCCTCCAACTCCAAGATGCAGGCGATCAAGGAATCCTCGCTATCTTTCTTCCTTTTCCCCCGAGAAAAATTACTATAATACCCATAATAGCGCACCATCTGCTCCCCCTTGTCCGGCACATGGGAGTCCATAACCGCCAACCACTCTAAAGCCTCAAAGATCTTCTCCTTTTTGCCGTCCTTGAATTCCTCGGAAAGGTAGGTCATCCTCTCCTGGAAGAAAGAGGCCCGAATGATGTAACGGGCTAAGTTTTCCATTTCCTCTTCTTCTCCAGGCTAAATCCTCGGACCTGCATAGACTTGAAACCCCGAATGCCGCCAGGAACGGAGCAAGGTGATAAGATCCGGGGTGATCTTCCCCTTGGAAAGAAACATTCGGAACACCTTGTGCTCAAAAATGGCCTTTAAACCCTCCCGGCCAAAACGAGGCGCCACCCGAAACAGAGCCTTCTCATCAAAACAGCCGTCGGTGCAAAGAACATGGCAATGAGGGTTGAATTCCAACAAATCTCCAAACGTCTGGATGGCAATGACCGCTCCAGGCATCGCGTCCCCTTGTGGAACCGCCTCCCGGAAAAACACCCTCAAGGCCTCCCAAGCACAACGACTCAGTTCCGAAAGGAGTGAACGATCGTAGAGGAAATAACGTCGAAGGATTTTGGGGATGCTGAAGACAAAATGACGATGGAGAACCTTTTTTAGAACCTCCCCGCACACCCATTCGCCAAACTCGACCACTCGCTTTTGGTGGCAGGAAGGACAGAAGTGACGACGCTTGCAAGAAAAGACCAGAAGATATTCATGACCCACTCCCCACATCGGACCCGGGCGAAACCGTTACGTAGAACCCCACAGTCCAGATAGCGGTAGATCACGGACCGCAGATAGGGACGATAAAACCCATAGGCCCGCTCAAAACGTTCCTCATAGACCCGTTCAAAGGTTAAAGGGACTTTTAAAATGCGGCGCACGGTATTCTCACTGCCGGTATTCCTAGGAGCCTGTCGGAATACCTATGTGCGCACAAGCTAGCTAAGAAAACGAATGCACAGAATGCCCTACAATCGACGATCGCAAGGCAGGCAACGGTTTTGGGTACCCTAAAAAATGCTACTAAACGGGTACTCCGACAGACTCCTAGCACCAATTATCGGTCTGAGGCTGGGGGAGTTGGTAGGTTTTGAGCATCCGTATGTACTCGTCGAACCCGTGTTCGCCGCCGCTCTTCTCCAATTTTTCTATCTCGGGTACCACCCTGTCCAGGACATTTTGATCCTGGACGACGCTTAAAGGATAGTTGCCGAAACCGGCATAGTGGAGCAGGGTATAGACCTGTCTCTGTCTTTTTGTCATGGACAGAAAGGCATCGAGCTCTTTCAGCATATCTTCTTTCTTTTCGTCCAGAAAACCATCCACCTGCATGAGGAGGTTCAGACTAAAATCGTTACACGAGAAATAGCTGTGCATCTTGTCAAGGTGATTGACGAGGAGGCGTATTTCGGCGACGATTTCGTCCTCTGTCAGCGGCACGAAGGTTCCTTCCCGGACCATCTTCTGCATGGGCGACTGAGGATGCATGGCAAAGGTTCTTACTCTTATGAAATGGGGGCGGATGAGATTAAGCAGTCTTGCCGTCTCTGTAGCATGTTCTTCACTCATGGTCCGGCCGCCAATGCCAGGCATAATATATTCAGAGAGCTCGATCACCGCTTCCATGACGTGCCTGCCCCCGATCACTACTTCTTCAGGTGTCATCCCCTTCTTGATCATTTTCAATACCCTGGTTGATCCGCTCTCCATGCCTGTATGGATCCTTGTCAGACCTGCCTGCTTGAGACGTCTGAGGTCGTCAACACTTTTGTGACTCAATGTGCGTGCACGCGCGTAGGTCGTGATCCGGTCGATCTTCGGGAACCTCTCCTTAAGGTGATCGAGAATGGCAATGAGATCGTCTGCGGGCAGGATGAGGCTGTCAGCATCCTGTAAAAAGGCCGTTTTGACGCCTGGGTAATCCCTGAGCTCATTAGCCATGCTGTCAATATCCTTCTTGACTTCTTCTACAGTTCTCTTTGAGAATTTTACGCCTTTATAAGCCGGGCAAAAGAGACACTGGTTCCATGGACAATTGCGCGTTACGCGGATCAGAAGGCTCGATGCCTCACTCGGCGGCCTGATCACTCCCTGTTCATACATGCTTGTTCCTCATCATGCGGTTCCCTGACGATTTTTTGCTAATCAATGATAAAAACTTGCTTTGGGATGAGTTGAATATACGAAAGAGGTAAGCTGTATGTCTGCGATCCTGCCACTTTCTTGACTCCTCTAACTGCGCCGAGGTCAGCGATGAAAGGATCGCTTCCGTATTTTGAGCCCCTCCCTCCAGCCTTCTCTTTAGCTCGGCCATCGCCACCCCTTTGGTAATAAATTCAGCGTCCCGGTTGCGGTGGATGGGCTGGCCGCCAATAACTTCTTTGATCTAAAAACTCTCGGAACCGGCCAGGTGGGTTACCAATATGGTGGCTGAGTTCGTGGCCGGATCACCCTCCCCCTCAATGGGGCGCCAATCGAGAGCCTCATCAGGAAATTTCTCCAATAGATTCTTAACCTGATTCCGCAGATCATTTAGAATCAATAAATAATTTTCCACTTCTTTCAACATTTTCTCTCTTCTTAGATAGAATTTTTTCCGGAATTTATTAAAATCGCGCCCTGTCTGCCCGAACTCTCCTGAGAAAAAAGCTTTTTCAAGCTTTTTCAAAATCTTATCATACCAGAAAAGAAAGAATGAAGGAAATCTTAACGATCTTATCACACCGGCTAAAGCTGGCGGGTTTTATTTGTAAAAGGAAATGTCACCCTATTACCCAGAAGGCAACACCGAGTTGGGCATAAAAACGTTAAAGAATAACTGGAAGGGGGACCTCAGTTAGGCCTTGTACCCCTTTGTATAGTGTGATATCTTTACGATGAATTGGTTCTAGTTTTATACTAATAAGATAATTTATCATCTGTTGGGGAGAATCAAGTGGCACGTATAGCAAAAAAGGAGGACGTTCAGATCGATAGGCTTAAATTAGGGGCATTCGATACCAACAGCTACATATTGACCTGTCCCTTAACTGGAAATAGTGTTTTGGTGGACGCTCCCGCAGAGGCCACCGAAATTCTGAAAGCGTCGGAAGGGACCAATCCTAGATACATACTAATAACTCATAACCATATGGACCATATCGGCGCACTATCCGAGCTAAGATCCAGGCTAAGAATCCCCGTTGGCGCCCATCGCCTGGACGCGAAAGGTCTACCTCTACGACCAGACATTCTTCTTGAAGACGGTGAAGAGGTGTCTTGTGGAAACATGAGTCTAAGAGTCCTTCACACGCCCGGTCACACCCCCGGCAGTTTGTGCTTTTTAGTGGGAAAACACCTTATCTCAGGAGATACGATCTTCCCTGGCGGCCCGGGCAAGACCAAGTCGCCGATTGATCTAAAGCTAATAATCCAATCCATAACCAGTAAAATCTTTGTTTTACCCGATGATACTGTCCTATACCCCGGTCACGGTGATTCCACCCTATTAAGAAAAGAAAGGGAGGAATTTGCCATCTTTTCCTCCCGCTCCCATGATCCTAACCTGTTCGGGGATGTGCTTTGGCTTTAATCTTAACCCCTTGTTCAACGGGCTACCATAATATCTCCACCCGGTGGAAAGCTTCCGCCAGCTGAAAGTTCTCTCCCTGTGCTGACAACCCGTGTCTTTCCCTTAACCGTTTTTCCAGCTCCTGGGGTGGAATGTGTCCTACCTGACTCCCATGACACCGCAGCGCGGTCAGCTTCACATGAAAAGTTTCGGTGATATCGGAACGGTAATTTGCATCCTCCGTTCCCCAGAGCAATACCTCCCTGACCTTATGAGGATAAAGTCCTTCTTCCATCAAATCTGGGTAGGAAAAGAGATCCCTAGCATAGGGGAAGATGGCGTCCAGAGTAACCTGTCCAGTAATTCGATGATCCCGGTGCCAAACATAGCGCCGGTAAGGGTCAGCAGTCACCACGGTCTCGGGCCTATACGTCCTTAGGAGGCGGACGATCTCCATACGGAACTCAGAGGTATCCTCCAAACCCTGATCGGGGTGACGTAGAAAGATAACCTCCCTTACCCCCAGTAATTTGGCTGCAGCAATTTGTTCCTCCTCTCGAATTTTGGCCAGCTCCTCCGGCTTGATGCTCGGATCACTCGTTCCTTTGTCGCCGTTGGTACACACCACATAAACGATCTCCTTCCCTTGACTGATCCAGTGAACCACGGTCCCGGCAACTCCATATTCTGCATCATCTGGATGAGGCGTAACCACCATCACTTGGGCAAGCTTCGTTTTCATGAGCCGATCTCCTCCGTGTGAAATTATTAAAATTGTATAATATTGAATCGGTTGTTACAATTACTCTGACGGTATTTCAGCCAAAAATGAGCAATCATCGTTATATCATCCGAAATTATCATTCTGAGGATTTTGACAAGGTGGTCCAGCTGGGAGCTGAAGTCCAGGATCGAGGGCAAAGCGGTTGTCTGATCTCACCGTTAGACTTAACCGAGAGCCTATGTCAACCCAATCATTCCTCTGCCGATAACCTGTTTGTAGCGGAGAGGGCAGGAGAGACTGTTGGCTATGCAGACGTGAGACCGGAGTTAAACGTCGGCCGGGTTGTTCTCAGGTGGCTGGTGCGTCCTGATCATCTCAGAAAAGGATTAACCGCAAAGCTTATCGATCGGGCCGTCTCTCGGACTAGAGAGCTGGGTACAGTGACTCTCCATGTGAATATCTGGCGAAACAGCCGGATGGATAAACAACTTCTCACCCAGATGGGTTTTACCATCGTCCGCCGATTTCTTGAACTCAGGATGGATCTTTCCAAGACGCCTTTGCCGGAAATCGAAAAGATCGACGCTCGATACCGCCCTTTGCACCCCGGCGAGGAAGAAAGACTGACCCGGCTTCAAAACCGCTCCTTCACGGGCAGCTGGGGATACAATGCCAACACGGTCGAAGAGATACTTTACCGCATCCATCTTCCCAACTGCTCCGCAGAGGACATCATTTTGGTCTTCGATCGGGATAACCCCATTGGCTATTGTTGGACGAGGACAAACTTTTGGAAAAACAAAGATACGGGTCGGATCTACATGTTGGGTGTGGATCCAGATTACCAAGGGAGAGGGTTAGGGAAACGGCTTTTGCTCGCGGGACTCTCCTATTTGAAGGGCAAAGGCCTTCAAGTTGCTGAGTTGACGGTGGATCGTGAGAATAAGGTAGCCTGCACCCTTTACAAGTCGATAGGATTTAAACTCTGGACAAGCAGTCTCTGGTATGAAAAGAGACTGGATTAGCAGCAATGGGCTCTCAGTGGACCGATTCTTCTAAGCCCGAAACTCCTGTATTTCTTTGCGTACCCTGGCAGAAAAATCCCCCAGGACACTTCGGTATTCCGCAAGTATTGCTTCGGCGATGTTTGACCAGCTGTAGTTAACTACGGATGCCCGGACCGTGCCAACAAACTCTGTGTCCCCATTTGACGTTGAAAGAAACAGTGCTATCTTATCCGCAAGATGGCAGGAGTCGTTATTTCTGACGACATATCCTGTCTCACCGTGGCGAATAACACTTTCGGCACCCCCGACCCTTGTGGCTACGACCGGTGTTCCACAGGCAAGGGATTCCAAAACCACTAGCCCAAAGCTTTCGTAATAAGATGGAACAACACATAAATTAGCGGCACTGTAAAAGAAGGGCAAGATTTCCTGTTTCACCAGACCCAGAAAAATAACTGACTCTTGGATCTTTAAACTTCGGGACAGGTCCTTCAGCCTTTCCACTTCTGTCTGGCAATGTTCGTCGCCGCCGATCACGACAAGCTTGATTCCTTCCTTTCTTTCCAGATAGGTCATAGCCTTCAACAAGTTGTCTATGCCCTTGAGTGGAATAATCCTTCCCACAAATAGAATGATCCTCTCCTCCTTTAAACCAAGATAGCATCGTGCCGTTTCTCTGCCGATGGGTCGAAACAGATCCAAATTCACGCCACAGGGAATAACACTAATCGTCTCAGGGGAAGCATCGTAATAGTCGATGAGATCCTTTTTCCCCTTCATGGTAGAAGCAATAATACGGTGGCAATCCCTAACAAGTTCCTTTTCGGCGTTGATACGAAGATCGGGTTCACCCTCACCGATACCAATTGCGTTCTTCACTGCCCCCAGGGTGTGAAACCCCATCACATGGGGGATGCCCCACCACTGCTGTAACCGCTTCCCAGTCAAACCCGAAAGCCAATAATGACTATGTATCAGATCATATCGGGGCCCGTTCTGCTTCCTGAAATTTTCCAAATTGTGGGCGAAATCATCCAGATAATAATAGATTGCCAGTTTCTCTATCTCTTTTTCTCCCGCCTTAAGATGGATCAGTCGGACGTTTTGCCCTATTTCTGCAATCTCATCGTGTGCCGGTTCATGAATGCGCGTATAGACATCGACTAAATGACCCCGTCTCCCGAGCTCATGAGCAAGCTCTCGGATGTAGACGCTCATCCCCCCTGTATTCTCCCCGCCCACCTTGCCCAGGGGACAACTATGAATGCTGAGCATAGCTATCTTCAATCCGCTAATTCCTTTCGAATCCTACTTTTGCCGTTCGAACCCGGGTGCTGCCGCCCTGAATCCCTTATTTGAAAGATACCTGGCAACTATATAGATTAACTTCTTTGCCTCCCAAACGATGTTTATATTCCTCGGCTCCTTTGAGGAGGTCGAATTTACCCCTGCCTCTTTCAACGCTGTCTTTGATACTTAACACCTTGGCAATTAAGCCCACGCTTAAGAAGCTATATTTAGGATCATAACCATTATTATAGAGAAACACCGTGTTATTGTAGTCGAAACACATCACTGCGGCTACTGGCAATGCATTGAGCTCCAGGATCCCAAGTCTTAGCAGTCCTGCTCGAGCCATCACCTTGGCCAGGGACGTGAAGAAGGATTCCATCCGGGCCGTCAAAAATATCGCCTTATCCTGCCGGCTTTCTCGGAAAAGCCTTAAAAAGATGGCAATGAACTCTGAAGCAGACTCGCCATCTTCAATAATACGGTAATTTACGTCACCTGCTTCCCACAATCTTCTCAGCTTGCGCCTGACTTCATGCCGCTGCTTCTGGTTCAATGCTTCTAAGTATTGCTGCCACGTAGGAGGCAGATCCAGCTCTAGAGAAATGTCCTCCGCTTTGCAAGAGACTTCATATTTCAAATCTCGTGCAATATCTATAAGATGAGAAAGCACGGCCGAATTGGGCCTCAAGAGCCTCAGATCCAGCTGGCTGATGCCCCTCCTCTTCAAGTCATTGAGCAAGATGTTGAAAAAATCGATTTCCCTCCCTGGAACAATGACAAAGTCTAAATAATCACAAACATCGGCGCTGCCGATGAAAGAGGCCTCCGCCCTCCTTATTTGAAGTGGCGCAATCCCGATGATAGTCCCCCCCTGCCTGACAGCACACAAATATAGCTCGGCTTCGAATCCGAATTCGTGCCACCAGACCTCAAGCCAGGGTGGTAAAACAAAAATGCAATCCCATATCGCAGAGTCCCGAGAATCGAGCCAATAAGAAGTAAGGCTGTCAAAACTCTCCGAAGTAACCCCTTCACGTGATTTCACCATAGATTCTATCCAGGATGAAAAGTGGTACCTGGTCTACCCCAAGAAGCGGATAAGAATATACTCACCCTTGGTTTAAGAATGAATATCGCCCCCTGCTTCCCTTTATAGACCATCATCGATAATGAATTTCTCTTGTTCATAGGTTTCCAAAGCGTGAGGGATATATTTTCTCGTCCAATGAATTGCTTCGTCACCCGATAAACCGAGAACCTTCTTCGCAAGATAGGCTACAAACATGCCTGTCCTTCCTAACCCGGCATGGCAGTGAATCACAATATTCTGTCCGGCTTATGCATGCTTGACCGTTTTCTTGACGGCCTCTTCAAGACCTTCTTTTGAAGGCACATCGAAATCAGGAATGGGAAGATGAATCACCTGAAATCCTTCCCGGTAATAGAGTGATTTCAAATTCTGTCCCGTCCTTTCGATGCACTCAGCCTCCTCCGCGAGAAGAACAATAAGTGAACCCTTTTCTCGCTTGAATTGGAGAAGAGAATCCCCTTGAGGGTCATAAACCGAAAAAGGCATCGGACTCCGAAAGATACGTCCGGGCAAATGATACGGTAGTTCGGTTAAAGACATCGCTCCGCCTCCTGAATCCCCTGTCGATGGCCAAGGCCTGAGACTTGGCCCTTGAAAATCGGAACTTATCGCCAAGGGTAGTCAATTATTTTCCCAGCGATCATTCCACGATTACTCCAAATTTGTATAATATAATCCCTTAACTGAATCAAACGCAATAATGAATTTGACAGATCAGGAAGTCTGTGACAACTTCTAATCATGAGAACGCCGTCGTTGATGTTAACTCATCCCGGAGTGAGCCGAGAGCGTTTAGCGTCCATGGTTTGGCAAATTCCGGGGGCCGGAGTTGGAATAAAGATAGCGGCTTTATCTTCAAAGGAGTGCAGAGACCGGATGCATGTTTCGATTACAAATAGGGCTTATATAGAATAGTCTTTCAGTCAATATTTCAGTAGAGTAGAGAGCTGGCGTAGTGGCTAAAGGCTCTATCTCCAGCTCCCCCTCATCAAACCGTACGTTCGGTTTTCCCGAATACGGCTTTCCGATCATCTTCTTCCAGTGGCGTTCGCAACCCCTGCTTGGCCTTCTGGTATAGTCCCCTCTGAAGGTCCCGGACTACTCTGGAGTTCCCAGCCTCAACGGCAATCTCCTTCCTTCCCCTCTTCAGAAACACGATGAAAGCATTGCCCCTTCCCTCTCCCAAGGTTATGCTGTCCTTGGAATACAATCGGTAATATGGGCAACTCCGACTCCCTTACCGACCCGATAAAACTTCGTTCCCTTATATTTACCGGTTGCCCCTCTATCGAGCATCGACAAGGGCCTCCCGTGTTCATCGTCGTATGGCTTCCCCTGCGTGTCACCCCTGTTACCCCGGGAGCCCACCTATCGGTTATGGCAGTTATCGTCAGGATAGATGCTCCGGTCTTCCCCCTTGTAGGAGAGGGTCGACAACTCCATTGTGAATTTCGAGGCTACATCCAGGTTCGCTTGCGCTGCAACCCGCAGGTTTGCTCGACTCCCTTACGGAGCCTTTGTCAGGAAACTTAGTGTTTCAGGTTACCCCTTACACCTCCCTCAAGCTACGTGGGCGAACTACCGAACTCCCACGGTCGGACTTTAACCAACAAGTCATACGTTTTACACGGCATACCCTACTAAGGTTCACTCTAGAATACCTTCGAGTGTTGACGATTACGGATACAAATGTGCATAAAAAAAGCAGGACCATTTCTGATCCTGCCTCGGTGCATAGCCTCTAATACCCAGACTTACCGGTCGGGGTATTAGAGACATAATATAAAGGCAAGAAGAATGTCTCCATTGAATCTATCGGACTTTGCAACAATCAATCATTCGCTTTTTTCCATCCAATTCAGTGTTATAGAGAAAACTTCCGTAAGAGGTTGTGCAAATGAAAAGCTCTTGACAAAATGCGCCTAATTCGTTAATGTACCGTCCAGACTGTAAAGATACAACTAATTGAGGAGGGAGTCCATGTCCCCATTATCGAGTTCCCGTGACAAGATTGTCGATGCCGCAGAGAAGGTTGTGATCGAAGTCGGTGCTGCTCACATGACCCTTAACGCTGTAGCCGAGAAAGCAAGTGTCAGCAAAGGAGGATTACTCTACCACTTCCCTAGTAAAGAGGCGCTTCTTAAAGCAATGCTGGAGAGACGAATGCAACGTTTCAAGGAAGCTCAAGAGAAAAAATGTGCAGAGCTTCAAAACGGGCCGACACGGGAAATAAAGGCCTACATCCTCTCCACCCTGGGTCGCGACCGTAAGACTGATCGGATCGGTGCTTCACTCCTGGCTGCTATCGCATATAATCCCAAGCTTCTTGATCCTGCACGTGAAGACTACCGAAGACGCTTGGATAAGCTTATCCCGGCCGAACTCAGATTTGAACGAGCGGCCGTTATCGTACTCGCCGTAGAGGGCCTTCGACTTCTTGAACTCCTGTCTCTATCCCCCTTTAATAAGAACCAACGAAAAAAGGTGACGGAGGAATTCCTGAAGCTTGCCGATGAAGAAATCTAAGAACGGACGGAGGAGCCAAGTGACGAAGTTATTTATTTTGCAGTAAAGAGCGTAATGACAGGACGGAAAGATCATGGTTGTTTATGGGGTTTATAAGCGAAATAAGAAGGGAGAACCTGAATTAATTGGAATTCTACCTGAGAGGAGAATTGATATTAATAAGGACAGAGCTACTACGGATTCGCTCCGCAAAAAGAGAGTTGAGAAGCAAGAAATTGTATTAGGAGCGATTAGGAATTCGATTGAATTTGAGCAACAAATCTTTCAGTAACCTACAAACACTGAGACCAAGGAGGTAACGATGTGATCAAGAAAAAAAGAAAAAGACAGAAAAAAGAGGAGAAAAACGGAGGGAGACTGGCAGGGACGTGGAGTTTATCTTTCATGCTCCAGAGGCAGCGGAGGAGGTTTACTTGACTGGCGAATTCAACTGGGATACCTGTTCCTTGCTATGAAAATGGACAAGGACGGGGTTTGGAAGATACGGTGAGACTTCCACTCGGCCGCCACGAATGCAGGGTTGTTTGCGGATAATTTCTGGGTCGAGATCATTCCGAGTGTGGAGATGGCTCCCAACCCTTTTGGCACACATAATTTTGTTATCTGGGTCAAGTAGGTGTTGTCATTTCAAGAGGAGTGGTTGCAACATGGGAGGTTACTCCAGATGATCATGGGGAGACTAACTCGTTTCTATGCTCTAAGAGGAAGGCTGAGGTATAACCCTTTGCAAAAGCACTTACCTTTTTCCAGATCTTGGGAGCGGCTGGCCCTCCTCCACCTGTTCCCTGCTCCTGAAACTCTCTATAGCGTACTACACACCAGGCACTCTCGTAGCCTTTGATGGAGATAGTACCCTCGATGGTGGATTGAAGGGAATGTAGAAGAGGTTAAGGATGGTCCATCGGAGAAGATGAAGCAGGAACTGGACAGGGTCAGGATCAGTCAAAGGATGCTTCCTCTCTTTACAATAAATTGGAGCGAATATAAGGAGGGATTTTGGATGGTATGGAAAAATCGAGGAGTTAGCTTTTGTCATGTGAGCGTACTCATAGTCATGGTCTTTGGGGCAACGCTGCTCCTTCTGTCCGGATGCAAAAAAGGACAAGGGCGAGAAGCATCCCCTCCACCCACCGTTGAAGTTGTGGATGTCATCAAGAAGGATGTCCCGGTATATTCGGAATGGATCGCGTCAACGGATGGCTTTGTTAATGCGACAATTCGTGCACAGATCCAAGGCTACCTGATCAAGCAGAATTACAAGGAAGGAGATTTGGTCAAAAAGGGACAGATCCTCTTCGAGATTGACCCGCGACCCTTCGAAGCAGTGCTGGAACAGGCCAAAGGGCAACTCGCACAACAGCAAGCAAGTTGGGAAACCGCCAAGGCTAACCTGGGGCGGATCAAGCCTCTGGCAGAGCAGAAAGCCGTAAGCATGAAAGACCTCGATGACGCCACCGGCGCCGAACTGGCAACTCGTGCGGCAGTGATCGCAGCACGGGCGGTAGTCGATAAGGTCCAGGTTGACCTCGGTTTCACCAAAATTACCTCTCCCATTGATGGCATCGCCGGTATTGCTAAGGCGCAGATTGGTAACCTTGTCGGCCCTGGATCCATAGAGGAACTGACAACCGTTTCAACCGTTGACCCTATCAAAGTATACATTCCGATGAGCGAGCAAGAGTATTTGAGGGATATGCAGAATGGTCGAGGGCACACCCAGCGGATGATGCCCCTCGATTTGATTCTTGCTGACGGGAGCGTCCATCCACACAAAGGGGTGCTTGCCTTTGCGGACCGCCAGGTGGATGTGAGGACCGGTACGATCAAGGTCGCCGCCCTCTTCCCCAATCCTGGAAACGTCCTCCGGCCCGGACAATTCGCCAGGGTTCGTGCGCGGACCATGACCAAGAAAGGGGCTCTTCTGGTTCCACAGCGGGCGGTCACCGAACTACAGGGAAGCTACCAGGTGGCAGTGGTGGGTCCTGACAACAAAGTCGATATACGACCGGTAAAGGTGGCCGAACGTGTCGATAACCTCTGGGTTATTGACGAGGGGTTGAAGCCGGGTGAGCGTGTCGTAGCAGAAGGTATCCAGAAAATCAAGCAGGGTATGGACGTAAATCCGAAGCCCTACGGTGCCCAGCCCCAGGCCACGATAGAGGCACCTGCGGTGTCTAAGGCAAAACCCGCAGCCCAAGCCGAGGCTGCGAAGAGGTAGGCCGCTATGTCAAAGTTCTTTATCAACCGCCCCATCGTGGCGATGGTCATTTCCATCATCTTTGTGATCTTAGGACTCGTTGCGATGGTGGGGTTACCCGTGGCGCAGTTTCCTGAGGTTGTCCCCCCGGAGATTCAACTTTTCACCGTCTATACCGGTGCTGATGCAGAAACCGTCGAGCAATCGGTTGCCACTCCCATGGAGCAGCAGATCAGTGGCGTCGACAACATGAATTACATGTATTCCGTGAATGCTAGCAACGGCACGATGAGGATCTTCGTCAACTTCGACGTCAAGACTGACCCCAACACGGATCTCATCTTCACGCAGATGCGGCAGAATCAGGCCCAGGCCCAGCTTCCACTCGATGTGCGCAATTATGGCGTGACGATCCAGAAATCGAGAGCTGCCCCCCTCATGATCGTGGCCCTTTACTCCCCAAAAGGGACCCACGACGCAACGTTTCTGGCAAACTATGCCAATATCAATCTCATCGACCCACTCGTGAGGGTGCCCGGCGTCGCCATGGTTACCATCTTCGGCGCGGGCCAGTACGCGATACGCATCTGGGTCAAGCCCGATGTTCTTGGGAAGCTTGGTATCACTGTTCCAGACATCGTCAACGCGGTGCAGAAGCAGAATACGGTTAATCCGGCTGGACAGATCGGGAGCGAGCCTGTCCCCCCAGGGCAAGAATTTACCTATACGGTTCGAACCCAGGGCCGCCTCATGACCGAGGAGGAATTTGGCTCGATCGTTGTCCGCGCCAACCCGGATGGATCGATTGTCCGGTTGAAGGACGTGGCCAGAATCGAACTGGGGGCGCAGATTTACAACATCATAGGCCGGATTGATGGCAAACCGGCTGGACTCATGGGCATCTACCAGTTGCCAGGTTCCAATGCCCTTGCCACAGTCCAGGGCGTGAGGAAATTGTTGGAGGAGGCCAAAAAACGGTTCCCTGCCGACCTCGACTATACTGTTTCCCTTGACACAACAAGATCCATCAACGAGGGAATCAGTGAGATCGTCAAAACGCTTTTTGCAGCACTGGCCCTCGTCATCCTCGTGGTCTTCGTCTTCCTTCAGGGATGGAGGGCAACGCTCATTCCGGCCCTTGCTGTTCCAGTCTCCCTTATCGGCACCTTTGCCGTCTTTCCCATGCTGGGGTTCTCGATCAACACCTTGTCGCTTTTTGGCCTTGTGCTGGCCATCGGACTGGTTGTGGATGACGCCATCGTTGTCGTAGAGGCGGTGGAACGCCACATAGAGGAGGGCTTGTCTCCTAAGGAAGCATCGCTGAAGGCCATGCAGGAGGTTTCAGGGCCGGTCATGGCCATTGCCCTGATCCTCACGGCGGTCTTCGTTCCCACGATCTTTATACCAGGTATCACGGGCAGGCTCTATCAGCAGTTTGCGGTGACCATTGCAATCTCTGTTCTCATCTCGGCCTTCAACGCCTTGACCCTCAGTCCAGCACTCTGCGCCCTCCTCCTCAAGCCAGGGAAAGAGACACGGGGTCCTCTGGGCGCCTTTTTCAGGTCTTTCAACCGGATCTTCGGCCGGGCCTCCAAGGGCTATGTCAGTCTGTGCGGAACTTTGATCCGGAAGAGTGGCCTCAGTCTTCTCTTTCTTGTTGGGATAGCGATCCTTGCCGGTCTTCTTGGCAAGGGGATCCCCACGGGATTCTTGCCGGAAGAGGACGTTGGATACATGTACATCAATGTCTCCCTGCCCGATGCGGCATCGCTTCAGCGCACGGACGAGACGTGCAGAAAAGTCGAAGAGATTCTCAAGAACACCCCGGGCGTCGAACACTATCAGACGATCGCTGGTCTTAGCTTGATGAGTATTGCTCAGAATACCTACAGCGGTTTTTTCTTTGTGACATTGAAAGAGTGGAAGGACCGGAAAAAGCCGGAGGAACAATATCAGGCCATCATGGCGCACCTTAACAATGAACTAGGCAAACTGCCTCAGGCCGTGGCCTTTGCCTTTCCTCCTCCGGCTATCCAAGGTATCGGGTTGGCCGGGGGCGCAACGCTCGTTCTCGAGGACCGTGCAGGTAAAAACATCTCTTTCCTGGCAGAGAACGTCAACAAGTTCCTCGATACTGCTCGCAAGAGACCTGAACTCGCCCGAGTGACGACCACGTTTCTCCCCTCTGTCCCCCAACTCTTCGTAAAGGTCGATCGCGACAAAGTGCTCAAGCAGGGTGTTGACCTGGCTCAGGTCTACCAGACCCTTCAAACCTTCATGGGCGGCTACTTCATCAACTACTTTAACCGCTTTGGTCGTCAGTGGCAGGTCTATGTCCAAGCAGAAGGGGAATACCGCACCAGGGCAGAGAATGTCGGGCAGTTCTACGTGCTCAACGACAAGGGCGATCCCGTGCCGCTCTCGGCGGTGACAACAATAGAGTCCCGCCCCGGTCCTGAATTTACGATGCGATACAATCTGTATCGCTCAGCACAGATCAATGCTATGGGCAATCCCGGCTTCAGCTCAGGCCAGGTGATGAAGGCGCTCGAAGAAGTCTTCAGTCAGACGATGCCAGCCGAGATGGGGCTCGACTACATCGGCATGAGCTTCCAAGAAAAGAAGGCTCAAGGAAGGCATCCCGGCATCAGCCATCTTTGGATTTTCGGTGCTGTGTGTCTTTCTGATCCTTGCGGCGCAGTATGAGAGCTGGTCCCTGCCGTTCAGTGTTCTCCTCGGCACTCCCGTCGCTGTCTTTGGTGCCTTCGCCGCAATATGGCTGCGTGGCCAGGTGAATAACGTTTATGCCCAGATCGGTCTCATCGTCCTCATCGGTCTTGGTGCAAAGAATGCCATCCTTATCGTCGAGTTCGCAAAGAGGAGGCATGAACAGGGAAAATCCCTTATCGATGCCGCCCTTGAGGGAGCCCGGCTGCGTCTCAGGCCGATCCTTATGACCTCCTTCGCGTTCCTCCTCGGCGTGCTCCCGCTTGCCTTCTCCAGGGGTGCGGGTGCGGTGGCTCGGCAGATTATGGGCACCGCGGTCATGGGAGGCACGACGGCTGCATCGGTAATCGCTATATTCCTCATCCCCGTGACGTTTTACGTTGTTCAAAAACTCTTCCTCGGCAAGAAAGAGGGACAGGCGAAAGAAGAAGGAGGAGACCATGCGTAACATTATCATTTCTTTTCTGCTTACACTTACACTTTTTGGATGCATGGTGGGTCCAAACTATCGCCGCCCTGCGGTCGAAACGCCACCATTATGGCGATTTGAGGAAATAGAGGCCAGAGAGGTTGCCAATACTGCATGGTGGGAACAGTTCGATGATCCCGTTCTGAACGAACTCATTCAGAACGCGCTGAAAGAGAACAAGGATGTCAAGATTGCTGCAGCTAGGGTTGAGGAATTTGTGGGTCGGTATCGTACAACCCGTGCGTCACTTCTTCCACAGGTGGGTGCAGGTGCCATTGCAGGCAGAAGCCGTGTTACGGAGAGAGGTCCGAGTCCCATCGACGGTACTAGGAATCCTGCGAATAGCTTTCAGATCTTCCTGAATGCCAACTGGGAGATAGACCTGTGGGGGAAGCTCAGGCGAGCAACAGAGGCGGCCCGTGCAGACCTCCTGAGTACGGAGGAGGGGCGAAGAGCCGTCATCCTCACACTTGTTACCTCTGTGGCGAGCGCCTATGTCAATCTTCGTGATCTTGACATGCAACTCGAAATCGCAAAGCGAACAGCCAAAAGTCGCGAGGAGTCTTACCATCTTTTTCAACTACGATTCCGGGGAGGGACGATTTCAGAGCTCGAACTGAACCAGGTCAAATCTGAGTATGAACAGGCCCTCTCTACGATACCCCTTATTGAAAAAACCATCGCCCAGCAGGAAAATCTCCTGAGCGTGCTCCTCGGGCGAAATCCCGGTTCCATTCCGCGGGGAAAAATGATCGATGAGCTTGTCCTTCCAGCCGTTCCTGCAGCCCTGCCATCCGACCTCCTCACGAACCGCCCTGACATCCGCCAGGCAGAACAAGACCTCATTGCTGCGAATGCGAGGATAGGTGTGGCAAGATCTCAGTATTTTCCGGCAATTTCTCTGACTAGCTCGTTTGGTTATGCGAGCACGGACCTATCAAAGCTGTTTAGCGGACCCGCAAAGGTGTGGAGCTTCGCTGCCCCTCTGACCGCCCCCATATTCACTGCCGGCGCTATTTCAGGACAGGTAAAATCAGCTAAGGCGGTTCAACAACAGGCTCTCCTACGGTATCAGCAAGTTATCCAGACGGCATTTCGCGAGGTCGAAGATGCCCTTATCGACCAGAAGAGATCAAGGGAACAGCTTGAGATTGAAGCCCAACAGGTTGTCACGTTGCGCAACTACGCACGCATTGCTCGATTACGATTTGACAGCGGATATACGAGTTATATTGAGGTACTCGACGCAGAACGCAGCCTCTTCAACGCTGAACTCTCCCACGCTCAAACGAAAGGGGTTCTCTTCCAGGCACTGGTGAACCTTTACAAGGCGATAGGAGGTGGCTGGGTGGTGGAAGCAGACCGTATGACAACCGGAACGGCAGATTCGAACATCTCCACCCCCGGTTCTACGGCATTCCAAGAATGATCTCTGGATTGCCATCTGCCTCAAAATTAATATTCACTACAAATGGGAAATGGACCTTGATATTGGCCATCATTGCCGATTTAAAAAGGGGAGGTGATTCATCGATGTTCAAGAAAATCTTATTTTGTACCGATTTCTCCGAGAATTCTGACCATGCCTTCTCCTATGCCTTTAATCTCGCAAGAGCTTATAATGCAACGCTTTTAATTCTCCATGTCATCGTTGAACCGGTTTGCTACTATTGGTCCACACCAAAAGGGGTGGATGAACTGATCGCCAAGCAGACTGAGCGGGTGAAGCAGGAAATAAATACTCACTATCTGCAAAAGATTGAGGGGTTCAAGAATTACGAGATTTTCACAAGAGAGACAGACGAGGGTAGAGCCTTTTACGAGATCATACAAGTGGCGAGGGAAGAGTCTGCGGACCTTATTGTTATGGGAACCCATGGAAGGACAGGGATAGACCATCTCATCTTAGGTAGCACCGCAGAGAACGTGGTTAGAAAATCGCCTTCCCCCGTATTGACGGTGCGACTCCCTGGGAAAAAATTCATAATGCCCTAAGGATCGAATCTCATTTAAGAATGATGAAGCCTTTGTGTTACTCTCGAAGAACCTACACTTCAGCTTTGGTTCCTAAGCTTTTCATTCGCTGATTCGAATGTGAGAATATCTTGCCAAGATGTTTCCCCTCCAAAGGGCTTCGATATGAAAAACAGACCAAAGTCCAGGATTCGTCCCGTTGATTACCATTTGGAATGTTGCATTGAGGCGAGATTTTGGAAAATAGCGAGGAAGAAAGAAATGTTACCTTTTTTCACAGAAAGCGACACAAAAGTTTTTAATTGGCAGCTTGCCCTCTCTCAAAAGAGCAGTCGCTTTCCCGTCCCCTCCTCATGGAGGCGTTAGGTTTTTCAGGCAAACCAACTTTGACCTGGATGACAAATGTGTGAAACTCAGGATTCCAGCAGGAATTGGATAAAAAAAGAAGGACCGCATGGGTCCTTCTCCCGACCTTATTCTTTTAGTTTACCGGTGAGCCTCCTCCTTGACCTCCTCCGTGAGAGCCCCCGAAGCCCCCACCGCCATGGGAGCCTCCAGAGAAACCACCACCGCGAGATAGCCGCCGAAAGAACTTCGCCCGCCTGTAGAAGGCGCACTAAAAGACCTGCTTGATGGGCTACTGAAGCTTCTGCTAAAAGACCTGCCTGGGCCAGTGGATGGGTTTTGGAAGCCGTCGATATTGTCTACCCGTATTGCCAGGCTGGCTCAATGTCCTGCCGTTCGCACTTCGGTTGAAGATTGACGTAGCGCCCATTCTGGCCTCTCGGGACGCAAACCCACGGGAACCTGTTCCCCCAGTGGTGCGTATTGCAGCCGTTCCGGCCGTCCTCGTTGTCGGATCAACCCTAAGAGAGGCATGGGTCTTTGGGTCAATAAAGTGATTGCTAATCAAATGATGACCGATGATGGAAATGATGAAAATAGTTCAGGATGAAAAAGCCAGGGAAGAAGAAACCAGAACACCAGAATGGGTAAGGAACCCATCCGTACAGGTAGTAGTAATCCCAGGGCGGGGGATAGTAAGTGACCACTGGGGGACCTTCATTGTAGTAGTACTCGTCAATTACCGGAGGCGGAACGTATTCACTGCCCGACGGTGGTTGACCTTCTGCGTACTGCTCGGGTCCAGGCACAATAGCTAAACCAAACTCAGCAGTCAGGCCCTCGAATGTCTGCAAAGCTTCATCTTTTCCCATCGGTAACTTGCTTTAAGGCTGCGGCGGCAACCACAGCATTTCGCACCTGACCGATAATTATGGGTGTCATCGGATAATCGGCAATCCATCCGTTTTTCGGTGCAATACCGACCGCCGTCAGCATGTCTTCGGCCTGGACCTCCGTTGTCGGCGTCCCCAACTTAAGGGCAGTCGCAAGCTTCAGCGCAAAATCCCCCTCTTGGTATAAGCGGTTGTGAAACCGGAGGAGCTTTAGTTGCCGCTCCCCGTTGACTGTGGGACTAACCGCCATCTTTCCAGGAGAGGTTTGGGAAGCGATTGAAGGTCCCATTTTGGCTATATTCACTTCTTCAACCTTATTACGATAAGCAGGAGGGATTTTGCTATAGTCGTCTGCAAAGTTCAGTACTCCTTTTCGTCCACCCACCTGTAAACGGTGGCCAATGCAGAAGCAGCGAAAATCAATGAGATTAGAAGAACAATAAGTTTCTTCATTTTTTCTCCTCCCGCTTACCTTAAAAACAGGTATTTGCTTATCTTACCTGCACCTCATGACTCACCTGGACATCCTTCTAAAAGTTTAGACGTACTATTCAAGTTTTTATTCAAGATTCTACACATTCCCCCCTTACGGGTCAGAGGCGACAATCACAGGGTAGTATCAAAGATTCAAATTTCTGCCATTTATTTATAATCTCTGATATTTGGGTCTCAAAAGTCCTTTGCAACCAGTCTTCCTTTGCTTCAGTTCTCTCAATCTATTGAAATAGAGCAAATAAAAAAGCCGAACTAACCGTTGGTTCGTCCTTCGGCAGCTCGGCCGTCTTCTACCTCAGAGACCCGCCGCTTTCCGTCCCCCTCTCACGAAGGGTTTGGCTTTATCGGGTGAGCCAGTTTAATTATTATTTTTCTTATCAGAAAATGTTGAATTTGTCAACATAAAAGAGACCTTCTGAAAATTATCTTTTTGAGAATTACTACTTGAAATCTGGTATAGTGATATGAATTCTCAACTTGTTGACTTCAGGAAGTTATCTTCAGAAAAGGGGATGAGGACTTCACTTACAAAGAGTGGGGATTAGTCTATAATAGGGGTGATGATTTGCGTTAGGATGAGGGGGTATAACGCTCGGCTTGAGCGGAACCGTGGTTATGCTCATTGCTTTAAAGCCTCTTGAATTGTTTTTCATCATTCAAAAACTTCTTTAAGTCAAGACTATCAAGTTTTTCGCCTGGGCGTCTCATTTCTTTTGCGAATGCTTCAAAGTCAGAGAATATCTCATCATCTTTATTACGTTCACGTTCCTGGTAGATGTAGGTTCTCGCTGCTTCCACCAGCGGCTCGAATAGTAACTAAAGGAAGAATTGGGCCAACTCCTTATTGATCAGTCCAAGTTTGTAGACAGTGCCGATATCTTCAAATACATCCAACACCTCGTCAGTGATCTCATCATGCTTTGAGAGGTCATAGTCTTCCATCTGCTCCGCCAGCCTTCCCCTAGCTCTTCTAATTTCCGCCGAGTCGAACGGGAAGCCAACTGTAGCCACGTTTGTACACCTAGCTGTCTACCAATGCATCTCGCGTCTCATTTGCCATCTTGACTGTAGATTTGGCAAGTGACCTAGTAGAGAAAGCCATGCATGCAGTGGCAAAGGCCAAAACCCCCGTGAAAACTAACATCCATGATTCTATAGGCATAGCAGTCTCCTCTCATCAGGGCATAACGACTGAAATCACCGCCGGCTGAAAGACATCCACTGGATTGTCTTGTTGGACTATACTTTGGCCTGGTCCGAGTACGTAGGTGCCTCTCTTTTCTGTATTGGGTCGTTCACTTCCTTCACTTCAAGCGTGGGTCATCGGTGGCAATACATAGATAGCCGGGTTTAAAGTCCAACACCGCTCGGGCGATAGGACCAATCAGGTCGTGAGGGATTTTGGAGTCGTCACCACCTAGGAGCCACTGCTCAGTGGCTGCGTTAAGCGCACAATGTTTGTCCTCATTGAAAGGTTCATTGGGGGTTACGGAGGCAACGGCAACAAGAACTGCGAAGCTTGCGAGCTCTCGAATCCGGGCAGCTTCACATGCGCTCGCAGAATCAAAAGACTTGCGCTGCTCCCACCATTTGAGTGGCCACAGAGGTTTGGTTTATGCTCAGTCTTGCTATCCTTCGGCGGGGACACCATCAAATACCATCCCACGGCCCAGGCCATCGAAGGGAACCAAATGGAAAACAAGAGGACAATTGTCCACAACCTGATCATCAGCATAGTTCTCTCACGCATTGTTACACTCCTTGTCGACCCTGTGTCTTTTAATTGTTAAGTACGGGTTGAAATATACACCTTTTTTGAGATTTTTGGAAGTGAAGAGTACAGGAAGGAATTTTCACTTAACCTGGCAATGCCCATAAGGTCAAATCTTAATTATCACACATAATAATAAGTCGTAATTGAACAGTCCACCTACAACTTATATTACCTTATGCCCGTGTTATATAGCCTATATAGGTAGCCAACGTAAAACAGGATATAGAAACAAACCACAGCCCAATTCTATCTCCATATCCCTTTGAATCATCTGAACAATTTATACCCATAGAGGCCGTAAAGCGGGACTCAGTAATTCCATACGGAACAGAGTAATTGTGAAAGCCAGAGAAACGGCAATAAGGTATGTTATTACTCTCCCTAAAGGTTCTCTTAAAAAAATGGCAAGCGCAGGGACAATAAAATATATTGGAGAAAACACACTTTCACTGCCACCACCGGTTAAAAACACAAGTATGGTAACGCAAATTATGTTTAAAATAAACATTAACATAATTGCCGTGGACCACTTTAACAAAGTTGGCTTTGCTGTTACAAAAACAGGTCCCCATAAAGTTGAGAATTCATCTGAATAAACCATACAAAATAGGGTTATAATTAAAACAAAAGAATAATCCACCCCAAACTTGAAAAACGTTGTTTTCCATAATAAATTGAGCGAAAACGGATTATCAAAGCTCCAACAAACATAATTGCTATTAATGATATTTGAGTGATTATTGCTGCCCCAGCGATATTAACTGGTTTAATTACGTCGGTCATAATTTCTTCAAATGTGTAGTTGACTTCCTGTCGGTTTATTGTGCCGAATATTTAATGAAGTATGTTTTTAGTTATTTTTTAACGATCTCTGACGGACAACGTTGTCTATTTTAGAAAGAAATCTACACCTTTTGGGAGGACCTGTCAAAAGTTAATTACAGGAAGAAGTCACCAAGACGCTTGACAATGTCTGTAGGATTAAACCCTTTATAATAATGTGTGAAAATTAGGATTCAAACTAACAAAAATTGGACAAAAAAAGAAGGCCCACATGGGTCCTTCTTTGGGGACCTTCTCTTTCAGTTTACCGGTGGCCTCTACCATGGCTGCCTCCTCCATGAAAGCCTCCAGAGCCGCCTCTCCCACCACTATCGACTCTATCCCCCTGGACGCCTTCCTCTTCTACCCATTATAATTCCCCCCTGTCCTTTTGTGCCCTCAGTTGTTTCTATGGTCATTTGAATAACTCCTATAATTCGGTTTTGCGGTTTTCCCTAAATGCGGTTTACTCCTTCCTGGATCCTGAGGGACCTCCATGCCCAGATGAGTCACAATATCGCAATACTGCAATATCGATATTGGACACACACTCTCTCCCTCTTTGAAGGATATCTTGAGGATTTTATTTAATCTTAAATTCTAATTGGTCACCTGGTCACCACCCCTATAGGGTGGTATGGTGACCATTAGGGGGTGTGGTCACCAGTTGGTCACCATATTGGTCACCAACTTTCCTTCAACTCTTTTCAACTTTAAATTACCTAAAACATTAATCATTTATCTTCAAACTCAGAAATACTACTGGTCACCAAGTGGTCACCATATTTGGTCACCAAAATGAGTGGTCACCAATTATCTAATTTTAAGAAGCAACTGGTGACCACCCTAAAACACGTTATTCATCTTCAAGATCATCACTTTCGTTTGCAGAGTTCAACTTCAATTTTCCCTTTGGCGTAAGATCGCCCTTGTTATCAAGAAACCCTTGTGCTTCAAATCTGGTTTTGATCTTGCTCACGTAGGAATGGCTTTTTATTTTTAAAGTCTGGGCGATCTCTCTAACCCCCATCCCTTGAGCTAATAGCAAGAAGATTTCATCCGAGCTCTTCTTGCTTGCTGTGGTTATCGTCCATTCAAAAGGGTTCTCTTTGGTATTCAGTTTCCACTCTTGATCTCGGATTAAATGGAGATACTGCCCATCAACCCGATTCTTTTTAAAGTGAAGATTGAACCTGCACCCATCCTCTGTCTTATAGTCTTTTGGAAGGGAGAGCAGGATTGATGTATCAAGATTATCTATGTGAGCTGAAGTTCCACGTTGATCACCGCTTTTACCAGTATGATGAAAGAAGTGAGAGCATATCCCCGATTTCTTCAAATCGAGCAGCCACAGGTTGATCGCATCCCATTCCTTCTTTTGATTCTCATCAATGCCAGGCATGAGAACAGAGATATTGTCCAGGTAGAGAAGCAATCCAATATCGGGGTCTTTGTGTTTCTGGCATATCCTAAATAGGGTGGCCCGCTGGTTAGGGTCTACGAGATTGTTGATTCTTGGTAAATTCCTCGAGACGTTGAAAGAGTCTGAGATGATTTTGAGTTTCTTTATGGCCTTTCCTATTCCAATTCTCTTTAAACGCTCGTGAAGATCCTTTTCCGATAACTCACCATCAACATAGATGCAGGGAATAGGGTTTTTCACTTCCCAGAGTCCTACCGGAGTTTGGGTAGTAACACCAGTGCCACCTGATAAACCTAAGAATGTTTTTCCTGATCCTGCAGGGCCGCTGGTCATACCTGTAGATTGCTCTTTTAACCATGGGTGAATATGGTCTTCCGGGGCGGAAATTCAATTTTCAAAAACTCTTCAGCATCAATCGATAAATCGGCTTGATCTTTAACACCCATTTCCAAAATCTTACCAACTTGGTCATAGAGATTTTTGATAGGCGGGGCACGTTGCTAATTAATGGTTCCATTTCATGAATGTATAGTCCAATTTGACATTGGTGAGGGCCTGGGAATCTTCTCCCTCACCCGACGGTTCTTCTTGCTTAAAGCCTCAATTAAATCCTTTATTACTTTTTTTTGTCTTTCCGGAGCTCGGACAACCCCCTTCTGTGGTCATCCAAAGTGGAACCACTGGCACCATCGATAAGTAACCCGAATAGGATTCTGGTGTGTTCAGGCATGCAAACTCCTCAGAGGCCCGATTACCTTTACGTAGTGTGCAGTACGAAATGTTATGGTGTTGAAAGCATCATGCAAGCCGTGAGGTATCGCTTGCAACAAATACCGGAATCCAGTTGAGCAGAGTTGTAATGGAATCTACGTGCGGAACCTGAGCGGCTATTGCGGCAATCGCTTCATCCTTAGCAGCGGTGATGATTACATGGCTTCCACTAAACAAACTCCCCCAAAGTGCAATTTTGCTTGTATTCACAATTGGCAATGATCAAATATGTGCTAACCCCGTTCACCTCGATAACTTTTAAAACAGGACCGGTAGGGTGGATATAGCCGGGACCGCAGGACCAGAGGACCGGGGTCCCCGGCCTAACCCGAGTGTGCATCCAATCACAAATCCGCTCCTCTCCATCGCGACGGCTGTCACCCAGCGTTCACCGCTTTTCGATCAATAATCATGAACTGCATTCACCAAAGGCAAATACATTGGGGTCTCGTTGTATTGCCCTGCCCAAAATAGAATTATATACATTCGTGTTGGGAGGAAGGGAGGGTCAGGGAGCGAAAATCAGGTTCTTTCATAATAGTAAATCCCTTCGTGTAGTATATTGAAAATGCCTCCCTCTTCCTCCCTGCCTCCCTGATTAATCTTCTCCCTGATATCCAGCCGTCAAAGTTGTTAATCCAAGCCAGTAAAAGACACCCCCCTTTCTTTTTTGATAGCCCTTTCTCTCCATTTCTTGACTGAAATCCTTTTGGGTTATCGAATGCTCCCCCTGATTCTCACACCATTTTTTGAACTTATCGTATAAAGAGCTTGATTGAACCCGGCTGTCAACTTCCTTCCAAAGTCCACCAGAGAATCCGACATTCTTGTAAATAGATGACAACTATTGTCCCATTTTTTAGACAAAGGATCTGAAAGGAATTTTATAGTGTGGGAAATACATCTTTAAATTTAATAGGTTAAATCGAAAGCAATTTGGTGGCGAGGAAATTGCAGCAAATTCAAATGGTTTACAAGGTTTACAACGCTTTTAAGGTCAACGAATACATAAAATTGGATATTAGAGAGAAGGAAGGGGATTTCGGTAATGACTTCAATTAAGACTACACAACAAGGGCTTCAAGATGGCTGGACAAGGGCAACCTTCATTTTAAGGAAGCATCATTTGGAAGAGTTAAAAGCATTGGCATACTGGGAAAGAAAAACCATTAAGGAAGTAATTGATGAAGCGTTGGGTTCTTACCTGGGGGGAAAAAATTACCTACTCAAGAAAAACTATAATGTGGGATTCAACAAGCGCAGGGTGGAGAGACTCTCAAAAGGCTTTTTGGTGAGAAGAGGCCCGACAAAGAAACGTCCGACATTTTTGCAAACAGATTGCATGATTCTTAAAAAAAGGACCTGGAAATAAGAGAATCCAATTTTGATGATGCTGGTGACATACAGTGACAAGTATTTGGTGTGAAATTGTAGAAGAACTAGTAATTAAAAAGGAATGCCTTTATGAGAAAGGTAAAACCCAGCCGAATAATAAGACTTGCCCAGAGTGTATATATTTCCAATATCTCTCCCTTTTGAATAGTCATGAAGAAATTAAGCCTCTTGAGAGAGGCCAGGGGAGAAGAACAAAAGAAAAAATCGAGAAGAATACATGAAAGACCTTTCAATCGTAAATTTAACAATGTAATAATAAATAAGAATTTCGAAAAGATTATTAAAAATTTGGGTTCAAGTAAAATATCTCATATTAAGACGAAGAAAGAAACACTTGCAGAAATTAAAACCAGCATTCCTTCT